>NZ_JAYKYQ010000006.1:0-100291 GCF_035544775.1 Nocardia implantans | reverse complement strand
GGTTGAGGGGGGGGGCCCGGCGTCTTAACAATCGTGGGGGGGGGGGGCCGGGGGGCCCCCCCCCGCCCGTGTCCCGGCCTGCGCCGGGTACTACTTGATCTCCGCCAGAACGGTGCCCTGGGTGATCGCCGCGCCCGCCTCCACGGACAGGCCGGTGACCACACCCGCCTTGTGCGCGTTGACCGGATTCTCCATCTTCATGGCCTCGAGCACCACGATCAGATCGCCCGCCTCGACCGACTGGCCCTCTTCGACGGCGACCTTGACGACGGTGCCCTGCATCGGAGCGGTGACCGCGTCACCGGAGGCCGCGCCGCCACCCGCGCCGCCACGCTTGCGCGGCTTGGGCTTCTTGCGGATCACGCCCGCGCCGTTGCCCGCGGCTCCGGCCGCTCCCGCGCCGACGGTGAAGTTGCCCGGCAGCGACACCTCGACCCGGCGGCCGCCGACCTCGACGACCACCTTCTGCCGCGGCGCCTCCTCGTCCTCGTCGGCCGGGGCGCCCGAGCCGGTGAAGGGCTCGATGGTGTTGACCCACTCGGTTTCGATCCACTTGGTGTAGACGTCGAACTTCTCGCCGTCACCGATGAACGCCGGATCCTCGACGATCGCCCGGTGGAACGGGATGACCGTGGCCAGACCGTCGACCTCGAACTCGGCCAGCGCGCGCCGCGCCCGCTCCAGCGCCTGCGTGCGGTTCTCGCCGGTGACGATCAGCTTGGCCAGCATCGAGTCGAACTGCCCGCCGATCACGCTGCCGGCCACCACGCCGGAGTCCACGCGGACACCGGGGCCGGCGGGCTCCTTGTACACGGTAACCGGGCCGGGGGCGGGCAGGAAGTTGCGGCCGGCGTCCTCGCCGTTGATGCGGAACTCGAAGGCGTGGCCGCGCGGCGTCGGGTCCTCGGTGATCTCCAGCTTCTCGCCGTTGGCGATGCGGAACTGCTGGCGCACCAGGTCGATCCCCGCGGTCTCCTCGGTGACCGGGTGCTCGACCTGCAGCCGGGTGTTCACCTCGAGGAAGGAGACGGTCTCGCCCTGCACCAGGTACTCGACGGTGCCCGCGCCGTAGTAACCGGCTTCCTTGCAAATGGCCTTGGCCGAGGCGTGGATCTTCGCGCGCACTTCGTCGGACAGGAACGGCGCCGGGGCCTCCTCGACCAGCTTCTGGAAGCGCCGCTGCAGCGAGCAGTCGCGGGTGCCCGCGACGATGACGTTGCCGTGCTTGTCGGCGATGACCTGCGCCTCGACGTGGCGGGCCTTGTCCAGGTACTGCTCGACGAAGCACTCGCCGCGACCGAAGGCGGCGGTCGCCTCGCGCACGGCCGAGTCGTAGAGCTCGGGGATCTCCTCGATGGAGTGCGCGACCTTCATGCCGCGGCCACCGCCGCCGAACGCCGCCTTGATGGCGACCGGCACGCCGTAGGTCTTCGCGAACTCGACGACCTCGCTCGCGTCCTTGACCGGGTCCTTGGTGCCCGCGGCCATCGGCGCCTTCGCGCGCTCGGCGATGTGCCGGGCGGTGACCTTGTCGCCCAGGTCGCGGATGGATTGGGGCGAGGGGCCGATCCAGATCAGCCCTGCGTCGATGACGGCCTGGGCGAAGTCGGCGTTCTCCGACAGGAAGCCGTAGCCGGGGTGGATGGCGTCGGCGCCGGACTTGGCCGCTGCGTCGAGGATCTTGTCGAAGACCAGGTACGACTCGGCCGAGGTCTGCCCGCCGAGGGCGAAGGCCTCGTCGGCGAGCTTGACGAACGGGGCATCGGCATCCGGCTCGGCGTAAACGGCGACGCTGCCGATACCGGCGTCCTTGGCCGCCCGGATCACGCGCACGGCGATCTCGCCTCGGTTAGCTACGAGTACCTTTGTGATCCGCGCGCTGGCATGGCTGGGCACTGAGCCTCCTGTGTGCATTCTTCTGGTCGCTTCGCCGGGGGGTGGGGTCGCTGCGCAGGCTCCGCTCCCGTAATCGACAAACTTACGTCTCGGGCGAGTGTAGGCAGTCTGCCAACAGTCGCCGAACTCGGCTAGCCCTACTGAACAGTAGGTCGCGGATCACAACGTACGCGTCCTGTGTTTGGGAGACACCCCGGCTACCTGCTCCGCGTGCGTCGCGACCCGGCGCGCGCGGGGACTTCGCCGGGTTCGCCGCCCGTGGCGATCGGCATGCGCACCGAGTTCCCCCACTCGGTCCACGACCCGTCGTAGTTGCGTACGCCGCGCCGTCCGAGCAGGTAGGTCAGGACGAACCAGCTGTGACCGGATCGCGCGCCGACTCGACTGTAGACGATCACCTCGTCCGCACCGGTCAACGCGCGGTAGACGTCCTCGAGTTCGGTGCGGGAGCGGAAACGCCCGTCGGCGGTGAGCGCCTCCGACCACGGAATGTTCGACGCGCTCGGGATGTGGCCGCCGCGCAATGCCGCGCCTTCCGGATCGGCCGGTCCCAGCGCGGGCGCGCCGGAGTACTCCTCGGCGGAGCGTACGTCGAGCACCGGTTTGCCGAGGTGGGCGAGCACGTCCTCGCGGAAGGCGCGAAAGGTGCCGTCGTCGCGGCGTACGGCCGGATAGTCGCTGCGCACCGGGTAGTCGGGCTCGAACGTCGTGTCGCGTCCCTCGGAGATCCACGCCGCGCGGCCGCCGTCGAGCAGGCGCACGTCTTCGTGTCCGAACAGGGTGAACACCCAGGCCGCGTGCGCCGCCTGGGTGTTGCCCCGGTCGCCGTAGATCACAACCGTGTCGTCACGATTGATGCCTTTCGCGCGCATCAGTTCGGTGAAGCGCGTTCCGTCGATATAGTCGCGCGTGACCGGATCGTTCAGATCGCTTCGCCAATCCAGTTTGGTGGCGCCCGGAACGTGCCCGATGTCGTAGAGCAGCGTGTCCTCGTTGGCCTCGATGATCTTGAGTCCCCGCGCGCCTATGTTTGCCGACAGCCACTCCGTGGTTACTAGTCGGTGAGGGTGTGCGTAGGAACGGAGTGAGGGATGAGGGTCCGGAGCGACGGGCACGGTGTTGGGTCCTTCACGCATGGGTGGACGGCGGTGGCGGCGGTTCGAGGTCTCACAACGAGGGTAGTTGTGGGGCGACAGTGACTCTCGTTTCAGATCACAAATCGGATGAGGGCCGAATAAAGGGCACCTACATCCGATAAAGTCTCCCGGGAGGAGGGGTGAGCTATGTCCGATTCTTGGCCGCGGCGGCGACTGCTCGCGATCCTACGTGGCGCCAGCGAGCCTCTCGACGCCCAGGAACTGGCCAGAATCACCGGACAGCACGTCACCACGGTCCGCTTCCATCTCGACGTGCTCACCAGGGAATCCCTCGTCCGGCAGTTCCAGCAGCCGCCGCGTGGCCGCGGGCGACCGCGCATCGGATACAGCGCGGTGCAGCGATCAGTCGGCTACCAGGACTTGGCGCAGGTGCTCGCCGACCAGCTCGGCCCCGATCCCCGGCGCAGAGCGGAGGCGGCGAATGCGGCGGGCCGCGCTTGGGGCAGCAGACTCGACGTCGGTGACCATCGGGTCGAGTCGCTGGAGGACGCCAAGGACCTCACGATGACGTTGATGTCGGAACTGGGTTTCGCGCCCGAGCGCGACACTTCCCCGGAGCACGAGGGGAAGGTGCTGATCCGGATGACGGCGTGTCCGCTGCGCGAACTCGCGCGGACGCATTCCGACGTGGTCTGCGGCGTGCACCTGGGGCTGCTCGAAGACGTGCTGCGCCGAGGCGGCGCGCAGGGGATCGACGTGCGGATGCATCCGTTCGTCGAGCCCGAGCTGTGCGTGGCCCGGCTGGAACTCATCGCGGCGCAGCGCGCGGAGGCCCAGGAGACGGCGAAGGTGCCCCCCGGCGGTGACGCCGAGGCGTTGACCACGCCGTCAGGCCGTATGGCCCCACAACTGCGTAACGCCGATCCCAACATCGCCAAGCAATCGGCGCAGCAGTGGTAGCCCGATGCCGATGACGCTGGACGGGTCGCCATCGATGCGATCGACGAACCAGCCGCCGAGTCCGTCGAGGGTGAACGCGCCCGCCACCTCGAGCGGCTCGCCGGTGGCGATGTAGGCGTCCAGCTCGTCCGGCTCCGGCTTGGCGAAATGCACGGTGGTGCTGCTGCAGTCGACCGCCTCGGCGATGATCCCGCCCTCGCGCATCCGCACCACGCAGTGGCCGGTGACCAGATCCGCGCTGCGCCCCGCCATGTCGCCCCAGCGCGCGCGAGCGACCTCGGGGGTGTGCGGCTTCCCCTGCAACTCGCCGTCCACGAGCAGCATGGAATCACAGGCCACCACAACGCAATCGTCGGCGAACTCCGGGATCGCTGCGGCGACGGCCGCCGCTTTGGCGCGCGCAAGCTCCACCACGACGCCCTGCGGAGGGGTGCCGGCGGGAAGGGCCGCGGCGACCGCGTCCTCGTCCACGGCGGAGACCCGGACGATCGGGTCGATGCCCGCCGAGCGGAGCACCTCCCGGCGGGCCGGTGACGCGGAGGCCAGGATCAGCCGCGTCACCCGCGCAGGTGGGACAACTGCGGGAAGGAGTACGGGGAGAACGGGGAAGCGCCGCGATGCAGCAGCGTCGGGTGACCCCACAGGTCCGGCGGGCCGGTCGGACCGGCCGGCGCCGCGCTGTTCGCGACGGCGGAAAGCACGCACACCAGCGCGGCGAGTTCCTCGTCGGTCGGCGAGCCCTTCACGACACGGAAGAACGGCTCCGGGGTGGCCTCGGTGGATTGCGCTGCCGCGTTCGAGCCGGCCGACCCGGCCTCGTCCGCGATCGGGTCGACTGTGAGATCCAGTTCGACGGCGCTCAACACATCTTCTTCTGCCACGGTCGTCACAGTGCCAGGTCCTCTCTTCGCCTCTATCAGCGGAACTGATCAGGCTGTTCCCGTTTTCCGACAAGTTATGGATGAAGCAATCGTCCTCGGAGGCACTCATTGCTTCTCTGCAACAAGCCGGTACACGCCAGCGTAAGTGTTACCGAGGCCGATGCCACCCTTTGCGCGCGGCTTATCGAGGGTATCGCTCGATCACAGCGGGATGTTGCCGTGTTTCTTCGGCGGCAGAGTCACCATCTTGCGCTCGAGCAGCCGCAGCGCGGAGACGATCTGGCCGCGGGTGTGCGAGGGCGGAATGACCGCGTCCACGTAGCCGCGCTCGGCGGCGACGTACGGGTTCACGAGCGTGTCCTCGTACTCGTTCTGGAGCTCGAGCCGCAGCGCATCGACGTCCGCGCCGTCCTTGGCGGCCTGCTGCAGCTGCTTGCGGTAGACGAAGCCCACGGCGCCGGAAGCGCCCATGACGGCGATCTGCGCGGTCGGCCAGGCGAGGTTCACGTCGGCGCCCATGTGCTTGGAACCCATGACGTCGTAGGCGCCGCCGTAGGCCTTGCGGGTGATGATCGTGATTTTGCCCACAGTGGCCTCACCGTAGGCGTACAGCAGCTTCGCGCCGCGGCGGATGATGCCGTTGTATTCCTGTCCGGTGCCGGGCAGGAAGCCCGGCACGTCGACCAGGGTGATGATCGGGATGTTGAACGCGTCGCAGGTGCGCACGAAGCGCGCGGCCTTCTCCGAGGCGTCGATGTCGAGGCAGCCGGCGAACTGGGTGGGCTGGTTGGCCACGATGCCGACGCTGCGCCCGTCGATCCGGCCGAAGCCGACGATGATGTTCATCGCGCGCTCGGCCTGCACCTCGAGGAACTCGTCGTCGTCGAGCAGGCGACGGATCACCTCATGCATGTCGTAGGGCTGGTTCGGCGAGTCCGGGATGATCGTGTCCAGCTCGAGGTCTTCTTCGGTGAGCGAGTCCTCGATCGCGCCATCGATCGGATCGGTGGCCGGGAACCGCGGGGCCTCGGCCCGGTTGTTGCTGGGCAGGTAGGACAGCAGGTCCTTGACATAGTCCAGGGCGTCCTGCTCGCCGGAGGCGACGTAGTGCGCCACGCCGGACTTGGTCATGTGCGTGTGCGCGCCGCCGAGGTCCTCCATGGTGACGTCCTCGCCGGTGACCGTCTTGATGACGTCGGGGCCGGTCACGAACATCTGGCTGCTGCCGTCGACCATCACGACGAAGTCGGTCAGCGCGGGGGAGTACACGTGGCCGCCGGCGGCGGGGCCCATGATCAGCGAGATCTGCGGGATTACTCCGGAGGCCTGGATGTTGCGGTGGAAGATCTCGCCGTAGAGGCCGAGGGAGACCACGCCCTCCTGGATGCGCGCGCCCGCGCCCTCGTTGATGCCGATCAGCGGACGGCCCGTCTTCAGGGCCAGGTCCATGACCTTGACGATCTTCTCGCCGTAGACCTCGCCGAGGCTGCCGCCGAACACGGTGACGTCCTGGCTGAAGATGCAGACGTCGCGGCCGTCGATGGTGCCGTAACCGGTCACAACGCCGTCGCCGAGCGGGCGGTTGTTCTCCAGGCCGAAGTTCACGCTGCGGTGGCGGGCCAAGGCGTCGAGTTCGACGAACGAGCCTTCGTCCAGCAGGGCGAGGATGCGCTCGCGGGCGGTCATCTTGCCCTTCGCGTGCACCTTGTCGACCGCGGCCTCGCCCATCGGGTGCTTGGCCTCTTCCAGCCGATTCCGCAGGTCAGCCAGCTTCCCAGCGGTGGTGTGGATATCGGGGGAACCCGCGGGACCTGATGCGGGCTGCTGCTGGACACTCGTCATGGCTTCGGAGTGTAACCAGTGCCAGTGCGTGTCTGTAACCCAGAGTGGGGCTACCGACGAGTAGAAAACCGCAGCTAGATCAGATTTCGGAGGCAAACTTCCTGGTCGGTAGCAGGGTTGGCGAGGCGGAAAATGAGTATCGCCCGCCGGTTGGGCCCGGCTACCCTGAGGGAACGATTCCGGGCTCAGGGGAGGAGCGCGTCATGTGGGAATGGGGTAGAACGTTCGCCGAATACGCCGCCGCGGCGGCGTGGACGCGGACCACCGAGACGGCCGCGAAGTACGGCGAGCCGGAGCGCTGGACGGAGACCGGGGAAGGCGAGCGGGAGGACGACGGCGCGGGCATGGCTGCCCGCGACCCGGTCGTCTCCGGATACGACCTCGCCGGATAGCCGCCGCGCGGCGAGTAGCCTGCCGGTGTGCAGAGGCCACCGTTGGATGCAGAGCAGTTGCGGCGCAGTGCCGTCGACTCGCCCGAACTGTCGTTCTTCTCGCGGATCGACGTGGTGGAGTCGACCGGGTCCACGAACGCGGATCTGATCGCGCTGGCGGCCGATCCGGCCGCCGACCGCGTGGTTCTGCTGGCGGAAACCCAAGTGCGGGGGCGTGGCAGGCACGCGCGTGCCTGGGTGAGCCCGCCGCGGGCGCAGCTGGCGATGTCGATACTCGTGCGTCTGCCCGGGATCGGCCCCGCCTCGCTGGCCTGGCTGGCGCTGCTCACCGGCGTCGCCGTGGTCGACGCGCTGCGGACCACGGCGGGCGTGGCCGCGGAGCTCAAGTGGCCCAACGACGTGCTGATCGACGGCCGCAAGGTGGCGGGCATCCTGGCCGAGGTCGCCGCGAGCGGGGGCGGCGCGCCCGCCGTCGTGATCGGGCTGGGGCTCAATGTGAGTCTGACCCGGGAAGAACTGCCGGTGCCGCACGCGACGTCGCTGACCGTCGCGGGCGCGCGGCAGACCGATCGCACGGTGCTCGTGCGGTCTCTGCTGACCGAGTTCGCACAGCGCTTCACCGCTTGGCGCGACGCGGACTGGGCGACCGACGAACTGGCCGCCGCCTACCGCGAGCGCTGCGCCACGATCGGCACGGAGGTCCGCGCCGAACTGCCCGGCGGCCGGATGCTCACCGGCATCGCCGAGGGCGTCGACGACTACGGCCGCCTGATCATCGGCGGCGAAGCGGTGTCGGCGGGCGACGTGACGCATCTGCGCGCCCAGTACTGAGGACATCCGCCGCCCTGATCGGCCGCGGTCTCAGACGGGCTGGACGGCGCCGCGAGCGGCGTCCCTGGCGAGCGCGCGATCGCGCTGCTCCTCGAACTTGATCACGTTCTTGCCCAGTTTCTCCAGGAACTCGCCCAGTTCGTCGCGCGCTTGCTCGCCGCGCGGCCCGAAATCCGCGCGTTCGAAGACGTTCCACTGCTTGAGCACCGGTTCGAGGACCTCGTCCAGGTGCTGGCGCAGGTCGTAGATGCCGTGCTTGGCCATCAGCACGCCGTAGCGGCGGAAATTGGGCATCCCGGCGCCTGGCATCAGGAAGTTCGTCACGATCTTGGTGATCGCGGGCATGGCCTGATCGGGGACCAGGTCCAGCGCCGCGCCGCACACCGAGCGATAGAAGATCATGTGCAGGTTCTCGTCTGCGGCGATGCGCTGGAGCAGGCGATCGGCCACGGCGTCCTCACACGCCTTGCCGGTATTGCGGTGCGAGACACGGGTGGCCAGTTCCTGGAAGGTGACGTAGGCGACGCTCGCCAGGAATCCGCCCCACCCGTCCGGCGACTGGACGCCGTTGCTCATGTGCACCATCCGAGCGTCTTCCAGGGCGACCGGGTCCACGGCGCGGGTGACGACCAGGTAGTCCCGCATGGCGATGCCGTGGCGGTTCTCCTCGGCGGTCCAGCGATCGACCCAGGTGCCCCATGCGCCGTCCTGGGAGAAGTTCTCGGCGATCTCGCGGTGGTAGGAGGGCAGGTTGTCCTCGGTGAGCAGGTTGGTGATCATGGCGACCCTGGCGACCTCGCCGAGACGCGATTGCTCCGGCGCCCAGTCCTCGCCGCCGAGGGCGGCGAAGTTGCGGCCCTCGCTCCACGGCACGTAGTCGTGCGGATTCCAGTCTTTCGCCATGGACAGGTGCCGGTGGACGTTCGCTTCGGCGACGGGTTCGAGTTCGGCCAGGATCTGCAGCGGGGTCAGGTCTTTGGTCACGCGTTCCTCCACGGTCGGAATCGGCGATGATGGTGAGCCGGGCGTTGCGCGATACAGAGAGCCACTGCGCGGAATCGTCACACGCAGGGTGCTGATTGTGCAGCATGACGCGCTGCGGTGTCAGCCGTTCCGGCATCTCGACGCGGTAGTGTTCCTGACATGGGTTATCCCGAGGATGTGCTGGCGCCCGACGAACGGTTGCTGCTGCATCGCCACCCGCATTGGAAGATGCTCTTCTGGCCGATCGTGACACTCATCGTGGCCACCGCTCTCGCGGGTTTCGCAGGGGGACTCATTTCGCAGAAGGCCACCGGCACCACCGGCTCGGCGCTGCTCATCACGGTGCTCGTGGTGTATGTGGCGATTCTGCTATGGCGTTGCGCCGTACCGATTATCAGCTGGAAGTCGACGCATTTCATCGTCACCGACCGGCGGGTGCTGGTGCGTCAGGGCGTGCTCACCCACAGCGGCATCGACATCCCGATGAGCCGGATCTCCAGCGTGCAGTTCCGGCACGGGCTTTTCGATCGGCTGCTCGGCACCGGGACCTTGATCATCGAGTCGTCCTCGTCGGAGCCGCTGGAATACGACGACATCCCCTCGGTCCAGCAGGTGCATTCGCTGCTGTACCACCAAGTGTTCGAGGTCGAACGCCACCGGGACGGGCGCGACGAGCGCTGGGACGACCGCCGCAGCTACCGGTGAGCCCGTAACCTGGGCGTATGACCGCTGTACTGCTGGCCGAGGACGACGACGCCATCGCGGCCCCGTTGTCGCGCGCGCTCGGCCGCGAGGGCTACTCGGTGACCGTCGAGAGTTTCGGCCCCGCGGTGCTGCAGCGGGCCCTGGAAGGCGGGCACGACCTGCTCATTCTCGATCTCGGTCTGCCCGGCATGGACGGGCTGGAGGTGTGCCGTCAGGTGCGCGCCCGCGGCGCCGATCTGGCCGTGCTGATGCTCACCGCGCGCACCGACGAGGTGGATTTCGTCGTGGGGCTGGACGCGGGCGCCGACGACTACGTGGGCAAGCCGTTCCGCCTCGCCGAGCTGCTCGCCCGGGTGCGAGCGCTGTTGCGGCGCAGCGGGATCGGCGACGACACGGTGGAGGTGGGCGGTATCCGGCTGGAGCCTGCCGCCCGGCGCGTCCTGGTCAACGGGGTCGAAATCGGCTTGGCGAACAAGGAATACGAGCTGCTCAAGGTGCTGATCGACCGGGCAGGTCAGGTGGTGCCGCGCGAGACCATCCTGCGCGAGGTCTGGGGCGACGCGGAGTTGCGCGGTTCCAAGACGTTGGACATGCACATGTCCTGGTTGCGCCGCAAGATCGGGGACGAGGGCCCCATGGCCGAACGGCGCATCGTCACCGTCCGCGGTGTCGGATTCCGGCTGAACACCGACTGACGTGCGCCGCCGCATCCTGCGTTCCATGCTCACCGTGCTGACCCTCACCACGGTGGTGCTCGGCGTGCCGCTCATCTACACGGCGTGGTTGTGGGTGGAGGACATCACGCGCAACGACCTGCAGAACCGGCTGGACCGGATCGCCGCCGAGATCATCGCGCAGGAACGCGACGGCACCGTCTCCGGCGAGCTGGATGTCCGGTCGGTGGCGCCGCTGGTGCCCGAGAACGGCCGGCTCACCATCGTCTATCCCTCGCGGCAGGACAACGCGGTGCGTCGCGACATCGGTGTCGCCCAGGTGTCCGACCCGCTGGTCGAGTCGCTGTCGATGGGCAAGTCCGCGTCGCTGCGCCTGGAGGTGCCATCCGCACCGATGCACGCCATGCAGCGTCAAGCGGTCGCGGTGGTCGCGCTGGCGGTGCTCGCCTCGCTCGGCGCGGCGGTGTCGGTCGCGGTGGTCACCGCCCGGCGGGTGGCCGATCCGCTCCGGGACGTCGCCGCGCGCGCGGCGCGGCTGGCCATGGGCGATTTCCGGCCCGACCCGCGCAGGCACGGCATCTCCGAACTGGATCGCGTCTCCGACGTGCTCGACTCGGCGACGGTGGAGATCGCCGGACGACTCCAACGCGAACACGCGTTGGTGGCGGACGTCTCCCATCAGCTGCGCAGCAGGTTGACCGCCGTGCGGTTGCGCCTGGACGAGTTGTCCGCGCACGCCGACCCGGAGGTGGTGCACGAGGCCGAGGAGGCGATGGCCCAGGTCGACCGGCTCACCGACGCGATCGACGACCTGGTCCGCGCCTCCCGCGACGAGGACGCGGCCGACCGCGATCCGGTTCCGGTGATGGACGAGCTGCGCGGCGTCGTGGCCGAATGGAAGCACCCGTTCACCGAGGCGGGCCGCACGCTCACGCTCACCGGCGACGAGTCGTTGCGCGCCCCGATCACGGGTTCGCGCCTGCGCGAGGCGGTGGCGGTGCTGGTGGACAACGCGCTCATGCACGGCGGTGGCACGTGCACGGTGTCGGTGCGTTCGGTGCGGCCAGGAGCCGATCGCGAGCCGCTGGTGTGCGTCGAGGTTGCCGACGAGGGGCACGGGGTGCGCGACGAGCTGGCCCCGCACATCTTCGACCGGGGTTTCTCCGCGGGCGGTTCCACCGGTGTCGGGCTGGCGCTGGCGCGGGCGCTGGTCGAGGCGGACGGCGGGCGGCTGGAATTGCAGCGGCGCAGGCCCGCGCTGTTCGCGGTGTTCCTCGGTTCGAAGGCCCGTCCGGCCAGCTCGGTGGCGCCCGAGCCGCGGTGACTCAGCCGCGGCCGAGTTCCTCTTCCACGAGGTCGACGAATTCCGCTTCCAGTTCGCTCATTTCGTCCGGGAAGACCCAGCGGCGCATCGCCCAGAAACGGAACGCCATCTGCAGCAGATTGCCGATGATGAACGCGCTGATGAAGTCGGCGATGTTCTCGACCGTGAAGCTCACGTTGGGCTGGCGCAGGTCGAAGACGTAGCTGGAAATCCACAGCGGGGTGAAGGCGAGAACGACGCCGACGCCGCTGACGACGAAGAACAGCAGCGCTTCGTGATGACGTTCCCGCCCGCCGCGATTCTTGAACGACCATTCCCGGTTCAGAATGTAGGACGCGATCACGGCGATGACACCGGAAATGATCTTGGCCGTGACCGGTTTCTCCGCGAGCACCGTCCACTTGAGTACGTAGAAGATGCCGCTGTCGATCACGAACGTGGTCGCGCCGACGATCGCGAACTTGATCAATTCCCGCTGCCGGTACGCGATATCTTGCAGCGGCTGGGGGAGGACGCTGACCACGTCGTCGACGAATGACACAAGACCGGAGTGTACCGGTCGCTGTCATTTGCGCCGGACATGACAATATTGTCCGACGTGAGCGCACGTTCCTTCGATCCATCGGCCATGCCCACCGTCACCATGATCGGCGGCGGCCAGCTGGCGCGCATGACCCACCAGGCGGCGATCGCGCTCGGCCAGCGGCTGCGCGTGCTCGCCGAGAACCCCGACGACCCGGCCGCCCAGGTCAGCCCGGAGGTGGTGCTCGGCAGCCACACCGATCTGACCGCGCTGCGTAAAGCGGCGGTCGGCTCGCACGCGCTGACCTTCGACCACGAGCACGTGCCGACCGAGCACCTCGAGGCGCTGGTCGCGGAAGGCGTCAACGTGCAGCCGCCGCCGCAGGCGCTGGTCTACGCGCAGGACAAGCTGGCGATGCGGGTGAAACTGAGCGAACTCGGGCTGCCCGTGCCCGCCTTCACGCCGGTGGCCTCGGTCGATGACGCGGTGCGCTTCGGCGACGAGCACGGTTGGCGGATCGTGCTGAAGGCGGTGCGCGGCGGTTACGACGGGCGCGGCGTCTGGATGCCCGAGTCCGCCGAGGAGGCCGCGGCGATCGCCACCGATCAGCTCGCCTACGGCGTCCGGTTGCTGGCCGAGACGAAGGTCGAGCTGAAACGAGAGCTCTCGGCGATGGTGGCCCGTTCGCCGTTCGGGCAGGCGGCGACCTGGCCGGTGGTGGAGACCGTGCAGCGCAAGGGGCAGTGCGCGGTCGTCATCGCGCCCGCGCCCGGCCTGCCGGAGGACACGGCCGCCGCGGCGGAGACCATGGCGTTGAATCTCGCCGGGGAACTCGGCGTCGTCGGTGTCATGGCGGTGGAGCTGTTCGAAACCGCCGAGGGGGAGCTGCTGGTGAACGAGCTGGCCATGCGCCCGCACAACTCCGGGCACTGGGGCATGGACGGCGCCCGCACCGGGCAGTTCGAGCAGCATTTGCGCGCCGTGCTGGACTACCCGCTCGGCGACACCGCGCCGCTGGCGCCGGTGACCGTGATGGCGAACATCCTCGGCGCGCCGCAGGCCCCGGAGATGTCGATGGACGAGCGGCTGCACCACCTGTTCGCCAGGATTCCGGAGGCGAAGGTGCACCTGTACGGCAAGGGCGAGCGCCAGGATCGCAAGATCGGGCACGTCAACATCCTCGGCGACGACGTGGCCGAGGTCAGGGAGAAGGCCGAGCGGGCGGCGCACTGGATGTCGCACGCGATCTGGACCGACGGATGGGATCCGCATGAGTGAGGAACTGGCCATCGCCCCCGCGGTCGGCCTGATCATGGGCAGCGACTCGGACTGGCCGACCATGGAGGCCGCCGCGGAGGCGCTGGCCGAGTTCGGGATCCGGTTCGAGGTCGGCGTCGTCTCGGCGCACCGCACCCCGCAGCGGATGCTCGACTACGCGCGTTCGGCGGCGGGGCGCGGGTTGAAGGTCATCATCGCGGGCGCGGGCGGCGCGGCGCACCTGCCGGGCATGGTCGCCTCCGCGACTCCGCTGCCGGTGATCGGCGTGCCGGTGCCGCTGAAGTACCTCGACGGCATGGATTCGCTGCTGTCCATCGTCCAGATGCCCGCAGGCGTTCCGGTCGCCACCGTCTCCATCGGCGGCGCCCGCAACGCGGGCCTGCTCGCCGCCCGCATCCTCGCCGCCCACGACCCTTCCCTGCGCACCCGCATGGAACAGTTCCAAGCCGGGCTCGAGCAGATGGTCCTGGAAAAGGACGACGCGCTGCGCACCAAACTCCTGGGCTGAGCGGTGCCCGAGGTCCCCTTACCTGGGGGTTCGGTCAACGTCGTGGTGCGGGTCGGCGACACCGTTCGCCGCCGCCCGGCCGCGCGCGCGGATTTCGTGCACGGACTGCTCGCATGGTTCGAGCAATCCGGCTGGGCGGGCGCACCTCGCTTCCTGGGTACGGACGAGCGAGGGCGCGAAATCCTCACCTACCTCGACGGGCAGGTGCCGCTCGATGGACTCCGCTCGCCGTCGACCGGCTCCTACGCGGCCTTGTCTCAGGTAGCGGAGCTGATCCGCGAGTTTCACGATCTGACCGCGGGTGCCGACCTCGCCGGGGCTGCGGAGGTGGTGTGTCACAACGACCTCTCGCCCCGGAACACGGTGTACCGCGATGGCATCCGGCCCGTGGCATTCCTGGACTGGGACCTCGCCGCCCCCGGTCGCCGCATCCACGATCTCGCGCATGCCTGCTGGCAGTTTCTCGATCTGGGTCCCGGCGTCCGCGATCTTGCCAGGACCGCCGCGCTGCTGCGCCTCATGTGCGACGCCTACGGAACCGACGAACGCGCCGAACTCGTCGACACGATCCTGTGGTGGCAGCAGCGCTGCGCGCGCGGCATCGAAATCGCCTCCGTTGCCGGCGAACCCGCCATGGTGCGCCTCAGCGCGAACGGCGTGCCCGCACGCATTCGCGCCGCACAGCGATGGGTCACCGAGCATCGCGCCGAGCTGGAAGCCGCGTTGTAGCGCGACGAAGTCGACCTGCGGCCATGGTCAGATGCCGAGGTCTTGGCCGAGTTCCGCCAATTCGTCCATCGCGGCTCGGCTCTTGACCTCGGCTCGCTGCTGGTACTGCTTCAAGTCGTCGTATCGGATCCGGCGATGGCGACCCACCAGGCGGAAGGGGATCTCGCCTGTCTCCAGCAGCGTCACGACGTAAGGCCGCGACACGTTCAGCATGTCTGCCGCCTGCTGCGTGGTGAGTTCGGCGTGCGAGGGCACCACGGTGACACCGCGACCCTCTGCTGCTTGCGCCAGGATGAAGGCCAACATGCTGACGGCCTGCCGGGGCAACACCAAGGCGTCATCCCCTGGATGCTCAGGGGCCACCTGAATGGTCTGCTCGCCTGGGTGTCGCATCAGATAGTCCTTGATCCGGCGCATCGCGCGAGCTGCGACGTCTGCGTCGATGGCTCCTGGCTCGGCGCGCTTGGCGTCTCGGAAATCGAATGGCCATGCGGCGGCTGCGCGCTGTCGTGTGCGGATACGGTGCGCGCCGCCCAGCGGCCATAGTTCAGTGATCTGCGTCACATCGTGTCAGGATGGTCGGGGATGCGGTGTCTTGTGCTCGAGCCTCTCGGAGCGAAGGAGACACCCATGAGCGAGAACATCGATGTGGTCGTGATCGGCGGCGGGTATGCCGGGGTGATGGCGGCCAATCGCCTGACGCAGCGTGACGACGTGCGGGTGACCGTCGTCAATCCGCGCCAGGTCTTCGTCCCACGGCTGCGGTTGCATCAGTTGGTGGGCGGCACCCACGATGCGGTCGTCGACTATCAGGACGTGCTGGCCGAGGGCGTTCGGCTGGTTGCGGACAGCGTGACGCGGATCGACGCGGCCGAGCGCAGTGTGACGCTGGCCGACGGTGGCAGCCTTCGCTACGACTACTTGGTGTACGCGGTAGGCAGCGGCAGCGCGGGGCCGCGAGTGCCGGGCGCGGCCGAGTTCGCCTACCCGGTCGCCACTTTGGAGGCGGCGCAGCGGCTGCGGTCGGTGCTCTTCGACACGCCGATGACAGCTCCGGTGACGGTCGTCGGTGGCGGCCCGAGCGGCATCGAGACCGCCGCGGAGCTGGCCGAGCGGGGGCGCGCCGTCACGTTGGTGTGTGGCGGTGTCGTCGGTCCGTACCTGCACCCGAAGGCGCGGCGCAAGGCTCGCAAGTACCTTGCCGGGCTGGGGGTCACCGTGCTGGAGGGTCCGGATGCGGCGGTGGCGGCGGTGACGAGCGATGCCGTGGAACTCGGTGACGGCCGTGGGTTGGCGAGTCGGGTCACCATCTGGACCGCCGGGTTCGGTGTGCCGGATCTGGCCGCCCGCAGCGGGCTGAGCACGGACACCGCGGGGCGGCTGCTCACCGATGAGACGTTGACCAGCGTCGACGATGAGCGCATCGTGGCGGCCGGTGATGCGGCGGCGCCGTCGGACCTGCCGTTCCGGATGAGCGCCTATGCCGCGGGTTGCCTCGGCGCGCATGCCGCCGACACGGTGCTGAATCGGATCGCGGGTGAGCATCCGGAGCCGATCGATCTGTCCTTCCCCGCGATGTGCATCAGCTTCGGCCGGGGCGCCGGAATTTTCCAGCTCGGCCGCAAGGACGACACCGCGATGCCGCTGTACTTCAGCGGTCTGGCGGGCAAGAAACTCAAGGAGTTCGCCTGCCTCTCCAGCGTGAAGCACTTGGCGAACGAAGCGCGCAAGCCCGGCTCGCACCACTGGCCCAAGGACGGCAAGCACCGGCCGCAGTTGTTGCAGGCCCAGCGTGGCGGTGCGCAGGCCGCCGCCGAGCAGGTTGTGTAACAGCGCTACAAGAGGTCGCCGGTCGAACTACCTCGACCGGGGAGGGTGCTGCGGCGTCGTCCCTTGCCGCCGCGCCCGTGCGACCTCGGCGATCCGCCGCGAGCGGTGACGTGCGCCGGGGCTGTGTATCGACCTTCCGATGAGCCGGATCGAATTACCAACAGAAGAGGACCTCATGGAAGCAGCCAGTGGAGCCGGTGGGCAACAGTCGGCCGATCCGGAGTCGAAACGCCGCGACAGCGGCGAGCACGCCACCGCCGTGGCGACCGAAACGTTCCTCGCCCACCGCAACCTGCTGTTCACCGTCGCCTACGAGATGCTCGGCTCGGTGGCCGACGCCGACGACGTCTTGCAGGAGACCTGGTTGCGTTGGGTCGGAGTCGACGCGGCGCACGTCACCGAGCCGCGCGCCTACCTGGTCCGGATCACCACGAGGCAGGCGCTCAACCGGCTGCGCTCGGTGCAGCGCCGCAGGGAGGCGTACGTGGGCCCTTGGCTGCCGGAGCCGCTGCTCACCACACCCGACGTGGCCGCGGACGTCGAACTCGCCGAAAGCGTGTCGATGGCGCTGATGCTCGTGCTCGAGACACTGAGCCCCACCGAGCGGGCGGTGTTCGTGCTACGTGAAGCGTTCGGGTTCGACTACGAGGAGATCGCGGCGGCGGTCGACAAGACGCCCGGCGCGGTTCACCAGATCGCCCACCGGGCCCGCCGTCACGTCGAAGCGCGCCGTCCACGCCGGTCGGTGACGGCGCGCCAGGTCGAGGCGGCGGCCGAGGCGTTCCGGCGTGCGCTGGAGACGCGCGACCTGCAAGGCTTGCTGGACATTCTGGCCCCCGACGTCGTCGCCATCAGCGACGGCGGCGGTATCAAGCAGGCCACACCGCACCCCGTCACCGGCGCCGACAAGGTGGCCCGTTTCATCGTCGGCGGACTCACCAGAAACGATGTCGCGCTCACCGTCGAGGTGACCACGGTCAACGGCGGCCCCGCGCTGGCTCTGCATATGAACGGCGAACTGGACGGCGTTCTCGCGATGCGCGTCGAGGACACCCGTATCACCGGCCTCTACTACGTGCGCAACCCGCAGAAACTCACCCACGTCGATGCCGAGACCCCACTCACCCTGCACTGAATCCGGCTCACCTGCTCGAGGAGAAGACATGACCACGCGGGCGCTGCTCGCCGCCGATTCCCTTCCGTCACGATGGCCCACGGTGGCCGGAGCGGTGCTCCTGCTCACGGCGATCGTCAGCGTGTTGCTCGCCGCTTTCGCCTGGCCGTCGGTGCGGTCGTCGGTCCACGATGTGCCGATCGCTGTCGCGGGTCCCAGCGCCGCGGTCGCGCAGGTCCGCGCCGCGCTCGATCGACAGCTGCCGGGCGGCTTCGTGATCACCGAAGTCGCCGACACCACGGCTGCCGAACAACTCGTCCGCGACCGGCGGGTCTACGGGGCGATCGACCTCGGCTCCGGCGGTGCGCAGGTGATCGTCGCCTCGGCCGCCAGTCCGGCGGTCGCCCAGACCTTGCAGGGGGTGGCCGGTGGCCTGGCTCGGGCAGGGAGTCCCGGCGCGACGGTCCGCGACCTCGCCGCCCTGCCTGCCGGTGATCCGCGAGGAGCCGGTCTGGCCGCAGGCGCCTTGCCTTTGGTCATGGGTGGTCTGTTGGCCGCGGTGCTGCTGACCAGGCTTGTTCGCGGCACGTTCCGCAGGGTTGTCGGAGCGCTGGCCTTCGCGACCACGGGCGGCCTGGCCGTGGCCGCGATCCTGCAGTTCTGGCTCGGGTCGGTGAGCGGTTCCTACCTCGCCAACGCCGGCGCCGTCGGCTTGTCCATCGCGGCCATCGCTTCGACCGTTCTCGGGCTCGAGGCGCTGCTCGGATACGCCGGGATCGGGATCGGCGCCGTCGTCATGATGCTCATCGGCAACCCTCTCTCCGGTACCGCCACCGCGCCCGAGATGCTGCCCGGCTGGTCCGGCGCGCTCGGCCGGATGTTGCCGCCCGGTGCCGGTGGGTGGTTGTTGCGGTCCACCGCGTTCTTCGACGGCCGCGGCGCCACCCACGCTGTTCTCGTCCTGCTGGCCTGGCTCCTGCTCGGGCTGTCGTTGTGCCTGGTCGGGGGGCTGCGTGCGCGCCGTGCGGCAGGTGGCGCGAGAGGACTGCGCGGGACGCACGGATCAGCGGCGCCGGGCCATGTCGGTACCCTCGCGAGTTGACCTGCACTGCCTTCGAGATGGTTCGGGCATGTAGTGCCTATCTTCCCGCGGCGCAATCGAATCCACGGCGCGACTCGGCACCCTCGCCTGCCGATACGGCGAAAGCTCCCGGTGTGGGGACTCGCGCTCTCGGCCCGCTGACTACGGTGTGAGGTCGTGACTACAGGGGATATCGCTCGGATGCGGGGAGGCGACGACACCGCGCATTTTCGGCTCACGGTGGTGGATCAGGCGCTGCGGTTGTTCGCCGAGAAGGGGTACGAGGCGACGACCGTCGACGAGATCGCGGAAGCGGCGGGCATCTCGCGGCGCACGTTCTTCCGGCAGTTCCGGTCGAAAGAGGACGTGATCTTCGCCGACCACGAGTCGCAGCTGGCGCAGGCCGCGGAGTTCCTGGCCGCCTCGCGCGAGGACCCGTGGGAGGCGGTGTGCTCGGCGGTGGTGCAGGTCTTCGAGCGGTTCACGCAGTGGCGGGAGATAGCGGCGCGGCGCTATCAGGTGGTCCGGCGGGTGGCCGCGCTGCGGGAGCGCGAGATCGTCACCGTGTTCCGCTACGAACGGCTGTTCACCGACTACCTGCGCGAGCGGCTGCCCGATGCCCCGGATCTGGCGCGGGTGCAGTTCACCGCCGCTGTGACGGCGACACACAACTATCTGCTGCGCCGGATGGTGCGCGGCGAGTCGGACGCGGGTGCGGCGGACCTGCGCATGGAGCTGGCCGCCATCCCGCGCGGAGCCGGGCGCGCCGCGGACGCCGACGAACTGGTCGTCGCGGTGTTCCCGCGCGACGTTCCGCCCAGGCAGATCGCCGACCTGCTGGTCCGCAAGCTCGGTTCGCTGTGATCCGGCCCGGAGTGCGACCTATCTGACACTGAGTGCCACCTCATTGGCCCACTTGATCGGCCCCCATGGGGGTATACTCGACTCATATGTGGCACTGAGTGCCGATTTGCTGCTTTTGTTCCACGGAAAGCGGCGCCGACCACCGACGATCAGGAGTGAAGCCCGATGGCGGGAAACCCCGATTTCGACCTGTTCAAGCTCGAGGATTTCCACGATGAGCTGCGCGAAGCGATCCGCGCCCTCGCGGAGAAGGAGATCGCCCCGCACGCCAAGGACGTCGACGGCAACTCCCGCTTCCCGCAGGAGGCGCTGACCGCGCTCAACGCCTCCGGCTTCAACGCCGTGCACGTGCCCGAGGCCTACGGGGGTCAGGGCGCCGACTCGGTGGCCACCTGCATCGTGATCGAAGAGGTCGCGCGCGTCTGCGGTTCGTCCTCGCTGATCCCGGCGGTCAACAAGCTCGGCACCATGGGCCTGATCCTGAACGGCTCCGAGGAGCTGAAGCAGAAGGTGCTGCCGGACATCGTCAACGGCGAGATGGCCTCCTACGCGCTGTCCGAGCGCGAGGCGGGCTCCGACGCGGCGAGCATGCGCACCCGGGCCAAGCAGGAGGGTGACGACTGGATCATCAACGGCTCCAAGTGCTGGATCACCAACGGCGGCAAGTCCTCCTGGTACACCGTGATGGCGGTGACCGACGCGGAGAAGGGCGCCAACGGCATCTCGGCATTCCTGGTGCACAAGGACGACGAGGGCTTCGTGGTCGGCCCGCTCGAGCACAAGCTGGGCATCAAGGGCTCGCCCACCGCCGAGCTGTACTTCGAGAACTGCCGGGTGCCGGGTGACCGCATCATCGGCGAGCCGGGCACCGGCTTCAAGACCGCGCTGCAGACCCTCGACCACACCCGCCCCACCATCGGCGCGCAGGCCGTCGGCTTGGCCCAGGGCGCGCTGGACGCTGCCATCGCCTACACCAAGGACCGCAAGCAGTTCGGCAAGTCGATCGCCGACTTCCAGAACACCCAGTTCATGCTCGCCGACATGGCGATGAAGATCGAGGCCGCCCGCCTCATGGTGTACACCTCGGCCGCCCGCGCCGAGCGCGGCGAGCAGAACCTCGGTTTCATCTCCGCCGCCGCCAAGTGCTTCGCCTCCGACGTCGCCATGGAAGTCACCACCAACGCCGTCCAGCTCTTCGGCGGCGCGGGCTACACCACCGACTTCCCGGTGGAGCGCATGATGCGCGACGCGAAGATCACCCAGATCTACGAGGGCACCAACCAGATCCAGCGCCTGGTGATGAGCCGCGCCCTGCTCAAGTGAGGTTGTTGTAGATCGCCGGATGTTCGGGCGTGCCTGCAACCGCGTCTCAGGCCGTCTCCAGGCCGTCGAGCAGCACAGGCCGCCCGAACATTCTGTCGATCGCATCGCCGCGCCCGCTCAAAGCTCGACGGCCCAACTGTCAGCGGGGCCATCCCGTGCGTGCTTCACCTGCCTGCACCGAAAAGCGCAGATACACAGTAGAAGCCGTAGGCTATCCCCATGGCATGGCAGGAACTCGTGGTCAAGCTTCTCGAGATTGTTGTGTCGTGGCCGGTCGTGGTGGTGGTTGGGCTGGTTATTCTTCGCAAACCTCTTAGAAGCGTGGTCGAGCGCCTCACCCGAATCGAGGCGTTCGGTGTCACGGGAGATTTCGGCGAACGACTGGCCCAGTTGGAGGAACATGTCGACGAGCTCGAGGCTCCATCCACCAACGGAGAAGGCGATACCGCGGAGCGGCGATCGGGAACGCCGGCCGATGACTTCAGCGGCTACGACGGTCTACTCCGCATCGTGCAGGCTATGCCAGAGCTGGGTGTTGTGAAAGCGTGGATGGACGTCGAACGCGCGATAGACCTGCTCTACGAGCAGCTCGAGCCCGGAGACCGTCGGCCGAAGCCGATCTACGTCAAGGCCAGAAGCCTTGTGGGTGCGGGAGTTCTTCCTGACCGTGTCGTCAAACCACTCGATGAACTCAGGGCCCTTCGCAATCAAGTCGCACATGGGCTGCACAAGCCGAACGTCGGCGAGGCGTTGACCTACGTACAACGAGCGGAAGAGGTGACCCGCCTCTTGGCCGCAGCGGGCTCGCTCGACTCGTAACCCGGCAAGACGACTTACTCCAGCGAAAGTCCCCATCCACCATGGATGGCCGCCACGAGTGGCACATGGTTGCGGCAAAACGCGAGTGCACCTCTCGCTGGTGTGCCACTCGTGTACGTATGTCGCCGACTTTGCCGGGGCGATGACGGTGGGGTGCTGTCAGGGCTCCAGGTAGAGGCGTTCGCATGGGAGCCTCGGGTAGGCGTCGGTGGTGTCTGTGGATACTTCCACCGCGTCGTGCCAGTGCCGGGCGCGCCATTCCTGGACGAAAAGGCATGCGGCCGTTACGCAGGCGACGAAGTCCATGCGGGCTCCGTGCCAGAACACCGACAGGTGGACATCCGGCTCGGACGGGATGGGGGAGACTGCGCGGTCAGGCATATGTGGTCACCCGCCGACCACGCGCGAGCTTCGCGGCCACGCAATGGCGGACCGCCGCGATGACTACGCAGCCAGATGGGCGAAAGGCCGTGTTCGGGTTGGTAATCCACGCGCGGAACTTGGTCCCTCGGTCAGCGGGGCTCGGCAGCGCGATCATGCCGCCGTAACGGATGATGGACACGTTCAATCGGAACATCTCGGCGAACAGCGGCACGTCGTCCGGCAGATCGGGGCGGATGAGGAACGTCCATCGATTCGAGCGCGGATGCGACAGGATCGGCCCCAGCTCGTGGCCGTGGTCCTGCATCCACACCTTCACGTGCTGTCCGAGCACGGCGGGCATGGTTATGCCCCAGACCATTCCGGTGCGGACGACGATCCGCCCGATCTGGGGAGGGTCCACGATGGCGGGTAGACCGCATACCTGCCGGTAGTAGTGGCAGCGAGACAACGGCGTGTCTCCGAACGCTATGTGGCGCATCGAGACCTCTGCTTCATCGGAGGGGTTCATGGTGCGCCCGAGGCTGCGGCAAGTCCCCGGTCCACAGCCGGGTCGAGGACGAACTATGTTGCGGGATGTCGCTTTCCGCGATCCCTCTGCCGGGCGCTCATTCAGAGAACCACTGGACCAAGCCGATGAACTACGTCACTATGAGATCTCATCAGCTCCACCAGCATGTTTTTCATTTTGAGATGAGAATCGGCCCGGCGATGAGAAGCCAGGGCCGCCCGAGTGGACAGGAATCGCATGGCCGAAAGTGGTGGCTCCACCCTCCCGCGCCGTCAGCTGGGCAGGCATCTGCGGAACGGACGTGAAGCGGCGGGATTGACATTGGCCGATGTCGGTGAACGGATGCAGTGGAGTGTCAGCACCGTTCAACGGATGGAAGTCGGCAAGACCGAGCGCATTCGCACCGTCGATGTGGAGGCGCTGTGCAAGATCTACGACTTCACCGAGGAGTACACGAACGCGTTGGTCGGCCTGGCGAAACAGGCCAGCGTGAAGTCCTGGTGGCACGAGTTCGGCGACCTGATTCCCGAGAACTTCGATGTGTTCGTCGACCTGGAAGCCACCGCGCGGTCGCTGACCTGGTACGAACCGGAACTGGTGCCGGGAATCTTCCAGACGCCCGCGTACGCGAGTGGGTTGATTCGTGCCGTCTACCCGGATGACACAGCGCTGGAACACGAGCGTCGAGTACATCTCCGGCGCAAACGCCAAGCATTGATAACGCGAAAAACGAAACCTGTGAGCGTGAACGCCATCCTTCGCGAGTCGGTGCTACGCGGGCTGGTTGGCGACGATCGAGTCATGTCCGCCCAGCTCCGTCATCTTGTGGACCTCATGGGTTTGCCCAACGTCACGATTCGGGTGCTTCCCTTCTCGGCTGGATTCCCCATGGGCGTGGCTGTCGGTCCATTCGTGATCTTGAAGTCTGGGGGCGACGGCAAACGACAACCGAAAGAGCCTACTGTTGTCTACGTTGAGAGCTTCACAGGTGATCTGTACCTGGAGAAGCTCCGCGCCGTGAATCGGTATGTCGACGCCTACCGGCAGCTCGAGCGCGCGGCGCTGGATCCGGATCAGAGCAAGAATCTGCTCCGGCAGATGGCAAGGGAGTACACACGGTGAATGCAGACCTCTCTGAGGCGAAGTGGTTCAAGAGCAGCCGTAGCGGTGGCGACAAAGCATGTGTGGAGGTCGCGTTTCTCACGGGCGGCGTCGGTGTACGGGACTCGAAGAACCCGGCCGGCCCAGCACTGATCTTCACGCCGGACGAGTGGGACACCTTCACCACCGGCCTTGCTGACGGCACACTCGAACGCTCCTGACCCAACCATCCCCACGGGAGCCTGCGGAGCACCCCGCGAGTGGCACATGGCTGCGGCGAAACGCGACTAGACCTCTCGGTGGTGTGCCACTCGCGGGTGCGTCGAAGGTCTACTTGACCAGGTCGGCGTATTCGCGGTGCTGGGAGATGTACTGCTCGACGTACCAGCAGGTGGGGATGACCGAGAAACCGGCGGCGCGGGAGTCGTTGAGGGCGTATTCGACGACTTGGGCGGCAACGCCTCGGCCTCGGAATTCGGGGAAGGTCAGCGTGTGGTGGAAGTCGCGGGTCTTGGTGTCCTCGCGTTCGGCGTAGTCGGCGTACCCGGCGAGGGTGTCGTCGATGTAGATCTCGAAGCGGGTGTCGTCGACGTTGTGTTCGAGCCTGGTCGTCATGTCGGGGTAGAACTCCTCGTGCGAAGGGAATGTTCCGGCGGGGCGGTCAGAGGATCGCGCCGGGGTTGAGGATGCCGTCGGGGTCGAGTGCGTCCTTGATGCGGCGGGTCAGGGCCATCACATCGGGGCCCAGCTGATCGGGCAGCCAGGCCTTCTTCAAGCGGCCGACGCCGTGTTCGCCGGTGATGGTGCCGCCGAGGGCGATGGCGAGGTCCATGATCTCGCCGAAGGCGCGGTGCGCTCGCGCGGTGTGATCGGCGTCGGTGGGGTCGTGCACGATCAGCGGGTGGGTGTTGCCGTCGCCCGCGTGCGCGATCACCGACACCGTCACCGCGTTGCGCTCGGCGATCTCGGCGACGCCGCTCACCAAGTCGCCGAGCCGGGGCAGCGGCACGCCGACATCTTCGAGCAGCAGCGGCCCCAGCTTCTCCACGGCGGGAATCGCCAAGCGTCGTGCGGCCGTGAACGCCTCGCCCTCGGAAGGGTCCTCGGTGTGGAAAACCTCTGTCGCGCCTGCCTTCTCGCAGGCCGCCGCCATGATCTCGGCTTCGCGCCTGGCGAATTCGCCGGGGGCGTCGGATCGGGCGACCAGTAGCGCGGCCGCCTTCCGGTCCAATCCCATCCGCAGTTCGTCTTCCACGGCGTTGATCGACACCGAGTCCATGAACTCGAGCATGGACGGGCGCAGTTCGCCGGTGATGGCCAGGATCGCGTCGGTGGCGGCGGTGAGCGTGGGGAAGCTGGCGACGACCGTGCTCTGCGGCGGTTGCGCGGGCAGCAGCCGCAGGGTCAGCTCGGTGATCACGCCCAGCGTGCCCTCGCTGCCGACGAACAGCTTGGTGAGCGACAACCCGGCCGAGTCCTTCAAACGAGGACCGCCGAGCCGCACGACCGTGCCGTCGGCGAGCACGACCTGCATGCCGAGCACGTAATCGGTGGTGACCCCGTACTTCACACAGCACAGGCCGCCCGCGTTGGTCGCGGCGTTGCCGCCGATCGAGCAGATCTCGAACGACGACGGGTCGGGCGGATACCACAGCCCGTGCTCCGCGACCGCGCGCTTGACCTCGGCGTTGAGCAAGCCCGGCTGCACCACCGCGGTGCGGGTCACCGGGTCGACGGAGATCTCCCGCATCCGCTCGGTGCTCAGCACGATCGCGCCGTCGACGGCCGTCGCGCCACCGGACAGCCCCGAGCCGGCCCCGCGCGGAATCACCGGGACGCGCCGGGCGGTGGCCCAGCGCAGCGTCGTGGCCACGTCGTCGGTGCGGGTGGCACGCACCACGGCCAGGGCGGTGCCCGCGCCGGGATCGCGGGCCCAGTCCTGCCGGTAGCTCGCCAGCAGGTCGGCATCGGTGAGCACCGCGCCGTCGGGGAGCGCGGCGATCAAGTCATGCAGGTCCACCACCTCACGCTAGCTCCCCGTGCCCGATATTTGCTGATCGGGCGACCCGCGCGCCCGTGGCGAACGGAAGCCCCGGAATGTGATGTCACCCGCCACAGTGGTATTACCGCCTACGGGAGACCAGAATGCCGACAGGGGCTTGACTGTTCGGGGCATCGAGTTCTCCTGGCGCTGTGTCGTGGCGCCGGCAGTCCATGCGGTTCGCCGCGTACCACTTGGAGGGATGGAACGGATGCAGGGCGAACAACCGAGTCGCCGGGAACTGGTCGCCGCGATGTTCTCCAGCGAGTTCGTCGAGGACGGCTTCGACCCGGACGCGCTGCGCCGGGTGCACGCGGGTGAGCACGAGGAATGGCTGACCGCGCTGGACCGCTCCGGTGTCTTCGGCAAGGAGGCCGTCGCCGAGCTGGCCGACCTGTGGCGGCGCGAGCCGCGCGAGTTGCTGGAGGCGCTGCTCGCGGAGGCGGACGATGTCGCGCGGCGGCGGTGCATGGCGGCCTGGGCGAGCCTGGAGCACGCCGCGGAGAATCCCGGCCAGGCCCAGATCGGCTGAGCCACCCCGCGGTCGCCGTCCGCTCATCTGCCGGACATCTGCCGCTGGCACGCTGGCCGCGTGCACGAGCTGTCCGAGACCGCCGACACCATCGCCGACCGGTTCACCCGCTGGTGCGAGGCGGTCGCGCACCGGCTGCCGTTCGGGGTGAACCGGCTCGTTCCGCCGACCTTGCTCGGCTTCGCGCTGATCAACAGCGGCACCTTCGCCGTCGACTTGGCACTGCTCACCGTTCTGCACGGCTGGTTGGATCTGCCGGTGTGGTCGTCGGTGACGGTGGCCTACGTCTGCGCGTTCGGGCTCGCCTTCGTGCTCAACCGCACGTTCAACTTCCACTCCCACGCTCCGGTCGGCAGGCAGGCCGCGGTGTACGTCGTGGTGGTCGTCGTCAACTACCTCGCGTTCATCCTCGGCATCGGCAGCGGACTCACCGCGCTGGGCCTGGAGTACCACCTGTCCCGATTGCTGGCGGGTGCGTGCGAGGCCGTCTACATGTACAGCGCGATGCGCTGGGTGGTCTTCCGCCGCGCGGCCGAACCGGAACCCGGACTCGCGCCCGACGCGATGTAGGTGTCAAGGTTTTCGCAGACGCCGCTAGCTGAGCGGATGCTTCGAGTGAGCCGCGTGCGGACGAGGTGACCGCCGCTCTGGAGAGCCCGAGTGCGAGCGGGGAACGATTACGACGCGGCCCGATCGACCAGCACTTCGGTGCGCTCGCCGTCGACGACGATCGCGTCGTCGTCGGTCAACGCCCAGTGCGCGACGCCATCGGCGCGGTAACGAGCCGCGAGGCGAGTGCAGTCACCGGTGGGGTCGGTGGCCGAATCGATGTGCGGCACGATCCGGCGGTCCACCAAACCCAGTCCGTCCCATCGGGGTTCGACGCCGCACGCCGGTTGCACCTCGGCCGGATCATCCACCGATTCCAGGCCGTGCAGGTCCGGGGTCATCACACAGGCCCCGGCGCTGTAACCGGCGTAGACGAGCGCGTCGGCGGCGAGCAGCCGGGGCAGAATCCGATCCGCGCCGCTGCGGGCGAACTGGGCGCGCAACACGAACGTGTTGCCGCCGCGCACCCACAGCAGCGGGAACTGCGCCAGCTTGCGTTCCAGCTCGGCCTCCCGGCCGACGTACTCGCGCAGGTCGAGCACCTCGGGCCGGTAGCCGAGTTTGCGCAGCGGCGCCAGGTCGCTGGTCACCGCGCCCGCCCATGCCCGCGGCCAGGCGTCGCAGGCGTTCGGGATCAGCGCGACCCGGCCCGGCGGGCCCGCGAGCGCGGCGAGCCGGTCGTAGTGCGCGCCGAACCGGTAGCTGGACAGGAACAGTCGCACGGGTCAGATGGTGAAGGCCAAATGGCGGACGAGGCGCTGCCCGAGTTCGTCGTCGCCCTCGATGGTGATCTCGTCCACGTGCTCTTCGGCGGTCGTCCGGCCGCCGCCCAAGCGCACGAAAAGCCCCGAATCAACGGTGATCTCGACGGTGGCGGGTCCGTCGAACGCGTCCACGTAGCTCGCCCGGCCCGCCACCTGGATGCGCAGGGTCCTGGCCAGCGGACCGGTGAGCGCGAAGGCGATCCGCGCGCCGTCCGGCGCCTCGCCCTTCTTCGCCACCACACGCGGGATGCTGCCGGCGAACTCGGCGAACGCCATCTCGCCGCGGGGGCCGCCCTCCGCCACCCGCACTCCGAGCGCGTCGGCGATGTCGAGTTCGTGCATCCAGCAGTCGAACAACCGCACCCGCATGAACCTGCCGTAGGTCACCTGGCCGATCGGCGACACCGTCTCCTTCTCCCACTCCGCATCGTCCATCGCCGCGAGCGCCGTGCGCCTGCGGTCGATGACCTCGCGATACAGCTCGAGCAGGCGGGCGCCGGGCAGCGGGCGCAGGCGGTCGACCCAGATCTCGTTGAGCACCGCGGTCTCGTTGCGCACGTAGGGCAGCGTGCGCACGTCGGTCTTGGCCCTGGTGGGGTCGTGCGCGGGCGGCCGGTCACCCAGCAGGAAGGATTCGGTGCCGATGACGTGGGCGACGATGTCGAACACGGTCCAGCCGGGCAGCGACGACGGGGTGCGCCAGCGTTGTTCGTCCAGCGGGGCGATCAGCGCGTCGATCGCCTCCCACTGCCGCGACAGCAGGTCGATCAGCGTGGCCCGATCGATCGTCTCGGTCATCCCTCGTTTTCCTTTTCCGGGCTCGCGCCCTCGTTGTCCAATGCCGCGATGCCGTCCCGGATGGCCGCGGCGGTGGCGACCGGATCATGCGGACGGCGCAGGAGAAAGCCTTTTGCGAACCGCAGCGTGTCTCCGTGTCTGCGCGGGATCACGTGCAGGTGGACGTGCGCGACGGTCTGGAACGCCGCCCTTCCGTCGTTGAGCACCAGATTGGCGCCGTCGGCGGCCAGGCTGCTGCGCCGGATGGCCAGGGCGAGCCGATGACCGACGCGGAAGATCTGCGCGCCGAGTTCGGCGTCGAGGTCCTCCAGCTCGGCGGCGTGCCGCTTCGGTATCACCAGCGTGTGCCCACGCGCGATCGGCCGGATGTCGAGAAACGCGCACAGCGTGTCGTCCTCGTACACTTTCGCCGCCGGTGCCTCGCCCGCCACGATGCGGCAGAAGACGCAGTCGTTCACACGCTGGACCATACGGCGTACGAGCCGAGCCGAACACCCCGGATCCTCGATCGGCATGACGCACGTCACTACTCCGCTGTGGGATACACGTCTCACCTGGTGGCCAACCTCGAGGTGGGTAACCAACTTCTCTGTACGGTCTTGCCGTGTTCACCTGGGGAGACCACGATCACACACGAGAAAGGAAAAGATGGACCGTCCCCGGCGGCCCGCTGTTCGCTCGGTGGCGACCCGACGTTTTCGGGCGTCACCGGCGCGATTCGTCCGGCGTGTGTGACGGGCATCTCAGCTAGGCTCACCGCGGGCCAGGTACAGTGGCGAGGATTTGGGCGAACTTACTCATCGGTAACATCGCCCGGTCGTCTACCCGTTGCCTGAAGCTCAGTAAGAGAAGGAAGTCTGACAAGTGGAGACAACGCAGAGCGTAGGCGATCCATCGCCGCGCGGCGCGCGTGTCGGTGTCGTCCGCGAATCCAACGCGGGCGAGCGACGTGTCGCATTGGTGCCGAAGATCATCCCGAGCCTGGTGAAGCAGGGCGTCGAGGTCGTCGTGGAGTCGGGGGCGGGCAAGGGCGCGCTGATTCCCGACGAAGCCTATGTCGAGGCGGGCGCGTCGATCGGTGATCCGTGGTCGGCGGACGTGGTGGTGAAGGTGGCTCCGCCCAGTGACGCCGAAGTCGCGAAACTGTCGTCGGGGCAGACGCTGATCGGGTTCCTCGCGCCGCGCAACGCCGACAATCAGATCGGCGCGCTGAAGGCGGCGGGAGTGCAGGCCTTCGCGGTGGAGGCGATCCCGCGGATCTCGCGTGCGCAGGTGATGGACGCGTTGTCCTCGCAGGCGAACGTGGCGGGCTACAAGGCGGTGTTGCTGGCGGCGTCGGAGTCGACGCGGTTCTTCCCGATGCTGACCACCGCGGCGGGCACGGTGAAGCCCGCGACGGTGCTGGTGCTCGGTGTCGGCGTCGCGGGTTTGCAGGCGCTGGCGACCGCCAAGCGCCTCGGCGGCCGGACCACCGGTTACGACGTGCGTCCCGAAGTCGCCGATCAGGTGCGGTCGGTGGGTGCGCAGTGGCTGGACCTGGGCATCGACGCGGCCGGTGAAGGCGGGTACGCCCGTGAGCTCACCGACGAGGAGAAGGCCAAGCAGCAGCAGGCGCTCGAGGACGCGATCAAGGGCTTCGACGTGGTGATCACCACCGCGCTGGTGCCGGGGCGTCCCGCGCCGCGACTGGTGACGGCCGCCGCGGTGGAGGGCATGAAGCCCGGCAGCGTGATCGTGGATCTGGCCGGGGAGACCGGCGGCAACTGCGAGCTGACCGAGCCCGGTGAGACCGTGGTCAAGCACGAGGTGACCATCGCCTCGCCGTTGAACCTGCCCGCCACCATGCCCGAGCACGCTTCGGAGTTGTATTCCAAGAACATCGCGGCGCTGCTGGAGTTGATGCTGGTCGACGGCAAGCTGGCCCCCGATTTCAGCGACCAGGTGCTGGCGGATTCCTGCGTCACCCGCGAACCGGACGCGCCCGCCGCGGCGGCAGGCGCGACCGATGTGGCGGAGTCGGCGCAGGTCAAGGACGCGACCGAGGCGAAGGTGGAGAACTGATGTATACCGAATTGCTGGCGAATATCGCGATCCTGGTGCTGTCCGGGTTCGTCGGTTTCGCCGTGATCTCCAAGGTGCCCAACACCTTGCACACGCCGCTGATGTCGGGCACCAACGCCATCCACGGCATCGTGGTGCTCGGTGCGCTGGTCACCCTCGGTAACGTGCAGGATCCGTCGATCCTGACCCAGATCATCCTGTTCGTCGCGGTGGTGTTCGGGACACTGAACGTGATCGGTGGTTTCGTGGTCACCGACCGCATGCTGGGCATGTTCAAGGGCAAGAAGCCCGCTGCCGCGCAGAAGGCGGGTGAGTGATGCACACCTTCGACAACGTGACCTACCTGGTCAACGGTCTCTACATCGTGTCGTTCGCGCTGTTCATCTACGGTCTGATGGGCTTGACCGGCCCGAAGACCGCGGTGCGCGGCAACTTGATCGCGGCGGTCGGCATGGTGATCGCGGTGGTCGCGACGCTGATCTCGATCCGCCACACCAGCAACTGGATTCTCATCGTCGCCGGTCTGGTGGTCGGCGTCGTGCTGGGCGTGCCCCCGGCGAAATACACGAAGATGACCGCGATGCCGCAGCTGGTGGCCGCGTTCAACGGTGTCGGCGGTGGCACTGTCGCGCTCATCGCCTGGTCGGAATTCATCAATTCCCAGGGGTTCTCGCACTTCGACGAAGAGCCGACGGTGCACATCGTGATCGGATCGCTGTTCGCGGCGATCATCGGTTCGGTGTCGTTCTGGGGATCGCTGATAGCGTTCGGCAAGTTGCAGGAGATCCTGCCCGGCCGTCCGATCGGGATCGGCAAGTTGCAACAGCCGTTGAACCTTCTGCTGCTGCTCGGCGCGATCGCCGCGGCGGTCGTGATCGGCGTCGGCGCCACCGGTGAGGGGGTGTCGCAGCTGTGGATGATCGCGGTGCTCGTGCTCGCGGGCGTGCTGGGGTTGATGGTCGTGCTGCCGATCGGCGGCGCGGACATGCCCGTGGTGATCTCGCTGCTCAACGCGCTGACCGGGCTGTCGGCCGCGGCGGCGGGTCTGGCGCTGAACAACACCGCCATGATCGTGGCGGGCATGATCGTCGGCGCGTCCGGCACGATCCTGACCAACCTGATGGCCAAGGCGATGAACCGGTCCATCCCGGCCATCGTCGCGGGCGGCTTCGGTGGCGGCGGCGCGGCCGTCGGCGGCGCGGGCGGCGAGCAGAAGCAGGCCAAGGCCACTTCCGCCGCGGACGCCGCGATCCAGATGGCCTACGCCAACCAGGTGATCGTCGTGCCCGGCTACGGCATGGCGGTGGCACAGGCGCAGCACGCGGTCAAGGAGATGGCCTCGCTGCTGGAGGCCAAGGGCGTCGAGGTCAAATACGCCATCCACCCGGTGGCCGGTCGCATGCCGGGTCACATGAACGTGCTGCTGGCCGAGGCCGAGGTCTCCTACGACGCGCTCAAGGAAATGGACGACATCAACGGCGAATTCGGCCGCACCGACGTCGCCCTGGTGATCGGCGCCAACGACGTCACCAACCCCGCCGCCCGCGAGGACGCCTCGAGTCCGATCTACGGCATGCCGGTGCTCAACGTCGACCAGGCCAAGTCGGTGATCGTGCTCAAGCGCTCGATGAACTCCGGCTTCGCCGGCATCGACAACCCGCTGTTCTACGCCGACCACACCTCCATGCTGTTCGGCGACGCCAAGAAGTCCGTCGGAGCAGTCACCGAGGAACTGAAGGCGCTGTAGGCGAAGCGTTTCCGCGCAGTGCCCCCCTCCGCCGTGGCGCGGAGGGGGGCACTGTCGTAATTCGATGGACACCGTGCCACGCCGCCCCGGATCATTCTCCGAGTGTCCGCACGTCATGAGCCTCTTCGGTTGATCGGTCCCGGGGAGCCCTCGGCCGATCCGGCCGAGCGGCTGCCATGGACCGTCGTAGTCGATTCCACTTACTCCATCCGCGACGCGATCGATGCCCTCGCGCTCGGGCCGTTCCTGCGCGGCGATCATCCGTGCGCGCGCACCGCGCATCTGGAACGGGTGCGGCCGGACGCGCCGTTGCGTCCGAGTCGTGGCCGCGTGGTGCGCACCGTGCGCGACAACGACAGCGGGGCCACGCTGGTCGTCGGCCCCGGCTGGTCGCTGCGGTCGGTGCGCTGGTCGGGCGGCTCGGCGATGGTCGAGGTCACCGCCGTCACCGACACGCTCGCGGACGAACTGCTCGCCGAGGCGATCCGGGACGCGGCGGCGCCGCCCGAGGTGGGCGAGACCGTCGAGATGGGCTTCTGGCACATGCACAATCACGGTCCACAGCGGCGGGCGCGCTCGATCACGGCCCCGGAGTGGTCGACGATCCGCGGCAACTACGGGGGACCGGTCGCCACCGCCCTCGATCGGCTGATGTCGCTCACCGCCGACGACGTCCGCGGCAGGCTGGTGCTGCTGCACGGCCCGCCCGGCACCGGGAAGACCACCGCGCTGCGCGCACTGGCGCGTGCCTGGGGCGGCTGGTGCCAGCTGGACTGCGTGCTCGATCCCGAGGTGATGTTCGGCAAGCCCGGCTACCTCATGGAGGTGGCCGCCGGTGTGGACAACGCCGACGAGGAGGCGCCGCGCTGGCGGATGCTGGTGCTAGAGGACTGTGACGAGCTGATTCGCGGGGAGGCGAAAGAAGCGGCGGGACAGGGTCTCTCGCGGCTGCTGAACCTGACCGACGGCATGCTCGGCCAAGGCAGGGACGTGCTCGTCGCCATCACGACCAACGAGGACCTGTCCCGTCTGCATCCGGCGGTGACGCGGCCGGGACGGTGCCTGGCGCGGATCGAGATCGGGCGGCTGTCCTCCGCCGAGTCGGCGGCTTGGCTGGAGCGGGAGCAGCCGGGCGCGTCCGCCGCGTTTCCGAACGGCGCGACCTTGGCCGAACTGGTCTCCGCGCGCGACGGCGAGGCACGGATCGACGCCGTCGCCGTGGACGCGGTGAATCCGGGACTGTATCTGTGAACCCGCCGCGACGGCTTCGGTGAGCCGAATCCGTTGCGGCGGTTCGCCGATGCGGTCTGGGAGACCGGCTGGCGTCCGGCACGGCGCCACTGACGCCGATCGGCTAGATTCCATGGGTTCGCCCGTCGCCCCTGCGCGCACGGAACCAAGCGAGACCCGGGGAGGGGATCCATGACCACACCACCGAATCAACCGTATCCAGGCCAGCCCGGCTATCCGCAGCAGCCGCCTGCCGGTGCGCCACAGGGCTTGCCGGGGCAGCCGGGCCAGCCGCAGGGTTATCCGCAGCCCGGTTATCCCGGTCAGCCGCAGCCGGGCTATCCGCCGCAAGGTGGTTTCCCGCAGCAGCCGGGCTACCCCGGCGGCGGATTCCCGCCGCCAGGACCCCCGCCCCAGCAGAATCGCGGCGGGAGCAGCGTCGGCAAGATCCTCGGCATCCTCGGCGTCGTGCTGGTGATCGGGTTGCTGATCGTGGGCGCGCGCACCGTCTTCCGCTCGGACGGCGAGAAGATCGATATCGGTCAGTGCGCGAAGTTGTCCGGCACCACCGTCAAAGCCGAGTTCGCGACCAAGGAATGCTCCGATCCCGAAGCCAATTACGTGGTGGCGCAACGGCTCGACGGCGCGAACGCGAACTGCCCCACCAAGGACTACGCCAGCTACTACCAGACCGGCAGCAACGAGTACACGCTGTGCCTGCGGCTGAATGTCAAGGAGGGCGACTGCATCGACGGCGGTTTCCTCGGCGCGAGCACCAAGGTGGCCTGCGGCTCGTCGGCGGACTTCAAGATCGGCCGGATCGTGCGCGGCACCGCCGACAAGTCCGCGTGCGGGGCGAAGGCGACCGAGAACGACACGATCGTCTACCCCAAGCCGGAGCCGATCACCCTGTGCCTGGTGGCCCCCAAGTAGCGGTCGATGAACGCTAGCCTGAAGCGATGACGAGCGTCGGCGCGCGGTTGCTGCGGACCAGATGGTTCGTGCGCGCGCCGATCGCCGTGTTCCGGGCTCGGCTCGGTTTCCTGTTCGGTGGACGGCTCCCTGCTCGAGCACACCGGCCGTCGCTCGGGACGTCCGCGCTATGTGGTGCTGGAGACGGTGGCCCGGCCGGGCCGCACTCGCGCGGTGATCGCCTCCGGGTTCGGCGCGCAGGCGCAGTGGTTTCGCAATCTCGCCGCCGATCCGCATTGCTACGTGAGCATCGCGGCGCGCCACCGGGTTCCGGCGGTGGCCCGGGTGCTGAGTTCCGGCGAGTCCGCCGCGGTTCTCGACGACTACCGGCGCACGCGCCCGCGGGCGTACCGGAATCTGAGTCGCATCATCGAGGAAGCCACGAGCACGGCGATCGGCCGGGTGCCGATGGTCGAGCTGTCCTGGGATTCGTGATCCGGTCAGCGTGCCGGCTCGCGCGGCGTGGCGACGACGCCCGCGTACCCGCAGCACAGCAGCACGGCGAGCATCGGCACGACCATCGCCGTGGTCAGCGGCACCACGGCGGTGAGCCAGCCGATGATCGTCGGCCCGGCGAGCAAGCCCAGGTAGCCCACGCTGAACACCCGTGACATATCGGTCGCGGCCGTGTGGGAGCCCAGATTCCCCGCCGCGCTGAAGATCTGCGGGACACCTCCGGCAAGGCCCAGTCCGGTCATGGCCCAGCCGAACAGCGTCAGCGGTATCCACGGCGAGACCACGATGACGGCCAAGCCGACGGCCGCTAGGAGCGAGCCGTAGCGCACCACCGCGACCCCGCCGAAGACGTGGTTCACCCGGTCGGCGCCGAAACGCCCGACCGTCATCGTGGTGGAGAAGGCGCCGAAGGCCAGTGCCGCGGTGGCCGCGTCGGCGCCGAGGTGTTCGCGCAACTGCAAGGCGCTCCAGTCGGCGGCCACGCCTTCGGCCAGCAGGAGGGCGAACGCGATAGCGGCCAGCGTGAGCACTTTTCGGCTGCGCGCTCGGGCGTCGAGGTGGGTCGGGGCATGGGGGCGGGAGACCTGGTCGCGGCCCTGCGGCCGCGCGGTGGACTCCGCGCCGGCCCCGATCGGCACGTTGTCGTGCCGGGACGAAGCGCGTTTCCCGCTGTGTTCCGGTGGCGTGGCGTCGAGGCCGCCGCTGTGGACGGACGCGACGTCAGGGGACTCCGCGGCTTCCGCGCCGGTTGCCGACTCGCGCAGCAGCCGCGGCACCAGCGTGAGGGTCAGCGCGACGCCGCACGCCGCGGCGACGACCAAGGTGACCCGCAGGTCCATGCCCGCCCGCAGAGCGGCGGCGCCGAGCAGTGAACCGAGCAGGCCCCCACCGGAGAACAACGCGTGGAAGGCGGCCATGATCGGACGCCGGTAGGCCCGTTCCACGTGCACCGCTTGGGTGTTCATCGACACGTCCAGCGCCCCGTTGCCGAAACCGAAGCAGGCCAGCGCGAGCGCCAAGGTGAACGGCCCGGTGGCGAAGCCGGGACCGGCCACCGCGACCGATCCGAAGCACGCCGCGGCCCCGACCAGCGTCCTGCTGCCGAACCGATCGGCGAGCGGGCCGGCCAGCCGCATCCCGATGATGCCCGCCCCGGACATCAGCAGAATGAACATGCCCAGCGTCGATTTGGAGACGCCCGTGCGGTCGGTGACGACCGGGATGTGCACCACCCACATGGCGAGCAGGAAGCCGTTCAACCCGAAGACCGTGAACACCGCGGCACGCGCCACGCGGATCCGGCGATCGACCGTCGGGCTCAACACCATTTCGACGGTACCGAGAAAATCTCCCCCATGGGCAGCCTCGCCCGCGGAACCGGTCCAGGGCGCCGTTGACCTGGTCGTGCGACCGTGCGGGACGCTCGACATTGCGCGTCTCGTCCGCGAGCGAGTCCTTTGCACAATGTGAAACGTGTCACGCACCCGGGGTATTCCGGATTCCGATGGTTTCCATGACGAGTAGGTGCGATCCTTCGGACTCCGGCGCGGCGCGCACCGGCACGCTATCGGCGTGCTCCGCGTTGCGGCCGTCGAGCACCGTGCCGAACAGGTCCGGGAGCCGACTCCCGAATGCCCGTTGTCGGAGCCGGTCACGCCGAGACGGAGCATTGCGCAACAGCTCGTGATCATGCGCGTTCGTCTACCGTGGAGGGGTGGATGCGCTCGCCAGTCTGCTCGAAGGCCCTCGCGCTCGCGGCGCGTTCCTGATGTGTTCGCTGCTGGATCCGCCGTGGTCGCTGCGCATCCAGGACGAAGCTCCGCTGACCGTGCTGTCGATGATTCGCGGCGGCGCCTGGATCGTCACCGACGCGGGCGCGCCGCGGCAGCTCGGCGCGGGCGATGTGGCGATCTTCCGCGGGCCCGCGCCGTACACGGTGGCCGACGACCCGGCGACCGAACCGCAGATCATCATCCATCCCGGTCAGGTGACGAAGACGCCGCAGGGCGAAATTCTCTGCGAGACGCTGAGTCTGGGCGTGCGGCAGTGGGGCACCGATCCGGACGGAGCCACCCTGATGGTCACCGGAACCTACGAGTCCGCGGGCGCGGCCAGCCGTCGCCTGCTGCGCGCGCTCCCGCCGGTGCTGGTGTTGCGGCGCGGCGAGTTCGACAGCAGGGTGCTCGACCTGCTGGTCGACGAGGTGACCAAGGACGAGCCCGCGCAGAGCGCGGTGCTGGACCGTCTGCTCGATCTGGTGCTGATCGCCGCGCTCCGTGCCTGGTTCTCCCGCAACGACGCGCCCGCCTGGTACCACGCTTACGGCGACCCGCTGGTCGGGAAGGCCCTGCGCCTGTTGCAGCACAATCCGGCGCACGGGTGGACGGTCGCCGGCCTGGCCGAGGCGGTGGGGATGTCGCGGGCCGCGCTGGCGCGCCGGTTCACCGACCTGGTTGGCGAGCCGCCGATGGCGTTCCTCACCGAATGGCGGCTGGCGCTGGCCGCCGATCTGCTGCAGGAATCCGACGCCACCATCGAGGCCATCGCCCGTCAGGTCGGGTACGGCAGCGCCTTCGCGCTGAGCGCCGCGTTCAAACGGCACTTCGGCGTCTCCCCGCGCGACCACCGGCACAGCCGCGTGCGGTCAGGCCCGGAGGAGGGAGCTCGCGTAGCCACGTAGGGCCCCGCACGCGGCACGATCGACACAGCGGGACGACTACTGAGCTATCGTCGGCCGGGTGACGCAGCAGTATCCGGTGCTCTGGCCGGTGCCGACCCGGTGGGCCGACAACGACCACTACGGGCACGTGAACAACGTGACCTACTACTCGTACTTCGACACCGCGGTCAACGCGTGGTTGATGCACGCCACCGGAACCGACATCCGCGAGCTGCCCGCGCTCGGCGTGGTGGCGCAGACCTCCTGCCAGTACCTGGGCTCGATCAGTTTCCCGGACCAGTTGCAGGTCGGCTTGCGCATCTCCCGGCTCGGACGCTCCAGCATCACCTACGACCTGGCCATCTTCCGCGAGGCCGACGGCGAGCTGGAACTGTCGGCCACCGGTGTCTTCGTGCACGTCTACGTGGACGCCGAGACGCGCAAGCCGGTCGAGATTCCCGAGGTCATCCGCACGGCCGCGGCCGCGCTCGTCACCGAGTGACCGCCGGGCCGGTCAGACGCGGCTGAGCAGGGTGAGCGGGTCCTCCAGGAATCCCGCGACCGTGGCGAGGAAGCGGGCGGCGAGTTCGCCGTCGACCATGCGATGGTCGAAGCTGACGCCCACGGTGGTGACCCACCGGACCGCGATCTCGTCGCGCACAACCCACGGCCGCTTGCGGATCGAGCCCAGGCACAGGATCGCGGCCTCGCCCGGATTGACCAGCGGGACTCCGGCGTCCACACCGAAGACGCCGACGTTGGTGATGGTGAACGTGCCGCCGCGCAGCTCCGCGGGCGTCGCGCCGCCCGCGCGCGCGGTGTCGGCCAGCCAGCCGATCTCCTTGGTCAGGTCGCGCAGGCTCAAGGTCTGCGCCTCTTTGATGTTCGGCACCAGCAGCCCGCGCTCGGTGGCCACCGCGATGCCCAGGTTGACGTAGTGCTTGGTGACGATCTCCTGAGCGGCTTCGTCCCAGCAGGCGTTCATGCCGGGGAAGTCGGCGAGCGCGGCCAGCGCCGCCTGCGCGACCAGGGCCAGCGGGGTCAGGGTGAGGCCCGCGAAGGATTTCGTACTGCGCAGATGATCGAGTAGCTCCATCGAGGCGGTGCCGTCCACGGTGACGAACGTGCTGGCCTGGGGAATGGTGCGCGCGCTGGTGAGCATCGCCGCCGCGGTGCGCTTGCGGATGCCGCTGATCGGGGTGCGCTCTTCGCGAATGGACGGCCGGACCGGTCCGGCATCCGCGACGGTGGGCGCGGTTGCCGCGCGCGGCTGCGAGACGGGTACCGCGCCGCGCACGTCCTCGACGGTGACCGCGCCGCCGGGACCGGAACCCGCGATGAACCACAGGTCCAGGCCGAGTTCGCGCGCCAGTTTCCGCGCGGCGGGCGTCGCCGCCGCGCGGGCCGGGCCGGGCGCAGGATCCGGTTGTCGCCGGTGCGGTTCCTCCGCCGCGCCGACATCGCCGGGCCGCGAGACGCCGGGCTCCTGCGCCTCGCCGCCCGTGCCATCGGGCCGCGAGGCGCGGGATTCTCCTGGTCGGCCGCCTACGCCACCGGGCCGCGAAAGGCCGGGTTCCGCCGGGCTGTTCATGCTTTCGGTTCGCGAGACGCCGGGCTGTGCCGGAGGGCGCCGCCGGGACGTCGCCTCCGCCTCGGGGCCGTAGCCGACCAGGACCGACGTGCGGCCCGCTTCGTTCGTCGTCTGTTCTGTTCCCGCTGTTCGTATGCGAATGAGCGGCGCTCCGACCGCCACGGTGTCGCCCGGCTGCGCCAGCAGTTCGACCACCCGGCCCGCGAACGGCGACGGCAACGAGACGACCGCCTTGGCCGTCTCCACGTCGGCGATGGCCTGGTTCAGCTCGACCGTGTCGCCCACGGCCACCGCCCACGAGACCAGTTCGGCGTCGGTCAGCCCTTCGCCGAGGTCCGGCAGCCGGAACTCCAGCACGGAGGCCGGAAGATCCTGGCCGGCAGAGTTCTCCACGCGGCACCTCTCACTACGGCGAGCCCGCCTCACGCGGCGAGGGAACGGTCGACCGCGTCGAGAATGCGGTCGGGGTCGGGCAGATGGTGCTTTTCGAGCTTAGCCGGGGGGTAGGGGATGTCGAATCCGCCGACGCGCAGCACGGGCGCTTCCAGGTGGTAGAAGCAGCGCTCGGTGATCCGCGCGGCGATCTCGGCGCCGAGCCCGGCGAATACCGGAGCCTCGTGCGTGACGATCAGCCGCCCGGTCTTCGCGACCGACCGCTCGACGGTGTCGAAGTCGATCGGCGAGAGGCTGCGCAGATCGATCACCTCGAGCGAGTGCCCCTCCCCTTCAGCGATCTTCGCGGCCGCCAGCGCGGTCGCCACGGTCCCGCCGTAGGCGACGACGGTCGCGTCCGCACCCGTGGCGCACACGCGCGCGCGATCCAGCGGCAGGCCGCCGTCGCGATCGAGCGCGGCGAAATCGACGTCGGCCTTGTCCCAGTACCTGCGTTTGGGCTCGAAGAAGATCACCGGATCGTTCAGCGCGATCGCCGCCCGGATCATCGAGTACGCGTCGGCCGGGTTGCTCGGTGACACGACGCGCAGTCCGGCGGTGTGCGCGAAATAGACTTCGGGAGATTCGGAGTGGTGCTCGACCGAGCCGATCCCGCCGCCGAACGGGATGCGAATGGTCAACGGCGCGTGCACCTTCCCCTGGGTGCGGTAGTTGATCTTGGCGACGTGCGAGACGATCTGGTCGAAGGCGGGATAGACGAAGCCGTCGAACTGGATCTCACACACCGGCCGGTACCCGCGCAGCGCCATGCCGAAAGCCGTTCCGACGATGCCGGATTCGGCCAGCGGCGTATCGATGACGCGGTTGTCGCCGAAGTCCTTCTGCAAGGTGTCGGTCACCCGGAAGACCCCGCCGAGGCGGCCGATGTCCTCGCCCATCAGCAAGACCTTCGGATCATCCTCCAGCGCGCGGCGCAGGCCGGTGTTGAGCGCGGCGGCGAAGGTGGTGATCATCGCGGGACTCCTTCTCCTCGTGCGGAGGACCCGCCGGGATCGCCGGCCAGGTATTCCGCGTACGCCCGCCGCTGTTCGGTGATCAGCGGATGCGGGGTGGTGTAGACGTGGTCGAAAAGCTCGCTCGGCGCGGGATCGGGCATGTCGATGGTCGCGCGGCGCACCGCCGCGGCCACCGCGTCCGATCGCTCGGCGACCCGCGTGCCGAACGCGTCGTCCCAGTGGCCCTCACGTTCGAGCAGTCTGCGGATGCGGTCGATCGGATCGCGCCGCGCCCATTGCTCGGTCTCGGCGGCCGAACGGTAGCGGGTGGGATCGTCCGCCGTGGTGTGCGGGCCCATCCGGTAGGTGAGCGCCTCGATGAACGACGGTCCGCCGCCGGTGCGCGCCCTGGCGATCGCCTGCCTGGTCACGGCGAGCACGGCGAGCACGTCGTTGCCGTCGACCTGCCTGCCAGGCATGCCGTAGCCGTAGGCGCGGCGGGCGATCGGCGTCGCGCTCTGCACCCGCACCGGCGCGCTGATCGCCCACTGGTTGTTCTGGCAGAAGAACACCACGGGCGCGCTCCAGGTCGCGGCGAACCCGAGGGCTTCGGCCAGGTCCCCCTGGCTGCTGGCGCCGTCGCCGAAGTACGCGATGGCGGCTATCTCCGCGCCGTCCAGGTGCGCCGCGAACGCGTAGCCGGTGGCGTGCAGGCCCTGGGAGCCGACGACGATGTTGGGGTTGGTCATGTTCACCGCGTGCGGGTCCCAGCAATGGTGCGCGGCGCCGCGCCACAGCCGGGTGAGATCGGTGGGCGGCACGCCGCGGCAGTAGGCCACCGCCGTCTCGCGATAGCTGCAGAAGACGTAGTCGTCGGGATGCAGCGCGTGCGCGGAGCCGACCTGGGCGGCCTCCTGCCCGAGCATCGGCGCCCACAGGCCGAGCTGGCCTTGCCGTTGCAGGGCGGTGGCCTCGAGGTCGATCCTGCGGGTCACCACCATGTCCGCGTACAGCGCCCGCAGCTCGTCCGGCCCGATGTCGGCGACCAGCGCGGCGTGCGCACGGTCGAGGACGCGGCGACCGTCCGGCTGCACCAGCTGCACCGGATACTCGGGTTTGCCCGGCATGGGTGATCGCCTCCTCGACTGGTCGGATTGTGTCCTAACTCACAGCATCCACCCCAATGCGAACTGCGCAAGTGGTCGGCCGCGGCATGGGCAGAATGCTCAATTGCGACCCGCGCGGTGGTGTCATACTGCGTGGTATGACCAGAGAAAGCGCCGGCGTGAGCCTGGACGCCACCGACGCCAGGCTGTTATTGGAACTGGTCGCCAACCCCAGGGCGACGGGTGTCGAGCTGGCCACCCGGCTGGGTCTGTCCCGCAATACCGTGCAGGCCCGGTTGTCCCGCTGGGAGGCCGGCGGCGTGCTGGGCAGCTTCGAGCGGCGCGTCGAGCCGCGCGCGCTCGGTTATCCGCTCGCGGCGTTCGTCGCGGTGGTCGTCGACCAGCACCAGCTGGATTCGGTGGTGGACGAACTCGCCGAGGTGCCCGAGGTGACCGAGGTGTGCGGCATGACCGGACTCACCGATCTCACCGTGCGGGTGGTCGCGCGCGACGCCGACGACCTGTATCGCATCGCCGGGCAGATCCTCAAGATCCCCGGCGTCGAGCGGACGAACATGGCGCTGGTGATGCGGGAGCTGGTCGGTCCGCGCACCGCTCCGCTGCTGGAGCGGCTGGCGAATTCGGGCTGAATACCTTGTCGCCGAGTCCGATCGAGAGCCCACGAATTCTCGGCCGGGCACCGGGTTCCAGTTCGCGCAGATACGCCACGCGACCGGTATCAGGTGGTCGCGGTCTTCTCGGCGGGGGGGCGGTGATCTGCCGCTAGGGTGCGGGAATGGAGATTTCGGGCAAAGTTGCCATTGTCACGGGGGCTGGCGCGGGGATCGGGGCGGCGTTGGCCGCCCGGCTGGTCGCCGCCGGTGCGCGTGTGGTGCTCGCCGACCTCGACGGCGAGAGCGCCGCGCGGGTCGCGGAGTCTCTCGGGGCGGATGCGGTCGCGGTCGGCGGGGACGTGGCCGACGAGGCGGTGATCCGCGCGTTGCTCGAGCGCGCCGAGGCGGAGTTCGGACCGGTCGACTTGTACTTCGCGAACGCGGGCATCGGCGGCGGCGCGGGTCTGGACAGCACCGATGAGCAGTGGGCGGCGGCGCTGGAGGTCAACGTGATGGCCCACGTCCGCGCCGCGCGGCTGCTCGTGCCGGGGTGGCTGGCCCGTGGCGGTGGCTATTTCGTCGCCACGGCGTCGGCGGCGGGACTGCTCACCCAGCTCGGTTCGGCCCCTTACGCGGTGTCCAAGCACGCGGCCGTCGGTTTCGCGGAGTGGCTGTCGGTGACCTACGGCGACCAGGGGGTGCGGGTGAGCTGCGTGTGCCCGATGGGTGTTGACACGCGGCTGCTGCGCGGCGGGCTCGTTCCGCCGGAGCATGCCGCCGAAGCCGAACTCGCGGTCAAGGCCGTGACCAGCGCGGGCGCGGTGCTGACACCGGAGGAGGTCGCCGAAATCGTGCTCGCCGGAGTGGCCGACGAGCACTTCCTGATCCTGCCCCACCCCGAGGTCCTGAAGATGTACCGCCACAAAGGTTCCGATTACGACCGCTGGATCGACGGCATGCGCCGCTTCCAGGCCGCGCTGCGCGCGTAAGCGGCTGCCTCGCCTCCGCTCGGCCCGGCGCGGGCTGTGGGCGGACTGCGTCCGGCTGTGTCTAATAGGGCGGCTGCCTCGGCCTTCGCTCAGCCCAGCGCGGGCTGTGGGCGGACTGCGTCCGGCTGTGTCTAATAGGGCGGCTGCCTCGGCCTTCGCTCAGCCCAGCGCGGGCTGTGGGCGGACTGCGTCCGGCTGTGTCTAATAGGGCGGCTGCCTCGGCCTTCGCTCGGCCCGGCGACTTAGCACAGCACCTTGCGCACCACGAGACCGGCGAGCAATGCCCAGAAGGCGGCGCCGATGTTCGCGAAGCCGACTCCGGAGGCGGCGATCAGGAAGGTCACCACGGCGGCCTCGCGGTGTTCGGAGCGCAGCGCCGCCCCGAGCGCCGCGGCCAGGGTCGCCAGCAGGGCCAGACCTGCGACGGTTTCCAGTGTTCCGGCCGGAGCGGTCGCGATCAGCGTGACCAAGGCGGCCGAGCCGAGCGCGAGCAGCAGGTAGATCGCGCCCGTGGTGAACGCCGCGATCCAGCGCCGCTTCGGGTCCGGATGCGCCGAGGGAGCCGCCGAGAGCGCGGCGCTGATGGCGGCGAGATTGATCGCGTGCCCGCCCGCGGGCGCGCCGACGATGGTGCCGAGCCCGGTGACCGTCATCGCCGCGCGCCACGGCACCCGGTAGTCGAACGAGGCCAGCACCGCGGTGCCCGGGATGTTCTGCGAGGCCATGGTGACGATGTAGAGCGGAATCGCGACACCGATCACGGGTTGCCAGCTCCACTGCGGCAGCGTCAGCTCCAGGTGCGGAACCATCGCGCCGACGTCGAGGCGCCGGTGCTGCACGGCGATGCTGGCGGCGGCGGCGACCGCGGCGGTGGCGAACGCCGCGATCACGGCCCAGCGCTGGGCATATCGTTGCAGCACCAGCCAGACCAGGATCACCGGCGCCACCACCGCCGGACTGGTCTGCACCGCCCGCACCGGCGCCAGGCACAGCGGCAGCAGCACTCCGGCCAGCATGGCCTGCGCTATCTCCACCGGAATCGCCGCGACCAGCGCGCCGAGCCGCTGCCACAGTCCGGTGACGACGATCAGCACCCCCGCCACCGCGAACGCCCCGATCGCGGCGGGCCAGCCGCCCGTCACCGCGCCCGTCCCCGCCAGCAGCGCCGCGCCCGGCGTCGACCAGGCCAGCGTGATCGGCATGCGGTAGCGGTAGCTCAGCGCCATCATGCCGATCGCCTGCGTGACGCACAGCGCCAGCAGGCCCGACGCGGCCTGGGCGTGGCTCGCCCCTACCGCGGTCAAGCCGCTCAGCACCACGGCGAACGAGCTGGTGAATCCGACCAGCGCCGTCACCGCGCCCGCGCCCAGCGGCAGCGCCAGTCCGGCTCGCGACCGTTCCTGCTGCGGGGTGGCAGTGGTCTCGGTGGATACGTTCGACATCGGTGGCATATTGCCGCTGGTCACGAAGGCGTGTCGCCTGCCAGTGCCGCGAAACTGGCCTGACTTGGACCTGCGGGCGGCAGCGGCGCGAGTGTTCGGCGACATCGGCACATCCGGATGCGTAGGGTGGGGGAGTCGGTGCGCGAGGACGCGATTCGGGATGAGGAGCTGAGTTGAGCGCGGTACTGATCTCACCGGAGGAGCTTCGGGAAGCGTTGGCGGACAAACGGCTTCGCCTACTGGATGTGCGCTGGGCGCTGGGTGATCCGGACGGGCCGCAGCACTATCTCGCCGGGCATGTGCCCGGCGCGGTGTTCGTCGATCTGGAAACCGAGCTGGCCGCGCCGCCCTCACCCGCGCGCGGCAGGCATCCGCTGCCGGACCCCGCGCAGCTGGAGAAGTGCGCGCGCAGCTGGGGGTTGTGCGAGGGTGACCCGGTGGTCGTCTACGACGCCACCGGCGGCATGGCGGCCGCGCGCGCCTGGTGGCTGCTGCGCTGGGCGGGCGTCGCGGACGTGCGCATCCTCGACGGTGGGTTGCCCGCCTGGATCGAAGCGGGTGGCGCCGTCGCGACCGGCGCCGAGCCCGACCCGCAACCGGGTGACGTCGAACTGCGCCCCGGCCACCTGCCCGTGATCGACGCCGACGCGGCGGCGCGCTGGAAGGGCGTGCTGCTGGATGCCAGGGCGGTCGAGCGTTTCCGCGGCGAGGTGGAGCCGATCGACCCCCGCGCCGGGCACATCCCCGGCGCGTTGAGCGCTCCGACCGCCGACAATCTCGACGCGGCCGGGCGCTTCCGCGCCGTGGCGGAGCTGCGCGACCGGTTCGCCGGTTTCGGATCCGGGCCGGTGGCCGTGTACTGCGGTTCCGGCGTGACGGCGGCGCACCAAGTGGCGGCGCTCGCCATCGCGGGCGTGGAGGCGGCGTTGTATCCCGGGTCGTGGTCGCAGTGGTCGAACGACCCGAAACGACCGGTCGCGACCGGTAGCTGACGCCTTACAGCCAGGCCCGGGCCAGGAGGTCGTCGTCGGCGACCTCGCTCACCCGGGGCGGGAACCGGGTGGCCGCGATCGACTCGATATGCGTCCCGTCGTGGCCGATCACCCACGAGCCACCGCGCTCCTCGCATTCGGCGATCTTGGCGAAGGTGGTGAGCAGGAAAGTGATCGCCTCACGCGGGTCGGTGGTGCGGGCCAGCCGCTGCGATTCACCCGGACGCGACAGGTCCAGCCACACGCCACACTGCCCGTCGAGGCGCATCCCGACGATCTTGTCGGCATGCACGAAGGTGAATTTGCGCCGTTCCCACGTGGTCGTCGGTGTGAAGCTCTGCTCGAGAACCTGGAGCAGAATCGTCATGCTGCTTCCTCCGCTTTCTCGAAACCAAGCTGCGGTTGTTCTGCGATGACCTGCGGATATTCCAGTATGTGCCGGTTGGGCGCAGAAATCCACAACGGTCGTGGCACGGTGTGCGCGGCCGTGTCGTACCCGCCTGCTTGGATGGGGTGATGCTGCACGGACTGTGGTCGCCGGGTGCCGGGTTGCTGCTCTGGCACGACTCGCAGGCCGCCACGACGTCCGCCGATCTTCCCGATCCGCTGGGCGGCGTGCTGCGGGCATCGAAGTTCCGGCACCGGGCCGAGGTCATGGTCGTCGAGGGCGGGGCCGCCGGGACGGCGCGGGTTCGCGCGCACGCCCTCGCCCCGGCCGCGGCGGCGCGGGCCCTGCGGCAACGGTTGCCCACCGAGCTGGTGTCGGGGGATCTGCGCTACCTGGCACATGTCGCGAGCGGCATCGAACGCTGGGTGCGCGCCGGGCGTGTCGTGCCGGAGCTGCGCAGGGAGGACGGCCAGTGGTGGGTGCGCTGGCGGCTGGTCGGCGGGGAGCGGCAGCGGGCCTGGCTGGCCGAACTGGCGGTCGCCATGCCGGAGGCGTTGCGGGTGGCCGGGCGTCCGGCGGCACTGCTCGACAACCTGGTCACCGAACTCACCGACCCGATCGCGCGGTCACTGGCCGACCTGCCGGACTCACCGCATCCGCTGGTGGCCGCCCTGGTCGGCGATGTTCCGCTCGACAGCGGCAGCTATCAGGTCGCCGAGGTGCTCGAGCGCTGGCGGGCCAGCCTGACCGGTGACGAACCGGAACTGGTGCTGCGCCTGCTCGAGCCGGACGGCGAACTCGGCGCCGCCGACGAGTCGGTGGCGCTGTGGCGACTGGAGGTGTGCCTGCGGCTCACCGGCGAGGCGCCGAGAACCATTCCGCTGCACGATGATCCGAATCTGGTCCGGATAGCGGTGGACAAGCTCGGCGCGGCCCAGCGGGCGTATCCGAGGTTGCGTGATCTGCCGAGCGATCCGCGCAGCATGGATCTGCTGTTGCCCACCGAAGTGGTGCTCGATCTGGTCGCCCACGGCGTACACGCCCTGCATGACGCGGGCGTTCAGTTGCTGCTCCCGCGCGCCTGGAGCGTCGCCGAGCCGAGCATGCGGTTGCGGGTGGAGAGCGCGGTGCCCGCCGCGGAGAGCACGGTGGGTCTGCGCGGCCTGGTCTCCTACCGCTGGGAACTCGCGCTCGGCGGGATGGTGCTCACCACGGCCGAGATGGAACGGCTGGTGCGCGCCAAATCCGATCTGGTCCAGTTGCGCGGCCAATGGGTGCAGGCCGATCACAAGGCGCTGGCCGCCGCGGCCAAGTATGTCGCCGCGCACGCCGACGACTCGCCGATCACCTTCGCGGACATGCTCGGCGAGATCGCGGTCTCCCGGGTGCCGCAGGTGCCGATCACCGAGGTCACCGCCTCGGGATGGGCCGGGGACCTGCTCGACCGCGCTCGGGAACCGGAAGCGGTCGCCGCGCCGGTCGGGCTGAAGGCCGAGCTGCGGCCCTACCAGGAACGCGGCCTGGCCTGGCTGGCGACCATGAGCCGGATGGGGTGCGGGGCGATCCTGGCCGACGACATGGGGCTCGGCAAGACCGTTCAAGTGCTGGCCCTGCTGGTGCACGAACGGGAGACGTCCGAGCCGCAGCCCGGCCCGACTTTGCTGGTGTGCCCGATGTCGGTGGTCGGTAACTGGCAGCGCGAGGCGGAGCGGTTCGCGCCCGATCTGCGGGTGTGGGTGCACCACGGCGCGGGGCGGCGAGCGGGCGCCGAGTTCGACGAGACGGTCGCCGCCGCGGATCTGGTGATCACCACCTACGCGCTGCTGGCGCGCGACGCCGGGGAACTGGGCAGGCAGCAGTGGGACCGCGTCGTGCTGGACGAAGCGCAGCACATCAAGAACGCGGGGACGCGGCAGGCGCGGGCGGCGCGGTCGCTGCCCGCGCGACATCGGCTGGCGCTCACCGGCACTCCGGTGGAGAACCGCTTGGAGGAGCTGCGCTCCATCATGGATTTCGCGATGCCCAAAGTGCTCGGCAGCCCGCAGTCGTTCCGCGCCCGCTTCGCGGTGCCCATCGAACGCGAGCGCGACCAGAACGCGATCAGCCGCCTGCGCTGGCTCACCCAGCCGTTCGTGCTGCGCCGGGTGAAGACCGACCCCACGGTGATCAGCGACCTGCCGGAGAAGCTGGAGATGACCGTGCGGGCCAACCTCACCGTCGAGCAGGCCGCCCTCTACCAGGCGGTCGTCGACGACATGCTCGCCAAGCTGAAGGACGCGAAAGGCATGGCCCGCAAGGGCGCCGTGCTCGGGGCGCTCACCCGGCTCAAGCAGGTGTGCAACCATCCCGCGCATTTCCTGGGCGACGGGTCGAGCCTGCTGCACCGAGGGGCGCACCGCTCCGGCAAGCTCGCCCTCGTCGAGGACGTGGTGGACGCGGTGCTGGCCGACGGCGAGAAAGCGCTGTTGTTCACCCAGTTCCGGGAATTCGGCGAACTGGTCGCGCCGTATCTGGCCGAGCGGTTCGGCGCCGAGATCCCGTTCCTGCACGGTGGCGTGCCGAAGAAGAAGCGCGACGCGATGGTCACCGGTTTCCAGGCGCAGAACGGTCCGCCGCTGATGTTGTTGTCGCTCAAGGCCGGTGGCACCGGGCTGAATCTCACCGCCGCCAATCACGTGGTCCACCTGGATCGCTGGTGGAATCCCGCGGTGGAGAACCAGGCCACCGACCGCGCCTTCCGGATCGGCCAGCAGCGCAATGTGCAGGTGCGCAAGCTGGTGTGCGTGGACACGATCGAGGAGCGGATCGACGAGATGATCAACGGCAAGCGGCAGCTCGCCGATCTGGCCGTCGGCGCCGGGGAGAACTGGATCACCGAACTGAGCACCGACGAACTGCGCGATCTGTTCGCCCTCGGCGCGGCGGCGGTGGGCGAATGAGTCCTTTCATCGACTACTCCGAGTACGGCAAGAAGCTGCCGGTGCGCGGCGGAGTGGAAGCTCGCAGCAGGCGCGGCGGTTTCGGCCGTACCTGGTGGGGCAAGGCGCTGGTGGAATCGGTGGAGCGGATGGCGGAGCCGGGGCGGCTGGCGCGCGGCCGCAACTACGCCAGATCCGGTCAGGTGGTGAACTACCGGATCGAGCCGGGCGCGGTGACGGCGGAAGTGCAGGGCAGTCAACCGCGCCCGTTCACGGCGGTGTTCACCGTGCGCCCGTTGCGCGAGGACAAAATCGAATTGCTCATCGAGACCATCCGCTCGGCGCCGGGCATGCTCGCCGAGATCGCCTCTGGCGCGCTGCCCGCCGGGCTGGGGCCGCTGCTGCTGCCGAGCACCGCGGCGGACCTGGATTTCACCTGCACCTGCCCGGACCCGGGCTGGCCGTGCAAGCACGTGGCCGCGGTCTGCTACCTGATGGCCGAGCGGCTCGACGAACACCCGCGCGAGATCCTGACCCTGCGCGGACTCGATCTGGACACCCTGATCGGCGGCATCGAACGCGAGCCGAGCCCCACGGTCGCCGACGATCCGTACGGTGAGCGCAGCACCTTGCCGGACTTGCCCGCGGTCGAATTCCGGGCCGCCCTGGAAGACTTGGATCCGTTGCTGCTGCGCAAGGCGCTGCGGATGACCTCGGCGGAGGAGACGGTCGCGGCGACCGGTCTGCGCGATCTCACCGCGCTCTATCGGCGGTTCGACCGCTGAGTTTGGTTGGCACCCAGCATCGGGGCTGTCGGTTACCGCCGGTCTGTCGGGGCGGGATCGATACCGGCGGAGCGAAGGGACCGGAGACTTCCCGACGCCGGGTGCCACCATCCAGTGTCGCGCCGCGTAACCCGTGCGGGAACTGCCCCAGCGACGCCCGGCTGCTGCCCTTGTGCCGAACTTGCCGAGTCGTCGGCCTCGCGCCGCCGGAGCGCCGCACACCTCGTCTCCGGGCCGCAAAAGCGCACAGACCTGCGTAAACATCCTGTTATACGCTGACAGTGTGGCAGGAAAGAGCCCGGCGGCCGGGTCGCCCCGCGACGACCTCGGCGCTCCGGTGGATCTGCGAACACCTCCGCGCCGGGTGGTGTCGCTCGTTCCATCACTCACCGAGGCGGTGGCGCGCACTTGCCCGGACGTCTTGGTGGCCGCAACGCGATGGTGCACGCACCCAGCCGACTTGGCGGTCGAGCGGGTCCGTGGGACCAAGAACCCGGATGTCCGCCGGATCATCGAACTCGCTCCCGACCTGGTGCTGTGCAACAAGGAGGAGAACCGCCGCCGCGACGTCGAACGGCTGCGCGCGGCGGGAATCCCGGTGTGGGTGACCGAGATCGAGACCGTCGAGGATGCCATGGCCTCCCTCGCCCGGCTGTGTGTCGAGGCGCTCGGCGTCGACATCCCCGCCTGGCTCGCCGAGGCTCGAACCGCTTGGGCCGCACCACCGCCCGAACCGGTACGCGCGGCCGTCATCCCGGTCTGGCGGAATCCGTGGATGGTGGTGGGCCGCAACACTTTCACCGGCGACATCGCCCGCCGTCTCGGCCTGCGGCTCGTGCACGCCGATCGCCCCGACCGCTATCCGCGCATCACGGAGGCCGAATTGACCGAAGGCGTGGACATCGCGGTGCTGCCCGACGAGCCCTACGTCTTCACCGAAACCGATGGACCGGAAGCATTTCCGGGCATACCGGTCGCGCTGGTCGAGGGCCGGGCCCTCACCTGGTACGGGCCGTCGTTGGCGACCGCCCGCGAGACCCTTACCGCGCAGCTGGCCAGGGCGGCTCAACCCGATTCGTAACGCCCACCGACAACCGGATCAGTCCGCGATCCGGTACACGCGCTGCGCGGTGGTCCGGAAGATCTGCTCGAGTTCGGCCTGCCCGCCGCCGTGGCCGGTGACGGCCGTCGCGATCGCCTCGATGCTGTTCGCGATGCTGGTGACCGGCTTGTCCACCGGGAAGTTGGACCCCCAGATGAGACGGTCCGCGCCGAAGACGTCCAAGGCGTGCTCGACCAGCGGGCCGATGCGGTCGAGCAGTTGCGGCGCCGGTGTCGGCGTGCCGCGCGGCGGGATCGGATGCCCCAGGATCGGCATCATCAGTCCGCTCACCTTCGCGACCACGTTCGGCCGCTCGGCCAGCGCGGCCAGATCGTCGCGCCATCGCACCAGCAACTGCCTGCGCAGGCCCGGATTGGCGCCGGTGTGTTTGCCCACCGCCCCGAAGATGCCAGCGGGGGTGCCGAGGTGATTCAGCACGATCGGAACTTCGGGATAGCGCTCGGCCAGCGCGGTGACGTCGGGAATCGCGTGCGAGTAGACCCACGCTTCGAACGAAAGGCCGCGCTCGGCCAGCCGTGCGAAGCCGTCCAGGAATTCCTTGGTGACGAGTTTGCCCGGCGTGCCGGTGAACGACCGCACCCCGGGATCGGGATGGTGGGCGACCATGGTGCGGATACCGCGCAGAAGCGGCGAGGCGGCGGCGTGCGCGTCGAGCAGTTCGCCGAACCCCGGGTCGGCCGGGTCGCCGCCGGCGAGGATCGCGCCGAGCCGAGGCGCCTCCGCCAGCGGCAGTCCCGCCACCCAGGCGGTCTCCCCGGCCTTCCCCAACGGTCCCGATTGCGACCACTCGACCTCGATGTGCGCGATCACCTCGATCGGCGCGTTCCCGGCGTCGGCGCGGTAGTCGAACGGCAGGTAGGGCCGCAGGTAGGCGACCGGATCACCGACGAACTCCCGGTCCCGCCGCGGCGCGAGGCGCTTGGCCGCGTCCACCGGCACCGGCAGCAGCCGGAACAGTTTCGCCAGAGCGCTGAAATCCCGCGGTGTGGTGAACGGATCCCACTGGTGGATATGTGCGTCGATGATCCGGATTCCCGATAGCTCCATGTCTGCCGTCCCAACCGCGCCGAAGGTTTGCTCGGCGATTGTCACATGCGCGGCGCGCGGTGCGTCCGGAATCCGCGTCGGCCGAGTCTGCGCGGCGGGTCCGGCCGGATCGGCGGGCGAACCCGGTGCGCGAGCGCGAACGGCCGTCCGCTGAGCACCGCCAGCTCGAATCCGCGCGTCCAGCTCACACGTTGCGGCGGTATTGACCGCCGACGGTGAAGAACGTGTCGGTGACCTGCTGCAACGTGCACACGCGTGCGGCGTCCATCAGCACATCGAAGATGTTGTCGTCGGTGCGGGCCACCGCCTCCAGCCGGGCCAGCGCGGCGTGGGCTGCGTCGCGGTTGCGCTGCTGGAACTCGCGCACCCGCCGCAGCTGGGACTGCTTCTCCGCTTCGGTGCCGCGCGCCAGCTCCAGCTCCCGGTGCGGCTCCTCGTGGGAGTTGCGGAAGGTGTTCACCCCGATGATGGGCAGCGAACCGTCGTGCTTGCGCTGTTCGTAGCGCATCGACTCGTCCTGGATCTTGCCGCGCTGATAGCCGGTCTCCATCGCGCCGAGCACGCCGCCGCGTTCGCTGATCCGCTCGAACTCGGCCAGCACCGCCTCCTCGACCAGATCGGTGAGCTCGTCGATCAGGAAGCTGCCCTGCAGCGGGTTCTCGTTCATCGCGACGCCCCACTCGCGGTTGATGATGAGCTGGATGGCCAGCGCGCGCCGCACCGATTCCTCGGTGGGCGTGGTGACCGCCTCGTCGTAGGCGTTGGTGTGCAGGCTGTTGCAATTGTCGTAGATCGCGATCAGCGCCTGCAACGTGGTGCGGATGTCGTTGAAGTTCATCTCCTGCGCGTGCAGCGAGCGGCCGGAGGTCTGGATGTGGTACTTCAGCTTCTGCGACCGCTCGTTGGCGCCGTAGCGGTCCCGCATGGCGATCGCCCAGATGCGGCGGGCCACCCGGCCGATCACGGAGTACTCCGGATCCATGCCGTTGGAGAAGAAGAACGACAGGTTCGGCGCGAAGTCATCAATGTGCATGCCGCGCGCGAGATACGCCTCGACATAGGTGAATCCGTTCGCCAAGGTGAAGGCCAGCTGGCTGATCGGGTTCGCGCCCGCCTCGGCGATGTGATAGCCGGAGATCGACACCGAGTAGAAATTGCGCACGCCGTTGCGCACGAACCACTCCTGGATGTCGGCCATCATGCGCAGGCTGAACTCGGTGGAGAAGATGCAGGTGTTCTGGCCCTGGTCCTCCTTGAGGATGTCGGCCTGCACCGTGCCGCGCACCGTCGCCAGCGTGCGGGCGCGCACGTCGGCCGCTTCGGCGTCGGTCGGCGGCCGTCCCTGCTCGGCCGCGAAGCGGTCCAGCGCCTGATCGATCGCGGTGTTGAGGAAGTAGGCCAGGATGGTCGGCGCGGGGCCGTTGATCGTCATCGACACCGAGGTGGTGGGCGCGGTCAGGTCGAAACCGTCGTAGAGCACCTTCATGTCGTCGAGCGAGGCGATCGACACGCCGGACGTGCCGACCTTGCCGTAGATATCGGGCCGCTCGGCGGGATCGTGCCCGTAGAGCGTCACCGAATCGAAGGCCGTGGACAGCCTTTTCGCGTCGGAATGCTCGCTGAGCACCTTGAACCGGCGGTTGGTGCGGAACGGGTCGCCCTCGCCGGCGAACATCCGCGCCGGGTCCTCGTTGTCGCGTTTGAAGGGGAACACTCCGGCGGTGAACGGGAAGCGCCCCGGCAGATGCTCGGCGCGCAGGAATCGCAGCAGCTCACCGTGGTCGGTGAAACGGGGCAGCGCGACGCGCGGAATCGAACTGCCCGACAGAGTCTCCCGGCGCAGTGGGGTGTGGATCTCCCGGTCCCGCACCCGGACCACCTGTTCTTCGCCGCGATAGGACTCGGCGAGCGCGGGCCACTCCGCCAGCAGCGCGGCGTTCGCGGGGGTGAGATCTGCGCGGGCGCGTTCGGCCAGTTCCGCGACGGCGGTGTCGTCGGGCAGTTCGGCCGCGACCTGCTCCAGACGTTGCAGCCGTCGCGCGGCCGGCACCTGCGCGGCGGTCTCGGCGTGGTAGTCGCGCACGGTCTCGGCGATCTCGGCCAGGTAGCGCACCCGCGCGGGCGGGATGAGCTGGGCGAAGCGGGTGGACGCGCGGGTGTCCACCCGGGGCAGCGCGCCCGGCTCCAGCCGCAGGCCGTGGTTCGCGAGCAGGCCGGTCAGGTGCTGGTAGAGCGCCGTCACGCCGTCGTCGTTGAACGTCGCCGCGCTGGTGCCGAACACCGGCATGTCCTCCGGCGCGGCGTGGAAGGCCTCGCGATTGCGGACCAGCTGCCTGGCCACGTCGCGCAGCGCGTCCGCGGCGCCGCGGCGCTCGAACTTGTTGATCGCCACCACGTCCGCGTAGTCCAGCATGTCGATCTTCTCCAGCTGGGAGGCGGCGCCGAACTCGGGCGTCATCACGTACATCGACACGTCCACGTGGTCGATCACCGCGGCGTCGCCTTGGCCGACGCCCGGCGTCTCCAGGATGACCAGGTCGTAGCCCGCCGCCTTGCAAGCGGCCACGATGAGATCGATGTTGTCCGGCAGTTCGTGTCCGCCGCGGGTGGCCAGCGAGCGGAAGAAGACGTGCTCGCCGTCGAGGGCGTTCATCCGGATGCGGTCGCCGAGCAGCGCGCCGCCGCCGCGCCGCCGGGTCGGGTCGACGGCGAGAATCGCCACGCGCACCTTGTCCTGCTGGTCCGACCGCAGCCTGCGCACCAATTCGTCGGTGAGCGAGGACTTTCCTGAGCCGCCCGTCCCGGTGATGCCGAGCACCGGCACGGTGCGCGCCGCCGCGGCCTCGGCCAGCTTCCTGCGGTCGGCCTCCGGCAGCGCGTCCGCTTGCAGGCAGGTGATGGCGCGCGCCAGGGCGGCGCGCTCGCCCGCGAGCACCGCGTCCGGCGCGGGCGGCTCGGCCGCGAGGTCGACATCGCAAGCGCGGATCAGCTGATTGATCATGCCGGGCAGGCCGAGTCGCTGTCCGTCCTCGGGGGAGAAGATGGTCACGCCGGACGCGGCCAGCCGCGCGATCTCCTCCGCCACGATCACGCCACCGCCGCCGCCGAAGATCCGCACGTGCCCGGCTCCGGCTTCGCGCAGCGCGTCGGCGAGATATTCGAAGTACTCCACATGGCCGCCCTGGTAGGAGCTGACCGCGACGCCCTGGGCGTCCTCGGTGAGCACGGCGTCGACCACCTCACCGACCGAGCGGTTGTGGCCGAGGTGGATCACCTCCGCGCCCTGGCTCTGCAGGATGCGGCGCATGATGTTGATCGCCGCGTCGTGCCCGTCGAACAGGGCCGCCGAGGTGACGAAGCGAACGGGATGGGTGGGCGTGTAGAGCGCGCTGCTGTCAGCCACTGGGGATTCCTCCGGGGATTCCATTGTCGCCCGATACTAGGACGTCAAACTAATCGTACGGTGACTGGCGTCACATCGCCAGCGCGTCGCGCGGCGGTGTCTTCGTGCTGCTGTCGAGCGATGGACCTGGAACTCCGGTCGGTCGCGCGGCCGATCGTGTTGTCATAGCGGCGGACTCGGACATACTGGGCGCATGGTGAGCGACGGCAGAGCGGACGCCGCGATCGGGCGGCTGGTCGCCGACGGCGTGCTGACCCGTGACCAGGCCGACGCGGTGCTCGCGGCGTTGGCCGTCGAGCGGGCCGCGGCGTCGGCGCGCGGCAGGGTGCTCGCCGAAATCGCCTCGTACGTCGGCGCGGGTCTGCTGTTCGGGGGAATCGCCCTGGTGGCGGCCTCGTCCTGGGATGCGCTCGATCGGCCGGTACGGGTCGGCGTGCTCGCCGTCGTGGCGGCCGGTCTGCTGCTCGGAGGAGTGCTGCTCGCCGGGCTGCCGTCCGGTCGCGGGAACGCCCACAGCGCCCGCGGCAGGTTGGCGGCCGCGCTGTTCGCCCTCGGTTCCGTCGCGGTCGCCGGCTCCGTCGGCACCGCGCTCGACGGAGCCGATGCCGGTTGGGTTTTCGCGTGCGCGGCCGGGGCGGTGATCGCGGTGCTCGGTTACCTCGCGCTGCCCTCCGTGCTCGGCATGCTCGTCTGCGCCTGCTTCGTGCCCGCGGCCGTCGCCGGGGTGCTGACCGAAGTGTTCGACCTCGACGACATGTGGGCCGCCGTGGCGGTGCTACTGCTCGGCGCCGGGTGGTTCGGCCTGACCAGAACCGGCGCCACGGCCGACCTCCGGGTCGGATACCTGATCGCGATCGTCACCTCCGTCGCGGCAGCGCAGAGTCTCGACGGCCGGGCCTGGGCCTATGGGGTGACGGCGGTGATCGCCGTGGTCTGCTTCGCGTTGTACGCGACGCAGCGCTCGGCGGTGCTCGTCATCGGGGGTGGGGTCACCATCGCGGTCGCCGCCGGGGAGGCGGTCTCGGAATGGACCGGCGACTCCCTCGGCGCGGCGGCGGTGGTCGTGGCGATCGGCGCGATCACGCTCGCGGCGGGCGCGTTCCGGTTGACGCGGCCGCGGCGGGACAAGCGACCAGATCCGCCGGTGGCGGTGCCGAAGACGTAAACCGCCCGGCGGTCGCGGCCGACCCGGCGGCTGCGCTTGCCGTCGGCATAGCCGCGGTGGTGGGATGAATCACATCGTTCTTGGCGCAGTACCAATACTTGGACGTCCAACTATAGGATGACCGGCATACCGCACCGCGGTGTCCCGATCGCTACGAGAACAGGACTGGCATGGTTCGCGAACTCACCCATTTCATCGGCGGACAGCATGTGCCGGGCACGTCCGGCAACTTCGGCGACGTCTTCGACCCCAACCTCGGCCAGGTGCAGGCGCGGGTGCCGCTGGCGAGCAAGTCCGAGGTCGAGGCGGCCATCGCGAACGCGGAGGCGGCGCAGCCGGTGTGGGCCGCGTTCAACCCGCAGAAGCGGGCGCGGGTGCTGATGAAGTTCCTGACGCTGGTGCAGGACGAGATGGACTCGCTGGCCGCCCTGCTGTCCTCCGAGCACGGCAAGACCATCGCCGACGCGAAGGGCGACATCCAGCGCGGCCTGGAGGTCATCGAGTTCGCCACCGGCATCCCGCACCTGCTCAAGGGCGAGTACACCGAGGGCGCGGGCACCGGCATCGACGTCTACTCGATGCGCCAGCCGCTCGGCGTCGTCGCGGGCATCACCCCGTTCAACTTCCCGGCCATGATCCCGCTGTGGAAGGCCGGTCCCGCGCTGGCCACCGGCAACGCGTTCGTGCTCAAGCCGTCCGAGCGCGACCCGTCGGTGCCGCTGCGGCTGGCCGAGCTGTTCCTCGAGGCCGGTCTGCCCGCCGGTGTGTTCAACGTGGTCAACGGCGACAAGGAAGCCGTCGACACGCTGCTGCACGATCCGCGCGTCAAGGCCGTCGGCTTCGTCGGCTCCACCCCCATCGCGCAGTACATCTACGAGACCGCGACCGCGAACGGCAAGCGCGCCCAGTGCTTCGGCGGCGCGAAGAACCACGCGATCGTCATGCCCGACGCCGACCTCGACGACGTGGCCGATCAGCTCATCGGCGCAGGCTACGGGTCCGCGGGCGAGCGCTGCATGGCCATCTCGGTGGCCGTCCCGGTCGGCGAGGAGACCGCAGACCGCCTGGTGGCCAAGCTGACCGAGCGGGTGCGCAAGCTCAACGTCGGCCGTTCCGACGATCCCGGCGCCGACTACGGTCCGCTGGTCGGCCAGGACGGCGTGAACCGGGTGAACAACTACGTCCAGATCGGCATCGATGAGGGGGCCGAGCTGGTGGTGGACGGCCGCGGCCTGGTCGTGGAAGGCGCCGAGAACGGCTACTTCGTCGGCGCGACGCTGTTCGACAAGGTGACCACGGACATGCGGATCTACCGCGAGGAGATCTTCGGCCCTGTGCTCAGCGTGGTCCGCGCCAAGGACTACGAGGAAGGGCTGCGGCTGGCCAACGAGCACGAGTACGGCAACGGCGTCGCGATCTTCACCAGGGACGGCGACACCGCCCGCGACTTCGCCGCGCGCGTGCAGGTCGGCATGGTCGGCATCAACGTGCCGATCCCGGTGCCGATCGCGTACTACACCTTCGGCGGCTGGAAGCGTTCCGGCTTCGGGGATCTGAACCAGCACGGCCCGGACTCGATCCGCTTCTACACCAAGACCAAGACGGTGACGCAGCGCTGGCCCGCGGGCCTGAAGGAGAGCAACGCGTTCGTCATCCCGACGATGGACTGACGCGGATGTTCGCACTCGACGACGACGAGAAGGCGATCCGCGACACCGCGCGCGGCTTCGCCGACGAATTCCTCGCCCCGAACGCGCTGGAATGGGACGAGCAGAAGCATTTCCCGGTGGACGTGCTGCGCAAGGCCGGTCCGCTCGGCCTCGGCGGCATCTACGTGCGCGAGGACGTGGGCGGTTCGGGGCTGCGCAGGCTCGACGCCGTGCGCATCTTCGAGCAGCTGGCCACCGGCTGCCCGGCCATCGCCGCCTACATCTCCATCCACAACATGGCGGCGTGGATGATCGACCGCTACGGCGACGACGATCAGCGCAACCGCTGGCTGCCCGGACTGACCGCGATGGAGACGCTGGCCAGCTACGCGCTCACCGAGCCGGGCGTCGGCTCGGACGCGGCGGCGTTGAGCACCAAAGCCGTGCGCGATGGTGACGACTACGTCTTCAACGGCGCCAAACAGTTCATCTCCGGCGCGGGCGCCACGGACGTCTACGTCGTGATGGCCAGGACCGGAGACTCCGGAGCGCGCGGGATCTCGGCGTTCATCGTGCCCGCCGACACTCCCGGCATCTCCGTGGGAGCCAACGAGAAGAAGATGGGCTGGAACGCGCAGCCGACCCGTCAGGTGATCTTCTCCGACGCCAGGGTCCCGGCGGCCAACCGGCTCGGCGCGGAGGGCGACGGCTTCCGCATCGCGATGAACGGGCTCAACGGCGGCAGGCTCAACATCGCCGCGTGCTCGGTCGGCGGCGCGCAGGCGGCGCTGGACAAGACGGTGCCGTATCTCGCCGAGCGGCACGCGTTCGGCAAGCCGCTGCTGCGGAATCCGGCGCTGCAATTCGAACTCGCCGATATGCGCATCGAATTGGAGGCCGCCCGCACGCTGCTGTGGCGGGCCGCCTCCGCGCTGGACGCCGACGCGCCGGACAAGGTGGAGCTGTGCGCCATGGCGAAGCGCTTCGCCACCGACGCGGGCTTCGAGGTGGCCAACAAAGCCCTGCAACTGCACGGCGGCTACGGCTACCTGACCGAGTACGGCGTGGAGAAGATCGTCCGGGATCTGCGGGTGCACCAGATCCTCGAGGGCACCAACGAAATCATGCGGGTGGTCGTCGCCCGCGCATTGGTAGGAGCGGCATGAGCGGTCAGGCCCGGAGGCGGCAGCGCAGCGTGACCACGCAGGGCCCCGCTCATGCCGGAAAGGACAGAGCATGAGCGGTCAGGCCCGGAGGCGGCAGCGCAGCGTGACCACGCAGGGCCCCGCTCGCGCCGGAAAGGACAGAGCATGAGCGACCGAGAGGTCCTTCTCGAACGGCGTGACGGGCTCGGCCTGATCACGCTGAACCGGCCCAAGGCCATCAACGCCCTGAACCACTCGATGGCACTGGCCATCACCGAGGCGCTGCGCGAGTGGGCCGAGGACGACGCGGTGCGCACCGTCGTGGTCACCGGCGCGGGGGAGCGCGGCCTATGCGCGGGCGGCGACATCGTCGCCATTCACGCCGACGCGAAAAGCGGCGCGAACACCGCGGATTCGGCCACCGGGCGGTTCTGGCGCGACGAGTACGTCCTCAACGCCTTGATCGGGCGCTACCCCAAGCCGTACGTGGTGGTCATGGACGGCATCGTGATGGGCGGCGGCGTGGGGCTCTCCGGGCACGGCAGCCACCGCATCGTCACCGAGCGGTCGAAGATCGGCATGCCCGAGGTCGGCATCGGGTTCGTCCCTGACGTCGGCGGCACCTACCTGCTCGCGCGGACGCCGGGCGAGATCGGCACGCACGTGGCGCTGACCACCGCCCGGATGAGCGCGGGCGACGCCATCGCCGCTGGCTTCGCCGACTATTTCGTCGCTTCCGAGCATCTGCCCGCCCTGCTGGAGACGCTGCGCACCGAGAGCGCCGACATCGCGATCGCCAAGTTCGCCACCGACGCGCCGGACTCCGCGCTGGCCGCAGGGCAGGACTGGATCGATGCCTGCTACGCAGCCGACTCCGTGGAGGAGATCGTCGCGCGGCTGCAAGCGCACGACGCGCAGGAGGCGCGGGCGGCGGCCACCGAGATCCTGGCGAAATCCCCGGTCGCGCTGAAGGTCACGCTGCGCTCGCTGCGGGCGGCACGCACCGCGCCGAGCCTGGAGGCGGTGCTGAACGAGGAGTACCGGGTGTCCATCGCGTCGCTGTCCTCCCATGATCTGGTCGAGGGCATTCGCGCCCAGGTGATCGACAAGGACCGTGCTCCGAAATGGTCGCCCGCGACCCTGGCGGAGGTCACGGATGCGCAGGTAGACGCATACTTCGCCGAGTTGGGCGATCGAGAGCTGGGTCTGCGGACCCCGGAGGTGGCGTAGATGAGCAAGCGAATCGGTTTCCTCGGCCTCGGCCACATGGGCGGTCCGATGGCGGCGAACCTGGTGCGGGCCGGCTACGAGGTGCTCGCCTTCGACCCGGTGCCCGCGGCGCGGGACCAGGCCGAGCGCGACGGCGCGCTCGTGGTCGGTTCGGCCGCCGAGGCCGCCGCGGCCGAGACCGTGATCACTATGCTGCCCAACGGCAAACTCGTCCTGGACGTGTACGCCGAACTGCTGCCGGCCGCCGCGCCCGGCACCTTGTTCATCGACTGCTCCACCATCGACGTGGCCGACGCCAAGGCCGCGGCCGAACGCGCCACCGCCGCCGGGCACCGCGCGCTGGACGCACCGGTTTCCGGCGGCGTGGCCGGCGCGGCGGCGGGCACGCTGACCTTCATGGTCGGCGGTGCGGCCGAGGACTTCGCCGCCGCGCTGCCGGTGCTCGAGGTGATGGGCGGCAAGGTCGTGCACTGCGGCGGCTCCGGCGTGGGCCAGGCGGCGAAGATCTGCAACAACATGCTGCTGGGCGTGTCGATGATCGCGCTGTCGGAGTCGCTGGTGCTCGGCGAGAAGCTGGGCCTGAGTCATCAGTCGTTCTTCGACGTGGTCTCCACCGCTTCCGGCCAGAGCTGGGCGCTGACCAGCTACTGCCCGGTGCCGGGCCCGGTGCCGACCAGTCCGGCCAACAACGACTACCAGCCCGGTTTCGCGACGGCGCTCATGTCGAAGGACCTGGGCCTGGCCGCGAACGCGTTGCGGGAGAACAACGTCGACGGGCAGCTCGGTTTGCTCGCCGCGACGATCTACGACCGCTTCAACCAGACGGATGCCGGGCGGGACTTCTCGGCTATCGTCACCGATATCCGTAACCGTTCCGACAAAGAGGGTGCATAAATGGACGCATCGCGAAGCGATTCCGTGGGGGGCGGCGGCCGGGTGACGGGTGGGCGTGAGTTCGAGACGATTCTGCTGGAACGCAAGGGCCGGGTCGGCTGGATCACGCTGAACCGCCCGAAGGCGCTGAACGCGCTGAACGCGCAGGTCCTCGACGACGTCATCGCCGCGCTCGACGAGCTCGAGCACGACGACGAGATCGGCGCCATCGTGATCACCGGTTCGGAGCGGGCCTTCGCGGCGGGCGCCGACATCAAGGAGATGCAGCCCAAGTCGTACATGGACATGTTCATGAACGACTACTTCGCCCGCTGGGACCGGCTGGCGCAGTTCCGCAAGCCCACCATCGCCGCGGTCGCGGGATACGCGCTCGGCGGCGGTTGTGAGCTGGCGATGATCTGCGACATCCTGCTCGCGGCCGACACCGCGAAGTTCGGCCAGCCGGAGATCAAGCTCGGCGTCATCCCCGGCATCGGCGGCTCGCAGCGCCTGACCCGCGCGATCGGCAAGGCCAAGGCGATGGATCTGGTGCTCACCGGCCGCAATATGGACGCCGAAGAGGCCGAGCGGGCCGGGTTGGTCTCGCGCATCGTTCCCGCCGCGCAGCTGCTCGACACGGCGCTCGAGGTCGCGGAGACCATCGCGGGGATGTCGTTGCCGGTCACCATGATCGCCAAGGAAGCGGTGAACCGCTCGTTCGAGACCACGCTCGCCGAGGGCCTGCGGTTCGAACGGCGGGTCTTCCACTCGCTGTTCGCGATCGAGGACCAGAAGGAAGGCATGAGCGCCTTCGTGGAGAAGCGTCCGGCGAAGTTCACCAACCGCTGACGGGGTCCCGCCCGGCCGTATTTCCGGGCCGGGCGGGTTATCCGGTGGGTCCCAAGGTGGGGGCGACGATCTCCGCGGGCACCTTGTTCCCCTCCGGCGGGGGAGCGTTGTCGCCGGTGGCGAGCAGTCCGGCGATCGTGGCGCCCAATGCGATGGTGACCGCAGCCGCCGCGATGAGTTTGCGCCGGTCGACGGTGGCCGGAACCAGGGTGGCTCCGGCGCGCAGCCTGGCCATCCTGACCTCGCCGCCCCTGCGTTCGGCGGCGAGCAGCACGGCGCCGCGCGCGGAGACGAAGTCGGGTTCGGGGTCGTAGACGATCGGCAGATCGATCAGTTCGGCCAGCTCGGCGCGAATGCTGGGACTGCGGGTGCAGCCGCCGAGCAGCACCATGGCCTCCGGTCGCACGCCGGTCTCGTCGATGATCTGCCGCACGAACGACACCGAGTGATGAATGCCCGCCGCGCACAATTCGGCCAGGTCGCTGCGGGTCAGAACGGCTCGGTCGCCGGTGCCGTCGTCGATCGCGGTGACCACCCTTGCCTCGCTCAGCTCTTCGCGATGGCGCCGGACGGTGGTCGCGTCGGTGAGCACGCCGTCGCGGGCCAGGCGCCAGCGCAACAGCGTGTCGTAGCCGTCGCCGCCGAGCACCGTGCTGCGTTTGCTGGACAGGATGGTGTCGGTGCGGCAGTCGGCGTGGGTGATGGTCAGCCCCGAGCTGCCCAGGTCGTAGAGGATCACCGAGCCGCTGTCGGGCAGTTGGCCGGTGAAGCGCAGGTAGCGCAGCTGGGCGAGCGGTTCGTCGACGATGGTCACGTCCCGGCGGCCGATGCCCGCGCGGATGGCCTCGGCGTGCAGCGGGCAGCGGCAGGTCACCGCCGTGCCCGAGATCAGCTCGTCCCTGCGGTCGGCGGCGCCGTTCATCCGGCGGATCGCCTCGAAGACCGGTTCCTCGACGCCGCGACCCGCTCGCCGCGGCACTTCGCAGCTATCGATCGGGGGTAGGTGCGGCTGATCGGAGTGTGTCAGCATCGCGTGGGCGCCGCCAGCGCCCGCCGATACACCCAAGACCAGCACCATGTTCTCCATGGTGGACCTTTTCCGTTCCGCTGCCAAGACGGCATGCCCGGTAATTCGCCGGTTGGATGCCGGAATGTCACCCAGCGGTCGGGCAAAAGGTGTATGCGACCGACCGGTACGCCGAATCAGTCTGTGGCCGTGGCCGACCAGCGCGCCGTGCCCTCCGCGGTGTCGAAGTCGCCCGCGGCGTGTCGGAATTCGGCGAGCAGTTGCAGGAGGGTGCGCAGTCGTTCCGGGGGAAGTCCGGGCAGTGCGAAGACCTTGGCGTTGAGTTCCTCGGTCGCCTTCGCCACCAATTCCCGTCCGGCGTCGGTGATTTCGATCAAGGTAGCGCGCCGGTCGCTGGGATGCGGCACCCGCTCGACGAGTTTCGCCGCCTCCAGCCGGTCGACGGTGTTGGTGACGCTGGTCGGGTGCACCTGCAAGCGGGCGCTGGCCTTCGCCATCGGCAGCGCCCCGGTCTTGCTGAAACTGAGCAGCATGAGCAGCTCGTAGCGGGAGAAGGTCAATCCCGTGGGTTTGAGCGCCTCGTCCACCCGTGCCATCACGATTTGCTGAGCCCGGACCAGCGAGGTCACCGCGGCCATGCCGTCGGCGACATCGCCCCAGCCGTGGCCGACCCACTGGCGGTGGGCCTCCTCGATCGGGTCGTTCGGAAGCGGGCGTGGCCGAGACATGTTCCGATCATTCCATGCCATCGCAGGAGGGCGGGGGCATCCGGCCAGGCTTCGGATCACCGTGAGCGTAAAGGTAGGCCGCGGCGACCCGCCGCGGGCACTATCTAGGGCGAGGCGGGCGTGGCTGAGTGGTTTAGGCAACGGTCTGCAAAGCCGTTTACGCGGGTTCAATTCCCGCCGCTCGCTCCAAAAGTCCTCGGTGCTCGGTGCACGCCGAGCACCGAGGGAAGCGTGGCCGGGACGAATCCGGGCGCTCGTTTCAGGAGGCTCCGGTCGGCTCGGAATACGCCACGGCCGAGCCGATCACTTCCAGACGCACGCGCTGCCCGGTTACCGGGGCGGCGACGCTGGCCCGGCGCACCCGAATGGGCGTGGCGGTGCCTTCCAGTTCGATGGTCAGGATGACATCGGCGCCGCGGAAGTCGACGGCGCGGACCCGGCCGGTTTCCGTCTCGCTCTCCGAAGCAACATGGGCGACAAGCTGTTCCGGGCGCAGCATGATCGTCGCCGGTCCGCTCGCGGCATCGCGCTGCACCGGGATCCGGCCCAGTGCGCACTTGGCCACGTCGGCTTCCACCACCGCGTCCAGCAGCACGCAATCGCCGAGAAACCGGGCGGTGAACAGGTCCTTGGGCGTGGCGTAGACCTCCTCCGGCGTCCCCACCTGAGTGAAGCGCCCTTCCCGCATCACCGCCACCTGCTCGGCGAAACTGAGCGCCTCCTCCTGGTCGTGCGTCACCAGGATGCTGGTCATGCCCGCCTCGCGCAGCGTGTCGGCCACCGCCTGCCTGGTCGTCGCGCGCAGGCCCGCGTCCAGCGCGCTGAACGGCTCGTCCAGCAGCATCACCGACGGTTTGCGCGCCAGCGCGCGAGCCAGGGCCACGCGCTGCTGCTGGCCGCCGGAAAGCTGATGCGGCCGCCGGTCGGCATAGGACGCGTCCAGCGACACCATCTCCAGCAGTTCGTGCACCCGCCCGCGGCTGTTGCGGCGCAGGCCGGGCAGCCCGTAAGCGATGTTCTGCCCGACGGTCAGGTGCGGGAACAGCGCGCCGTCCTGGGCGACGTAACCGATGTTACGGCGCTGCGGCGGAACCGAGACGCGTTCGCCGACAACGGTTTCCGATCCGATCGACACCGAACCCGTATCCGGCGACTCGAATCCGGCGATCACCCGGAGCAGCGTGGTCTTGCCGCAACCGGACGACCCGACCACCGCGGTCGCGGTGTGATCCGGCACGTCGAGGTCGATCCCGCCGAGCACCCGGGTGTGGCCGAAGGTCTTCGAGACATCGGCGACGACAACGCGACTCATATCCCGGCCGCCTTCCGCGAGTTGGTGAACAGCAGGTAGGTCACCGGCACCGCGGCGACGATCATGATCAGCGCGTACGGCGCTGCGCCCGCGTAGTCCAATTCGCCGGACAGGCCCCAGAACCGCATCGCCAGCGTGCGGGTTCCGTTGGGCGCCAGCAGCAGGGTCGCGGTGAGCTCCGTCGCCACGGCGACGAACACCAGTGCGGCGGCCGCCGCCGCGGCAGGCGCCGCGAGACGCAGCGTGACCAGGAAGAACGTCGCGGGCCCCGATTTGCCCAGCGACCGGGACGCCTCCTCCAGGCCGACCGGCACCTGGGCGAGCCCGGCCCGCACGCTGACCAGGGCGCGGGGCAGGAACAGCAGGAGATAGGCGGCGATCACCATGCCCGCCGTCTGGTAGAGCGCGGGCGCCCACCGGATGGTCACGGTCACCATCGCCAGCGCGATCACGATGCCCGGCAGCGAACTGGTGATGTAGTTGGCGCCCTCGATCAGCCGGGCGAACGCCGAGGTGGAACGCACCGCGATCCACGCGACCGGGAACGCGCACAGAGTGGTGAGCAGTGCGGCGACGGCCGCGAGGCCGATCGTCTGCCCGAGCGCGTTGCCGATGTCGGTGAGATCCCACACCGCCGTGCCGCCGATGCGCAACCAGCGACCGATGGTCCACAGCGGCACCCCCAGCGCGCCCGCCGTCACCGCGACGAGCGCGGCCAGCACCGGCAATGTCCCGGCGCGCAACCGGATGCGGGTCGCCGCGCGCGGCGCACCGCTGCCGATCCGCGCGTAACGTGCCCGGCCGCGCAGCCCCGCCTCCGCCCCGAGCAGCGCCAGGCAGCACAGCACGAGCACACCGGCCAGCATGCTGCCGGCCGGCCCGGCGAAGCTGGACTGGTACTGCTCGAAGATGGCCGTGGTGAACGTGTCGAACCGGACCATCACGAAGGCGCCGTATTCGGCGAGCAGATGCAGTCCGATGAGCAACCCGCCACCGAGGATCGCCAGGCGCAGCTGCGGCAGCACGATCCGCGCGAACACCGCGACCGGACCCGATCCCAGGGCACGCGCCGATTCCTCCACCGCGGGGTCGAGACGGCGCAACGTGGCCGCCGCAGGCAGGTAGACCAGCGGGAAGTAGGACATCGTCGAGATCACCACGCCCGCCCACAGGCCGTGCATGGTGGGGAAGACGCTCACCCACGCATAGCTGTTGACGAAGGCGGGGACCGCGAGCGGCGCCGCGAAAACCGGCCCCCACCACGACTTCCCCGGCACGTCGGTGCGTTCGACCACCCAGGCCAGCCCGACGCCGAGCGCCACGCAGATCGGCACGGTGCACACCACCAGCGCGGCCGTGTTGCGCAGCAGCTCACCGACTCTGGGACGGAACACCAGCTCGGCCGCCTGATCGAGGCCGGTGGACAACAACGTCGAAACGATGTAGCCGAGCGGCACGAACGTCGCCGCGACCAGCAGCAGCGCCACGCAGGTGACCACCGGCCCCGGCCTGCCGACCCGGGGCGCGGCGACAGCGGTCCGCAGTGCCACGGCTACAGCAGACCCGCTTCGGTCATCAGCTGGGTGACCTTCTTCGAGTCCAGCTCGGACGGATCGACCGCGGGCGCTTGGAGGTCGGCCAGCGGCGGCAGCGCCGGGTTGGCGGCCACACCGGCGGCCACCGGGTACTCCAGCGACGCGCCGTCGCGCAACACCTCTTGCCCGGTCTTGCCGACGATGAACGCCAGGAACTTCTGCGCCGCCTCCTGCTTCTTGCTCGCCTTCAGCACGCCGCCGCCGGAGACGCTGACGAAGGCGCCCGGGTCCTGGTTCCTGAAGTAGTGCAGGGCGGTGCCTGCGCTGCTCTCCTTGGTGTTCGCCTGATCGCGGTACCAGTAGTAGTGGTAGATGACGCCGCCGTCCGGGCTGCCGGAGTTGACCGCCTTCATGGTGGCGACGTTGTTCGGGAACGGCGTCGCGTTCTCCTTCATGCCCTTCAGCCAGGCGCGGGTGACGTCCTCGCCCTTCAGCGCCAGCAGGGCCGCCACGATCGCCTGGAAGTCGGCGCCGGAGACGCCCGCGCCCCAACGCCCCTTCCACTGCGGCTGCGCCAGATCCAGCAGCGAAGCGGGCAGCTGACCGGGCTGGACCTTGTTCTTGTTGTAGACGAAGACCGTCGAACGCGCCGCGACGCCGGTCCACTTGCCGGTGGACGGGCGGAACTGCGCGGGCACCTGCTCCAGGGTCTCGGCGTCCACGTCGGCGAACAGGCCCGCGTTCTCCACCAGCGCCATGGCGGGGGAGTTCTCGGTGAGGAAGACGTCGGCAGGCGAGGCGGCGCCTTCGGCGACCAGCTGGTTGCCCAGCGCGGTGTCGCCGCCCTGGCGCAACGTCACCTTGATGCCGGTCTCCTTGGTGAACGCCTCGGCCCACTCTTTGGTGAGCGACTCGTGCTGCGCGTTGTAGACGGTGATCTCGTTGGCGTCGTCGGAGGAATTCGAGCAAGCCGTGCTGCCGAGCGCCGTCAAGGTGAGGACCAATCCAGCGGCAATCGTCTTCCATCTGACCGGCTTCATCCTCGTCCTTCCGACCGCGCTACCCGTGCATATGTTGAGGCTTACCTAAGGAAGATACCGCGTCCGACATGCGGGAATGTCCGCAGCCGCCGGCATTCGCCCGGTTCGTCACGCCAGTCCCGAGAAGTCGCGCGGCACAACGTGATTGCGGTCGGCGCAGGTGCCCAGCGTGTAATCCGGTTGCAGTCCGAAGTACTCGCCGCGGGTGAGCGCGCTCCAGCGCCGGGCGTCCTCGGTGCGGGTCTTGTAGAAATTCACCATGTAGCCGCCCTCGTAGAGGCGCAGCAGGCTGTAGCCGCCCGGATACTCCTTGACCGCGGCGACCTCCAGGAACTCCACCGCGCACGGAGCGTCCGGCCTGGTGCGGCGATTGCGGTGGGTGTGGCCGCTGTGCTGCAGGAACACCCCGGGACTGCGAGTGTAGAGCGCCTGCAACTCGGCGCTGTCGCGTCCGTCGAGCACGAACCCCGGTCCGGCGAGGTTGGTCAGCCCCGATTCCGCCGTGACCGGGTGATGGCCGAACACCAGCGTCGGCCGGTCGGGGTCGGCACGCAGGCGTTCGGCGAGGTGATCGAACTGCGGGCGCTCGATGGACCCGCCCGCGCCGTCGAGCCTGCTGGTGTCCAATCCCAATACCCGCAGGCCGCCGACCTCGTGTTCGACCAGTTCCTGCCGCGGGGAGAAGACATCGGCCCAGCAGTCGCGGTGGTCGGCGGGCGCGGGTGCGCAACCGGCGTATTCACCACCCACGTGCGGCCGGTCGTGGTTGCCGCGCACGGCCAGGTAGTCGTCGCCGAACTCGCCCCAGGCGTCGAGGCGCGAGCGCACCGTGCGGATGTCGGGCTCGGAGGCTTCGGCCGTGAGGTCGCCCGCGAGCGCGAGGAGTTCAGCCGCGCGGTCGGGCCTGCGCAAGTCGTCCAGCATCGCGGCCAGCATCACCTCGGGATAGGGCGTGAGGCCGGGGTCCTGCCGGAAGCCGGGCGGCAGGTCGCCGACGATCAGCCCGCTGACCTGCTCGCCGTAGTGCACGTCGTTGGCCAGTGCCACCGTGCGCAGCCTGCGGCCGGGCGGCGGGACCAGCGTGGTGAACTCACCGCGTGCTTCCGGCGCGGCGGGGTCGGCCGTGGTGAGCGACAGCGCCGGTGTGGCGCGCAGGCCCGCCGACCAGGCTTCGAAGCGGTAGGCGCGTCCCGGTTCGAGGCCGTCGATCTCGGCGTAGTGGAAGGGTGTGGGGTGGTCGTCGGCGAAAACCGGCGCCGGTGCGCGCGGGGAGTCGGCGGGAGCGATCCGCACCTGGGTGTCGGTGGCGACGGGCAGCAGGCGACCGGCCGGGTCGGGCGCGAGCGTGGTCCAGGTGACGATCACCGAGGTGTCGGTGACGGTGACCACTTCCAGGTCGGTCGCGATAGTCGTATCCGGTCGAGCCCGAGCAGGTTTCGTGTTGACGGCGAAGGGGAGCAGTGCGCTGAGGCCGAACGCGCGCAGGACGGTCCTGCGGCTGGGGCCGCAGCAACTCATGCGTGGGCGCAGGCGATCAGCGCGTCCCCTCCTGGGAGCAGACCTTCCACTTGCCGTCTTCTTTCTTCAGATGCTCGGTCGTGCTGGTCTCGGTATCGGGTTGCTCGCCAGGCACCGCGACGGTGAGTTTGCCGCTGACCTTCGCGGTCGCGGTGTCCCCGGTGACGACGATGTCGTCGATCCTATCGATGGTGACCGACACCGAGGTGCTGTCGAATTCCCGCTTCTCGCTTTCGGTCATCGCCTCGAACGCGGCGCGTTCGCGGACGCACGCCTGTTCGGCCGCCGCGCGGAAGCCGCGGGTGTCCAGGGTCTCGTAGAAGTCGCGGATCGCCAGCTCGATCCTCTTCTCGTCCGAGGCGAGCGGGCCTTTGCCTCGAGTGGTCAAGAAGAATCCGGCGATCACCGCGCCCGCGATCACCAGCACGACTATGACCACCAAGCCCGCGATCAGGCCGGTGTGGCTCTTCTTCGGCGGTGGTCCCCAGGGCGGGTAGCCGGGTGGCGGATAGCCCGGTCCGGGCGGAGGGGGAGGTTGCCCCGGCGGCGGAAAGGGTTGCCCTGGTCCGGGCGGTGGGTAGCCAGGGGGCGGCTGCGGTGGTTGGTCATCCGGCGGTTGCCCGCCCGGTGGATAAGCCATGTCGTCCTCCGGTCTGCCCCCGGGTGCCTGCATCGCTACGGCAAAGGCGTGCCCGGGTGGCCGGAAACCAAACCGGGCCGGATCATCCGCCGGAACGAGGCGGGCCATGTCGCCGAGAACAAGACGGTTGCGCGCGAGCGGTCCGGGTGTCCAGCCTGCGAACGGGCTGGCCCGCAGCGCGCGCGACACGCGGCGCCTCGTCCGTGTCCTTGTCCGCCCGGCCTGCACCACGCGAGTAGTGCAAGTCCCCCGGTTCGGCGTAATGGCCTGCGGTTCGCGCGGCCTGGAGGCAGGGGGGGCATCGCGGTGCGCTGTTCAGGCACCCAAGGCGGCATGCCAGCGTGCGGTGTCGGTGTACTGGTGCAGTCGCGTGATGCGGCCGTCGTCGTCGACTTGCCACAGGTGCACGAATTCGGCTTCGTACTCCCGGCCGGTGGCACGGGCCGCGCCGCGATAGCGCCCCGTCACCACAACGGTGCCGTCGGTGGTCTCCTGCCAGGTCTCGTCGTACGGTGCGGTGTCGAACTCTCGCGCGACCGCGCCCCAGACGCGCGCCATCACCGCCAGCGGACCGTGGAAGACGCCGCCCGCGCCGCACGGCAGGCCCGGTGCGGTTCGCGCCTCGAACTCCGGATGCAGCAGGGCCAGGATCGCCGGTCCGTCGCCGGTCTGCGTCGCGGTGTAGAAACCCTTGACGACCTCGGATCTCGTAGACATGTCGCACTCCTTCTAGTGTGATCGTTCTAGAACGAACATACTAGATCCGGGGGCGTGGCGGCAGTGTGTCCGTCGTCATGCCGCCCGATTCGGGCTGTGTTTGCCTGGTGCTTGCCGCATATGTCCGGCTAACATTCGAACATGGGTTCGATAAGCGATGAAACGCCGCGAACCGAGGGAACGGAACCCGAGCTGGTCTACCCGAACCGAACCGGCCACTACTACCGGACGCTGACCTATCCGCCGCGGCCGGTCTGGGTGCGGCTGGACGCGATCCTGGTCCGCGATCCGGGGACGCCGCGCCATGTGAACGGCGCCGGGGTCATCATGCGCGGCGAGCGTCCGGGAACCCTGACGCACTGGCTGCCCACCGTCGACGGCGACTGGATGGGCCGGGTGAACTACAGCATCCAGTTCGCCGACGGCCGTCCGGACCTGCAAGTGCGCGACCAATTGGTCCCGGCGTACGCGCTGCGCCCGCGTCATACCGGACAATCCGGACCGGAAGCCGATTGATCGGCCGCGCGGAAAGGTCGCGCGAGCCGGGCCCGATCCATTGCCGCGAATTCGCCGGTTCTGCCGGTATTCGCGCGACCGCTGCCAGTGTCGTGTGCTGTGCGGTTTGCTGCTCCCGGCTTCGCGGCCCGAATGGGTTGTCCGGTCGATTGCCGGCCCGGTTGTCGGCGTAGGGGGCCGGTGATACGTTGCCCGGCATGGGATTTCAGTTGCCGCATCCCGAGGTGCTGTGGGCGCGCGTGACCGTCTTGGACGTGATCACCTGCGCCACGCACACCGATCGGGCCGCGAGCGGACAGGAGATCGGGCAGACGGCCAGAGTGGAAGGCGGCCGGCTGATCAACGACGACGGCGAGGGCAATTGGTACTCGCTGGTCAGATACCCCGGTGAGCGCGCGCTGCTATTCGGGCGAGACGAGGACAACGAGGTCGCCGGAACCTCCTACGACCCGCTGGCCGCGGCGCCCGCCTGGGTGCGCTCGGTGGAACCGACGACGAAGCTGCCCGGCGGCGTCGAAGGCCCGGTCAGCTTCGTGCGCTGGTGGGAGTTCGGCCGCTGGCAGCACGCGCCGACCGACCTCGAAGACGGCCTCGAGATCAGCCTCAGCGCCGCCGCCGACCGGGAGGACTTCACCGGCAGCGTCATGAGCGCCGCCATCCACGCGAACTGGGTGGAGATGGACTACGAGGCGGGCAAACTGATCGCCCGCACCGTCGACCCCACCGCCCTGCACGCCCTCTGTGACGCGACCGAGAACGGCGCCGTCACCAAGGCCCACTTCTACTTCCTCGAGCCCGGCCTCACGGCCCCCGCCTTCACCTACCTCACCAACGCGGGCGTCCTCACTTCCACCGGCAAACCCACCGAACCCCTGCCATAACCGTCGCGCGGCGTACGGCACCTACCATCCGAAAAGGGCTCCCGTCCAGGGAGCCCTTTTCCTATGACAACGGCATTCGCAGCATCGCCATGGAACCGCCCCGAAGACGCACCGCTCATCTGTCACCGGATCGGATATCGCCATGGGCCATCGTCTCGGCCACCTCTTGCCCACAGCGCTGAGCTTCCAGACGAGAAAGGCCCCCGACCGGTCTGGTCGGGGGCCTTCGCTCGGTGCCCTCGGCAGGATTCGAACCTGCGGCCTTCTGCTCCGGAGGCAGACGCTCTATCCCCTGAGCTACGAGGGCGGGATAGGGCTCGGTCGGGGCCGGAATGGCGGTCCGATCGGGCTGGGTCAGCCTATCGTATCGGCGGCCGTCCGCCAAAAAGCGCAGACGGCGGCGGGTTTTCGGGTTATGGGAGAGGGGCCGCGCCGCGGGCGGTGAGCATGGTGGTCATCAGGTCGGATTCGCCGCGCTGGGTGGTGGCCATGGTCTCGGCGAGGGTGCGCACCGCGGTGGTGTCGGCGTGCTGGGCGGCGTAGTCGATCATCGACAGCCCGCCCTGGTGGTGGCGCAGCATGAGCTGCAGGAACATCGTGTCCAGCTTGGGGCTGGTGGCCTGGCGCAGCGCGGCGAGTTCGGCGGGGGTGGCCATGCCGGGCATGGTGGAGACCGGGCCGGAATGGTGGGGCATGCCGGCGCCGGAATGGTCGTGGCCGCCCATCGGCTCGGCCATCCAGCCCATGAACCCGTCGACGCTCTGCGCGGATTCGCCCCACAGTTGCAGCCAGCCCTGCATGCGCCCGATCTGGCTCTGCTGGGTGGTGAGGATGTCGTAGGCCAAGCGCCGTACCTCGGTGTCGGTGGAGCGAACCAGCAGCACACCCGCCATCTCGACGGCTTGGGCGTGATGCGCCGACATGTCCTGGCCGAAGCCGACGTCGACCGGGCCCGGGTCGGGCTCGGCGGAACCGTTCAGCGGTATCCGGGCGAGCACGCCGATCGCGAACCCGATCAGGATGGCGCCGATGATGCCGAGAGTCAGCAGCGCGGTGCGCTGGCGGCGGAACTGCCCGCCGAGGCCGGACTCCGCCGCGGCTTCGCGGTCATCGGACCCGCCGGTCGCTTCCCGTGCGGATACGGCGGCTCCGCGATCGCCTGATCCGGCGGGTGCTTCGCCGCCGGAGCCAGTGGAGGCTCCTGGATCGCCGGATCTCGAGGCCGCGCGATCGCCGGTCTTGCCGAATTCATGAGCACCGGACGCAGTGGGTGTCGCGCGATCTCCGGCCCCGGCAGTTTCGCGATTCCCGGACGCGCTGACGTCAGGAGCGCCGGACGTTGCGCGATCCTTGGTTTTGCCAGCGTCAAGAGTCCCGGACACTGCGGAGGCTGCCCGATCCTCAGCCCCGCTGACTTCATGAGCCCTGGATGCTGTGGACCCTGAGCGATCCCCGGACACACTGTCGCGAGCCTTGGACCCTCCGGATGCTTCCCCGGCCCCGACAGCTTCGCGCCTCGCGGACTCCGCACCCTTCCGATCGCCGGACACTACTGCCCCGCGGCGGGCGCGGGCGGCACGGGCGCGGGCTGCACCGGCACCGGAGCGCCGGGCACACCGGGAAGCCCAGGAAGACCGGGCACGCCGGGCACACCCGGCAGACCCCCAGGCATGCCGCCGAGCTCGGTCTGATCCTTCTGCGCGCCCTTGCCGTCCATCGGCACCGCGTCGGGGCCGGGCGGCGTCGGGTCGAACGGCGGCGGGTTGTCGGTGTCGAACACGATGGTCGAGCAGTCCGCGCCGACCTCGGGGTAGGTGTAGTTGTTCAGCCGCAGAGCGGTGATGAACTGGCCGACGCGCTTGTCGTCGGGGCTGTCCAGCTTCAACTGGTGCCCCCAGGACTGCAAGGAGACGGCGGAGTCGAGGCCGGGGTAGGGCGACATCAGCGTGTACGGCTTGCCCTCGACCTTCGCCTTCAGCGTCGCGATGCCGTCGGCGTCCACCTTGTCGGGGTTGTAGGTGATCCACACCGCGCCGTGCTCGAGCGAGTGCACCGCGTTCTCCACCCGGATCGGCTTGTCGTAGACCACGCCGGTGCAGGTCGCCCACGACTGGTCGTGCGGGCCGCCGAACGGCGGGGCTTGGTCGTAGGCCACGCGCTGGTTCGAGCCGATGTGCAGCCCGGCGGGGTATTCCTTCTTCACCACGCCCGCGATCCCGTCGGACGGATCCTTCTTCTGCGCGCTCGGCGTGTACTTGTCCAGGTCGGCCTTTTCCCGGTACTTGGGGACCAGGCTGTAAGCCAGCGCGCCGATCAATGCGATGATTACTACGGCCGCGCCGATGGCCAACCAGGGAATCTGGCGATTCTTCTTCGGAAGCTGTCCTTGTCCACCCCGCTTGCGGGGAGACGACAACTTCGCCGCGGCCTTGGCGGCCTTGGCCGATTTGGCGCTGGGACTGCTAGGCATCGCTCAGTGTGCTCTTTCGACGTGGATGGATCCGCTGGCTGCGCAGTGCCCACCCGAGGTGTACACCCGCCAAGACCATAGGATAGAGACTCGTGACTCCAGCTGACCTTGCAGATCTCCTTCGCTCCACCGCGGCGAAGGTGCTTGTCGAACGCGGACTGGACCCCGCGGTCCTGCCCGACGAGGTCACCGTGGAGCGTCCCCGCAACCCGGAACACGGCGACTATGCCACGAACGTCGCGATGCAGGTGGCCAAGCGCGCCGGAACCAAGCCGCGTGACCTGGCCACCTGGCTGGCCGACGCGCTGGCCGAGGCCGACGGCGTCGCCGCGGCCGAGGTCGCAGGGCCGGGATTCCTGAACATCCGCCTCGCGGCCTCCGCGCAGGGCGCGATCATCGAGCGGGTGCTCGCCGCGGGCGCGGCGTACGGCACCGCGGAGACGCTGAAGGGCACCAGGATCAACCTCGAGTTCGTCTCGGCGAACCCGACCGGCCCCGTGCATCTGGGCGGGACCCGGTGGGCCTCGGTCGGCGACGCGCTCGGCCGCATCCTGGCCGCGCAGGGCGCGGACGTGGTGCGCGAGTACTACTTCAACGACCACGGCGCGCAGATCGACCGGTTCGCCGCCTCGCTGGTCGCGGCCGCCACCGGCGCGCCGACCCCGGAGAACGGCTACGCGGGCGCCTACATCGGCGAGATCGCCGACAAGATCGTTGCCGCCAACCCCGGCGCGCTGAGCAAGCCGGAGGCCGAGCGGCTCGAGCTGTTCAGGGCCGAGGGCGTCGAGCTGATGTTCGCGCACATCAAGGAGTCGCTGCACGAGTTCGGCACCGACTTCGACGTCTACTTCAACGAGAGCTCGCTGTTCGCCTCCGGCGCTGTCGAGCAGGCCGTGGAGCGGCTGAAGAACTCCGGCGACCTGTACGAGAAGGACGGCGCCTGGTGGATCGCCAGCTCGGAATACGGTGACGACCAGGACCGGGTGGTCATCAAGAGCGACGGCAAAGCCGCCTACATCGCAGGCGACATCGCCTATTTCCAGGACAAGCGGGCGCGCGGCTTCGACCTGTGCATCTACATGCTCGGCGCCGACCACCACGGTTACATCGGCAGGCTGAAGGCCGCCGCGGCCGCGTTCGGCGACGACCCGGCCACGGTCGAGGTGCTGATCGGGCAGATGGTGAACCTGCTGCGCGACGGCGTCGCGGTGAAGATGAGCAAGCGGGCGGGCACCGTGGTGACCCTGGACGACCTGGTCGAGGCCATCGGCGTGGACGCGGCGCGGTATTCGCTGGTGCGTTCGTCGGTGAACTCGAGCATCGACATCGATCTGAACCTGTGGGCCAGCCAGAGCAACGAGAACCCGGTCTACTACGTGCAGTACGCGCACGCGCGGACCGCGTCCATCGCGCGCAACGCCGCGCAGTTCGACTACGACTCCGTCACCGCCGACCTCGCGCTGCTGTCGGCCGAGGAGGAGGGCGAACTGATCCGCACTCTCGGTGAGTACCCGCGGGTGGTGTCCAGTGCGGCGAGCCTGCGCGAACCGCATCGGGTGGCCCGCTACCTGGAGGAACTGGCGGGCGCGTACCACCGATTCCAGACCAACAAGAACCTGCGCGTCCTGCCGCTGGGCGACGACCCCGTCTCGCCGACGAACGCGGCCAGGCTCGCTCTGGTCAACGCCACGCGACAGGTGCTGGCCAACGGCCTCGGCCTGCTCGGCGTCAGCGCGCCGGAGCGCATGTGACCGGCCGGTCGACCAGAGCGAGGAAGGAAGCGACAGTGAGCGAGCGCAGCGAGGGGCAGCTATGAGCGTGCATCCCGCCGGTCCACGGCATGCCGAGATTCCGCACGCCCCGAACCTGCCGGAGCGTCCCGGCGATCCGAAGCAGATGATCGATCTGCCCGCGAACGTGTGGCCGCGCAACGCCACCCGGGACGACGCGGGCGTGGTCCACTTGGCGGGCGTGCCCGTGTACGAGCTGGCCGAGCGGTTCGGCACGCCGCTGTTCGTGGTGGACGAGGACGACTTCCGTTCCCGCTGCCGCGACATGGTCCGCGCGTTCGGGGCGAACGCGCGAGTGCACTACGCGTCCAAGGCCTTCCTGTGCGGCGAGGTCGCCCGCTGGATCCGAGACGAGGGCCTCTCGCTGGACGTCTGCTCCGGCGGCGAATTGGCCATCGCGTTGCACGCGGGCTTCCCCGCCGAGCGAATCGCGTTGCACGGCAACAACAAGTCCGTCGAGGAATTGGAAGCCGCGGTGTCGGCCGGCGTCGGCCACGTGGTGGTCGACTCGCTCATCGAGATCGAGCGCCTGGAAGCCGTCGCCGCCCGCGCCGGTGTGGTGCAGGACGTGCTGGTCCGGGTCACCGTCGGCGTGGAAGCCCATACCCACGAATACATTTCGACCGCGCACGAGGACCAGAAGTTCGGCTTCTCGATCGCAGGCGGCGACGCGATGGAGGCGCTCGCGCGCGTCTTCGACGCCGACAACCTGCGCCTGGTCGGCCTGCACAGCCACATCGGTTCGCAGATCTTCGAGATCGACGGCTTCGAGATCGCCGCGCGGCGCATGCTCGGCCTGCTGCGCGAGGCCATCGACAAGTTCGGCATCGAGCGCACCGCGCAGATCGCGACGCTGGATCTCGGTGGCGGACTCGGCATTTCGTACCTGCCGTCGGACGATCCGCCGCCGCTGGACCAGTTCGCGGCGAACCTGCGCGAACTGGTGGCCGCCGAAGCCGAACGCGCCGGCCTGCCGACGCCGACGATCGCGGTCGAGCCAGGCCGCGCCATCGCAGGCCCGGGCACGGTGACGCTCTACGAGGTCGGCACCATCAAGGACGTCTCGCTCGACGGCGGCCTGCGCCGCCGCTACGTGAGCGTCGACGGCGGCATGAGCGACAACATCCGGCCCGCGCTGTACCAAGCCGACTACGACTGCCGCCTGGTCTCGCGGTCGTCACAGGCCGGGCCGGTGGTCGCGCGCGTCGTCGGAAAGCATTGCGAGAGCGGCGATATCGTCATCCGGGACACCTGGATGCCCGCCGACGTCGGCCCCGGCGACCTGATCGCCGTCGCCGCCACCGGCGCGTATTGCTACTCGATGTCCAGCCGGTACAACCAGTTGACCCGCCCCGCGGTCGTCGCGGTGCGGGACGGACAGCCGCGCCTGATCCTGCGCAGGGAGACGGTGGCGGACCTGCTCAGCCTGGAGGTGGAAGCGTGACGGCCAACGCGAAGAACGGCGTGTGGGGGACCGATCGCCCGATCGGGGTCGCGGTCCTCGGCATGGGCAATGTGGGCACCGAGGTCGTGCGCATCCTGCGTGAGCACACCGAGGACCTGCGTTCCCGCGTCGGCGCGCCGGTGGTGCTGCGCGGTGTGGCCGTGCGCAGTCTCGACACCGACCGCGGCATCCCCGCCGAGCTGCTGACCACCGACGCGGACGCACTGGTCGCCCGTCCCGACGTCGACCTGGTGGTCGAGGTGATCGGCGGCATCGATCCGCCGCGCCGGTTGATCCTGGCCGCGCTGAACGCGGGCAAATCCGTGGTGACCGCGAACAAGGCGCTGCTGGCCGACTACACCGGCGAACTCGCCGCCGCCGCCGAAGCCAGCCGCGCCGACCTGTACTTCGAGGCCGCCGTCGCGGGCGCGATCCCCGTGGTGCGCCCGCTGATCCAGTCGCTGGCGGGCGACCGGGTGAACCGGGTCGTCGGCATCGTCAACGGCACCACCAACTTCATCCTCTCCGCGATGGACGAGACCGGCGCGGACTATTCGCAGACGCTGGCCGAGGCCACCCGCCTGGGCTACGCGGAAGCCGACCCGACCGCCGACGTGGAGGGTTACGACGCCGCCGCCAAGGCCGCGATCCTCGCCTCCCTGGCGTTCCACACCAGGGTCACCGCCGCCGACGTCTACCGCGAAGGCATCTCGCGGATCTCCGCGGAGGACCTGGAGACCGCCTCGGCGCTCGACTGCACGGTGAAATTGCTGGCCATCTGCGAGCGCGTGGACGCAGGCCCCGGTGAGCCGGGACCGGAGGACGGCGGCAAAGAGCGCGTCTCGGTGCGCGTCTACCCGGCGCTCATCCCGCGCAAGCACCCGCTGGCCGCGGTGAACGGCGCGTTCAACGCGGTGGTCGTCGAGGCGGAGAACGCCGGGCGGCTGATGTTCTACGGGCAGGGCGCAGGCGGCGCTCCGACCGCGTCGGCCGTGCTCGGCGATCTGGTGATGGCGGCGCGGAACAAGTTCTACGGGGGTCGCGCTCCCGGCGAATCGGTTTATGCTGAGCTACCGATCGCGCCGATCGGCGATACGCCCACCCGCTATCACGTGAACCTGCAGGTCGAGGACCGCCCTGGGGTCCTGGCTGCGGTGGCGGGCGAATTCGCCGCACACGGGGTGAGCATCTCGACCGTCCGTCAAGAAGGGCACGGCTCGGGTGCGCGCCTGGTCGTGGTGACCCACCACGCCGTGGAGTCGGCGCTCGCGGACACCGTGGCCGCACTGGCGGAAATGGAATCCGTCACATCCGTGACCAGCGTTCTGAGATTGGAAGGCACCGAAGAATGACCACAGCGTCGCGTAGCGACTCCATCAGGGGCGGCGGCCGGGACAGCGGTGGGCACACGCCTGGCGTCGCGCCTCAGGCCGGAGCGCACTCACGCTGGCCCGGCCTGATCGCGGCCTACCGCGACCGCCTCGCGGGCGCGGCCGACTGGGAACCGGTCACCCTGTTCGAGGGCGGAACGCCGCTGGTGCCTGCGCCGCACCTGTCCGAGATCACCGGCTGCGAGGTGTACCTGAAGGTCGAGGGCCTGAACCCGACCGGCTCGTTCAAGGACCGCGGCATGACGATGGCGATGACCGACGCCAAGTACCGCGGCCAGAAGGCGGTGCTGTGCGCGTCCACGGGCAACACCTCGGCATCCGCCGCGGCGTACGCGACCCGCGCCGGCATGAGCTGCGCCGTGCTGATCCCGCAGGGCAAGATCGCCATGGGCAAGCTGGCCCAGGCCGTGATGCTCGGCGCGAAGATCATCCAGGTGCAGGGCAACTTCGACGACTGCCTGGAGCTCGCCCGCAAGGTCACCGCCGATTTCCCCAGCATCGGCCTGGTCAACTCGGTGAACCCGGCTCGCATCGAGGGCCAGAAGACGGCGGCCTTCGAGATCTGCGACGTGCTCGGCAAGGCCCCCGACGTGCACGCCCTCCCCGTCGGCAACGCGGGCAATATCACCGCGTACTGGCGTGGCTACCGGGAGTACTACGCCGACGGCGTCACCGGCGGGCTGCCGCGCATGCTCGGCGTGCAGGCCGCCGGCGCGGCTCCGCTGGTCAACGGCGCCCCGGTGAAGGATCCCGAGACCATCGCCACCGCGATCCGGATCGGCGCGCCCGCCTCCTGGAACGGCGCCGTCGAGGCCAAGGAGCAGTCCGGTGGCGCGTTCCGCGCCGCCACCGACGAGGAGATCCTCGACGCGTACCGCCTGGTCGCCGCCACCGAGGGCGTGTTCGTCGAGCCCGCGTCGGCGGCCAGTGTCGCCGGCGTGCTCGCCGCACGCAAGGAAGGCTGGCTGGACGCCGGGCTCACCGTGGTGTGCACCGTGACCGGCAACGGCCTCAAGGACCCCGACACCGCGCTGTCGGGCATGCCGCAGGTGCAGCCGATCGCCGTCGACCCGGTCGCGGTGGCCGCCGAATTAGAGCTGGCCTGAGTTGAATTCGCGCGAAAGCCAGGTCATGAGCGCGACGCTGCCCGCTGGTCTGACTGTGACCGCGAGGGTGCCCGCGTCCACGGCGAACCTCGGTCCCGGGTTCGACTCGCTGGGTATGGCATTGGGGATCTACGACGAAATCCAGGTGCGCACCACCGATTCCGGGCTCACCATCCGGGTCGAAGGCGAGGGCGCCGACGATGTGCCTTGGGGCCCTTCGCATCTCGTGGTCCGCGCGATCGAGCGCGGCCTGGAGTCGGCGGGGGTGTGGGCCGATGGCCTCGATGTGGTGTGCCGCAACGTGATTCCGCATTCCCGCGGACTCGGCTCCTCGGCATCGGCGGTGGTCGGCGGACTGGCCGCCGGGTGCGCCCTCGCCGCGAAGCTGGACCCGGCGCTGGCCACGTCCACCGACCGAATGGTGCAGCTGGCCGCGGAATTCGAGGGACATCCGGACAACGCGGCGGCCAGTGTGCTCGGCGGGATCGTGGTCTCCTGGACCGAGACCGATCACCCGGCCGACGAGGCCCCCGGCACGGAATACCACGGTCGCGTCTACCGCGCGGTGCGGCTGGAGGCGCATGCGGCGCTGCGCCCGGTGGTGCTGATCCCGCAGGAGCGCTCGTCCACCGCGCACACCCGCGGCCTGCTGCCCGACGTCGTGCCGCACAGCGACGCGGCGTTCAACGTCAGTCGCGCCGCGCTGGCCGTCGTGGCGCTCACCCAGCGTCCCGACCTGCTGCTTCCCGCCACCGCGGACCGGCTGCACCAGGCCCAGCGTGCTCCCGCGCTACCGTTGACCACCGCTTGGATCACCCGCCTGCGCACGGCGGGCCTCGCGGCCACCGTCTCCGGGGCGGGACCGACCATCTTGGCCCTGGGGACCAGCGAATTTCCCGCGGAACTCCGCGAACTGGCGGCGGCCGACGGCCTGCGCGTGGTGGAGCCGGGAATCGCCGAAGGCGTCCTGGTCGACTGACGGCGAGTCTGTCTTGCCGAGATTCGCAATGGACAGCTATTCTGGGCAGGTCCGTACATCGTGCGCATCAGACGCCGGTGCTTCATCAGGGCAATCGCTCCAGCAGGCTCCAGGCTCGAGCCTCCAGGCCATGGGGGTGCTGCGTAGCTGCGCAACTGGAATGATCTCTCCCCACCTTTCACCAACGGTGGAGAAGCCGCCGGGCCGGCGGGGCAGGTGATACGGCACACAGCGCCCGGACGGACGCATCCCAGTCCGGCAGAATGCCCGGGCTGCGGGACGAACCCTCGAAACAGCACACGGCAATCGAGGGAAGGAAAGGATTTCCGTGACAGATACGGACCTGCTCGCGACACCCGGCGTGGAATCGAGCCCGACGGGCGAGCGCGAAAGTGAATCCGGACAGATTTCGAAGATGAGCGAACACACCGACGTCGCACGATCGGGGCTGACTGGAATGTTGTTGCCGCAACTGCGCGCGCTCGCGGGGGAGCTCGGTATCCGAGGCACCTCCGGGATGCGCAAGGGCGATCTGATCGCCGCCATCAAGGAAAATCAGGCCGCGGGCAAGGCGGCGAAGGTGGAGAAGCCCGCCAAGAGCGAGGCCAAGTCCGCGGCAACCGCCAAGGCCGACGCGCCCGCGAAGGCCGGTGCCACCGCCAAGACCGCCGCTGCAGCGCAGCAGGCGCCCGCCAAGGCCGAGCAGGCGACCCTCGATGTGACGCCCGCGGCCTCCGCCGCGCCCAGCGAGGCTCCCGCCCCGGCGAAGACGGCCCCCGCCGATGCCGCGCCCGCCGCCGACGCGGCGCCGTCCACGGCGACCGAGACCACCGAAGAGTCCGGCCGGGAGAGCGGCCAGCGTGGCCGCGGCCGGCAGCGGCGCGGCCGTGACCAGGCGCGATCCGCCACCGAGTCCGCACCCGCCGAGACCCGTGCCGACGAGCAGAAGCAGGACGCCGAGCAGGGCGGCGAGCGTCGCCGCGACCGCGGCCAGGGTGACCGGCAAAGCGATCGCGGTCAGGGCGACCGTGGCCAGGGCGACCGTGGCCAGGGCGAGCGCGGCCAGGGCGAGCGCGGCCAGGGCGAGCGCGGCCAGGGCGAGCGCGGCCAGCAGAGCCAGAACGGCAGCGCGGGCGGCCGCGGCGGTGACGACGAAGAGGGCGGTCGCGGACGGCGCGGACGCCGCTTCCGTGAGCGTCGTCGTGGGCGCGACCGTGACGGCGGTGGCGGTGGCGGCGAGTCGCGCGAGCTGGAGATCCGCGAGGACGACGTCCTCCAGCCGGTCGCAGGCATCCTCGACGTGCTGGACAACTACGCCTTCGTCCGCACGTCGGGCTACCTGGCCGGGCCGAACGACGTCTACGTGTCGATGAACCTGGTCCGCAAGAACGGCCTGCGCCGCGGCGACGCGATCACCGGCGCGGTGCGCGCCCCGCGCGACGGCGAGCAGTCCAACCAGCGCCAGAAGTTCGATCCGCTGGTGCGGCTGGACACGGTCAACGGCGGCGACGTCGAGGCGGCCAAGCGCCGTCCCGAGTTCGGCAAGCTCACTCCGCTGTACCCGAACCAGCGCCTGCGGCTGGAGACCCAGCCGAACAAGCTGACCACCCGGGTGATCGACCTGATCATGCCGATCGGCAAGGGCCAGCGCGCCCTGATCGTGTCGCCGCCCAAGGCGGGTAAGACCACGATCCTGCAGGACATCGCCAACGCGATCGCGACCAACAACCCCGAGTGCTACCTGATGGTGGTGCTGGTCGACGAGCGTCCGGAAGAGGTCACCGACATGCAGCGCTCGGTGAAGGGCGAGGTCATCGCCTCGACCTTCGACCGTCCGCCGTCGGACCACACCTCGGTCGCCGAACTCGCCATCGAGCGCGCCAAGCGCCTGGTGGAGATGGGCAAGGACGTCGTCGTGCTGCTCGACTCGATCACGCGGCTCGGGCGCGCGTACAACAACTCCTCGCCCGCCTCGGGCCGAATCCTCTCCGGCGGTGTGGATTCCACCGCGCTGTACCCGCCCAAGCGGTTCCTCGGCGCGGCACGCAACATCGAGAACGGCGGCTCGCTGACGATCATCGCCACCGCCATGGTGGAGACCGGTTCCACCGGTGACACGGTGATCTTCGAGGAGTTCAAGGGTACCGGCAACGCCGAGCTCAAACTGGATCGCAAGATCGCCGAGCGCAGGGTGTTCCCCGCGGTGGACGTCAACCCGTCCGGTACCCGCAAGGACGAGCTACTGCTCAGCCCCGACGAGGCGGCGGTACTGCACAAGCTGCGCCGCGTGCTGTCCGGCCTGGACTCGCACCAGGCGATCGATCTGCTGATCGACCGTCTGAAGAAGTCCAAGAACAACCTCGAGTTCTTGATGCAGGTGAGCAAGACCGCGCCGGGCGCGCTCGACGAGTGAGCAGTCCCGCCAGGTTGTCGCCGTGACAACGGCCGAAAGGGTCCCGCTGATGCGGGACCCTTTCGGCGTCTGGGGAGCGAAGAAGACGAGGCCCACCGTGGCCGCGCCGCCGATCAGGACCGCGAGGATCAGTCCGCAGGCCCCGCCGTCGGGATCGGGAGTGGCGGATTCCGAGGTCTGGACGTACACGGCGTTCTTCGGCGCGGGATAGTTCGCCAGGTCGGGGAGTGCGGATACACCGATGGCGACCGAGAGAGTCAGTAGAACGAAAATCGCGGCCGCGATTCGGATGTTCACGGGGTCTCCTTCCTGTCTCGGCACGCCGATGTGCACCAGGTCTGCAACTCTATGAACGAATTCGTTCATATTCATGAGTAGCGGACTACCCGACTTCAGGGTCCCGGAGGCGGCGCGGATTCGCGTGCCCGGACTTCCGGGGGCGCGAACGGTGGGGGAGTACCTGGGCGGGAACAAACCGCTCGCCGGGGGCGTTTTGGGAGCGTAACGGCAGTTCTGGCATACTGAACGGTCGTTGCGTCTGCTCAGGTGAGCAGAGCTCCCGCCTAGTCGGTTCCGGTTCACGCTTCGCGCGCTTTCGCGCGGGCGACCCGGCGACCACAATCGAGAGGACATCCATGAAGGCAGGAATTCACCCGGCGTATGTCGACACCACGGTCGTCTGTGGTTGCGGCAACACCTTCCAGACTCGCAGCACCAAGGAGTCGGGACACATCACCGTCGAGGTCTGCTCGCAGTGCCACCCGTTCTACACCGGCAAGCAGAAGATCCTCGACACCGGTGGTCGCGTGGCCCGCTTCGAGGCCCGCTACGGCAAGCGTGCAGGCAAGAAGGCCGACGCCAAGTAGCTTCCTCGCCGACGCCCGGTCCTGCTGCGCAGGCCGGGCGTCGGTGTTTTGTCTGGACAGCTACCAGGAGAAGGAAGCACCGTGACGCAACCGTCCGCCATCGACGACATTCTGGCCGAGTACGCCGGCTTGGAGACGCAGCTGGCCGATCCGTCGCTGCACAACGATGCGGGCGCCGCGCGCCGGGTCGGCAAGCGGTTCGCCGAGCTGGCCCCGGTCATGGCGACCTACCGCAAGCTCGAGACCGCGCGCGACGACCTGTCGGCCGCGAAGGAACTCGCCGCCGACGACTCCGCGTTCGCCGCGGAGGTCCCGGATCTGGAACGGCAGGTCGAGGAACTGGAACAGGCCCTCGCCGACCTGTTGGCGCCGCGCGATCCGCACGACGGCGACGACGTCGTGCTCGAGGTGAAGTCCGGCGAGGGCGGCGAGGAGTCCGCCCTGTTCGCCGCCGACCTGGCCCGCATGTACGTGCGGTATGCCGAGCGCCACGGCTGGAAGGCCGAGATCCTTGACGTCGCCCTGTCCGACCTGGGCGGATACAAAGAGGCGACGCTGTCGATCAAGAGCCGCGACGCGGCGCGCGACGGTGTCTGGTCGCGATTCAAGTTCGAGGGCGGTGTGCACCGGGTGCAGCGCGTCCCGGTGACCGAATCGCAGGGCCGCATCCACACCTCGGCGGCGGGCGTGCTGATCTACCCGGAGCCCGACGAGATCGAAGCGGTGCAGATCGACGAGACCGATCTGCGCATCGACGTGTACCGCTCCTCCGGCAAGGGCGGTCAGGGCGTCAACACCACCGATTCCGCGGTACGCATCACCCATCTGCCCTCCGGCATCGTGGTCACCTGCCAGAACGAGCGTTCCCAGCTGCAGAACAAGGCGCGCGCCATGCAGGTGCTCGCGGCGCGGCTGCAGGCGCTGGCGGAAGAGCAGGCCGATCAGGAGGCGGCGGCGGGCCGCGCCAGCCAGATCCGCACGGTGGACCGCTCCGAGCGCATCCGCACCTACAACTTCCCGGAGAACCGGATCACCGACCATCGGATCGGCTTCAAGGCGCACAACCTCGACGCCGTGCTGGACGGGGATCTCGACGCCCTGCTGGACGCTCTGGGGAAGGCGGATCGCGAAGCGCGTATGGCCGCGGAATGACCACCCGAGTAGCGCTGCGCCCCGCTATCAACGAGGCCGTCGAGACGTTGCGGACCGCCGGGGTGCACAGCCCGCAGGCCGACGCCGAGCATCTGGCTGCGCACGTCCTCGGCGTGCAGCGGACCAGGCTGATGCTGACCCCGCTCGTCTCGCCCGCCCAGCTGGCCGCCTACCGGGAGCTGGTCGCCCGCCGGGCCGAGCGAATCCCGTTGCAGCACTTGATCGGCACCGCCGTGATGGGCGCGCTGGACCTCGCGGTCGGCCCCGGCGTCTTCGTGCCGCGCCCGGAGACCGAGTTGCTGTACGCGTGGGCGCTGGCGCAGCTGGAAGCGCTGCCGCACGATCACGCGCCGGTCGTCGTCGACCTGTGCACCGGTTCGGGCGCGCTCGCGCTGGCCGTGGCGCACACGCGCCCCGACGCCGAGGTGCACGCCGTCGAACTCGATCCCGCCGCGCTGGTCTGGGCGCGGCGCAACGCCGACGACCGGATCGCCGCGGGCGATACCCCGATCACCCTCTACGCCGACGACGCCACCGATCCCGCTCTGCTCACCGACCTGAACGGCCGCGTTGACATCGTGGTGTCCAACCCGCCCTACATCCCCGAAGGCGCCCCGCTCGATCCCGAAGTGGCCGACCACGATCCGTCCATCGCCCTGTTCGGCGGCCCCGACGGTCTAGCGGTCATTCGCGGCATGATTCCGAACATCACCAGACTGCTGCGCCCCGGCGGAGCCACCGCCATCGAACACGACGACACCAACGGCTCCGGCGTAGCCGCCCTCCTCACCGCCACCGGCGCCTTCACCGACGTCGTCGAACACCCCGACCTCGCGGGCAAGCCCCGCTTCGTCGCCGCAACGCACACATGAGCAGGTCCTCTGCACGGTCTCCCGCGCCGTTGCGCACCGAATCCGTGTGGTCCTTCCCGGCGCCTGTGCTGCCGACCGAGCACATTCCGCTGATGGTCGCGTCCTCTGACGACCGCACCGCCGGATGAAGCAACACGACGACGCCTGCACGACTGCGAGGCGGCCTCGCATGAACTGGTGGCGCGGGACGTCTCGCGACCGGTCGCTGGGCCGAGGAACAAACGCGTCACCGGCGCGACCTCCACGCGGCACCGCGCAACCGAACAACGGCGGGGGTGCGAGACGATGGCGTGCGGTGCGGCGGAGTACGGATCCAGGCATGGTTCCGAGCCGCAAAGGTCGCGTCGAGGACGCTCCCGATGCGCGGCGGCAGCCGCCGCATCCCACGTGACAACAGATTTCGTACGCACATGGGTAACTCGCCGGGCACGCTCAGAACTCGCTCGGCACCCGGCGCAAGACCTGAACGCAACTCTCGTTTCACCCCACTAGTACGGCCTGAGTTCTCGGAGAGGCGGCCCAGCATGCCAGGATGGTTGCCGTGAGTACCGTCTACGACTGCGCGGATCCCGACTCGCGCGCCGCCGGACTGTCCGCAGCCACCAGCGCCCTGAAATCCGGACGGCTGGTCGTGCTGCCCACCGACACCCTGTACGGGCTCGGCGCCGACGCGTTCGATTCGGCCGCGGTGAGTTCGCTGCTCGCGGCCAAGCGCCGCGGCAGGGACATGCCGGTCCCGGTGCTCGTCGGTTCCTGGCACACCATCGACGGCTTGGTGTTCTCGGTGCGCCCGCAGGCGCGCGAGCTGATCCGGGCGTTCTGGCCCGGCGGTCTGAGTCTGGTTGTGCAGCAAGCGCCTTCGCTCGCCTGGGATCTCGGCGACACCCGCGGGACGGTGATGCTGCGGATGCCGCTGCACCCGGTCGCGCTCGAACTGTTGCGTGAGGTCGGTCCGCTGGCGGTGTCCAGCGCCAACGTGTCGGGGCAACCGCCCGCGAAGACCGCCGCCGAGGCCCGCGAGCAGCTCGGCGACCTGGTGGGGGTGTATCTCGACGGCGGCCCTGCCGAACACGCGGTCGCCTCGACCATCGTGGACCTGACCGCCGACCAGCCGCGGATCCTGCGCGTGGGCGCGGTGCCCGTCGCCGACATCGCCGAGGTGCTCGGCATGTCGCCGGAAGCGCTCAGCGGCGCCGCCCAGCTCGGATGATGGGTTCGAGCGCCGTCGTCCCGCTCCGGGAGCTGCTCGTCGTGCTGCTCATCTCCGCGGTGGTGACGTTCCTGGCCACCGGTGGGGTGCGGGTGCTCGCGATCGGCTTCGGCGCGGTGGCCGTGCCGCGTGACCGCGACGTGCACGTCAAACCGATTCCGCGGATGGGCGGCGTCGGCATGTACATCGGCGTGGTCGCCGCGGTGCTGTTCGCCCACCAGCTGCCCGCGCTGCGCAGCGGCTTCGACTACAAACCCAATATCCCGATCGCCGTGCTGGTGGCCGCCACGATCATCGTGCTGGTCGGCATCGTCGACGACCGCTGGGGGCTCGACGCGCTGACGAAGTTCGCGGGTCAGGTGACGGCGGCGGGCGTGATGGCCGTCATGGGCCTTGGCTGGTACGTCATCTACAACCCGTTCAGCAACACCACGGTGGTGCTGGACGGACTGCAGGGCGGTCTGGTCACGGTCGCGGTCACCGTCACCCTGGTCAACGCCATGAACTTCGTCGACGGTCTGGACGGCTTGGCGGCGGGTTTGGGACTGATCGCCGCGCTGGCGGTCTTCGTGTTCTGCCTCGGTCTGATGAACGAGCAGGGCGGCTCGGTCGACACCTATCCGCCCGCGCTGCTCGCCGCGGCGCTCGCGGGTGGCTGCCTGGGATTCCTGCCGCACAATTTCCAGCCCGCCCGCATTTTCATGGGCGACTCCGGCTCGATGCTCATCGGATTGATGCTGGCCGCGGTCTCGACCGGCGCCTCGGGGCGAATCCCGCTGCAGGGATACGGCCCGCGCGACATCGTCGGTCTGCTTTCTCCGCTGTTGCTGGTCGGCGCGGTGATGTTCATTCCGGTGCTCGACCTGTTGCTCGCCATTGTGCGCCGGGTGCGCGCCGGCGTGAGTTTCTCGACGCCGGACAAAATGCACCTGCATCATCGCTTGCTGCAGATCGGTCATTCCCATCGGCGCGTGGTGTTGCTGATCTATTTGTGGGTCGGCGTGCTCGCCTTCGGCGCGGTCGGCACCTCGCTGATGGATCGCAGGCTGGTCGTATTGCTGATGGCGGGCGGGCTGGTTTTCGCGTTGGTGATCACCGCCGTTCCCGGGCTGCGGCGTGGGGACCCGGCGGGCGACGGATCGGCGTCCGGGTAAAGTCGGCGGCTGTGAGCTTCACACCCAGACCCGTCCCCGGCCCCGACGCGCCGCTGCGCTCCGCGCTGCGTTACGGACTGATCGGCCTGGGCGTGCTGGTGGTCCTGTCGGTCGCGCTCGGCGCGGCCGTCTCGGGTGTCCCCGGCGTCTGGGGCGCGGTGCTCGGCGCCGCGATCGGCGGTGGCTTCATCCTCACCACCGCGGCCGTGGTGCTGTTCGGCGCGAAACTGCCGCCGAGCACCGCTGGTCTGGTCATGCTGGTCAGCTGGGTGCTCAAGCTCCTGGTGGCGCTGATCGTCGTCGCGATCCTCCAGCGGTTCGACTTCTACGACCGCGTCGTCCTGTTCTTCACCGTGGTCGGCGCCTTGATCATCGTGCTCGGCGCGGAGACCTATGGCGTTGTGCGGCAGAGGGTTCCGTACGTCACGACGACCGACTCCGAACCCGCGTCCGGTACTCGGGAGTAACGAAAACCCCCACCCCCTACACGCTGTCGTAGATGACTTGGTAAAGTGTTGGTAAGCAAGCGACCAAGTCGGGGATCAGTGAGGGGTCACCGCCGAGATCCCCTGCATGGGTCGCTATGCTTACTGCCGTGCCGGGCTCCGAGGGGTGTTCCGGTTCTGCATGTCGACGAATGTCGCCGACACACGTACAGACGCCTGGTGGATTTCGAACCACCGCACAGCTGCTGACGAACTTCGAGCCGACCTGAGTCGACCCAAATTGATCGTCAATGTCCGATCGAACCGCGGGAATGACCGTACCCGCGGCCCGAACACGGGAGAGAACGCTGAGCGTCACCACTCTGGCGGCCGAGTTCCACGCGCCGTCGCTTACCGACTTCTTCCCTCCAGCTGTGCTGTTCGAGGGAACGCCGTTCGAACTCGATCGATTGATGCTGATCCGCATTCTGATGACGGCCGTTCTCGTGGTCGTGATGGTGCTGGCATTCCGCTCGCCCCGGATCGTTCCGCGCGGCCTGCAGAATGTCGCCGAAATCGGCCTGGTCTTCGTCAAGGAGCAGATCTGCGACGAGGTTCTCGGCAAGGAAACGGGACGGAAGTTCTTCCCGCTGATCGCGACGATCTTCTTCACGGTCCTCTTTCTGAACTTCTCGGGTGTCGTTCCGGGGTTGAACATCTCGTCGAACGCCCGAATCGGCATGCCGCTGGTGCTGGCCGTCATCGCGTACCTGGCGTTCAACTACGTCGGTATCAGGAAGTACGGCTTCTTCAACTACATGCGCAGCAGCATCGTCGTTCCGAACGTTCCCCCCGCGCTGCACGTGCTGCTGATTCCGATCGAGTTCGTCTCGACCTTCATCCTGCGCCCGTTCACGCTGACCGTCCGACTCATGGCGAACATGCTGGCCGGCCACATCATGCTGGTGCTGTTCTTCAGCGCGACCTGGTTCTTCCTGTTCGACGCCACCGCGTGGATGAAGGTGTTCTCGCCGTTCTCGCTGCTGGCCGGACTCGGATTCACGCTCTTCGAGCTGTTGGTCATCTTCCTGCAGGCTTACGTGTTTGCGCTGCTGACCGCCGTATACATCGGACTCGCACAGCACGCGGCCGATCACTGACCCGACCGACACAACTACCGGAAACCTGCTACACCACGCCGACCGGCGGGTGAGCAACAGAAAGGGAATGGAAGACTCATGAGCCTCGCTTACCTGGCCCAGGAAGCCGCCACCAACGAGAGCACCTTCAAGGGCCTGGGCGCCGTCGGCTACGGTCTCGCCGCGATCGGCCCCGGCATCGGCGTCGGCATCGTCGTCGGTAAGGCGATCGAGGGCATCGCGCGTCAGCCCGAGCTGCAGGGCACGATCCGCACCAACATGTTCCTCGGTATCGCGTTCACCGAGGCCCTCGCCCTCATCGGTCTCGTCGCCGGCTTCATTTTCTGATTCCGATGTACGAGTCAGTTTTGCTCGCGGCGGCGGAGGGAGAGGATGTGAATCCTCTCGTCCCCGAAACGTACGACATCGTCTGGTCGATCGTCTGCGTCGTCATCATCGCGGCCCTGTTCTACAAGTACGTGGTCCCGCGCTTGATGAAGACGCTCGACGAGCGTTCCGAGAAGATCGAAGGCGGCATCGCTCGCGCGGAAGCCGCGCAGGAAGAAGCTCAGCTCACCCTGCAGCAGTACCAGCAGCAACTGGCCGACGCCCGGCTCGAGGCCGCGCGCATCCGTGAGGACGCGCGCACCCAGGGCCAGGAGATCCTGGCGCAGATGCGCTCGGAGGCCCAGGCCGAGGCCGACCGCATCATCGCGGCGGGTCACACCCAGCTGGAAGCACAGCGCCAGCAGATCCTGACGGAGCTGCGCCACGAGGTCGGCCGCACGGCCGTCGACCTGGCCGAGAAGATCATCGGGCAGTCGGTTTCGGACGAGGCCAAGCAGGCGGCCTCGATCGACCGGTTCCTCGACGAGCTCGACCAGACCGACGCAGGCATCGGGGTCGGAAGGTAACGACGCGAAAGTGAGAAGCATGTACGCAGCGAGCCGCGAGGCCAGTGCCCGGTCTCGGGAGGCGCTTCGGGCCGCTCTGACCGGAAGCGACAGTGCTGCGGCCACGACGGGCTCGGAACTGTTCGCCGTTGTCGCCGTGCTGGACGACCAGCGTTCGCTGCGTGTGGCGCTCGCGGACGTGTCGGTGCCGGGTTCCGTGCGCGCGGAACTCAGCGAGCGGGTTTTCGGCGGCAAGGTCAGCGCTGCCACGCTGGCAGTGCTGACCACCGCGGTGGCCGAGAACTGGTCGCGCACCTCCGACCTGGTGGACACCTTGGTGTTGCTCGGCCAGGAGGCGTTGCTGGAGTCGGCGGCCCAGCGCGGCCGGATCGAAGCGGTCGAGGACGAGCTGTTCCGGCTCGGCCGGATCATCAGCGACAATCCCGAGTTGGAGCAGGCGCTCTCGGACCGGTCGCAGCCGGCTTCGGCCAAGGGCGAGCTGGTCCAACGGCTGCTCGCGGGCAAGACGGAGCCCATCACCCTGACCCTGGCGGAGCAGGTGGTGACCAGGCAGCGGTCGGGCATCAGCGCCGCCTTCGACGAGCTGTCCGACCTCGCGGCGGCGCGCCGCGATCAGATCGTCGCGCACGTGCGCGCCGCGATCGGGCTCACCGAGCAGCAGCGCGACCGGCTGGCCGCCTCGCTGCGGCGCATCTACGGCAAGGCGACCACGGTGCACATCCAGGTCGACCCGAGTTTGCTGAGCGGAGTCGTGGTGCGCGTCGGTGACGACGTGATCGACGGCAGCGCCATCGGCCGACTGGAGAAGATGCGCAGGGCCCTGACCTAGCGCGCTTCCACCACCCCCGACATTCCAGACCCAGACAGCGAGAGCAGGAAGAACATGGCGGAGCTGACGATCTCCTCCGACGAGATCCGTAGCGCGATCGAGAGCTACACCAAGAGCTACACCCCCGAGACCTCCATCGAAGAAGTCGGTGTGGTCACCGACACCAGTGACGGCATCGCGCACGTCAGCGGCCTGCCTTCGGCGATGGCCAACGAGCTGCTCGAGTTCCCGGGCGGCGTGCTCGGCGTCGCGCTGAACCTCGAGGACCGTGAGATCGGTGCGGTCATCCTCGGCGAGTTCGCCGAGATCGAGGAGGGCCAGGAGGTCCGCAGGACCGGTGACGTGCTCTCGGTTCCGGTCGGCGACAAGTTCCTCGGCCGCGTGGTGAACCCGCTGGGCCAGCCGATCGACGGCCTCGGCGAGATCGAGTCCGAGGAACAGCGCGTGCTCGAGCTGCAGGCCGCGACCGTGCTGGAGCGCCAGCCGGTCGAGGAGCCGCTGGCCACCGGCATCACCGCGATCGACGCGCTGACCGCCATCGGCCGCGGCCAGCGTCAGCTGATCATCGGCGACCGCAAGACCGGCAAGACCGCGGTCTGCATCGACGCGATCCTGAACCAGAAGGCCAACTGGGAGACCGGCGACCCGACCAAGCAGGTCCGCTGCATCTACGTCGCCATCGGCCAGAAGGGCTCCACCATCGCGGGCGTGAAGGCCGCGCTGGAGCAGCACGGCGCGCTGGAGTACACCACCATCGTCGCCGCCCCGGCCTCCGACTCCGCCGGCTTCAAGTGGCTGGCCCCCTACACCGGTTCGGCCATCGGCCAGCACTGGATGTACCAGGGCAAGCACGTGCTCATCGTGTTCGACGACCTGACCAAGCAGGCCGAGGCCTACCGCGCCATCTCGCTGCTGCTGCGTCGTCCGCCGGGCCGCGAGGCCTACCCCGGTGACGTCTTCTACCTGCACTCCCGTCTGCTGGAGCGCTGCGCGAAGCTGTCCGACGAGCTGGGCGGCGGCTCGATGACCGGTCTGCCGATCATCGAGACCAAGGCCAACGACATCTCGGCGTTCATCCCGACCAACGTGATCTCCATCACCGACGGCCAGGTGTTCCTCGAGTCCGACCTGTTCAACAAGGGCGTCCGCCCGGCGATCAACGTCGGTACCTCGGTCTCCCGCGTCGGTGGCGCCGCCCAGACCAAGGGCATGAAGAAGGTCGCCGGTTCGCTGCGCCTCGAGCTGGCGCAGTACCGCGAGCTGGAGGCGTTCTCCGCCTTCGCCTCCGACCTGGACGCGGCCTCGCTGGCTCAGCTCGAGCGCGGCGCCCGCTGGGTCGAGCTGCTCAAGCAGGACCAGTACTCGCCGGTGCCGGTCGAGGACCAGATCATCTCGATCTACCTGGTCGACCGCGGCCACTTCGACTCGATCCCGGTCGCCGACATCCGCCGCTTCAACGCCGAACTGCTCGAGGATCTGCACCGCAGCGCCGCCGACGCGTTCAAGGCGATCGAGGGCGGCAAGGTGCTCGACGGCGAGGCGGCCGAGCAGGTCGAGGCGGCGACCAAGAAGTTCCTCGGCACCTTCCTCACCTCCGACGGCACCCCCGTGGTGAACGAGGCCGAGGCGGGTCAGCTCGACCACGAAGAGGTCGAGTCGCTGTCGGTGACCCGCAAGCACGTCGAGAAGTAACGCGAGCCGGCAAATGCGCTATTCGATCCGCGGCGGACGCGACGGGCAGGGAAGTGGAAGCGACCACTTCCTGCCCGGCGGACGCCGCCCATCCCACGCAGCGAATGAAGGGAGTGTGAACCGCTGATGGCAAGTTTGCGTGAATTGCGCTCCCGCATTCGTGGTGTGAATTCGATCAAGAAGATCACCAAGGCCCAGGAGCTGATCGCGACCTCGCGCATCTCCAAGGCCCAGGCGAGGGTCGCGGCCGCGAAGCCGTACGCGGAGGAGATCACCAAGGTCCTCAGTGAGCTGGCGAGCGCGTCGAAGAACCTGTCGCATCCGCTGCTGACCGAGCGTCCCAACCCGCGCCGGGCAGCCGTGCTGGTGATCACCAGTGACAGCGGCATGTGCGGTGGCTACAACTCGAACGTGCTCAAGCGCGCCGAAGAGCTGATGACCACCCTGCGCGACGAGGGCAAGGAACCGGTGCTCTACGTCATGGGCAACAAGGGCCTGACGTATTACGCCTTCCGCAACCGTCCGTACGTGTCGGCGTGGACCGGGTTCTCGCAGCAGCCGAAGTACACCGATGCTTCGTCGGCCTGCCACCACCTGGTCGATGCCTTCATGGCGGGCTCCGACGGGGCCGTGCCGGCTCCGAACGGCACGGGTGACATCGCCGGTGTCGACGAGCTGCACGTCGTGTACACCCGCTTCGTGTCGATGCTGACGCAGACCCCTGAGGTGCGCCGCTTGGCGCCGATCCAGGTGAGCTACGTCGACGAGAACTTCGACCTGGGTGAGGACATCGTGTCGGATTCCCCGACCGCGGACGTCCACGCGCAGTACGAATTCGAGCCCGACGCCGATGTGCTGCTGGCGGCGCTGCTGCCGAAGTACGTCAACACGCGCATCTACGCGTCGTTGCTCGAGGCAGCGGCATCCGAGTCAGCGGCTCGGCGCACCGCAATGAAGGCCGCCACCGACAACGCCAACGAGCTCGCGAGCGTGCTCCAGCGCGAGGCGAACTCGGTGCGTCAGGCCCAGATCACGCAGGAAATCAGCGAAATCGTCGGCGGCGTGAACGCGCTGGCGTCGAGCTCGGACCGCGACTAAGCGCCTGCGGCTCCCGAGAGCCGCACATCGACACGGAGAGAACCAACACCAATGACCGCAGCTGTCACTCAAGACAACACGAGCCGGACCGGCGGCGCCGCAGGTCGCGTCGTCCGGGTCATCGGCCCCGTCGTGGACGTCGAGTTCCCGCGCGGAGCCATCCCCGAGCTGTTCAACGCTCTGCACGCCGAGATCACCCTGACCTCGGTGGCCAAGACCCTGACCCTCGAGGTCGCCCAGCACCTCGGCGACAACATCGTGCGCACCATCTCGATGCAGCCGACCGACGGCCTGGTCCGCGGCGCCACCGTCACCGACACCGGCAAGCCGATCTCGGTGCCGGTCGGTGACGTGGTCAAGGGCCACGTCTTCAACGCGCTCGGCGACTGCCTGGACACCCCCGGCCTCGGCCGCGATGGCGAGCAGTGGGGCATCCACCGCAAGCCGCCGTCGTTCGACCAGCTCGAGGGCAAGACCGAGATCCTGGAGACGGGCATCAAGGTCATCGACCTGCTCACCCCGTACGTGAAGGGTGGCAAGATCGGTCTGTTCGGTGGCGCCGGCGTCGGCAAGACCGTCCTGATCCAGGAGATGATCACCCGTATCGCGCGGGAGTTCTCCGGCACCTCGGTGTTCGCCGGCGTCGGCGAGCGCACCCGTGAGGGCACCGACCTGCGCCTGGAGATGGAGGAGATGGGCGTCCTCCAGGACACCGCCCTCGTCTTCGGCCAGATGGACGAGCCGCCGGGCACCCGTATGCGCGTCGCCCTCTCGGCCCTGACGATGGCCGAGTACTTCCGCGACGTGCAGCACCAGGACGTGCTGCTGTTCATCGACAACATCTTCCGGTTCACCCAGGCCGGTTCCGAGGTCTCGACCCTGCTCGGCCGCATGCCCTCCGCCGTCGGTTACCAGCCCACGCTGGCCGACGAGATGGGTGAGCTGCAGGAGCGCATCACCTCGACCCGTGGTCGGTCCATCACGTCGCTGCAGGCGATCTACGTGCCCGCCGACGACTACACCGACCCGGCTCCGGCGACCACCTTCGCCCACCTCGACGCGACGACCGAGCTCTCCCGCCCGATCTCGCAGAAGGGCATCTACCCGGCCGTCGATCCGCTGACCTCGACCTCCCGCATCCTGGAGGCCTCGATCGTCGGCGACCGGCACTTCCGGGTGGCCAACGAGGTGAAGCGGATCCTGCAGAAGTACAAGGAGCTGCAGGACATCATCGCCATCCTCGGTATGGACGAGCTGTCCGAAGAGGACAAGGTGCTCGTCGGCCGCGCCCGTCGTCTGGAGAAGTTCCTCGGCCAGAACTTCATCGTGGCCGAGAAGTTCACCGGTCAGCCGGGTTCGGTCGTGCCGCTCGAGCAGACCATCGACGACTTCGACCGGGTCTGCAAGGGCGAGTTCGACAACTACCCGGAGCAGGCCTTCAACAGCTGCGGTGGTCTCGACGACGTCGAGGCGGCCGCCAAGAAGATCCTCGGAAAGTAGTCACCGATGGCGGAAATGTCAGTCGATCTCGTCGCGGTCGAACGCCTGCTCTGGTCCGGCCAGGCGACGTTCGTCAGCGCGCAGACCACCGAGGGCCAGATCGGCATCATGGCCGGCCATGAGCCGCTGCTCGGCCAGCTGGTCGAGGGCGGCACCGTAACGATCGTGGACACCGATGGTCAGCGGGTCGTCGCCGCCGTGCACGGCGGCTTCTTCTCGGTGACCGCGAACTCGGTTCGGGTGCTCGCCGAGTCGGCGGAATTCGCCGACGAGGTGGACGTCGAGGAGGCCCGCCGGGTGCTGGCCGACTCCGACGCCAGCGAGGAGCAGCAGCGGGCCGCGCAGGCTCGGGTGCGCGCGGTCGAGCAGACCGCGAACGCCTGACCACAACCTGTTATCGAGAACGATCGCTGTCGGCGGTGAAGCCTTCTTCACCGCCGACAGCGTCGTTCAGGCGAGTCGGACACGGCCGGGGCATTTGTAAACTCGGGGCCGTGATTGAATGACCGCACGCGGTGTACGCATCGGGCTCGGCGGCGGAAGCCTGCTGACCACGAAGATCTTGTGAACATCGCCAGTGGAATACCGTGTGGATCACACGGCGGCGGAGCGAAGGGACGAACGCATTGCAAACCGGGATGGTTCTCCTGATCATTCTGGTGCTGACGCTCGTGTTCCTCGCCCTCGCTTCGACTTACCGCCTGATCATGCTGCGGCGCGGCGGAACCGCCGCGATTCTGCGTGTCCTCCCCGCTCGCGGCGGTCAGGGGTGGCGGCACGGACTGATCCGCTACGACGAGGATCGTCTCGTCTTCTTCAAACTCACCAGCCTGAAACTCGGCCCCGACTCCACTATTCAGCGGCAGGGCATCGAGATCGGCGATCGCCGCGGTCCGCGCGGCGACGAGTACGACATCATGACCGACGACATCGCCGTGATCGCGGTGTCCGACCGCGCGGGCGACTTCGAGCTGGCCCTCGACCGCGACTCCTTGACCGCTTTTCTCTCCTGGGTGGAGTCCCGCCCCTCCGATCGCACCCGGCGGATGCCGGGCCTGTAGTCCCCGGTCCGACGGCCATCGGCAGTCCGAGCCCGCCGCGCCCGTTAGGGTTGTGCTGTGAGCGTGCACTTGACCCGGATCTACACCAGGACCGGCGATGACGGGACCACGGGATTGAGCGACTTCTCCCGGGTCGCGAAAACCGACCCACGCTTGGTCGCCTACGCCGACTGCGATGAGACGAACGCCGCCATCGGCGTCGCGATCGCCCTCGGCCACCCGGACGAAACGATGCTCGCGGTGCTGCGGCAGATACAGAACGATCTGTTCGATGCCGGGGCCGATCTCTCCACCCCCGTGGTCGCGGAGCCGAAGTACCCGCCGCTGCGGGTCACCCAGCCCTACATCGATCGGCTCGAAGCATGGTGCGACGAGTTCAATTCCGGGCTGCCCGCGCTCGATTCGTTCATCCTGCCCGGCGGTACGCCGCTGGCGGCGCTGCTGCACACCGCGCGTACGGTCGCCCGCCGCGCGGAGCGCTCGGCCTGGGCGGCGATCGAGACCCATCCGGAGGACACCAACGTGTTGCCGGCCAAGTACCTCAATCGCCTCTCGGACCTGCTGTTCATCCTGAGCCGGGTGGCCAATCCCGGCGGCGATATCCTGTGGAAGCCCGGCGGAGAACGGCCGGGCGTCTGATCGCGTAGCACCGCCAGGCGAGTACCCGAACGATCACTGGGTATGGCCAGCCAAGGTCTCGCAGATCGCAGTACGCCCATCCCGCGGCACTCGCTCCAACGGCGAAAACGTCCGGAGGCGAGGGGAGTCGTGGAGAGGCGGCACCGTAGTGCGCCGCCCCAACTATCCTTGCACCAACAGTGCGCCGAATACGCGGAGAGGCGGCATGGAACGGTTTTTGGTTACCGGCGGAAATCGACTCGTCGGTGAGGTCACGGTGGGGGGCGCCAAGAACAGCGTCCTCAAACTGATGGCCGCTGCGTTGCTGGCCGAGGGCACCACCACGATCACGAACTGTCCGGACATCCTCGACGTGCCGCTGATGGGTGATGTCCTGCGCGGACTCGGCTGCGACGTGACCATCGACGGCGGCGTGGTCAGCATCACCACGCCCGCCGAACCGAAGTATCACGCGGACTTCCCCGCGGTGACCCAGTTCCGCGCGTCGGTGTGCGTGCTCGGTCCGCTGATGGCGCGGTGCAAGCGCGCCGTCGTCGCGCTGCCCGGCGGTGACGCCATCGGCTCCCGCCCCCTGGACATGCATCAGGCCGGTCTGCGCCTGCTCGGCGCGACCAGCGAGATCGAACACGGCTGTGTGGTGGCCAAGGCCGACGAGTTGCAGGGCGCTCGGATCCGCCTGGACTTCCCCTCGGTCGGCGCGACCGAGAACATCCTCATGGCGGCGGTGCTCGCCGAGGGCGAGACGGTGATCGACAACGCGGCGCGCGAGCCCGACATCGTCGATCTGTGCAACATGCTCGTGCAGATGGGCGCGCGGATCAGCGGTGCGGGAACTTCGGTGCTCACCATTCAGGGGGTCGAACGTCTCCACCCGACCACGCACCGCGTGATCGGAGACCGCATCGTCGCCGCGACCTGGGGCATCGCCGCCGCGATGACCCTCGGCGACATCCGGGTCACCGGCGTGAACCCCAAGCACCTCTCGCTGGTGCTGGACAAGCTGCGGTCAGCGGGGGCACGCATCTCTTTCGAGCAGGACGGCTTCCGGGTGGTCCAGGCCGAGCGTCCGCGCGCGGTCAACTTCTCCACCCTGCCGTTCCCCGGTTTCCCCACCGACCTGCAGCCGATGGCCATCGGGCTCGCGTCCATCGCGGACGGCACCTCGATGATCACCGAGAACATCTTCGAGGCGCGCTTCCGGTTCGTGGAGGAGATGATCCGGCTCGGCGCCGACGCGCGCACCGATGGGCACCACGCGGTGGTGCGCGGGATCCCGCGGTTGTCGAGTGCGCCGGTGTGGTCGTCGGACATCCGGGCCGGCGCGGGTTTGGTCCTCGCGGGCTTGGTGGCCGACGGGACCACCGAAGTGCACGACGTCTTCCACATCGACCGCGGATATCCGAATTTCGTCGAGCAGCTGCAGGCGCTCGGTGGCGATGTCACGCGGGTCGGCGTCACGGATTGAGCGCCGCGGCGTTCGGGTCAGTGGGCGAGTTACCGAAAGTGTTCCGCAAAACGCGCGCTGACCAGGGGATTTGACATGGTGCACGCAGACACGTAACTTATTCCAAGTCAGAGCGACACGGACACCGACCCGGGGCCCAGGAGCTGAGCGGAAACGCTGAGCGAGAGGCCAGGGAAACGAGGTAGGACGAGGAGCGCCTGACGATCACACTAGCTCGAACGAGGCCCCAGTTTGCAACTGGGTTCACGGCTGAGCTAAGCTGGAAAAGTTGCTTCACCGATCAATCGGCTCAAACCGAACGATGGTGTGTGCGTGTGTTCTTTGAGAACTCAATAGTGTGTCGATGAATGTCAGTGCCAATTATTTTTGGTTTCGGCTCTTCATACCCCCGTGTGGAGGGTCGGACATTTTTAGTCAGCTAATTTCCGGCTGGCGATTGTTTTGCTGGGTTTTCGGACTCTGGTTTTTGATCTGATTGCATCTTTCGGGGTGTGATTGTGAGTCTTCAACGGAGAGTTTGATCCTGGCTCAGGACGAACGCTGGCGGCGTGCTT
>NZ_JAYKYQ010000005.1:0-483118 GCF_035544775.1 Nocardia implantans | reverse complement strand
GCGGTCCGGCCGACTGCACCGGATTCTCTTCTCCGCCGGAGGGGATGGTGGATCTTGCTTCCGGTGCAGTTCACCTGCCCGGCCAACCAGACATCTCATCTCCAACGACAGTGAATGTACTCCCCGCCTTCCAGAATGTCTACACCCTGCGATACAGATTTTCCCGCTTCCCGAGTAGCTGTTTTCTGTCATCACGTCTCGGGTAGGGGTGGGGTGTGGACATTGAACAGCCCCGACCGCCCAGTGACGCGGATCGGTTCGCGTTCGAAGCCGGCCGCGCGGTGATCGAGCAGGCCAAAGGGATGCTGATGCTGGTGTACGGGATCGGCGAGCAGCAAGCGTTCGCGCTGCTGCGGTCCTGCTCGCAACACACCAACGTGCGACTACGCGAGCTGGCCGGGCGCATCCTCACCGAACTACCCACCGCCGGCGGGCAAGCCCCCAAAGCCCCGATACGCGTCGAGCTCAACCGGATCCTGGCCGGACATCCCCCGCCTACCGACCGATGAAGCGTATCGATCTTGCCGAGTCGCGCACGTCGCCACGCGGGCCGCGAGGCGGTGGAGGTGAGGGCGGCGCTGCCGGTTTGCCTCGCCGAGGATGCCCTGGATGGCGCCGGGAGGAAACCGTCTTCTCGGTCTTCCAGCTGCTGAGTTCACGCCCAGGCTGCGTTGGGGTATCTGTGATTGTGATTCCCGTGAACAGTCCGCTGCCCACGGGGGGAAAGCCGGGTCGGCCTACCCTTTCGGTGCCGTCGAGATCGATGCTCAGCCCGGCGACAGCGGGTTCGTCGGTGCCGCCCGTGGGTCTCTGCTATTTGCTCGGCCGCGGCAAGATGGTCGCTCGCCACGTCAGCCAGTGGATGGTCGCTGCCGACAGCTCGCATCGGTTGGGACCCACGCCGCTGAGCGACGGCACTCGGGCCTAGATGCGACGACACTCGGGCCTAGATGTAGGAGACCCCGTTGCTGGTGCCCCAGAAGTGATGGCGGTGACAGCGACGGTCCGGACCCCGGTGGCGTGACGGCCGTCGAGTCGCCCACTTTCGATGGTGTCGCGGCACCGTTCTCGCTCATCTCCGACGTGGGGGCTGTCCGAAATATCGCCCTGATCCGCCAGCGCCGGAAAAGCATGTACATCGCGGCCCCCGTAGGCGTACTGCGGCGGCATATCGTGCCACGGCAACCAATCCAGAGTCCGCCACCACATACCGTCGATGAGCTGCCGTTGGTCCGCACTGGTGGGCGGCGCGCCGTTTCTACCGGCAGGCAGCAACGACGCACCGGCCACGCCCGCTCGGCATCGGTCGGATCCGCCTTCCCGCGACCGCTACGCCGGGCAGGAGGTCTTCCGTTTCCGCACCTGCGGCTTGCTCACGCGCGGGAGTGCTGGACCTTCTCCATGGGAGAGAATATCGGGAACGAGTCGCCGAGCCAGCGCACCAGGTCCTGGACTTGTGCGTAGTAGCGGTGGAACGGCTCTGCGGTGACGGGGCCGCCGTGCAGGCGATGACATTTGCTCATCGCCGCGGGTAGCTGTGCAGTGATCCAGTGAGCGAGCGTGCCGAGTTCGTCGCGGACTCGTTCGTCGTGCTCGGGGTGGTCGTCTCGCTCTGACAGCAATCTGATCGCCGACCGCGAGGCTGTCTGCAGCAGCCGCGACACGTCATGGACCTCTTCGAACTCTCGTCTCGCCGCGTTCAATGCGGCGGGCGCCAGCCCGAACTGACGGTGAATGCGGATGTGTTCGGTGAGCACTCTCAGCAGTCCCTCGAGCAGCCCGTCGGCGACGGACCCGATGGTTGCCACCGCCCACTGATGCAGTGGCGAGGCGCCGTCGATCAACAACTGTTGCGCGGGGATCTGGGCCTGCTCGAAGTACACCGAATACTCCGGTGCACCACTCGCACCGGGGCTTCGCACACACCTGACACCAGGTGTGCAGGACTCCACCACGGCGACACCGCAATCCGTGGGCACCAGAATCCAGCGTGCCGACTCGGCATACGGGACACACACCTTGTGACCAGTGATCCGCGCCGACCCGCCCTCGAGGACCGCCACTGTCTTCGGAGTCGCCACGAACGGTGCGCCGGGCTCATTCAGCGCGGCGGTCAGTATCGCGCCTTGCGCCACGGCAGGGAAAATGGCCTGTGTCAGACTTTTCGGAGCGGCTTGCGCCAGTGGTAGCACTCCGAAACCGAGCGTCACCAAGGCCGGCACCTGCACAGCGTCGGTGGCCAGCTCGGTGAGCATGGCCGACACCTCGAGCCGGCCCGTAGGCTCGCCGCATCGCTCGAGCAGCGCTACCGAAAGCAATCCGGACTCGACGATTCTCGGCCACAGCGCGAAATCACGCGCAGTCTCGCGTTCGAGCACACTCACGACAGCTTCGGCGACAGCATCCTCACTGTCGACTCCGGTGAAACCCAAAATCACTCCTCTCCGAATCATCGATCGGCGCGTTTCGAGTCATCATTGGTGGATCTGCCGGCCAGGCCGCAGTGGGCAGCAAGCTGTCCGGTCATCGAAACGTGTACCAACGGGGTGTAAACCGCAGCATCAGCCGCCCTGGGTAACAGTCGGTCGGTCGGTTTTCTCCCACAAGGTGTCGATGGATTATGCCGCGACGAGTCGGCAAAACTCGGCGACCGTCAACGAATTCGGCGTGGCGTGGGCTGGGTGATCTCCTAACCGCTGGAGTCGGACCTCACCGGAACGGGCGAACGAGAAAGCTCACACCCACGATCGGCAATGGGGACAGAGGCATTCGCCGAGTCATCCACAGTCGAACCACTTTCAATCTCACAAGCGTCCAGTTCGTGAGGCAGTCGCAGATCTGGCATCGCTGCTACCCGCCGGCCAGCGTCCTGCAGGCTTTGGGCACCACGTGCGGGCACCCGCTGACCGAAGCGGACATGCGCGTCTTCGGCGGGCTGGACATCGTGCTGCGCGCCCGCGGTTGGAGCTTCATCGGTGACTGCTCCGACCCGGAAACTCTCACCTTCAACTACCAGCCCTCCGACATCAGCAAGGACCGACCACCCCAAGGCCTGCAACCGATCACCACCATCGTGGTCACCCTCGACCGCTCCGCACAGACCAACCTCATCAGCGACTGCCGAATCGAAATCCTGCTCGTCGGTACGCCCTCCAGCCAAGCCCGGATCACCGGCCTGTCCGGCCTCACCAAATACCTCGACCTCATCGAAGCCCACCGGCCCGGCATCCCGACCCCAGCACAGTTTCCCTTCGTCCGCGTCCGCCTCGCCCGACGAGCCGATCACAACGCCGCCGGCGCGTCACGCAGGTGATGTTGCGGCTGCTCATCGAAACCGCCTGCCGCCGAGGAGGTCTACTTCATCTGCGCATCGACGACCCCAACGTCACAGACTGCCTGGTTCGACTCCACGAGAAAGGAGGCACGATACGGCGGCAACCGATGGGCGGCGGCGCTGGGGATCAACGCTCACTGGATACGCCACACCACCTTGACCAACGTCGAACGACAAATTCGGCATCGCTGTCGCACGGGCATACGCCGGCCACGACATTCGCCTACACCAAAGCCGGACTGCTGGATGCAGTCGAGGCACTGGCCACGTTGACCGGCCAGACGCACCCGCTGCTGCCGAACACCGAACGACATCCCCTCTCACCCCGCCGCCGGCAAAGGTTCAGCGACCCTGAACCATAAGGTAACCCAACGCGCTATGAACCCACATACGTGGCGAAATCGCCGCGAAATGGGTGTCCTGACCTAGCGAAGAGCACCCGCGCCTCGTCGCGTTCCGGCACGCCGCGCGGCGATGCGGCAACTGTTCGCCGAGGCGCCGGGGCGAGCGGAGCCGAGTTAGGCGATGTACAAGGCGCTGGAACCGCTCGCCCTCCCCTGAGGAAGCGGGCGAAGCGCCCTCGACCTATCCCTATCTGGTGTGACCGGTCGCGCCGCCGTGCTGGGGCACCGATCGGCCAGCCTGGTGCGCGGGCAGACCGCCGTGGTGGGGAGCTGGTCGAGCGCCGTGGTGAGCCGATACGGCCCCGTGGTGCGGCACCGGCCGGCCGAGCGGCATCTGCGGTACGGGAGGCGCGGGCGGAACGAATCGCAGGATTTCGGAGAATCCCGGAAATCCGCCGGGGATGGGCACTTCCACCGGGACATCGGGTGCGCTGCTGGAGGGCGGCTGCGCGGCGGCGGGACCGCAGGCGATCGTCGCCGCCGCGGCGACCGCCGCCGCGGCGGTCGTCCAGACCTGCCACGACACCCGGTGCGAGCGTCGATCATTGGGAACGTCGGCGTCGAACGCCATGATGCGGTCCTCCGATCTGCGTCGGCCGACCCGGTACGTCCCTTCCGGTATCGCGGGAGGTCACCGAGCCTCGAATTCGTTCGAAACACCACGGTGCTTGTCCACTGGATCCGGAGAGTCATGCTCCCGCACACACTCGATCGGCTCGCACGGGACACACGACGACAAAACAACGAAACGGTAACGACCGAGCGGCACACACCGCTGCCGCCCTTCGCGTGCGGCCCGCGCTCGGCTCGGTTGCCGGTGAACGCGCCCGCACTCACTCGAACCAGTCCAGCGGCGGGGTGGCCCATCCGGCACGACGGTCAGCGACTGCTTACGCCGACCGGCAGGACGGCGACCGCGCCCCGGCTAGGCTGCGTCGGCTGTCGCTGCCGAATTCCGTCCGACCGAAGCGCGGGCGCACGCACCGCGCGGCGCCGAAGGCTATCTCGCCGACCTACAGCGGCTCGGCGTGCGGACCGTGACCGCGGCGCTGCTGGACCTGGGCTACGCGGTGTGCCGGGAACTGGCGGCCGGAACGTCCGATGCCGACATCGTGGTTGAGGTGAGCACGCACCAATCGGTGGACGAGGCCGCCGCAGTGGTGGTGTCCGTCGAGCGGAACCTGTGCTGAACCGCCAACGATCGACGACTGGCCGAGAGTCGGTCGATCGCGAAACGGCGAGCGATGCGGGCTGACCGGAAATTCGCCGTCGCTTGGGTAGATTCCCCCGCGATGTCCAGACTCCCTGCCACATCAGGTGCGAACGACACGACCGACGCCGCGGCGCCCGCCACAATGGTCGGGCGCCGGTATCGCAGCGGCGATCACTACGAGGTCGCCCGCGAGAAGATCCGCGAGTACGCCCGCGCGGTGCGCAACCAGCACCCGGCGCATCGATCGGAGCAGGCCGCGACCGACCTCGGCTACGCAGGCCTGGTCGCTCCGCCGACCTTCGGCGCGGTGCCGGGCTATCTCGCCTACGCCGAGGTCTTCGACACGATCCTGCCCGGCTACGACCTGAGCCGGACCATCCAGACCGATCAGATGATCGACTTCCACCGTCCGCTGCTGGCCGGCGACCGGATCGGTTTCGAGATGTGCCTCGACTCGTTCCGGCACGCGTTCGGCGGCGACCTCATCGTCCTGCGCCAGACCATCCTGGACCAGGACGATCGGCCGGTCCTCACATCGCGGACCAGCCTGGTCGGGCGGGCCGACGAGGCCCTGCCCGGTTGGTTGGACGCGATGGTCATGCACGGAGTACGCCCGGAGGCCCGGCAGCAGCGCCGTATCCCGCACCCGCGCTATGTCGGAGACGGCAGCGAGTCGGCCCGCGAGACGCAGGCGCCGGTGACCCCGCGAGGACGGCGGTGGGAAACCGTGCGTCCCGGAACGGAGCTTCCGCCACTCACGCTCACGGTCAGCCGAGGCGACCTGGTCAACTACGCCGGAGTGGCGGGAGACCCGAACCCCATCCATTGGAGCACCGAGGCGGCCGCGCGGATGGGGATGCAGACCGTCGTCGCGCAGGGCATGTTCACCATTGGGCTCAGTGTCGACTTGCTCACCTCGTGGCTGGGCGACCCGGGGGCGCTGCGCTCCTACAACGTCCGCCTGACCAATCCCGTGCACGTCGGCGCGACCGGCGCTCAAATCGCGTTCTCGGGCCGGGTGAAACACCTGGACGAGCACGCTCGCACCGCCACCGTCGCGATCACCGCCGAGCACGACGGGCACAAGATCTTCGGTCGCGCGACGGCCGAGGTCGCCCTCGCGTGATCGCACGACCCGTGCGCGCCGCCGCGCTCGGCGTGTTTGGTCCGCAGCGACGGGGGCACGTTGGAGGCGGAGCACGCGCCCGCCGGGATCGGCGGACGCGAACTCGGCACTCGATCGAGCGGGCAACCGGCCCGCTCGCACCCGAAAGGACCGGTATCTGTCGTGGTTGTGCTTCTTGCTGTGATCGGCTCGGCTTCCCTTGCCGTCATCGCGGTCCATGCCACGGTCGTCGCACGCAGCTTGGCGGAACTTCGCTCGCCGCGCCGGGACGTTGCGGCCGGGGAGCACGAGCGCAGCACCGCCCGGCTGACGGGCACCACGGTCTGATCCTCCGGCGTCCTTCCCGCGTCCACATCCGCGTCTGCCCAGGTGAGCACCGTCATGTCTCGGTCAGGTGGCGGATCGGATACGATCTTGGCTGCCTCTCGGTCCAGCAAACGGCCGCTGAGACAGTCGGCGTGCGCTGGTGCCGCCCTTGGTGATCGGAGGCCGGGTTGTCGGTGTTCGCCGACGACGGCATCAGTGCTGTCGGACGTTCCACCACACTCGGACCCACGACCGGTGGTTTCCGTGCGGCGTGACGGGACAGACGACGATCCCGAGGTGATCGTGGACGCGGATTGGCCGTGGCAGCAACCTTCGGTACTCCTGATCGAGGACGACCCGGGAGATGCCCTCCTGGTGGAGGAACTGGTCGTGGACGGCGCGCCCGGTCTGCAGCTGCACTGGGTGCGGTCGCTGGCCGAGGCCGCCGAGCACCTCGCCTCCGCCGAGCCCGACTGCGTGCTGCTGGACCTGCATCTGCCCGATGCCAAGGGGCTGGAGGCGGTCGAGCGCATCCGCAGCCACACCGACCAGGTCGCGATCGTGGTGATGACCGGCCTCGATCAGGAGCAGACCGGTTTGGCCGCGGTCGCGGCGGGAGCCCAGGATTACCTGGTCAAAGGCCGGGTCGAGCCGGAACTGTTCGGGCGCGCCGTGCGCTACGCGATCCAGCGTAAGCAGGCCGAGCGCACCAGCGCGGCCCTGCAGGCGAGCAATATGCGCGCGCAGGAGAACGCGCGACTGGAACGCGGCCTGCTGCCCACCCCGCTGTTGCGTGGGCAGCGAGTCGTCGATGTCGTGGCGCGCTACCGTCCCGGCCGCGCCCATTCGCTGCTCGGCGGCGATTTCTACGACGTCGTCCAGGACGCGGACGGCACGGTGCACGCCGTCATCGGTGACGTGTCCGGCCACGGACCGGACGAGGCGGCGACCGGCGTGGCGTTGCGCCTGGCCTGGCGCACCCTGGTGCTGAGCGGGGTGACCGGCGCACGGCAATTGCGGCTGCTCGAGCAGGTACTGCTGGCCGAACGCACCGGCAGGCAGACCTTCGCGACGGTCACGAGCCTGATGTTGCATCCCGGCGACCGCCGCGCGCAGGTGCTGCGGGCCGGGCACCCGGGCATGCTGCTGCGCTCGGCGTCCGGATTGACCTGGGTCGAGGTGCCCGGCGGGCCTGCCTTGGGCTTTCTGCCCGGTCGTGCCGAGTGGCCCGTGCACGATCTGGACCTGCCCCTGGGCTCCGGGCTGATGGTATTCACCGACGGCCTGTTCGAAGGCCGGGTCGGGACGGACCAGGAACGACTCGGCGAGCAAGGACTGATGGAGGTCGCACGCGCCGTGCGGGCCGCGGATCCCGACTGGTTCGTCGACGAACTGATCGGTCGCGTGGAGGCGCTGGCGGGTGCGTCCGGCGGATTGGACGACGACGTCGCCATTCTGTATCTGGGATGGAACGGCGACGGGCAAGGACAGGATCGGAACCGATGACGACGAAGACCGGCCGGCCGTCGCTGAGCGCGCGGTTGACCGCCCAGGCCTGGTTCCAGCTGGTGCTGGCCGCGATGGTGCTGGTGGTGATCATCGGCACCGTGGCGGGCGCCCAGGTGATCGCTCAGACCAACCGCGTGACCGATCGGCTGCTCGACAAGTCGTTGCCCGCGGCGGCCGAGGCCTACCGGTTGCAGAGCGCTTTGGTCGACCAGGAGACCGGCGTGCGCGGCTACGGGATCACCGCCGACCCGCAGTTCCTGCAGCCCTACCGGGACGGCACCCGGGACGAGGCGCAGTCGGCCGCGCGCCTGCGGGAGCTGCTGGCCGGCCGGCGGCCGCTGCTCGACGAACTCGACGGCGTGGAGCAGGCCGCGCAGCGGTGGCGTACCGAATACGCGGAGCCCTTGGTCGCCGGATTGCAGTCGGGATCGACCCGTGGCATCGAGCCGACGACTCCCACGCGCGGTAAACCGCTGTTCGACGACCTGCGGACGCGTTTCGACGCGCAGAACAGCAATCTCGCGGCGGCCATCGCGCGGGACGAAGAGGAGCTCGCGCACAGCCGGACGGTCCGCGACGCCGTACTGGCCGGGATGGTGGTGGCGTTCCTGCTGACCGGTGTGCTGCTGACGGTGCTGATCCGGCGGTTGATCGTTCGGCCCCTCGGCTCTCTGACCGACGCGTCGCTGCGGGTGGCGGGCGGCGACTTCGAGCATCACATCGACGCCCACGGCCCCGCCGATCTGGCGACCGTCGCGAACGCGGTGGAGAGCATGCGCCGCCGCATCGTCGCCGAGCTGGCTTCCTCCCGCGCCAAGGAGGCGGTACTCGCCGAGCAGAAGACGGATCTGGACGTGCAGGCCGAGGAACTGCGCCGGTCCAACGCGGAGCTGGAGCAGTTCGCCTACGTCGCCTCGCACGATCTGCAGGAGCCGCTGCGCAAGGTGGCGTCGTTCTGTCAGCTGCTGGAGAAGCGCTACGGTGACAAGCTCGACGAGCGCGGCAAGCAGTACATCGACTTCGCCGTCGACGGCGCCAAGCGGATGCAGGTGCTGATCAACGACCTGCTCACGTTCTCCCGCGTGGGCCGGGTCACCGACCGTACCGTGCCCACCGACGTCGGCCAGTCCCTGGACAAGGCCCTGACCAACCTCTCCGCGGCGATCGACGAGACCGAAACCAGCGTCCGGCGGCCGGACCAGCTGCCCGAGATCATCGGGGATCCGACGCTGCTGACCATGCTGTGGCAGAACCTGATCGCCAACGCCATCAAATTCCGCCGGCCCGACCGCGCGCCCCGGATCGAGATCACCTGCGAACCGGACGAACACGGCAACGGCTGGCTGCTGTCGGTCTCCGACAACGGCATCGGGATCGCCCCCGAATTCGCCGAGAAGGTATTCGTCATCTTCCAGCGGCTGCACAATCGGGAGGAGTACAGCGGAACCGGCATCGGGCTGGCCGTATGCAAGAAGATCGTGGAGTATCACGGCGGCCGGATCTGGATCGACACCGAGTACACCGGCGGCGCCCGCTTCTGGTTCACTTTGCGCACCGCCGATTCCGACAGCACCGCCCATACCGCCGACCTCCCCACCCACGAAGGAGCCATCGCATGAGCACGCCCGGCCAGCCCATCGACATCCTGCTCGTCGAAGACGATCCCGGCGACGAGCTGATGACACGGGAAGCCTTCGAGGACAACAAGATCGGCAACACCCTGCACGTCGCCAGAGACGGCGAGGAGGCGCTGGAATTCCTCTACCGTCAGGGACGGTACCCGGACGCGCCGCGGCCGGACCTGATCCTGCTCGACCTGAACCTGCCCAAGTACGACGGCAGGCAGGTGCTGGAGAAGATCAAGGCCGATCCCGACCTGTCGCACATCCCGGTGGTCGTGCTCACCACCTCGGCGGCCGAAGAGGACATCCTGCGCAGCTACCGGCTGCACGCGAACGCGTACGTCACCAAGCCGGTGGATCTCGACCAGTTCGTCGCCGCCATCAAGCAGATCGATGAGTTCTTCGTCCAGGTCGTGCGGCTGCCGCGGCAAAACCTGTGATGATGGTTCGCGCGGCGCCGCCCGGTTCGCGGGTTCGCGGCGCCACGGTTTACGGTGGTGCCGGTGCCGGAGGTCTCACCGACTCCGGCCGCGGCCATGAATGGGGAATGATCAACCGGGTATAGCTTCGGGGAGAACGGCACACGCACGGCGAACACGGCAGCCCAGTCCGATGGCGGTCCACGTGCTCGGCGTGGGCGCGGGTACAGCGCACCGATCCCCGATAGGGAGGTAACGAGGTGACGGCGCATCGACGCCATCGGCGAGGCACGACGACGACAAGGGCGGGCCGCGACAGATGCACTGCGATCGCGGCGGCTGGTACGCGCTCGTGAACGCGGGCGAGCGGGTACCCCTACCCAACGCCGTGACGCCGCTGGCGCTGGACTTCCCCGCCGAAGCGGTGCAGTTGGCCACCGTCCGGCACACCTTGCAGGAATGGCTCGCCCAGTGCGGCATGGCCGCGGCACCGGCCTACGACGTGCTGCTCGCCGTCGGTGAGGCATGCACCAACGCCGTCGAGCACGGGCATCACGGTGACGGCGGCGTGGTTCGCTTGCGCGCCGAGATCGACGGCGAGCACCTCCGGGTGACCATTTCCGACAGCGGCCGCTGGAAAGAACCCGACCCGCAAGCCGATTCGCTGCGCGGGCGGGGTATGCCGCTGATCCGGGCGCTGATTCCAGAGGTCACCGTGACCACCGGCGATACCGGCACGGTGGTCGATCTGCGTACGCCCTTCTCCGGGTAGCCCAGGAACCTACGCCGGGCCGGGCCGCTTGTCTCGCGCGTCCCGCAGGCGGATGTTGTCGGCCTGCAACCGGTCGTTGTCCGCGTGCAGGTCGGCGTTCGCATCCTCCAGGTCGAGGATGCGGCGGATGCCCGCGAGATTCACGCCCGTGGCGACCAGATCGGTGATCCGCCGCAGTCTGGCCAGATCGTTGCCGCTGTAGCGGCGGGTGCCCCCGTCGCTGCGTGCGGGACTCAGCAACCCGTGCCGCTCGTAGAGCCTGAGCGTCTGCACACCGATTCCGGCCAGCCCGGCGGCCACCGAGATCCCGTACACCGCTTGGCCGGGATCCGGCAGATGCCCCGAGTCACCCCTCTCCTGCGCCATCCATCCTCACTTCACTTTCGACAAGAGATTTCCTAGTTTAGCGCCTTGCACTCAACTTCATCGGGTGGTACAAAAAATCTATGCCAGATGACAGAGGTTATCTGGACCCTACTACGGAGAATGGAGTGAGTTGGAGGTGGCGACCATGCTGATGCGCACCGATCCGTTCCGCGATCTGGACCGTCTGACGCAGCAGGTGTTCGGCACGAAGGCGCATCCAGCGGTGATGCCGATGGACGCCTGGCGCGCGGGCGAGGAGTTCGTCGTGGAGTTCGACCTGCCCGGCATCGACCCCGAATCCCTCGATCTGGACATCGAGCGCAATGTGGTGACCGTGCGCGCGCGTCGTCCCGAACTCGACTCGGGGCGGGAGATGATCGCCGCGGAACGCGCCCGCGGCGTGTTCAGCCGTCAACTGTTCCTGGGCGACAACCTCGACACCGACAAGATTCGCGCCGACTACACCGACGGCGTGCTCCGCCTCACGATTCCGGTGGCCGAGAAGGCCAAGCCGCGCAAGATCGAGATCGGTCGCGGGAACGGGCACAAGGCGATCGACGCCTGAGAGCCCGATCCGATCGCGCATCTCCACCGGAATCGCCAAGTGAGGTGATGTCGAAGCCAGTGATCTCGGAACCAATCCGCGACGAGTGTCATCTTCCCCTTCCTGGCGGGCCCGGGATTCCGGGCCCGCGCCCTGCCGAGGCATGGAAAACGTTGTCGCGCGGCAGTTTTCCTACGCAGGGAACACCTGATGGAGCATCCGATCATGGCATCAACCGAATCGCGCCACCCCAACCTCGCGGCGAGCGAGGCCGCAGCAGGGGTTTCCTCCGAAGCCGCGGTCGTCTGGCCCGACCCGAGCCCGCTGGACGCCTGGTGGCGACGGATCATGCACTCCGATCCGGTGCGCCGCGGCGCCGCGTGATCCGGCCCTTATCCTCGACTTCGTGACCGATCAGCCCCACCGCCACCGTGGCGCGGCGCAATACTGGCGCCGCGGCACGGTGGTCTGGTTCAACGTCGAGAAGGGCTTCGGATTCCTGCAGCCCGCCGACGATCCCACGCAGGTCTTCGTCGAGTACACCAGCATCGAGACCACCGGATACAAAGCGCTGCACGCGGGCCAGCCCGTGGTGTTCACCGCCACCATGCGCAAGCGCGGCCCCGAAGCCACGGCGGTGCGCCCGGTGCTGCCCGGTGATTGAGCAGCGCTGCGGGCGCGGCGCACACGGTCAGATCACCGTGCCGACGTCTTGTGCGACCAAGTTGTCCAAGGCGCGCTCGGCGACCGCGGCGATGGTCATCGACGGGTTGCAGGCCGCGGTGTTGCCTGGCATGAGCGCACCGTCGAGCACGTACAGGCCCTGCTGGCCGTGCACCCGGCCCTCCAGATCGCAGACGGCCCCCATGCTGGCGCCGCCCAAGGGGTGCCAGGTCGAGGGGAACAACAAGTTGGTGTCGGTGAGAATGCTTCCGGGACCGGCGATCCGGTGTGCGGCGGGGCCGATGTAGTTGTCCTGGATGTAGCTGTCACCGTCCTGCGGCCACTGCAAGATGGCATCGTCGCGGGCCGCGTCGTAGACGAAGTGCCCGCGGCCGTCGCTGACGCCGTACCCGACCATCATGGTGCTGCCGGCGTCGGCGCCCAGCGGCGGGACGGACGCCTGGATCAGGGTGTGGGCGGAGTGCGGGTCGGACCAGATCTTGCTTCCGTAGACGACCGGGCCGCCCTGCTCGGTACCGAAACTCGCGGTCGGATCGGTCCACAGGTAGATGCGGTCGGCGTTGGTGCCCCAGCCCTGCCCGAGTCCGTCGGGCATATCGGGGATCAGGCCTTTCGCCGAGGCGCGCACCAGCAGCCTCGTGGTGTTCAGGCTTCCGGCCGCCAGCACCAGCGCACCGGTGGTGATGATCTTGTTCTCCAGCACGGCGCCGCTGGTGTCGAGGCGCTCGACGTGGACGATCCACCTGCCGTCGGAGGCCCGCTCGACATCGGTGACCTGATGCAGCGGCTCGACCGTCACCAGGCCGGTCGCCTCGGCGGCGGCGATGTAGGTGACGTCGACCGAATGCTTGCCGCCGTTGTTCACCCCCATGGCGCCGTCGCCGTTGGTGTAGGAAGGCTTCATCTCGCCCCGGAGTTCGGCCAAGGCGAAGTTCCAGTCGATGGGCATCGGGATCTTCGACAGCGGAAGGCCTGCGCGCCGCACGTGCTCGGCGAAGACCCGTGAGGCCGCGTAGTTGGGACTGGCGATCAGCTCGTCCGGGGCCACGGCCAAGCCGAGCATGCGCGCGACCCGCGGGTAGTGCACCCGATCCATGGTCGCCCAGTCCAGGGCCTCGGGGAAGTGGGCATCGAACACCTCCCGCGCCGGTTGCAGGGACATACCTTGGTAGACCAGCGATCCCCCGCCGACGCCCGCCGCGCACAGCGCGGTCATATTGGTACCGGGCACCGCTTCGACGAGGCCGGTGTACGGCTCGAAAACCAATGGCTTGCCGAACAACACCGGGCTGGACTTGTACCAGAGCACCCGTTTGTCCAGCGCCGATGCGCGCGGGAAGGTTTCGGCGTTCGGGCCGGTCGGCCAGCGCAGGCCGCGTTCGAGCACCAGGACCCGGACTCCGGCCTCGGCCAGGCGCAGTGCGGTGACGCCACCGCCGAACCCTGATCCGATGACGACCACCCGGTGTTCCTCGCGGGTGAGCGGAACGCTGTTCACCCGCGCGGCAATCGGACTCGTCGTGTTCGCGTAGCGCGAGGCGACCAGGAGGCCGCCCGCCGCGGCTGCTCCGGTCAACAGTGACCGGCGCGAAATTGCTGACATCACACACCCTCGAAGATCAGACGCGAGCTCGGATCTCGCGCGGCCGACCACGGCCGCTACGGGACAGTAATATAACCGGACACACATGTCCGGTGGTGCTCGGATCTGTAGCACAGGTCACAATTGGTTCGGAGGTGGTCCGGTGCAGGCCGAACCCGAGTTCGGGATCTACATCCCGCAGATCGTCGCGGACTACGGCACGCTGCTCGACCTCGCGCGCACGGCCGAGCGCACGGGCTTCGGCACACTGTGGCTGTTCGACCACCTCTACTCTCCAGGGCTTCCCGACCACCCCGCGCTGGAAGCGTGGACGACCGCTACGGCGCTGCTCGCCGGCACGACGAGCCTGCGCGTCGGCGCGCTGGTGCTGTGCAACAACTTCCGGCACCCCGTGCTGCTGGGACGGATGGCCACCACGCTCGACCTGATCTCCGGCGGACGGCTGGCATTCGGCGTGGGCAGCGGTTCGATAGCGGACGAGCATCGAAAAGCGGGCTTGCCGTGGGGGTCGGCCGCTGAGCGATCGGAGCGCCTCGGTGAAGCGCTCGAGATCATCACCCGGATGTTCACGGGCGACCATACGTCGTTCGAGGGCCGTCACTATCGGGTGACCGATATCCCCAACTCGCCGAAACCACTTCAGCGGCCACGTCCCCCGATCCACATCGGAGGCGCCGGACCGAAGTACACGATTCCGCTGGTCGCACGTTATGCCGACGTATGGAATGTGCCTACCTATGGCCTGCGCGACTGGGTGGCACTCACCGCGGCGCTGGAGGCGGAATGCGCTCGTATCGACCGCGACCCGAGCACGATCCGCAGATCACACCAGGCCGTCCTCGCGGTGGCCCCACGCGAACGGGGCCTTCCGGAACTGCGCGCCCGTGTCGGCCGTCGCTTCGCCGACGAGGCGTTCGGGGTCGAGGAGGGCTACATCGGAACTCCGGCCATGCTGGTGGACCGGCTCGGCGAACGGGCCCGGCAGGGCATCTCCTCGTTCGTGTTCATGATCGGCGCGAAGCAGGCCGCGGCGACGATGGAACTGTTCGCCACGGAGGTGATGCCGCAGCTGTGAGCCCGCGCCGCGGACGGAGTGCGACCGCCTCAGCGCTGCGGCACGACGCCGCGCGGCAGGGTGAGCGGCAGGTCGTTGTAGGTCACGATGCCCGGCGCCGCCGCGACGACGCCGGGAATGGCATTGATGACCGGCATGGCGGTCATGATGTGCCCGAGCGTCATGAAATCGGCGATCGTCTCGGCATGGAAATCCGGCGGCGGCAGGAAGCTGACGACGTTCTTCACCGTCGGGCGGCCGTCGACCTGCAGGACCCAGCCGTCCTGATCGATCTTCCAGTCGGGCTCGAGCGTCTGCCCTTTGCGCCAGCGCAGGTCGATCTCGACAACGGTCCGGTCCGCGATGCGGCCCTTCCAGCTCGCGTGCACACCGGCGACGCATCCCGCCGGGATGGCCCACGATCCGAGGTCGAGATCGGTTGTGGTGCCGGCGTATTCCGCGTCGCAGCGCACCTCGTCCAGTTCGACGCCGAGTGCGTCGCCGATCAGCCGGACGGCCTCGCCGAAGACACCCGTGCCGCCGGCGGTCATCGCGGGCAGGCCGGGATCGTCGATCGGCCTGCCGAATCCCACCGGCTTCTCGGTTTCCGGCGAGTCGTAGAACGTGGTGTCGGCCGCCTCGCTGATGGTCACCTTGTCGACCCGGTCGCAGATGGCGGCCGACAGGATGGCCAGCAGGTTGATGTAGCCGGGGCTGATGCCGGAGCCGAACATGGTCGACCCGCCGCGACGGCACGCCTCGGCGATCCGGTCGCGACCATCGCCCTGGTTGTGGCCGGTGATGAAGGAAGCGGTCGCGACGACGTCGACACCCGCGGACAGGATGCGGACCAACTCGTCCACGTCGATCCACATCGGGTTGTAGACGACGCAATCCGGTCGCAGCGCCAGCAGCGCGTCGACGTCGTCGGTGGCCGCGATGCCCAGGGGCTCGATTCCGCACAACTCGCCGACGTCGCGGCCCACCTTGTCCGGCGACCACGCGTAGCAGCCGACGAGTTCGAGCGTGGGATTGGCGGCGATCGCCCGAACCGAACTCTTCCCGACATTGCCGGTGGTCCACTGGACGACTCTCAACGCAGACCTCTTCGGCACCTGCTCAGCATAGAGGTCGTCGCCGCCCTATGGAATAGAAATTCTCGAATAGGAGAATTTCACTCTCCGACGCGAGTGGGAGTGACGATGCCCTGGCTCCGGGCCGTTACGCCCAGCACCGCGGGCGTCGCCACGCCGACACGGACCCACACCCTGTCCTGATAGAAGGCGACATGGCCGCTCAGGCGCGCCACGTGATCGATCGGGTCGTCATAGCTCCAGCACACGGCCTCGTCGCCGTCTCCGTCGAAGCGCCAGTAGGTCGCCTGCCCTTTGAACGGGCATCGGCTGACGCGAGCGTCGTCGCGCCGCAATTCGACGCGCAGGTCCTCGCGGGGGAAATAGAACACCAGACCGTGGTCCTGTTCGTCGACGAGCAACGACCGAGTCGTCTCGGCCAGAAGAAGCTCGCCGAACCGCGCCGTGACGAGATTGCGGCGGCGGTGGATGTCGACGCGATAGTCGGGTCTGGCCGCGAAGCCGGAGAGTTCGAGGCCTGCCGACTGTTCACCCATTCGGAGATCCTTCCCGATGGCCCGCGATGTTCACAGCCGTGCGTCCACGGGGATCGCGGCATGCTCCCCCTGCAGCGGGCGGATCATCGCCTCCTGCGTGAACGAGGCGATCAGCCGGCCGTCCTCGGAGTGCACCTGCCCCCGGACATAGGACATGCCCGCCCCCACCTGCGTGCTCTCGTGGGAGTAGAGCAGCCAGCCCTCCCATCCGACCGGCTCGTGGAAACTCACCGTCACGGTGATGACCGCGGTGGAGAGGCTGCGGTGCGCCTGACTGGTGCCGACACCGGCGTGCGCGCGCATGGTCGCCGACACCGACAGGTGACCGGTGAAGTGGGCGATCAAGGCTTTGGCGAGATCCGCGCGGACCGGGATAGGTTCGTAGCGCAGCCAAGCGAACAATTCGGGCGGGCCGACCTCCGCGGGATCGTTGACGTCGGTGACATCCACGATCCGCAGTTCGCGGCCCGCCATCGGCATATCGGCCGCGATGGACGCGGCCGGCCCGGCGACCCGCGGACGTGGCGCGTGATGCCGTATGACGTCCGATGCGGGTACGTCGGCGAGAACCGAGACCGAGGCGCAGCGGCGACCGTTCTGCCGCACCGTCACCGCCGCCGCGGCGATCGAGCGCCCCTCGTGGGTCACCTCGACACGGAACTCCACGGGCTCCTCCGGGTCCGCCACGCGGGTGAAGATGGCGTGCGCCGACCGAATCGCCTTGCCCGGCAGCCTTTTCGCGACCGCGACGATGGATTGGGCGAGCAGTTGGGTGCCGTCGACCACCTTGCGTGATCCGCCGTCACCGGCGCCGGTGAAGGTGTCTTCGCCGACGGGAACGACGTCGAAGATCTCGAGCATCCGAGTCACAGACGATTCGGCGGATACCTTCGGCGCGCTCGCCGCATCGGCACCAGGATGGATCGAATCGTGCTCGGTACGGGTCATCTCGTTCCTTCTTCCCGGCGCCGCCGCCGAGTGGTCGCGTCTGGGCACGGCGACCCGCCGTCACCCGGCGCAGCGCCTGCGCGTACTCCCCCGGGCAGAGATGAAAGCCCTCCAGCCACCAAGTCGCGCACGCTCACCGGGGAACCGGCTCCGCCGCCTGCTACTTGAGCATGCTGCCCGCGTCGATGGGCAGCGGAACTCCGGTGACGAAACGGGATTCATCGGAGGCCAGGTAGAGCACCGCGTTGCTGATGTCGACCGGCTCGACCCACGGGATGGGCAAGGTGTGGAACATCCGGCAGATCGGCTCGAGGTCGGCCGGGCCCGGGTTCTCCAGATCCGGACGGAACAGCTTGTAGGTGCCCTCGTTCATCACCATCGGCGTGTTGACGTGCGTCGGGTGTACCGAGTTGACCCGGATCGAATGCTGACCGAGTTCCACGGCGAAGGTGCGCATCAGACCGACGACGCCGTGCTTGGCGGCGACGTAGTGACCCACGTTCGGGTACGCCTTGAGCCCGCCCACCGAACTGGTGAGCACGATCGAGCCACCGCGGCCACCCGCGATCAGATGGGGCGCACCGGCTTTCACCGTTTTCCACACCCCGCCGAGGTTGACGTCGATCATGTCGTCCCACAGGTTCTCCTCGAGGTCGAGCAGTTGCCCGCCCTCGTTGCCGATGCCCGCGTTCGCGACGATGACGTCCAGCCGCCCGAGTTGCTCGACCCCGGAGTCCACGGCGGTCTTCAGCGCGGCGTAGTCGCGCACGTCCACTTCGGCGGTGAACACGCGCCTGCCTTCGGCCTTGACCAGATCGGCCGTGGTCGCGAGGTCTTCGGGGGTGGACATCGGGAACGGCACGTTGTCCAGTTGCTTGCAGACGTCGACGGCGATGATGTCGGCGCCTTCCTGCGCCAGCCGCACCGCGTGGCTGCGGCCCTGGCCGCGTGCCGCACCGGTGATGAACGCGACCTTTCCTTCGACCCGTCCGGTCATGATTACCTCTATTCGTCGTGCCGCCGAGACAGCTGGTTCGTGAAACCGCGGTGAGCGAGAGCTTTACGCTCGCGGTCAGGGATTGGGCGTGAAGGTGATGTGCAGATCGGTGAGCCCGCGCAGGATGTAGGTCGGCTCGTAGGTGTAACGGCGTTCCCCGGCCGGACCGTGGCGTTCCTCGTCGATGGCGATGTCGAGCATCCGGTCCAGGATCCGTTCGATGGACACGCGGCCCTCGACGCGGGCCAGCGGGCCGCCGGGGCAGGAATGCACGCCCCGTCCGAACGCCATGTGCTCGCGAAAATTCCTACGGTCCAAACGGAACTCGTGCGGATTCTCGAAGCGCCGCGGGTCGCGATTGGCGGCGCCGGGACACACCATCACCGTCGACCCCACCGGGATGTCGACGTCACCGACGATCGTCGCGCGCTTCGCCAAGCGGAAACCGCTCTTCACCGGCGAATCCAGGCGCAGCGCCTCCTCGATGAACACCGGGATCAGGCTGCGGTCGGCGCGCAGTTGCTCCTGCACTTCGGGATGGTCGCCCAGAATCCGCAACGACGCGCCCAGCATTTTCGCCGTGGTCTCCTGTCCCGCGCCGAACAGGAATGTCGCGGATCGCACCACGTCGATGACCTCGGGTGTGGAGCCGTCGGGGTACTTCGCCAGCGCCAGCGATGTCAGGACGTCGTCGCGCGGTTCGCGCCTGCGGTCGCTGATGTAGGCGCTGAACTTCTCGTCCAGCCACTCCAGCGGATTGCTCGCCACGATTTCCTTGTCCAGCGCGCCGACCCGCGTTCCTGGCCGCTCCGCGCCCAGGACGACGCGGAACTGCTCGTGATCCTCCTCGGGCACGCCCAGCATGTCGGCCACGACGAGCAACGAGAACGGTTTGGCGTATTCGGCGAGGAATTCGCACCGTCCGCGCTCGAGGAACTCGTCGAGCTGGCGGTCGGCCAGCCGCCACATGAAGTCCTCGTTCTCCTTCAACCGCGCCGGGGTCAGCAAGCGGTTCAGCAGCGAGCGCGCGTAGGTGTGCTGCGGCGGATCCATCGTCACCATGTGCTCGAACATCGGCAACCGGCTGCGGTGCCGCTCGATCAGCTCGGTGATGTCGTCGCCCTCGACTTCGAACGGCAACGGCGGGAACGGACCGCCCACGGCGATCGCCGAGGAGAAGACGTCGGCGTTCTTCAGCACTTCCGTCGACTCCTCGTAACCGGTGACGGCGTAGACCCCGTAGCGCGACTCCTGCGTCACCGGGCATTTGGCCCGCAGGTGGTCGAAATACGGATGCGGATCCGGAACCACGGCCGGATCGGTGAAGTAGTCGACCGAGTCGAAGTCAGTCATGGGGAGCACTCCTGGAGTGATAGCTGCCGGAACAAATAATAACATTATTCTCTCGCTGGGAGAATATTATTCTTTCTGGTGCGCAGGGCATCCCGGGACGCATGGCGGGGGTGATCAGGGCAGGTAGACGCGGCTGGCCAGCCAGCGGCCGTCGACCAGTTCCATGGTCATCTCGACCCTGCTGCGGTCGACCCGCGGATCGGCCGAGGCGGTGTTGGTCACCGTCTGGTCGATGAACAGCAGGACTTCGACCTCGGTCTCGGAGGCCGACTTCACCGCGGCGTCGAGCACCGTTCCCTTGCCGGTCGCCTTGTTGTCCAGCAGCAATTGCCGCAACTGGCCGCTGGAGCGGGTGTACATATCGCGGAACTCGCCCGTGGACCCGTCGAGTACGGCGGCGAAATCGCGGTCCAGCGTGCCGGAGTCGACGCTGGTCAGCGTCACCGCGTACGACCGTGCCGCGGCGAGCCCGGCTTCCGCCGCGGCGTCGACGTCGCGTTCCTTCTTCAGCTGCCAGCCCAGCACGACCGCCGCAACGATCGCCGCGACCGCGACCACCGCCGCGAGGGGCGGTAGTCCCCGCCGGATCAGCGGGACGACCCGCGACAGCCGATTCGGCCGCGGCTCGGCCACCGAGCCGGCCGCGGCGGGCTCGGTGGCATCGTCCGGGACGGCCGTCTCCGCGACCTCGTCCCGGTCGGTCGGCGGCTTCTCCTTCGTCGCTACCGATGTCTCGGTATCGCTGTGGCTCATGATGTTTCCTCGGGTGTGGGTTTCGACTGACGGTCGGTCATCGCCGCGGAGCGGGTGGTGCGGGCGGCAACGGCGGTCCCGCGAATGTGAGGGGAAGCGACAGCGGCCCGATAGGCGTCGGGGTGGCCTGCTGGTCGGCCCGCACGCCCGGCGGCGGGCCGTCCGGAATCTGCTCCCCCGGCGGGCGCGGCGCGTTGCGCGCGCCGCGGATCAGTACGGAGGGATCGTGGTTCGGGCACGACGTGTACAGGTACGGCTCGGGAAAGTCCGGCAAGGAGGGCGGGCGCCGCGGCAGATCGTAGTCGCATGTGTAGCGCGGGTACAGATTCACCAATCCCCATACGCCGCCGTCGTGGAACGCCACGGCTATCCCGTCCAGCGTCGAGCCTGCGCGTTCGGTCGGGAAGAAGAACTCGTGGAAAGCGGGCACTCGCTTCGAGGTGACGTCGGCCACCACCGCCAGGTTCTCCAGCAGCGCGGAGCCTGTGGCCGAGTTCTGCGCGAGCACGGCGTCCAGCGCCCGCAAGGTTCCCGGTGTGGCGCCGAGCAATTCGGCGTAGCCACCCGACTTCTGCTCGACGCCGCTCAGCAGCGCGTTCGCGTTGCCCGCGAATCTGCCGAGTCCGGGACCGAAGTCGCTGATCGTCGCCAGCACCGAACGGCTGTCGCGCAGCAGGCTCACCGTCTGCGGAAGCACCGAATCCAACGTGGATATCAGGAACATGCCGCCGTCGATGATGCCGGCCAGCTTGCCCGGCCCCTCCTGGCTCACGCCGAGTTCGTCCACGACGGCCGCCAGTTCGGCCGGGTCGACCTGGGCCAGCGTCGAATCCAGCGCGGTGAGCGTCTTCCACAGCGGAGTGGGTGTGCTGGTGCGGTCGACCGCGACCTCGGCGCCGTCGACGAGATACGGTCCCCCGTCGCGGGTGGGACGGAAGTCCAGGTACTGCTCGCCCGCCATCGAGAGGCTCGCCACGCGGACCTCCCCGTCGGCGGGCACCGGGGTGTCCGCGTCGACGGCGGCGACCGCGACCAAGCCGGTGCTGGTCAGCTCTACCGACTCGACCCGTCCGATCGGCACCCCGCGCAGCGTGACCTGGCGGCCGGCCAGCAGACCGCCGGAGTCGGCGAGATGCACCCGCACCGTGATGGTGGCGGCCGTCGGATCGACGCCGAGCGCGCCGAACACCAGATAACCCACGCCCGTCACGAGGGTGAGCACGAGCGCGCCCGCGGCGAGGGCCGAGCGCTCGGCACGTCCCGCGCGCACGGTCGTCACCAGCACGCGCGCGGCCGCTTCCCATGCCGTCGCGCCCGCCGCGCGCCACCGGATGCTCATCGTCCGCCCCCGGTCACCCGTTGCTGCAGCTTCAGCAGCGTGTAGGTGAGGCTGCCGGCGAACGCTTCCCAGTCCCGGGCGTCCGGCACGCGACTGTGCGGGTCGCCGGGGTGGTTCGGGTCGGGGAATACGCCGAGCGCGAGATCGCGCATGTCGGCGTCGACGCTTGCCGAGGTGCTGCTCGTGACGGCGATGACCGGTCCGAGCAGCGCGTTCATCGCCGCCACGCTCGCGTTCGGATCGGTCGCCGCGGCGTCGAGCCCGGCCGCGATCCGGTTGATGTCGGCGACCATGCCGGTGGTGGCCGCGCCGTTCAAGCCGGGGAACTTCTCGAGCTGCCTGCTGATCTGATCCACCCGGCGGACCAGGGCCAGCGCTCGGCTCGCGTTGTCCTGGAGGGTGGTCAGCGCGGGCCCGGCCGCGGAGATCACCTCGTCGATCGTTCCGCGCTGGACGTGCAACCGCTGGGTGAGCTGGTCGATCTGGACCAGGGTGGTGCGAATGTCCTCCGAGCGGGCGGCCAGGGCCTGCACCACGCGGGTGGACTGCGCGATCAGGGCGCCCACCCGGTCGCCGCGGTCGCCGACCGCCTGCCCCAGACCGTTGACGAGGGCGGTGAGATCGCGGATCGCACCGCCGTTCACCAGCAGTGCGGCCGTGGTCAGCAGTTCCTCGATGGTGGCGGCGGCCGCGGTGGCATCCCGGGCGATGCTGTCACCGTCGCGCAGGGCCGGGGTCGCCGGTGTGGCGTCGACCGGTGCGGTGAGCGAGACGAAGACATCGCCCAGCGGGGTGGCGGTACGCAATTCCGCGCGCGTCCCGAGCGGCAGGACCACGCCTTGCTCGATGCTCATGGTCACCACCGCGGTGTAATCGCGCACCGCCATGCCGGTCACTTCACCGACATCCGCTCCGGCGAGCCGAACCTTCGCCTTGGCGGGGAGATTCAGCGCGTTGGCGAAGTCGGCGTGTATGGTGTAACCGTTGCCGCCGACGCCGGGTGCGGGCAGCGGAAGGTCCTCCAGGCCGACCGAACACGCCGTGCTCGCCGCCAGCGCCACCGCGGTGAGCGCGACGGCGCGAAGGCCTCGCTCGCGGGCGCTCATCGCGGCAACCTCGACATCGCGTCGAGCATGTCGGTGATCCCGAAATCCGGCCCGAAGTCCCGCAAAGTGCCCGTCGCGCAGCCGAGTTGGCGCAGGCCGAGGATGTTGCACACCTCTTTGACGAGCTGGCTGTCGAAGAACACCTTGTCCAGCAGCGCGTGCACGCGCACGCCGCGATACTCGAAATCGACCGCTCGGTAGGCGTTGTTCAGCAGCAGCGGGGTCAGGTCGATGAACTCGGCGAGCTCGCGCCGGTAGTCGGCGAGCGCACGGGTCACCGTGTTCGCGTCGGTCAGCGTGGACCGGATGCTTTCCGCGTTGTGCGTGAGCAGATCGTCCGCCTGCACCAGGATCTGGTTGATCTGCGCGCCGGTATCCCCCGCCCCGATGTTCAGATCGGCCAGCAGGTCACTCAACTGCCCGGTGGCGGTGCCGAAATCGCGGATCACTCCCTCGTTGTCGGCGACGGCGCGCACCAGCACGGCCAGCTGGTCCATGATCCGGGTGACGTCGTCGCGCACCGCGGCGCCGTCGTCGTCTCCCACGCGCAGCGCGGTGGCCAGTGCGTCCATGGTCTGGCGCAGCTGCGGACCGCTGCCGGTGATGATCGCCGCGGAGACACCGAGCAGTTCGGCGATCGGTCCCTCGCCCGGCTGTTCGCCTTTCAGTTCCCCCGCCATCCGGTCGGCGGCGCCGAGCAGGCGGTCGAACTCGACCGGCGTCCTCGTCCGATCGAGGCCGATCCGGGCGCCGTCGGCCAGCGTGGGGCCGCCGCGGTAGGGCGGGGTGAACTCGACGTGCCGGTCGGTGAGCACCGAGGTCGACAGGGTGACGGCTTTCGCGTCCGCGGGGATGTCGACGCCGGCCTCTATTCGCATCGTCACCTCGACGTGTGAGCCGCGCGGTCGCACCGCGGTGACCTCGCCGACCGGCATGCCGAGCACGGCCACCGCGTTGCCCACGTAGAGCCCGGCCCCGTTGTCGAACGAGGCGATCACCGTCTTGTCCGCGTCCCGCAGGGCCACCGCGTCACCGGCGCATCCGGCCACTGCGCCGACGACCAGCACCGCGACCAGACGGATCAGAACGCTTGTCGCTCTCATTTGCAGTCCTCGAAGTAGGGCGGCAGATCGATCTGCTGGGCACGGCTGCCGATGGCGCACATCCAGGAGTCGACCAGCGGCCCGGCCGGGGCGGTGAAGTCGACCTCGTTCCCGGTGCCGGAGGCGTTGGCGAAATTGCGCACCGGGACGGGCAGGATCTCCAAGGTGTTGCGCAGCAGTTGGTCGTTGCGGGCGAGACTGCCGAGCAGGCCGTTCAAACCGGTGATCAGCTCGTCGAGCTTCGGCCGGTCCTCGACCACGAGCACGCGGAGCTGGTCGGCCAGACGCCGGGTACCGTCCATCAGCCGTTCGATCGCGGCGCGGCGGGCGACGATCTCGGTGAGCAGATCACGGCCCTGCGCTGTGATGGCGGCCAGGTCGGCCCGCTGTTCGGTCACCACCGTGGTCAACCGCCGGATGCCGGCCGGCAACGCGCCCAGCTCACCGCGACGGTCGCCGATGATCGCCGACAGCGCCCGCATGTTCTCCAGCAGTCCCGGCAGCACCGTGGGCACGCCACGCAACTGTCCGGCCAGACTGTCCAGCGACTTGCGGATCTGCTCGGTGTCGATCTGCTCGAAGGTGACCGTCGCGTTCTCCAGCGCCTGTTGCAGGTCGTAAGGGACGGCAGTGCGGCGCGACGCGATCCGGCGGCCGGGCAGCGAACCGGGCCCGGCCGGTCGCAATTCGACATACCGGGCGCCGAGCAAGGTGGTCAGCTTGACGGCCGCGCCGGTCTCCGACCCGAGCGCCACGTTCTCGTCGACGTCCACGGTGACCACCACGTGATCACCGGCCAGCCGTTGCGCTTGGACCCGCCCGACCGGCACCCCGGCGATGGTCACCGAGTCGCCCGGCCGGAGGCCTGCGGCCTGGGCGAATTCGATCTCGTAGGCCACTTTGCCGACGCCGATGGCGTTGACGCCGAGCGCGGCGGCGAGCACTGTCAGCAATACCGCCAGCGCCCCCACGCCCAGCACGCTGCGCCGATGCGACTCGATCGGCTGCCGAAGCGTCCGGACAGCCTGTCTGGCAATCTTTTTCAGTCTCATACTTTCACCCGCAGATCGGTGATTGCTGGGGCTTCCCGGTCGCCGACGCCAGCCCCACGATCGTGGGCACCAGCGTCGTGAGGCTGGGAAACAGGTCGACGCCGAAGTTGCACAGGTAGGTGTTGAGATAGGCCCCTTCCTGACTCACCCTGGCCAGGCCCTTCATCAGGGCCGGAAGGTTGAACCCGAGGTAGGCGAAGTTCGCCTTGTTCTCTTGGAAATGCCTGGTGAAACCGGGTTCGCGCGACAGCATTTCGTCGAGCTGGGGCTGCACGCCTTCGACCACGCCCGCCATGCGGTCGGTGACCGTCGCCGCGGTGCTCAGCGTGCCGAGCAACTCGTCGCGGTGCAGTGTGAGCCCGTCGATGATCGCGCGCGCCCGCGTGATGAGCGAGCCGACTTCCCCGCTGTGCACCGCCAGGTCACCCACCACCTGGTTCAGACCGGTGATGACCGCGCCGAGCACCTGATCGGGTCCGGCGAGCGACCGAGCCAGCGAGGAGACCTGTTCGATCAGCAGCACCACCGAGGTGTTGTCGCCTTGCAGCGCCTTGATCAGGGCGCCGGTCACGTTGTCGACCTGTTTCGGGTCGAGTCCACCGAACAGCGGCTCGAATCCGTTGAGCAGCGCGGAGATGTCGAACGACGGCTCGGTGCGCGCGAGCGGGATCTCCCCGCCGGGACGCAGCGGCGCCGGATCACCGAAATCGGCCGGGAACAGACCGAGATATCGCTGGCCGATCACGTTCTGGTAGGTGATCGATGCCTTGGTGTCGCCGGTCAGCCGCTGCGCGGCCTCGACCCGGAACCGCACCCTTGCCCGCGTGCCGTCCAGTTCGATCTTGTCGACCCGGCCGACCCGGACACCGGCCATGCGCACGTCGTCACCCGCCCGCAATCCGCTCACGTCGCTGAACACCGCCGAATACGGGTGCGTCCCGCCGTCGATCCCGCGATGCAGGGTCACGAAGGTGACCCAGAGCAGCGCGACGGCGACGGTGACGAACAAGCTCACGCCGATCAGGGATCGCCGGTAACTCATCGGGCACCTCCCGTGGGGAACGGACCGTCACCCAGCAACGGTGCGAGGATCGATTCGGCGCCATTGGCTTCTCCGGTGAGCACCCGGCGGATCAGCTCCTGAAGATCCGCGGGCAGGGCCGGAGGCGGCGGGTAGGTCCGCGGGTCCATCGCGGGTGGCAACTCCTCGATGGGTACGGAGGCCGGCGCGGTGCTGCAACTGGGACCGGCCAGTTCGCCGTAGCGCGGGCAATCCGCCCGGGTGTACGGAGTATGCGGGGTGAACCGGAACTGGAACTTGCCCCGTCCGCGGGGGCTGTCCTCGTTCCAGAACTCGGTGAACCACAGGTCGGACAGTTTCTTGATCCGGACCACGATGGGCGCGAAAGCCGGCGCCCCTTCGCCGAAGATGTGCAGGACCGGCCCCATCTGATCCGCCACGGTGACGATCTGATCGGTGCGCCGGTCCAGCGCGTCGCCGACCGTGGACAGGGTCGTTTCTCCAGCCGACAGGAGGCTGACGAGCTGCTGGTTCCGCTCGGCGAAGGTGCGCATGGGCGTGACGGCGTGGTGCAGCGCGTCGAGCAGATCGGGTGCGGAGGCGTTCAGTTCGCGCACGGCGTCGGCCAGCAGGGTCAGTGTCGGTGGCCCGCCGTCGGGGGTGAGCAGCGCGTCGAATTCCTTGGTGATGCGCTCGAGCCGGGCTCCGGCCGTGACCAGGTCGGCACCACGCCGGTCGGTCGCCGTCGCGACCGCGGCGAGCACGCCCACGGTGTTGCTCGCGCCGATCCGCGCTGTACCGGCGATGATCTCGCGCAGTTTGGTGAGCGCGGTCTGCAATTGCACTGTCGAGAGGCTGTGGTCCTGACGGATTTCGGCATGCGGAGGCAAGGCGGGCCCGGGGCCGTTGTCCACCAATTGGATCGAGGACACGGCGAAGACATTGCTCGGGACGACCCGCGCGGTCACCGTGCGCGGAATCCGCTGCGCGGCAGCCGGATCGAGCAGCAACCGCACGCGGTTGGGACCGGTGGATGGCGCGACCTCGGCCACACGGCCGACCAGCATTCCGCGGAACTTCACGTCCGATCGGGCGGGCAACCCGTCGCCGAGTTGTTCCAGCAGCGCGGTGACCTCCACCTTGTCGTCGAAGCGGCCGGTGGACTTCAGCAACAGCGCCGATACCACCGCCACCGTGAGCACGACGAGCACCAGTCCGCGCACGAACAGCGCGAGCGCCGAGGGGCCACGCCCGTCTTTCTCGAACAGGATCGACACGGTCAGCCTCCGAGCCTGGCACTGGCGCCGATGCCCCACAGCGCCACGGTGAGCAGCAGATTGACGATGATCATCAGCGAGATCGCCGCGCGCATCGCCCGTCCGGCGGCGATGCCGACGCCTTGCGGGCCGCCGGCGGCGTAGAAGCCGTAGTAGCACTGGACCGTCGAGGTGAGCACGACGAAGACCACCGCCTTGAGCAGCGAGTAGACGATGTCCGGCCCGTTGAGCACCAGTTGGAAGTAGTGCTCGTAGGTGCCCGCGGACAGCCCGCCGGACAGGCCGACCACCACGCGCACCGCCAGGTAGTTCACCGCCAGGCACACCACGTACAGCGGGATCATCGCCAGTACCGAGGCCAGTATCCGGGTACTGACCAGGTAAGGGATGGAGCGGATACCCATCGATTCCATCGCCTCGATCTCCTCGGCGATGCCCATGGCGCCCAATTGCGCGGTGAAACGGCAGCCCGCCTGGGCCGCGAACGCCAGCGAGGCCATGATCGGAGCCAGCTCACGGGTGGACGCGGTGGAGGCGATCAGCCCGACGGTCGGCTCCATGCCGAGCAGATGCAAGGCGTTGTAGCCTTCCAGGCCCACGATCGCCCCGCCCGCGGCGCCGAGCACGATGATGACGCCCGCGGTCCCGCCACCGACGACGATCGAACCGTTGCCCCACGTGACATCGGACAGGATGCGCACGAACTCGGTTCGATAGTGGCGCACCATGACCGGGATCGAGAACGACGCGCGCAGGAAGAACGTCATCATGTGCCCGAGGCGCATGACCGCCGTGGCCAGCTGGGTGAATCCGCGCAGCGCCAGGCGCGTCCCCGGTGGGCGGTAGGGCGCGGCCATCACAGTCCCTGCCGCGGCAGCAGGAGCAGCGACAGCTGCGTGACGGCGACGTTCACCGTCATCAGCAGCAGGATCGACGCCACGACGGTCGAGTTGACCGAGTTGGCGACCCCCGCGGGGCCGCCCTTGGTGGACAAGCCCTTCTCACACGCGACCACGGCCACGATGGCGCCGTACACCACGGCCTTGAACAGCGTGAGCACCAGATCGCTCACCGTCGCGAACGACGCGAAGGTGGTCACGAAACTACCGGGGGCACCGCTCTGCACGAAGACGTTGAACAGGTATCCGGCCAGGAAGCCGACGAAGCACACGACGCCGGTCAGCGACACGCCCACCACCACCGCGGCGGCCAGGCGCGGCACGACCAGCCGCCGCACCACCGAGACGCCCATCACCTCCATCGCGTCCAGTTCGTCCCTGATCTTGCGGGAGCCGAGGTCTGCGCAGATCGCCGAGCCGACCGCCGCGGCCATGAGCAGCGCGGCCACCATCGGCGCGCCTTGGCGGATGACCGCCAAACCGCTCGCGGCGCCCGCCAGCGAGGTCGCGCCGACCTGCCCGGCCAGCAGGCCGAATTGGATCGACAGCGTCACCCCGATCGGCAGCGACACGAAGATGGTCGGCAGCACGGCCGCCGAGGCCATGAACGCCGCCTGCCGGACGAACTCCGCGAACGCGAACCGTCCGGTGACCACGTCCACGCACAGGTACTGCACCGCGCGCACACCCAGAACGAACTGGCCGCCGACGGTTTCCAGGGCCGTGATCGGATGCCGGCGCAGATAGCCGCGCCACCACGCGGTGATCTCCCGGGTGGCCCACCGCTGCGACGACGCGCCGCCGCCCGCGACGACGCGCGCGTTCTCCCGCGCGTGGCCTGCTCGGTGAATCATCGTCGATCTCGAAACTCTACGGGTCCGGCAATCCATCGGCCGCCGCGGCGGAACAATCTGGAATAATTGCGTTCCGCACGAATTGCGCGTGTCGGAGGAATGGCCGAACAGTGAAACGGTTCAGTGACTGCCGCGCTTCCGAAGGATCGGATATGCGCCCCGAGACGTCGGCCCGCCTACCCGACTCGAATCTCGCCCCGAGTGCCCGCTCCGGCAACGAAGCGTCACATCGCTATTGTGCGCGCCGCCACATCACGAGTCAATAGCGGAGGAAAAGCATTGACACAACGCCGGGAGCGGGCGAAAGGACAGCACAAATGGAGCGGCAGGACATTTCCCGCCACTCGAATCTTCGACGTTGCGGCGCGTTCCCGAATCGCTACCCGGGAACACGCGTTCTCGATTGTGCGATCAGCCCGCTGCGTGGAATTCCACGCTCGCAACGGAATATGCCAAGCATTACCGCGACCCTTCGCGGAATCGTGACCACCTGTCGTGCTCGTCGCGGCATCTCTCCACCGATACCGGCTGAACAGCGCCGATACCACATGCCGAGCGAGTGCTCAGCAAGATGCTGTGCACATGCATAGCATGCGCAAGGAGCACGCGTCAACAGTGATAACCCCCCGTACTACGATAATGCGTGGATCCCATGACCAATTTCCCGAAGGAGGCCGGCGGATGCCATCGCCGCGCAGGATCGGAGCACCCGACGCCAGGAATCGCGGCGTCTTGATCGACGCCGCCGAGCAGCTTCTGCTGGAGGAGGGATGGGCCGCGGTGACCTCCCGCAGGGTGGCCGATCGCGCCGGACTCAAGCCGCAACTGGTGCACTATTACTTCCGGTCCATGGACGAACTGCTGCTGGAGATATTCACCCGCCGCGCCGAGCAGGGACTCGAGCTCCAGGCGGAGATGATGAAAACGGACAAGCCGCTGCGCGCGCTGTGGGATTTCAGCACCGATCCGGCCGCGGTGCGTTTCACCATGGAATTCGTCGGCCTGTCCAATCACCGGCCCGCGATACGGGAGGCGGTGGCGGACTACGCCGAGCGGTTCCGCGCCATTCAAACGGACGTCCTGCGACGAATTCTGAACGAATACGAATTCGACACCGCGCGCTTTCCGCCCGCGGCCATGGCGGTGCTGATGACCAGCGTCTCCCGAGTCGTCGTGCTGGAGCGGGAGCTGGGCATGTCCGGTGGGCACGCCGAAGCGTTCGCCTTGGTCGAGCGGGAGATCGATCGGCTAGAGGGCGAGCGCGGCGAGGCCGCAGCGGGCACCGCCTGACCGGTGGCCGCCGGTCAGGCCGGAACCAGGTCCACCTCGCACCGGTAGGTCGACGGTCGCAGTCCGCCGGTCCGGAACGCCTCCCTCGCTCCGCCCACCTCGGCGGGCAGACCCGCCGCGGTGAGCGCGCAGGACTTGAAAGCCCTTGCGGCTGAACTCATCCGATGATGCGCCGGGAACACCCGATGATCGAGCTCGGCCGGCAGATCCGCTCCCCACAGCGCGACCTCGGTGAGCCCGCGGTCGAGGCAGTCGAGCACCCCGCCGCGCACGCGAGCGTCGCCGCGGTAGATCTCCGCGGCGACGGCCACGGCCGTCGGCCAGGTGTCGTGCACCGGCGCGGTCAGCGACTGCTCCAGATCGAGCACGGTGGCCCCGAGGATCCGCAGCGGGCGCACATCGGCATGGTCGGCGACCAGCACCGTCACCTCCCACCCCGCGGTCGTCCGGTCGAACAGCCACCCACCGGCGTGGCGGATCACTTCGACCGCGCTGGGTGCCACGATCGCCAGCCGGTAGCGCAGCGGATGCCGTCGCGCGTGGGCTCGCCAGCGCGTGACGGATTGAAATTCCCGAACACCTCGGTCAACGGAATCGACGGATCGTCTGGCCATGGTCACTCATCCCGCTATCGAACGTGCAGAAAGGCAGGCCCGACCCGATTTCGGCACACGGGCACCTGCCACCCGCGCGACACCGGGATCGCCGAGGCCGTCGGCTCGACGGCGGCCGCGCGCCGAGCCGAGAGGGTCGATCCGGGGAGCCCGCGGTATGCCAGGGCCTGCGACGAAGGACCGCACCGGTCCGCCGGAAACCTACCGATCACACCGTAAGTTGGTTCTCGCATCTGCGATACCTAGCTTACGAATCTCGCCTATGTGATCTACATCACATAAAGATCTCACGGACGCCCGCCTCACACCCCCGACCCACCTGGCTACCTCCCGAATCACTTGGCGCGGTTCATCACTCGGTCGGCGGCTCGCCAGTGCTCATCGGTCACCCAGAGCCGCGCGAACGCGGCGATGGCCTCTTCCGGCTCGACACCGCCGACCACGCGCTTGATCGCCCCCGCGGGCGCGGACGCCAGCGACCGGGCGACGGCGCGCCAGCCCTTGTCGAATTCGCCGCGGGGGAAGACCTTGTCCACCAGCCCGATCCGCTCGGCGGACGGCGCGTCGATGACCGTCCCCGCGCCCGCGAGCATCAGCGCCCGCCCCGGCCCGACCAGCCGGGCGAGCCGCTCGGCGCCGCCCCACGCGGGCATGATCGCCAGCGACACCTGATTGAACCCGATCCTGATGTCCTCGGCCGCGATCCGGATATCCGCGGCCACCGCGACCTCGGCCCCGCCGCCGAGGGCGTGCCCGTTGAGCGCGGCGATCACCGGACCGGGGAACGCGGCGAGACGGTCGCAGATGCCGCGCATCCGCCGGGCCATCTCCGCCGCCTGTTCCTCGGTGCGCAGGGCGGCCAGCTCCTCGAGGTCTCCGCCGGAGACGAAAGCGCGATCCCCCGCCCCGGTGACGACCAGCGCCCGCGCCTCGGCGGCGGCATCGATCGCTTTCTCCAGTTGGTCCATCGTGGCGGGCGCGATGGCATTGCGGGCATGGGGGCGATTGATGGTTACGACCGCCAATCCCGCGTCCATCTCCAGGTCGACCATGACTTGTTCTCCCGTTAGAAAATGTGATTCTCTTACGATGAGAACACTATACGTACGCGGTGCGAGATGGGAGTTCGACCATGCGCAAGGTCCCCCTCGACCTGGTTCGTCGCTACCGGGAGGAGGGCTGGTGGACCTCCGAGACGATCGGTGAGCTGTTGGCCGCCGGGCTGGCCGATGCGTCCGGCACCGCGTTCCGCGTCCACTCCACCACGCGCCCCTGGACGGGCACGGTCGGCGAGGTCGAGCACGTCGCGCGCAGATTGGCCGCCGGGTTGCGCCGCCGCGGCGTCGGTCCCGGCGACGTGATCGCCTTCCAGTTGCCGAATTGGATGGAGGCGGCCGCGGCGTTCTGGGCATCGGCCTTCCTCGGGGCGACGGTCGTGCCGATCGTGCATTTCTACGGGCACAAGGAAGTGGGATACATCCTCACCGAGATCCGGCCGAAGGTCTTCGTGACCACCGACCGTTTCGGCGGCAACGACTACGCCCCCGGCCTGCGTGCGGCCGTGCCGATCGTCGGCGTGGTCGGCGACGATTTCGAGGAACTGCTCGACGCGCGGCCCATGCCGGGCACCCTGCCTGCCGATCCCGCCGGCCCCGCGCTGATCGCGTTCACCTCCGGCACCACCCGCGCGCCGAAAGGCGTGGTGCACAGCCATCAGACGCTCGGTCACGAGACTCGGCAACTGGCCGGCATATACCCTGCCGACCGCGGCGACCAGCTCACCGGAGCGCCGGTCGGCCACTTCATCGGCATGGTGAACGCCTTCTTGATCCCGGTGCTCGACCGGAGGCCGATCGATCTCGTCGACGTCTGGGATCCGGGCCGGGTGCTCGCGTTGACGCTCGCCGAGGACCTCACCGTCGGCGGCGGCGTGCCGTACTACGTCACCAGCCTGCTCGACCACCCGGATTACACGCCGGAGCATCTGCCCCATCTGCGCTATGCCGGGCTGGGCGGTGCGGCGGTGCCCGCGGCGGTCACCACGCGGTTGGCCGAGGCCGGGATCACCGTGTACCGGTCCTACGGCAGTACCGAGCACCCTTCGATCACCGGATCGCACCACACCGCGCCGGAGGCCAAGCGGCTGTTCACCGACGGCGCCGCGCTGCCCGGCGTGGAACTGCGCCTCGCCGAGGACGGCGAGATCCTCAGCCGCGGACCGGATCTGTGCCTCGGTTACACCGATCCGGAGCTGACCGCGGCCGCCTTCGACGATGACGGCTGGTACCGCACCGGCGACATCGGCGTCCTGGACGCGGACGGCTACCTCACGATCACCGACCGCAAGTCGGACATGATCATCCGCGGCGGCGAGAACATCAGCGCGCTCGAGGTCGAAGAAGTGCTGCTGAGCCTGCCCGGCGTGAGCGAGGCGGTGGCGGTCGCCGTGCCCGACGCCCGCCTGGGCGAGCACACCGCCGCGGTGCTGCGGCTGCGGCCGGGCCGTGCCGCGCCTGACCTGGACGAGGTGCGCGCGCACTTCCGCGCCGCAGGACTGGCCAAGCAGAAGTGGCCGGAGGAAGTGCACGCCGTCGACGACTTTCCCAGAACCGCGAGCGGCAAGATCCAAAAATTCCTGGTCCGCGGCTCGCTGGCGGCCTCACGCGCGGACGGCATTGCGGTACAACCGTGAAGAGAATAGCATTCTCATAATTGGACAAGGAGGATTCCATGAGCAAAGTCGACCTGCCTTACCAGCTTTTCGACGCCGACAACCACCTCTACGAGACGAAGGAAGCCCTCACCCGGCACCTGCCGAAGGAATACGAGGGGGCGATCCAGTACGTCGAGATCAACGGCCGCACCAAGATCGCGGTGCTCGGCCAGATCAGCGAGTACATCCCGAACCCCACCTTCGAGGTCGTCGCCCGTCCCGGCGCGATGGAGGAGTATTTCAAGCACGGCAACCCCGAGGGCAAGAGCCGACGGGAGATCTTCGGCAAGTCGATGAAGGCGATCGAGGCCTTCCGCAATCCCGAGGCGCGGCTGAAGGTCATGGACGACCTGCAACTGCAGCGCGCGCTCATGTTCCCGACCCTGGCCAGCCTGGTCGAGGAGCGCATGCGGCACCATCCCGAGCTGATCCACGCGGTGATCGAGTCGCTGAACCGCTGGATGCTCGACGACTGGGGTCAGGACGGCGGTTTCGTGCACTCCGGCCGCATCTTCACTGTTCCGGTGATCACCCTGCCGATCGTGGAACGTGCCATCGCCGAGCTGAACTGGGCCGTCGTGGAACACGGCGCCAAAGCCATCCTGGTGCGCCCGGCGCCGGTGCCAGGCTTCAAGGGGATGCGGTCGTTCGCTCTGCCCGAGTTCGATCCGTTCTGGAAGCGTGTCGTCGAACTCGACGTGCTGGTCACCATGCATTCCTCCGACAGCGGCTACTCGCGCTTCGACGCCGAGTGGGATGGCAACAGCCTGGAGATGCTGCCGTTCCAGACCAACACCTTCGCCATGACCAACCAGTGGCGGCCGGTCACCGACGCGGTGGCGTCGTGGGTGTGCCACGGCGCCTTGAACCGCTTCCCCGAGTTGAAGATCGCCGTCATCGAGAACGGCTCCGCCTGGCTGGAACCGTTGCTGCAGCAGCTGTCCGACGTGTACAAGAAGGCGCCGGAGGGCTTCGGCTTCCGCGACCCGATCGAGGCCATCAAGCAGAGTCTCTACGTCAGCCCGTTCTGGGAGGAGGATCTGCAGCGGCTGTCGGAGGTGATGGGCGCCGATCACGTGCTGTTCGGCTCCGACTGGCCGCATCCGGAGGGCCTGGCCGAGCCCGCGCGCTACATCCACGAGATCAAGGACATGCCGCTGGAGAACCAGGCGAAGATCATGGGCGGCAACCTGGCGCGGTTGCTGAAGGTATGAGCTGGGCGACCATCCCGCAGCTGGTCGCGAGCGCGGCGGACCGCTTCGGCGACGCCGAAGCGGTCGTCGACGGGGACCTGCGGTGGAGCTTCACCGAACTCGCCGACCGGGTGCGCCGGGCCGCGGGGGCGTTCGCCGCGGCGGGGATCGAGCCGGGCGACCGGGCGGCGCTCTGGGCGCCGAACTCGGCGGAGTGGATCGTCGCCGCCTTCGGCCTGCTCACCGCCGGTGGCGTGCTCGTGCCGGTGAACACCCGCTTCAAGGCCGATGAGGCACGCGACGTCATCCGCCGCAGCGGCGCGAAAGCGGTGCTCGTCCAGCGGGGATTCCTCGGCGCGGACTACCGTGGCGCCGCCGATGTGCCGGTGATCGATCTGAAGTCGGACTTCCTGAACAGCGGCGCGCCGTTCGAGCGCGACGTGGCCAGCACCGACATCGCCGATATCGTCTACACCTCCGGCACCACCGGGCGGCCCAAAGGCGTGATGATGAATCACGGGCAGACGCTGCGGCTCTACGCGGAGTGGTGCGATCTCGCGGATCTCCGGGAAGGCGACCGCTATCTGATCGTCAACCCGTTCTTCCACACGTTCGGCTACAAAGCGGGTCTGATCGCGTCGCTCATCCGGGGCGCCACGATCCTGCCGGTCCCGGTGTTCGACGTCGGCCGGGTGCTGCAGATCGTCGCGCGGGAACGGATCACGATGCTGCCCGGCCCGCCGACGCTCTACCACTCGCTGCTGGCGGCCGCGGGCGAGCACGATCTGTCCTCGCTGCGGGCCGCGGTGACCGGGGCGGCCGATATCCCGGTCGAGCTCATCCGCCGGGTGCGCGAGGAACTTCCGTTCCGATCGATCATGACCGGATACGGACTGACCGAGGCGGGCACCGCCACCGCGTCCCGGCCCGGGGACACTTTCGAGCAGATCGCGACGACCGTCGGAACACCCTGCGACGGCGTCGAGGTGCGGATCGCCGATGACGGCGAGGTCCTGATTCGCGGCTACAGCGTGATGCAGGGCTATCTGGACGATCCGCGAGCCACGGCCGAGGCGATCGACGCCGAGGGGTGGCTGCGCACCGGCGACCTCGGCAGCCTCGACCCGGAAGGCAGATTGCGCATCGTCGGCCGCAAGAAGGACATGTTCATCGTCGGCGGGTTCAACGCCTATCCCGCCGAGATCGAGGGACTCCTCCTGGAGCATCCCGCGGTCGCGCAGGCCGCGGTCATCGGTGTGCCGGACGAACGGCTCGGGCAGGTCGGCCGGGCCTTCGTGGTGACCGAGCGCCCCGTCACCGAAGACGAGCTGATCGCGTGGAGCCGGGACCGGATGGCAGGATACAAGGTTCCGCGCTCGGTGCGTTTCCTGCGCGCCTTGCCGCTCAACGCGACCGGCAAGGTGATGAAGGACCAACTGCGGTAGCGCGTTCGCGCGCGGGCTATCGTGCACACGTCGCCCGCAGGAAGGATTGCGCCATGACCGAGTTCCGTGATTTCGACGCCCTGCGCGCCGCGGTGGGCACGGTGCTCGGGCCCGGTGAGTGGCTCGAGATCGATCAGCGGCGCATCGACCTGTTCGCCGAGGCGACCGGCGATCACCAGTGGATCCACGTGGACGCCGAGCGCGCAGCGGACGGCCCGTACGGCGCCACCATCGCGCACGGGTTCCTCACCCTCGCCCTGCTCGCCCCGATCAGCCAGCAGCTGACCTCTGTGACCTCGGCCAGGATGGCGATCAACTACGGCTTGAACAAGGTTCGCTTCATCAGCCCGGTGCGGGTCGGCAGCCGGGTGCGCGGCACCGTCACGATCACCGCGGTCACCGATGTGCCCGGCGGGGTGCAGGTCGAGCGCACCGTGACGATCACCGCCGAAGGCGCGGACAAGCCGGCCTGCGTCGCCGAGCACGTGGTCCGGTACCTGGCCTGACGGGCATATGCTGATCCGCAACGCCGCGGTGGCAGGCAGCCCGCACACCGACGTGCGCTGGCGCGGCGGGCGGATCACCGAGTGCACCACGGGATTGCGCCCGTTGCCCGGGGAGGACGATCTGGACGCGCGCGGCGGCTGGTTGCTACCCGGACTGCACGATCATCACATCCATCTGCGGTCACTCGCCGCGCAGGCCGCGTCCGTGCCGCTCGGGCCGCCCCACGTGCGGGACTTCGCCGCGTTCGCCGCGGCACTGCGCCGGGCGGATGCCGAACTGCCTGCCGGACAATGGCTTCGCGGCATCGGCTACCACGACAGCGTCGCCGGTCCGCTGGACCGCATGGCGCTCGATCGCCTGATCCGGGACCGGCCGGTGCGGGTCCAGCACCGGTCCGGCGCGCTGTGGATCCTGAATTCCCGCGCCTGCCAGGAGATCCTGTCGAACGACTGCATGGTGCCGGGGGTGGAGCGCGACCCGCACGGCGAGGCGAACGGACGCCTGTGGCGGCTGGACTCCTGGCTCGGCACACGGGTGCCGCCGGCTGCGGCCGACCCGGCGCCGATCAGCGCCCTGGCAGCGGCCGCGGGCGTCACCGGTTACACCGACGCCACCCCCGGGCTGGCGCAGAACGAGATCGAGGCCATGGCCCGAGCGGTGGCCGACGGGACGATCCGGCAGCGCGTGCACTGCATGGCCCCGCCCGGGGTGACCGATCCAGGGCAGCCACGATTCACTCTGGGTCCCACCAAAATTCTGCTCGACGACACCGTGCTCCCCGCGTTGCCCGAGTTCGTCGCCCGAATCCGGGCGACACACGCGGCGGACCGGCCCGTAGCGGTGCACTGCGTGACCCACGTCCAGCTGATCCTGACCACGGCCGCCCTCGACGAAGCGGGGATACTCGCAGGCGACCGGATCGAGCACGGCGCCATGGTGGCGGACGACCTCATGGAGTGGTTGCGCCGCAGCCGGGTTCCGGTGGTGACCCAACCCCATTTCCCGGTCGAGCGGGCCGAGCAGTACGCCCGCGAGGTGGCGGCCGAAGAGCACCGCGATCTGTGGCGGCTCGGCTCACTGCTGGCCGCCGGGGTCGATGTCGCGGCGGGAACCGACGCCCCGTTCGGCTCCGCCGACCCGTGGCGGGTGATCCGCGCGGCCGTCGAGCGCGAAAGCCTGCGGGAACGGATATCGCTGCCCGCCGCTGTCGCCCTGTTCACCGGGCGTGCCGACCGGCCGACCGTGTCACGCACCATCGCCCCGGGTGAACCCGCCGATCTCACCCTGCTCCACGTACCGCCGCGCGACGTCACCGTTCCGGACCGGGAGCTGGTGGCGGCCACGGTGGTGGACGGCACACCGGTGCATGTGGCGATCGGCTGATTCTTCCGGTCCAACGGGACCGTAGGCCCCTCGCCGATTCCACGGATCCGCTGCTTCGACTGGGGTTTCGGCATGCCCCCGCAGCCGCAGCGAGCACCGCAGCGCCCGGCTGCGCCGAGGCGGTGAGACGGCCGACCACACCGCCCATCGCGGACGCGGCAGTATCGACCCCTGCCCCGCCCCGGTGTATCGTCTAATGCAGCGACGAGAGTGACATTCTCTTCTAAGAAGATTCATCGTCTCGATTGCTGGTAGGAACCCCGGCGCAGCGCAGGAACAGCGAGGAGCGACGTGAACATCGACGACATGATCCTGGTGAGCATCGACGACCATGTGGTCGAGCCGCTCGACATGTTCGACGGCCACGTTCCGAAGAAATGGGCCGATCTCGCCCCGAAGGTCGTCGTCGACGAGAACGGCGTCGATCGGTGGGTGTACCGGGACCGGCCCACCGGCGTCGCTGGTCTCAACGCCGTCGTCACCTGGCCCGCCGAGGAATGGGGCAGGGACCCGGCCGGATACGCCGAGATGCGGCCCGCCGTCTACGACGTGCACGACCGCGTCCGCGACATGGACGCCAACGGCGTGCTCGCCTCCATGTGCTTCCCGACGTTCACCGGCTTCAGCGCGGGCCACCTCAGCCGCGGCGGCCAGGACGAGATCACCGTCGCGATGATCTCGGCGTACAACGACTGGCACATCGAGGACTGGGCGGGCGCCTATCCGGGCCGGTTCATCCCGATCGGGATCCTGCCGATGTGGGATCCGGCGCTGGCGGTCGCCGAGATCGAGCGGCTGGCCGAAAAGGGCTGCCATTCGGTCACCATGCCGGAGTTGCCGCACATCGACGGCCTGCCCAGCTACCACGATCTCGATTACTGGGCGCCGGTGTTCCAGGCCCTCTCGGACCACGAGACGGTGATGAACCTGCACATCGGCCAAGGCTTCGGCGTGCTGCGCCTGGCACAGGACGCCCCCATCGACAACCTGATGGTGCTGGCGCCGAGCATCTCGCTGATCGCAGCCCAGGATCTGTTGTGGGGTCCGGCGTTGCGCACCTACCCGAAGCTGAAGGTCGCGCTGTCCGAAGGCGGCGTCGGCTGGATTCCGTTCTTCCTGGACCGCTCCGACCGGCACTACACCAACCAGCGCTGGCTGCGCCGCGACTTCGGCGGCAAGCTGCCCAGCGAGGTGTTCCGCGAGCACGTGCTCGCCTGCTACGTCACCGACAAGACCGCGCTGAAGTTCCGCCACGAGATCGGCATCGACAACATCGCGTGGGAGTGCGACTACCCGCACTCGGACTCGATCTGGCCCGACGCCCCCGAGTTCGTGCTGGGCGAGCTACAGGCCGCCGGCGCCGACGACACGGACATCCACAAGATCACCTGGCAGAACGCCACCCGCCACTTCGACTGGGATCCGTTCGCGCACATCCCGAAGGAACAGGCGACCGTAGGGGCGCTGCGCGCGAAAGCGACCGACGTCGATACTTCGACCAGGTCGCGCAAGGAGTACGCCGCCGCCTACGCCGCCCGCGCGAGCTGAGGCCCGCGTCGTGCGCCTGCTGGTCTTCTCCACGCCGCGAGAGGGAATGGACGCCGAATACAACGAGTGGTACACCGGGACGCACATCCCCGAGATGCTCGCCGTCCCCGGCGTGCTGTCGTGTACCCGCCACCGATTGGTCCGTGGCGGCGACGGTGAGGCGCGCTACCTCGCCGTCCACGACATCGACGACGCGCACACCGTGCTGAGAGAACTCGGTGAGCGAGCGGCCGACGGACGCATGGCGGTCACCGCGGCCGCCGATCCGGCCCGGACCAGGATCACCGTCTGGGAACAGATCTGAACGGCGACAGCCCCGGCGCCGACGGTTGCAGACCGTCAGGCGCCGGGGCTGTCCGCTGCGACGCGCCTCAGCGCGGCCCTTCCAGAATCGTCACCGCCGACACCGCGGTCGGCCCGCCGAGGTTGTGCGCCACACCGATTCGCGCACCGTCCACCTGGTTCACCGCGGTACCGCGCAGCTGCTCGAACAGCTCCACGCACTGCGCGACGCCGGTGGCGCCGGGCGGATGCCCCTTCGTCTTCAGCCCGCCGCTCGGATTGACCGGCAGCACACCGCCGACGGCCGTTGCGCCCGCTTCCACCAGCTTGTGCGCCTCGAAGCGCTCGGCGAAACCGAGGTCCTCGTAACTGATCAGCTCGATGCCGGTGAAGAAGTCGTGCACCTCGGCGACGTCGACGTCGGCCGGGCCGAGACCGGCCATCGCGTACGCCGCGCGCGCCGCCCGCACCGTCGCCGGAAACGTCGTCATGTCCCGCTTGTGCTGGTGCATCACCGAGTCCAGGCCGAGACCGACGCCGCGGATCCACACCGGGCTGTCGGTGTATCGGCTCACCACGTCCTCGGCGGCGAGCACCAAGGCCGCGGCGCCGTCGCTCTGCGGGACGCAGTCGTACACACCGAACGGGTCGGCCACGATCGGCGCGGCCAGCGCCTGCTCCACGGTGATCTCGAAGCGCAGGCGCGCCTTGGGGTTGCGCGCGCCGTGCCGATGGTTCTTCACCGCGACCATCGCCAGGTGTTCCCGCGTCGCCGAGGACTCGTAGAGGTAGCGGTTGACATGCAACGCGAAACCGGCGGGGGCGAACAGGCCGAGCTGATAATCCCAGGCGTTGTCCCTGGTCAGCGACTCCCACTCGCGAAGAAGGTCCTTCTGCGCCGTCTCGCGCAGTTTGTCCGCGCCGATCACGAGCGCGACGTCGACGGCCCCGGAGGCGATGGCGAACAGCGCGTTGCGGACCGCGTCGTTGCCGGTGGCGCAGGAGTTGTCGATGTGGGTGACGGGCAGGTCCGGCAGATCCAGCGCGTCGGCCAGCACACCGGCCGGGAATCCGCCGGTGGCGCCGACCGCGCCGAACCACGCGGCTCGCAGGTCGGTCGTGCGCAGTCCTTTGTCGACCGAGGCCGCGCATTCGGCGAACGCCATGAGCAGCAGGTCTTGGATGCCGAGGGCGAAGTGCTCGGCGAAGGGCGTCATTCCCGCGCCGACGATGGCCACGTTCCTCATGCCGCCTCCGGTTCCGGTTCGAACGCGTATCCGTAGTCCGGCACGCCGGAGCGCACCGCCACCCGGCGCAGGACCATGCGCCCGCGGTCGCCGATGGACACCGTGCCCGGGTCGGCGCCGGTGACCTTGGCCAGCGCACGGACGCCGACGTCGTCGAGTTCCACGATCACCAGCGAGTACGGGCTCTTCAGGCCCGGCACGGGAATGCGGACGGTCGTCTCCGCGTAGACGCTGCCGGTCCTCGGCAGCGGCACCAAGGTGTAGCCGGTGCTGAGCGTGCCGTCCCGGCCCACCCGGTAGCGGGGCGGGAAGTCCAGCTCCGCGCCGTCGCCGTGCCTGCCCGCTTCCCAGCGGACCTTGGCCTCGAACGCGCGCTCGTAGGCCGCCAGTGAGATCGGCAGGTCCGCGCCGGGCAGCGAAACGACCTCGGGCACCGCCCGCGCGGGCGGTTCGGTACGCCGCACCCGAACCGCGCCGGGCACGACCATGATCCCGGACAGATTGGCCTGTTCCACGCCGACCAGCAGTCCCGCCGCCGCCCAGTCGGCCATCGCCGCGAGCGCGAACAGCCCGGCGCTCGCGCCCAGCGTCGGCAGCCGCGGCGGGCTGCCGAGGCACAGCGCCGCCGCCTGCTTGTGCTCGACGCCCGCCACCGCGACCGGGGTGTCCAGCCACGCCGCCGACAGCGAGGCGACCAGCCCCCGTTCGTGCAGCAAGCGGGGATCGCCGTAGTCGTGCACCGCGCCGAGAGCGTTGCGGGTGCGCACCGGCAGGCTGCGGGTGACCCGCGCCGCGGTGCGCACCTGCAGGCCGTCGCGGTCGGACACCCAGGCCGCCGCCGCGCCCGCCGGTTCCAGGTCGGCGCCGATGACCAGGGTGCGCGGGCGCGCCGAGCTCAGCGCGTCCAGCGCGGCAGGGGCGCCGCCGAGCCGTTCGATGACCTCCAACTCGGGGTCGAGTCCGAGACCGGCCAGCAACACCGCGGCATTGCTGCTCTCCACCAGCGGCAGATCACGGCTGACCAGCACCACGCGTTCCACCGGTTCGCCGGCGACGGCGCAGCGGCCCGCCTCCACCGCCAAGGTGACGGCGTCTTCGTCGTCGCCGGGAACCCGGCTGCGCTGGCTACCCCAGCAGGGCAGATACGTGCCCAGCGATGCGATGTAGGGCATCGGTCCCTCTCTTCGGCGGCTAAGCGACCGCGCCCGCGGTCTTCAGCGCGATGATGCGATCCCAATCCAGGCCGAGTTCGAGCAGGATCTCCTCGGTCTGGGCGGCGAATCCGGGACCAGGCCGCAGTTCCGGTGCACCGACGTCGAACTGAACCGGACTGGAGACCAGCTCCAATTCGCCTGCGGGAAGCAGGTATTCGTTCGCCCTGATCTGCGCGTCCTGGGTCACCTGCCAGGAGTCCTGCACCGGAGCCCACGGCCCGGCCAGGGTGGCGAAGCGCTCGCTCCATTCGGCCAAGGTGCGTCCCTTGATCACCTCGCGCAGGATCCGCACCGCCTCGGCGGTGTGCGCGGCGATCTGCGCGGCGTCGGCGAAGCGCGGGTCCTCGGCCAGTTCCGGGCGGTCGATGTGGCGGCAGACGTCGGCCCAGAATTTGGCCGGCTGCAGCATCACGAACGACAGATAGCGGTCGTCGGCGGTCGCGTAGAGCCCCGAAAGCGGATTGGTCGGCGCGCCGTGGGCGCCGGGCACCGGCGCCACCAGCGGTCTGGCCTGGCTGGCCGACAGCGCGACGGTGTGGCCCATAGCCCACAATCCGCTACCCAGCAGTGAGACGTCGACCACCGAAGTCTCCCCCGTCCGTTCGCGTTTCAGCAGCGCGGCGGCGATGCCTCCGGCGAGATTGGTCCCGGAGATGGTGTCGCCGAACGCCGGGCCGGGCGGCTGGATCATGCCCTCGGTGCCGGGCGGGGTGATGGTGGCCGCGATGCCGCCGCGGCACCAGAACGCCGTCATGTCGTAACCGCCCCGATCGGATTCGACGCCGCGCGGTCCCAGCGCGCTGCCGCGGGCGTAGACGATGTCCGGGTTCACCGCGCGGATGTCGTCCACATCGATGCCGAACTTCGTCCGCGCCTGCGGCAGGAAACTGGTCAGGAACACGTCCGCGCGGCGGGCCAGGTCGTAGATCACCTCGCGGCCCTCGGCCACGGACATGTCGACGCCGATGCTGCGCTTGCCCCGATTGGCGTGTTCCACATTGGGATTCGGGTCGCCTTCGACCTCGAACACCCCCACCTGCCGCAGCCCGCGCTGCGGATCGCCGGTGACGGCGTGCTCGACCTTGACGACGTCGGCGCCCCAATCGGCGAGCACGGCGCCGGCCGAAGGCACGAATCCGTACATCGCGACCTCGAGCACCCGGATGCCCTCCAGCGGCTTGCTCACGGCCGCACCTCCCGCTCGCTCGACGTCCTCCGGCCCGATCGCGCGGCCCGTCCTCGGTCGGCTGGTCCGCACTCGATCACGCGACCACCTCCGCCAGGGTCTTGCGCTCCAGGAACTCCTCCAGGCCGACGCGGCCCATCTCTCGGCCGATGCCCGACTGCTTGTAGCCGCCGAATGGCGCGTCGGGGTGGAAGTAGTTGCCGCCGTTGATGCTCAGCGTGCCGGTGCGCACGCGCCGCGCCACCGCTTTCGCCCGCTCCGAGTCGGCGCTGAACACCGCACCGGACAGGCCGTAGATGGAGTTGTTCGCGATGCGCACGGCGTCGTCCTCGTCGGTGTAGGGAATGAGCGCCAGCACCGGCCCGAACACCTCCTCCTGCGCGATCTCGCTGTCCGGGTCGACGTTCGCCAGCAGGGTGGGCTTGTAGAAGTAACCCGGCCCCACCTTCTCGCCGCCGGTGACGAGCGTGGCGCCCGCCTCGACCGCCCGCCGCACCAAACCGTGCACCTTGTCGCGCTGGCGCTCGCTGATCAGCGGCCCCATATAGGTTTGCGGGTCGCCCGGATCGCCCCACTTGACGTGGGCGAAATTCCCCGCGATCAGTTCGGCCACCTTGTCGTGGTCCTGTCGCGGCACGAGCACGCGGGTGGTCAGCGCGCAGCCCTGCCCGGCGTGGGTGACCACGCTGAACGCCGCGAACACGGCGGCTTTGGTGTAGTCGGCGTCATCGAGCAGGATCATCGCCGACTTGCCGCCCAGCTCCAGGAAGACCCGCTTCAGCGTGCCGCTGGCGGCGGCCATGATCTGGCGGCCCACCGGCGTGGACCCGGTGAAGGTGACCACGTCGACGTCCGGGTGGGTGCTCATCCGCTTGCCCACCTCGACATCGGAGGAGGCCAGCACGTTCACGACCCCCGGAGGGATGTCGGTGTGCCGGGCGACGATCTCTCCCAGCGCCAAAGTGGCCAGCGGGGTGTCCGGAGCGCCCTTGAGCACCACGGTGCACCCGGCGGCGAGCGAGGGCGCCAGCTTGGCCAGCGCCAACTGGTGCGGGTAGTTGTAGGCGGCGATGGCGGCCACCACACCCGCGGCCTCCAACTCCACCCAGCGCCGGTGCCGCTGACCGCGGATCTCGACCACGCCGAGGTCTTCGCTCCACGCGTAGTCCGCCAGCAGTCCGGCGTAGTAGCGCACGATGTCGAACGGCGCCTCGAGCTGGTTGCCATGGGTGAGCGTGCGTGTGGCGCCGACCTCGGCGATGGTCAGCTCGCGCAGCTCCTCCACGTTGGCACGCAGCGCCTGGTAGAGCTGGTTCAGACAGTGCGCCCGGAACTGGTGGTTCGTCGCCCAGTCGGTGGTGTCGAAGGCCCGCCGCGCCGCCGCGACCGCCGTATCCACCTCGGCCACACCGGCTTCGGGCGCGTAGCCGTACACCGCACCGGTGGCGGGATCGAGCGATACGAGCGTGCGCCCGGTCTCGACCAGCTGCCCGTCGATCAGCAGCCGCCGCGCCACCGCTCTCGCTTGTTCCTGCGTTGACATCCTGTCTCCTCGCCGGATATGGAAATACGATTCTCTATAACGGAGAATTTAACACTCGCATTGACGGAGCGCGGCGACAATCGCCAACCCGGCACGGCGCCGGGCATCATCGCGGGCGCCACCGACCCGGTCCGACGACACCCCAGCGCGACTCTTGCGCATCCCATGGTTGCGAGAGTACTGTTCTCACATTCGGAAGGGAGATTCTTGTGGTTCACACAACAGGCATCCCGGGCGCGATGGAGCCGTCCGAGTACCGGTCGCAGGCCGCCCCGGATTCCGGAGAGGGGTCGCGCGCGTGAAGACGGCAGTGGTCACCGGAGGTGCGTCCGGAATCGGGCTGGGGATCGCACGGCGGTTGCGCAGCGATGGGTTCCATGTCGCGTCCCTGGATCTCAACCCACCCGCCGACGACGACTTCGCCTACCGGGCCGACGTCACCGAACCGGAGCAGATCACCGAGGCGCTCACCGCCGTCCGCGCCAAGCTCGGCCCGGTCACCGTGCTGGTGAACGCCGCGGGGGTCGACGGATTCAAGCGTTTCCAGAACATCTCCTTCGCCGAGTGGCAGCGGGTGATCGACGTCAACCTCAACGGTGTCTTCCACTGTGTCCAGGCGGTGCTGCCGGACATGCTGGCGGCGGGCTGGGGGCGCATCGTCAACATCTCCTCCTCGAGCACGCATTCGGGCCAGCCGTTCATGACGCACTACGTCTCGGCCAAGTCGGCGGTCAACGGCCTGACCAAAGCGCTGGCGCTGGAACTGGGCCCGTCGGGCATCACCGTGAACGCGGTGCCCCCCGGGTTCATCGACACCCCGATGCTGCGCAAGAACGAGGAGGCACGCCGGCTCGGCGGCAGCGTCGAGGACCACATCCAGCGGACGCCGGTCCGCCGGGTCGGCACACCCGAGGACATCGCCGCCGCCTGCGCGTTCCTCATCTCCGAGGAAGCCGGATACATCACCGGCCAGATCATCGGCGTCAACGGCGGACGCAACACCTGAGACCCGCTGTGCCGCTGAGCAGTACGACAGAGCAAGAGTGAAAGGAAGGCCCGTGGGACGCGTAGAGGGCAAGGTCGCCTTCGTCACCGGAGCCGCTCGTGGCCAAGGCCGCAGCCATGCGGTACGGCTGGCGGAAGAAGGTTCCGACATCATCGCGGTGGACATCTGCCACGACATCGACACGATCGGCTATCCGCTGTCGCGCCGGGAAGACCTGGACGAAACCGCGCGACTGGTCGAGAAGACCGGTCGCCGCATCGTCGCCGAACAGGCCGACGTGCGTGAGGCCGGACAGGTGCGCGCCGCACTCGACCGCGGCCTCGCGGAATTCGGGCGGCTGGACATCGTCATCGCCCAGGCCGGGATCGCGGGCATGAAGGGCACGCCGCAGTGGCAGGCCTGGTCGGATGTCATCGACACCAATCTCGTCGGCGTCATCAACACCATCCAGGCCGCGCTGCCGCATCTGCGCGCGGGCGCCTCGATCATCGCCACCGGCTCGGTGGCCGCTCTGATGGACGTCTCCAAGGTGGACCAGCCCGGCAAGGACCCCGGCGGCATCGCCTACGTGGTCGCCAAACGCGGCCTCGCGCAGTATGTGCACGCGCTCGCCCTGCACATCGCGCCGCAGAACATCCGCGCCAACGTCATCCACCCCACCAACTGCAACACGCCGATGCTGCAGAGCGAACCGATGTACCGATCCTTCCGCCCGGACCTGGAACATCCCACCCGCGCGGACGCCGAGCCCGCCTTCCATGTGCAGCAGGCCATGCCGATCCCCTACGTCGAGCCGCAGGACATCAGCGACGCGGTGCTGTTCCTGGCCTCCGACGAGGCGCGCTACATCACCGGAACGCAGTTGCGCGTCGACGCGGGCGGCTACCTGAAGTGGTACGACTACCACGTCTGAGAGGAAGAGACACCGTGAAGGTCCGAGTCGATCAGCAGCGCTGCCAAGGGCACACGCTGTGCGCGATGATCGCCCCGCAATCGTTCGAACTCAGCGAGATCGACGGCCATTCCTCCCCGGTCGGCGAATCCGTTCCCGCCGACCAGCAGGATCAGGTCCGCGAGGCCGTGCACTCCTGCCCGGAACGCGCGATCTCGATCGCCGAGTGAGGCCGCCGCATGACCGTGGACAACGGCGCCGACGCCGAGCGCAAGCAACCGCGATTCCATTTCGACCGCTACGCACCGGAGTACCGGGAGAACTTCCAAGCGATCACCGCGACGATGCAGAGCGAGTGCCCGCTCGCTTGGACCGACACCTACGACGGTCACTGGGTGGCCGCGGGCAACAAGGAGGTGTTCGAACTCGCGCGCTGCCCGCACCTGTCGAATGATCACGATCCACAGGGAGTCCGCAAGGGGTACCGCGGCATCTCCATTCCCCCGGCTCCGCGCGCCCGCGGCATCCGTGGCGGCATCCTGGAGATGGACGAGCCCGAGCACCGGGAACTGCGTTCGGCGCTCAACCCGTACCTGTCCCCCGCCGCCGTCGAACGCTGGATTCCGTTCGTGGACGAGGTGGTGCGCGCGGCCATCGACGAGAAGATCGACAGCGGCCGCATCGACTTCGTCGACGACCTGGCGAACGTCGTGCCGGCCGTGCTGACGCTCGGCATGCTCGGTATCCCGTTGCGCAAGTGGACCATCTACAACGAACCGGTGCACGCCGCGGTGTACACGCCGCCGGACTCGCCGGACTACCCGCGCGTCGCGGAGATGCACCGCACCATGGGCCTGGACCTGCTGACCAATCTCGCCGAGATCAGGGACAACCCCCGCCCCGGGCTCATCCACGCGGTCGCTGCGGCGCGGGTCAGCGGGGAGCCGCTGCCGGACCTGGAGATCCTGGGCATGCTCAGCCTGCTCATCGGCGGCGGGTTCGACACCACCACCGCGCTCACCGCCCATGCGCTCGAATGGCTGTCCCAGCATCCCGACGAGCGCGAAACCCTGAGCCGGGAACGGGATCTGCTGCTCGACTCGGCCACCGAGGAGTTCCTGCGCTACTACACCCCCGCTCCGGGCGACGCGCGCACCATCGCGCAGGACTGCGAGGTGGCGGGGGCCTCCTTCAAAGAGGGCGACCGGGTCTGGCTGTCGTGGGCGATGGCCAACCGGGACCCGGCGGTGTTCGAGGATCCGGAAACGCTGATCCTGGACCGGAAAGGCAACCGGCACTACAGCTTCGGGCTAGGCATCCACCGCTGCATCGGCTCCAACGTCGCCCGCACGGTGTTCAAGCGAATGCTGATGGCGGTGCTGGACCGGATGCCGGACTTCCGGTGCATCCCGGAGGAGACCGCGCACTACGACACGATCGCGGTCATCCAGGGCATGCGCCACCTGCCCGCCGAGTTCACCCCCGGTCCCCGGCTCGGCGCGGGTCTCGACGAGACCTTGGCGAAGCTGCAGCGGGTCTGCGACGATCAGCGGCTCGCCGAGCCGGTGACCGTGCGCAGAGGCGCGGCGCAGATCTGAGAACACCTCAGCCGCGTGTGGCCGCCGCAAGGCCGCACGCGGCTACCGGCTGCGACGACAAGGAGGCGCTGTGGCAGACGCGAAGCAGACCCCGGCGACGACGGCCGAGCCGTCGGGACGGCCGCTGCCGCTGCTGGGCCTGGACACCGAGTTCTTCTGGACCTCCGGCGCCGACGGCAAGCTGCGCGTCCAGCAGTGCCGGTCCTGCGCGGCGCTCATCCACCCGCCGCAGCCGGTGTGCAGGTACTGCCGCGGCCACGACCTGGGGATTCGGGAGGTCTCCGGCGCGGCCATCTTGGCGAGCTTCACGGTGAACCATCGCTTCGCCGTGCCCGGCCTGCCGCCGCCGTACGTGGTGGCGCAGGTGGCGCTGGTGGAAGATCCGCGGGTCCGCTTGACCACCAACATCGTCGAGGCCGATCCGGGCGATCTGGTGCTCGGCATGCGGGTGGAGGTGACCTTCCAGCAGGATGCCGACGTCTGGCTGCCGCTGTTCCGGCCCGCCGCCGAGCAACCCCGTCCCGCCCCGCTGCCGGTGGACGACATCGAGCCGCACCGGTTCGCCGAGCACGTGCGGCCGATGCTGCGGCAGGACAAGTTCGAGGACAAGGTTGCGCTCACCGGGATCGGGATGTCCCGGATCGGGCGCAGGCTCATGGTGCCACCGCTGGAGCTGACGATCGAGGCGTGCGAGCGCGCGGTCGCCGACGCGGGCCTGACTCTCGACGACATCGACGGTCTTTCCTCCTACCCGGGCGGCGGCAATCTCGGCGGCTTCGGCGAAGGCGGGGTGACCGCGCTGGAAGCGGCGCTGGGCTTGCGCCCCAGCTGGCACAACGGCGGTATCGAGACCTTCGGGCCGGGCGGTTCGGTGGTCGCGGCGATGACCGCGGTGGCCGCCGGACTGGCCCGGCACGTGCTGTGCTTCCGCACCGTGTGGGAGTCGACCTTCAACGAACTGGTGAAGGCGGGCCGCATCCCGCCGTCCGGCGGCCGCACCACGAGCTGGATGACGCCGTTCGGCGCGATCTCCGCCGCCCACACCCTGGCGCAGAACGCTCAGCGGCACTTCCATCGCTACGGCACCACGCGCGAGACGCTGGGCTGGATCGCGCTCAACCAGCGCGCCAACGCCGAACTCGAGCCGACCGCGGTCTACCGCGACCCGATGACCATGGACGACTACCTGTCGGCCCGGCCGATCACCACCCCGTTCGGGCTCTACGACTGCGACGTGCCCTGCGACGGCGCGGTGGCGGTGATCGTCTCGGCGATCGAGGCCGCCCGCGATCTGACCGTCCCGCCGGTGCTGGTGGAGGCGGTCGGCACGCAGATCGTCGAACGCGTCGAGTGGGACCAGAGCACGCTCACCCACGAACCGCAGGTGCTCGGCCCGGCCGCGCACCTGTGGACGCGCACCACCCTGCGGCCGCGGGACGTGGACGTCGCCGAGCTGTACGACGGGTTCACCTTCAACTGTCTGTCCTGGATCGAGGCGCTCGGTTTCTGCGGCATCGGCGAGGCCAAGGACTTCCTCGACGGCGGCAAGAGCATCGCCCGCGACGGCACGATCCCGGTCAACACGCACGGCGGCCAGCTCTCTCACGGCCGCACGCACGGCATGGGCCTGTTGCGCGAGGCCGTGGTGCAGCTGCGCGGCGCGGGCGGGGATCGGCAGGTCACCGGCGCACGGGTCGCGGTCGTCTCCAGCGGCGGGCTCACCCCCGGCGGGGCGATGCTGCTGCGCTCCGATTCCTGACGGCGCGACATCGACGGGCATGCGATGACACTCACCGAATCCGATCTCACCCCGCTGGCGGACGCGGCGCCGCCACGGGTGGTGGCCGATGTCGACGGCATCCCGGTGTCGGGACTGCTGGCCGAGGCGCCCGCGCCCCGCGCGGTGCTCGTCGCCCTGCACGGCGGCGCCACCACCTCCGCGTACTTCGATTGCCCAGGGCATCCTGAACTCTCGCTGCTCCGGATCGCGCAGCGCCTGGGTTACACCGTCCTGGCGCTGGACCGGCCAGGTTATGGCGCTTCCGGGCCGTTCGGCGACCAGCTCACGGCGCCGCGGCGGCGCGTCGATCTCATGTACGGCGCGGTCGAGGCCCACCTCGCGGGCCGTCCGCGCGGCGCGGGCGTCTTCCTGCTGGCGCACTCGGCGGGATGTGAACTCGCGATGCGCATGGCCGGTGACGACCGCGGCGGTGAACTGCTCGGCGTGGAGCTGGCCGGCACCGGCCGGATTCACCATCCCGAAGCGCAGGAAGTGCTGTGGGGTCCGCGTCCGGAGGGCACCCGGCCCGCTCTCGGCGGACTGCTGTGGCGACCGTCGCGGTTGTATCCACCCGAACTCGTGGGTGGTGCGGCGATCGCGGTACCGGGTCCGCGGGTGGAGGCCGCCGTCGTCACCGACTGGGCCGGCGAGGAATTCCCGCGCATGGCCGCTCGCGTGCGGATTCCGGTGCGGTTCACCGCGGGCGATCACGAATCGGTGTGGCGCAACGACATCGAGGAGCTGACGGCCATCGGCGCGCTGTTCCGGTCGGCGCCGCGGGTGGTGCTGAACCTGCAACCCAACACCGGGCACAACGCCAGCCTGGGCTACACCGCGGCGGCGTACCACCTGCAGGTCCTCGCCTTCGCAGAAGAGTGCGTCGTCGCGGCCGCCACCGGTGAGTTCAGCGGTCCGGCAATCCAAGTGGACGGCGGCGCACACGCGCGGCCAGGAAGGTGAGGCCATGGAGGTCACCGATGTCGCGCTGTTGCTGTTGCGCCTGGTCGTGGGGGTCACCATGATCGCGCACGGCGTCAATCATTGGCTCGGCGGCGGCAAGATCGCCGGGACGGCGCGGTGGTTCAGCGGGCTGGGGCTGCGCAACGGAGTGCTGCAGGCCTGGCTGAGCGTGGTCACCGAGATCGGTGCGGGGGCATTGCTGGTGCTCGGCCTGCTCACCCCCTTCGCCGCCGCGGCGGTCGTCTCGGTCATGCTGGTCGCCGGATTGCTTGCGCACCGCGCGAACGGCTTCTTCGTCTTCGATGAGGGCTACGAATACGTGCTCGTGCTGGCCGTGGTCGCGCTCGCGCTGGGCCTGCTCGGGCCGGGGTGGCTGTCGCTGGATCATGCCGCGGGCATCGCGATCACCGGTTGGGCCGGTGGCGGCATCGTGCTCGGCCTGGCCGTGGCCGCTACGGCCGGACTGCTGGCAGTCTTCTATCGGCCCGCCCCGGCCCCGGGCGCCACGCCGGAACCGACCGACGAGGAGGTGCACTGATGCGCGTCGGGTTCATCGGGTTGGGCAGTCAGGGCGCGCCGATGGCGCGCCGCATCGTCGAGGGCGGCTACCCGACCACTCTGTGGGCGCGGCGGCCCGCCTCGCTCGAGCCGTTCGCCGACACCGCGGCCGCGACGGCCGGATCACCCGCCGAGCTGGCCGCGCGCAGCGACCTGGTGTGCCTGTGCGTGGTCGGTGACGCCGACGTGCGCGAGGTCGTGACCGGGGACCGTGGCGTATTGGCCGGTCTCGCAGTGGGTTCGATCATCGCCGTGCACTCCACCGTGCATCCGGACACCTGCCGGGAGCTGGCGGAACTCGCCGCGGCGCGACAGGTCACGGTGATCGACGCTCCGGTCAGCGGAGGTGGCCCCGCCGCCGCCGCGGGCAGGCTGCTGGTGATGGCCGGCGGCGACACCGAGGCCGTCGAACGCAGCCGCCCGGTGTTCGCGACCTACGCGGATCCGATCGTCCATCTCGGCGGCGTCGGCTCAGGACAGGCCGCCAAACTGCTGAACAACCTGTTGTTCACCGCGAATATCGCCACGGCGGCAGGGACTCTCGCCCTCGGCCAGGGTCTCGGCATCAGCCCGGACCGCCTGGGCGAAGTGATCACCCACGGCACCGCGAACAGTTTCGCGCTGGGGCGGATCGTCTCCGCGGGCGGCACTGTGGACCGGCTGGCCGAGCACGCCGGTGATCTGCTCCGCAAAGACGTCGGCTTGGTGGCGAGATTGGCCGAGGCGGCCGGGATCGCTCCCGGGGTCGTGCTCGGCGCGGCCGACGCGACGCTCGCCTTGATGAATCGGCAGCGCTGAAAGGACCGGGCTTGCGCATCGGATTCGTGGGCGCGGGGCGGATGGGCCGCCCGATGATCCAGCGCTTGGTGCGGGCGGGTCACACCGTCCGCGCGGTGGGGCGCTCGGCGGCGGCGCGGGCGGCGATCGCCGAGACCGGAGCGCGAGCCGTCGAAACCGTCACCGCGGCCGCCCATGACGCGGAAGCCGTCGTGGTCTGCGTGCTCACCGATGACCAGGTGCGCGAAGTGTGCCTCGGCGGCCCGCTGCTGCGCGCCGTGCGCCGCGGGGCCGTGCTGATCGTGCACACCACCGGGAGTCCCGCGACGGTGGCCGCTATCGCGGCGGCGTCCCCTGATGTCGGGGTGGTGGACGCGCCGGTGAGCGGCGGACCGCACGACATCGCCGCGGGCCGGCTCACCGTCCTCCTCGGCGGCGCCGACGAGGCGGCCGAGCGCGCACAAGTCGTCTTACGGGCATATGCCGATCCCGTCCTGCACGTAGGGCCACTCGGCGCGGGCCAGCGGGTGAAACTCGTCAACAACGCCCTGTTCGCCGCGCAGATCGGATTGGTCGCCGACGCGGTGCGGCTGGGAAACCAACTCGGAGTGGACGAGGCCACCTTGCTGGCGGCCCTGCCGCACGCCAGCAGCAGCGGTCGCGCCGTCACCAGCGTGGCCGGGAAGGGAGCGGTCGAGGTCTTCCGCGCTTCGGTGAGCGAATTCCTCCGCAAGGACGTGACGGTGGCCCGCGCGCTGGTCGCCGAACTGGGCGCTGATCTGGGGATCCTGGACGCCGCCATCGATGCGGGCATTCATCCGGCCGAGCGGAGTTGACCGTCCGATACGCGGCGCGTAAAGCCCGTCCAGCGCGGTCAGTCCATTGCGGCCCGCGCCTGGTGCGCGCCCGACTTCCCGGCTCGAATAGTCGCGCGTTCGAGCGGTAGCCGCTCGCCGAGCGCCCAGACCGTCAAGGCGCACGACGCGAATCCGGCTCCGAGCAGACAGGAGCCGACCCAGCCGTCGGCAGTGCAGACGGCGGTGGTCGCGGCCGCGCCGACGGCGGAGCCGAGCGAGTAGAAGACCATGTAGCCGCCGACAACGCCGCTGACGCGGTCGGGCTGCGCTGCGGTGAGCAGGTTCTGGTTGCTGACGTGCACGGCTTGGACCGCGAAGTCGAGAACCACGATGCCGATGGCGAGCAGCCACAGTGACCTCGGCAGCTGCGCGATCGCCGACCACGACAGGATGAGCAGGGTGAGCGCGAGCCCGGTGACCGGGGCCGCATGCCCGGCGTCGGCCCACCGTCCAGCCCGGACTGCGCCGAGCGCGCCGGCGAGTCCGGCGAGTCCGAACAGCCCGATCCGGCTTTCGCTCAGCTGCCACGGCGCGCCCGCCAGCGCGAGCGACAGCCCGTTCCACAGGGTCGCGAACGAGGCGAACAGGAAGAACGCGATGAGCCCGCGCGTCAGGAAGTGGCGCTGCCCGAACAGGCCGCCGAGTGCGACGAGGGCCCGCCGATACCCCGACGGCCGGCCGGGTCGTTGCTCCGGCGGCAGGACGAGCAGGACCAAGGCCGCGAGCCCGAGCGCCAGGCCCGCGCAGGCCGCATACACACTCCGCCAGCCCCCGATCTGCGCGACCATGCCGGTGACGATCCGCGCGCCCAGGATGCCGATCATGACGCCCGAGGTCACAACTCCGATGCTCCGTCCGCGTTCGGCGGGCGGGGACACCGATGCGGCGTAGGCCACCGTGGTCTGTACCACCACCGCGAACAATCCGGTCGCCGCGAGCCCGGCGAACGCCACCCAGGTGGCCTGCGCCGAGGCCGTCAGGATCATGCCCACCGCGGTGAGCGCCAGGTGCGCTGCGATGAGCCGGCGCCTGTCGGACACCACATCGCCGAGCGGCACCAGCAGCACCAGGCCCACCAGATAGCCGACCTGAGCGGTGGCGACGATCCACCCCGCGCGTTCGGCCGTCACACCGAGATCACGTCCCATCGGCTCCAGAATCGGCTGTGCCGCATAGATGGTCGCCACCGCGACACCGCACACCACCGCCAGCAGCAACCGCCGCCACCCGTTCATCAGGCTCCCAATCAGTAGCAGATTGCAACCAATTGGACGGTACGACATAATGGTTTCAATCTGCAACTCATTGGGAGGTGTCATGCCGCGCACCGCGAACCCCGACTGGACCGACCCGGACTGCCCCGTCGCCCGCACCCTCGACCTGGTCGGCGACCGGTGGAGTTTTCTCGTCATCCGCGACGCGATGGACGGGGCACGATCGTTCACCGAGTTCCAGCGACGCACCGGCATCGCGCGCAATATCCTCACCGACCGGCTGCGCAAGCTCACCGCTCACGGGGTCCTCACTCAGCGCACCGCACCGTCGGGCCGCCGCCAGGAGTACGTGCTCACCGATGCGGGCCGCGACCTCTTCCCCGTCGTCCTCACGCTGCGGCAGTGGGGAGAGCGCCACGCCTTCGACCCCGGCGAGGCGCATTCCATCCTCGTGGACGAACACGGCATCCCCGTGCCGGAAATCGCCCCGACCGGTTCCGACGGCACCGCCCTCGGCACCGGCAACACCCGCGTGCAGAAGACTCGCGCATCCTAGGTGGAGCGGTCGCGGCACCAGGACGTCCGATTCGACCCGCTCGCGGCGGTGATCCCGGTGCCCGCCCTGTCGCTCACTCGATGACGATCGCGCTCTCGGGGCAGGACTGCACCGCCTCGCGCACCTGCGCCTCGAGGTGACCGGGCACCTCGGTGACGACGGCTTCGGCGTAGCCGTCGTCGGTCAAGGAGAACACTTCGGGGCACAGGCCGAGACAGACGCCGTGGCCCCGGCAACGATCCGCGTCGACGCCGACCTTCATCGCGCCCCACCCTCGGCCACGTCGAACTCCAAGTGCAGGGCGGTGAGTCCGCGCAGGATGAACGTGGGCAGGTAGCGGTAGTCGCGCGCGCCCTCGGGGCCGTGCACGCTCTCGTCTATCCGGAATCCGGTGGTGCGCTCGAGCAGCCGCTCGATGGCCACCCTGGCTTCGGCCCGCGCGAGCGGCGCGCCGGGGCAGGTGTGCACCCCGCGCCCGAATGCCAAGTGCGAGCGCGCGTTCGAGCGTCCCACCGCGAACGTGGTCGGATCCTCGAACCGGCGCGGGTCGCGATTCGCCGCGCCGTTGACCACCATAAGGACGGCGCCCGCGGGCACCTGGGTGCCGCCGACCTCGGTGGCGACCTTGGCCAGCCGGAAGTCGCCCTTGACCGGGCTCTCCATCCGCAGGCACTCCTCGATGAAGTGCTGGACGCGGCCGCGGTCCTCGCGCAGATCCCGCTGGATGTCCTGGCGCTCGGCCAGGATCTTCAGCGCCGAACTGAGCAGCCGGACGGTCGTCTCCTGGCCCGCCGAGAAGAGGTTCGCCGCCACCCGGACCACATCGAGGACCTCGGGTTCGCGCCCGCCGGGGAAGGTCGCGGTCGCCATGCTGGTCAGCACGTCACCGCGCGGGTTCTTCCTGCGGTCCTCGACGTACTCGGAGAATTTGGCGTAGAGGAATTCGATGGGGTTGTGCGACATGCCCTCCCCGTCGGTGCTGCCGACACTCGCGCCCTCGCGGTGCGGATCGCGTTGCAAGGCGTGCAGAAACTCCTCTTGATCGTCGTCGGGGACTCCGAGCAGGTCGGCGATCACGTACAGCGTGAAGGGGCCGGCGAATTCCCGCATGCAGTCGCCCTTGCCCTTGGCCAGGTACCGGTCCAGCATCCGGTCGGCGATGGCCCACATCGCCTCCTCGTTCTCCTTGAGTCGTTTCGGCGTGATCAACCGCATGAGCAGTGCACGGTGATCGGTGTGCACCGGAGGGTCGAGCGTGGGCAGCTGGTCGCTCATCGGCAGCTTGTCCCGGTGCTCGGCGATGAGGGCGTCGACATCCTCCGCCCCGGCCAGGGGCACCGGGAAGCCGGGGAACGGGCCGGTGACGGAGATGCAGGAGGAGAACCGTTCGACGTCGTTGTAGACCTCGAGCGCCTCGTCGTAGCCGGTCACCATCATCACGTCGTGGTGCTTCTCGCGCGTCACCGGGCACTGCTCGCGCAGCGCGTCGAAGTACGGATACGGATCGGCGACGAGCTCCTGCCCGAGGAAGAAGTCCAGCTCCTGGAAGTTTTTCACCACTCGAGGGTCCCTTCGACACCCCGGCGGAGGCCGCTCATAGGCCGAGTTCGCCGGGTGACTTCCGTGATTGAGAATATGCCTCTCATCTGTGAGTATGAGATTTCCACAAACAGGGCGGCGCGTCAACCGAAGGACAGGCATCATGACCAACGACCCCACCGCGGATCAGCGGTTGTTCCAGTCGACCACCCGCGAATTCCTGGCGGAAACCGTCCCGGTGAGCACCGTGCGCGCGCTCGGCGAAGCCGGGACGGGATTCGATCGGACCTGGTGGCGGCGCGCGGCGGAATTGGGCTGGACGGCCATGCTGGTTCCCGAAAGCCTCGGCGGCGGAACGGTTTCCGGAAGGCCGATGACCGAACTCGCCGCGGTGGCCGAAGAGCTGGGCCGCGCCTGCGCGCCCGGTCCGTTCATCACGACGAATGCCGTCCTGGCGGGACTGGCCTCGGACGCACGCCCTCTCGGCGAGGTCGTCACCGCCGTCGCCGCTGGCGAAACGATCGTGACGTGGGCGGTCTACGAACCCGGCCGGGACTTCACCGTCCTGTCCCCCGGACAGGCCCTCAGGACCAGCGCCGAACCCCAGGGCGACGGATACCGGCTCAACGGCGTCAAGGACCGCGTGGAAGCGGGCGACCAGGCGGATCTGTTCCTGGTGACCGCCCAGAGCGCCGACGGCCCGGTGCAGCTGCTGGTGCGCGCCGACGCCCCCGGCGTGACCGTCACCCCGGCCTGGACCCTGGACCTGGTCCGCCGCACCGCGCGCGTGACGTTCGAGAATGTCGCGGTATCGGCGGACGCCGTGGCGCACACCGGCGGCGCCGCCGTGGCCGCGCTGCGAGCGCAGGCGCGCACCGCGGCCGTGCTGACCGCCGCCGAGCTGGTCGGCGCCGCCGACGCCGCGCTCGCCGCGACCTTGTCCTGGTTGTTCGATCGCTACACCTTCGGCAGGCAGCTGGCCTCCTACCAGGCGCTCAAGCACCGGATGGCCGACAACAAGACCTGGCTGGAAGCGTGCCGAGCCACCGCGACCGCCGCCGCGGCGGCGTGGGACGACGACCCGGCCTGCGCGGGCGAGGCGATCAGCATCGCGAAATCGTATGTGGGAGCGAAAGCCCCGGTGATCGCCCAGGACTGCGTACAGCTGCACGGCGGCATCGGCGTCACCTGGGAGCACGACCTGCATCTGTACCTACGCCGGATCACCCTCGGCCGCGCCATGTACGGCACGCCAGAGGAGCACCGGCGCCACATCACCGATCTGCTCGACACGGCAGCCGCGTGAACCGGATCGAGCCCGCCAGGAAGGACCGCGTTATGACCACGGATCTGGAGCCCGTCGAGGACTTCCGCGCCCGCGCGCGGACCTGGTTGCGGGGCAACCTGCCCCCGGCCCCCGCCGCGGACCACAAGTCCGACACCGAGGAGGCGTGGGACCGCGCCCGGCAGCTGCAACGGATGCTGCACGAGGGCGGCTTCGCCGGAATCTGCTTCCCGGCCGACTACGGCGGACTCGGCCTCACCCCGGCCCACCAGCGGGCGTTCACCGAGGAATCGCTGCCCTACGAGATGCCACTGCTGCTGAACGTGCCGACGCTGGCCATCTGCGCGGCGAGCCTGCTCGATCTCGGCACCGAGCAGCAGAAGCGCGCGCACCTGCCCGCCGTGCTGCGCGGCGAAGAGATCCTGGCGCAGTTCCTGTCCGAGCCGCGCGGCGGGTCGGATCTGGCCGGACTCACCACCCGCGCCGAGCGCGACGGCGACCGGTGGATCCTCAACGGATCGAAGATCTGGAGCTCCGGCGCCTACGCCGCCGACTACGGGCTGTGCCTGGCCCGCACCAACTGGGAGGTCGCCAAGCACCGCGGGCTCACGATGTTCCTGGTGCCGGTGCGCGCCGAAGGCGTCACCGTGCGGCGGATCAAACAGGTGACCGGCTCGACCGAGTTCTGCCAGGAATTCTTCGACGACGTCGCGCTGCCCGAGGAGGCGGTGCTCGGCCGGGTGGACGGCGGCTGGGACGCCGCGTCCCTGCTGCTGCACCACGAGCGCGCCGCGCTGGGCGGCACGTCGCCGTACACCAGCGGCGCGCGCCCGCACCTGGGCGGCGAGGCCGACCGGCTGCTCGAACTGGCTCGCGCCACCGGGCGCTGCGCCGACCCGCGCACCAGGGAGGACATCGGCGAGGCGCGGGCCATGAACGTGGTGCGCGACCAGCTCATCGCGCACGTCTCGCTGGCCATCGCGAGCGGTGACCTGCCGCCCTCCGCCGGAGCCATCACCCGGTTGTTCACCGCGGAGAACGCCTGGCTGCAAACGGATATGGCGGTACGCATCGCCGGGTCCACCGCGGCCACCCACAGCCCGGGCGACGCCGCCGACACGACCAGGGTGGGCCTCGATTACCTGTTCCGGTCGGCGTGGAGCCTGGCCGGCGGCAGCACCGAGATGGCGCGCAACGTCATCAGTGAGCGCGTGCTCGGCATGCCCAGGGAGTTCGCCGCCGATCGCGACGTCCCGTTCAACCAGGTCGAGAACGGCCGATAACCGGCGGCCCGCAGCCGCAGGGGACCGCGATCCGCTGGAAGCGGGCCCGCTGCCCGAGATCGCCGCGGCCGAACGCCATGGATGCAGGCGAGCACGTAACCGCCGGCCACGTCCTCGTCGGCAACCGGGTTCGCATCACCGGCCCGTCCAGCGCGGGGCCGCTCCGGTTCCCCGGCGTCAAGGTCGCGCGCACCGTCGGCGTGCCGCACGAGACGCTCGGCGAAGCCGTGGTCTCGTGCGTGGCGCCGCGGCCGGGCGCGACGGTGGATGGCGCGGAACTGCGCTTTCCTGCGCGAGCGGCTGGCCGGCTACAAGGCGCCGCGGCACGTGCTGCTGCGCACCGAAGAGGACATCGCGCTCCCCGGCAGCGCCGAGATCGAGTCGAGCGAGCCGCGGCAGCTGGCCGTACGGCGGCTCGCCCCCTAGCGGAGCTCGCGCGGGCCGCGGGCTTCACACCGCCGGAGCGAGCTGCTATACATTAGGGGAGGCTTACCTCGTTAGTCGAGGCTAACCTCAGCGATAAGGTGACCTGGCTGTGAGGCTTCATGTACGTCTGTATTTGTAACGCGGTGTCCGAAGGTGACGTGCATACCTGCGTTTCGGCGGGCGCCGACAGCATCCGCCAGGTGAAGAACGCCTGCGGATGGAAGCCGGGTTGCGGCAGCTGCACGACGCGACTGGCCGAGGTGATCGGCCGCGCACGGGCCTCCGCGGGAGCGCAGCCATCGGCCGCCTGAGCCGACACACCAGGCGGTCTGCCCGCCGCTGCGCGCATTTTGTGCCACGATCGCTGCTATGGACGGCGACAAGGACATCGTTGCGCTGCTCAACGAGCAGCTGACGGCCGAACTCACGGCGATCAATCAGTACTTCCTGCACGCCAAGATGCAGGAGAACTGGGGCTTTACCAAGCTGGCCCGGCACACTCGGCACGAGTCAATCGACGAGATGAAACATGCCGAGCTGCTCACCGACCGGATCCTCTTCCTGGAGGGTTTGCCGAACTATCAGAAGCTCAACCCCCTGCGCATCGGGCAGAGCGTGCCCGAGCAACTGCGGGCCGATCTGCAGATCGAGCTGGAAGCGGTCGAACGGCTGCGCCGTGGCATCGAGCTGATGCGTTCGCGCGGCGACGTGACCTCCGCTCGCATCTTCGAGCACATCCTCGAGGACGAAGAGCAGCACGTCGACTACCTGGAAACCGAACTCGATCTGGTGGAGAAACTGGGCGAGCCGCTGTATCTGCAGCGCTTCACCGAGACTCCGGACGACTGACCGCTTGTTCCCGGTCGGCTCCAAGCCGCCGACCGGCGATCCGCCCCGCGCTCGCTATGCCGGGGCGAATCGCCGGGCCAGTCGTCTCCGGTGTTCGGCGGGCGTGCCGAACATGACCCCGATCGAGCGTGGCTCGCTTGCGATAGGCGTGAATCCCGCTCTCCCACATGTAACCCCTGCGGCCGTGCAACTGCATGGCCTTCCCCGCCACCCGCACCGCCGTCTCGGGGGTGAACGCCTTGGCCCTCGATGCCGCGCCGCCCGCGTCCGGACCGGACGCGACCTCGGCTCGCACCGCGGCCGCCACCAACTGCCCGGCCACCGCAATCCGCACCAGCAGGTCCGCGCAGGCGCGCTTGACGGCCTGGCAGGAGCCGATCGGACGGACGAACTGTTCGCGCACCCCGGCGTAGCCGACGGTGGCCGCCGGCATGGCCCTGCTGAGCCCCAGACTGTCGCAGGCCGTCGCGATCGCGGGCCGGTCGCACTGCCGCCGAGTGCGCGCCCGCCGTCGCCGTGGAAACGCCACAACGCCACCGGCCCCGACCCGCCCGAGATCGCGCGTCGCGTCGACCACCGGCCGCGCGGTGACGGTCGCCCCGGGAACGCCGGGTTCGACCGCCACGATGACGACTTCGCCGCTGGGAGCACGAGCGGGCACCAGCAGCCGATCAGCGCGGGGAGCGTCGAGCACGAATCGGCGCAGCCGTGCGGACGCAGGGGCTCGGCGCTCACCACGAGCCGGAACGGCGCTTCGCGACAAGGTCGCCGAGGGCTTCGGCTGCTACGGCGAATACGTCGAGCGCGACGAGGACATCGCTCGAGGGAGTACGGCGGTGAGCGGTCAGCCGTTCGGCCAGACGTCCTTCAGTCGCGACGCCGCCTCGGCCGCCTGGCGCACGCCCGCCGCATGGGCGGGAGCCAGCGCCGCGGAGTCGAACACGTCGAGTCCGATCACGGCGACGGCCTCGTCGTCGGGGACAATGGAAACCTCTGTGGCCGAGCCGAGTTCGCGATCGCTCGGAACACGCGGGAACATGTGCGCCAGCGGTTCGAGGATCACCACGACGTCCGCGCCTGCGGCCAGGTCCGCGTTGACCGGCGAGCGCAAGCCGCCGTCGATGTAGTGGCTGCCGTCGATCGGAATCGGCGGGAAGACTCCCGGCACCGCCGTGCTCGACGCCAGCGCCGCGGGCAACGACGCCGCGCCGTCCCTGGTCCATGCCCGCAATTCGCCGGTGGTGATGTCGATCGCGGTGACGACGAGATCGCGCGCGGGCCATCGCGTTACACCGGCCAGCCCACCGATGCGCGCGATGTGCTCGTCCGGAGCACCGACCTGCGCGGCCAAGGCCAACTCCCCGGCCCGGCGGCGCGCCTGGGCCGGGTCCTGTCCCGGAGCGCGCAGTACGGCGAAGATCTCCGCCATGCGCGTCGGATCCGCCCGCACCGGCGCCGCCGACGTGGACGGCGGCCGCAGCAATCGCGCCGGATCACCGCCATCGGCCAGGACCGCGCCGACCACCGCCCCCGCCGAGGTCCCCACGAATCGGTCGGCCCGGGCCAAGTCGATGCCGTTGTCCCGCAGTCCGGTCGCCAGTCCGGCCAACCACGACAGGCCGACCGGACCACCTCCCCCCAGCACGAGCGCTACCGACAAACCGCTGGAAACCACCGAGTCCGACATGCCGCCAGCCTATCCGCACCGGCCCCGGCCGACGCCGTGTCAGCCTCCTGCCGGGCACAACTCGCGTCCCGCTGTCACGTGCCGGGCGGTGGCGTGTATTCGGTCATCGGCTGGGTGGAGGTCCCGGACAGCTGACACGGGCCTTCGTGCGGTGAACGTGGCGATGCGAAGCCGGGGACCGTCGAGGCTTACTGCGACGGTTCACCGGCGCGGATCACCGCGACCGACAGCTGTCGCCACGACGACGTCAACCGGACCAACTCGTCCACTGTCGGCTCGGTCGCCGCGTGCGAGCCGTGCCCCGACAGGAAGTGGACCGTCGTACCGGTCGTGCCGTCCGCGGCGACCGGCAGCAGATCGGTGACCGGGACGCCGTTCTCATAGCGTTGCGTCCAAGCTCCGTGCCGCCTGCGATTGGTATGCACGAGCCATCGGCTCAGCGCCGCGACGACGGACATGCCACGGCGCGGATGACCGTCGGGCAGGCGTTCCGCGTCAGGGAAGTCGAAGAACCGCAGATCTTTCGTCGCCATGATCGGCTTCTTGACGTGGCGTCCGCTGGCGTCGATGCGGGTGTCGGTGCCTCTTCCATCGTCGGAGACCGACACCGAACCATCGGTGTGCAAGACCACGACGCACCGTCCGCCGTTCCCACATGCGGCTTCGTCCGCCGCGTACGCGACGACTTCGAGGATCAGGTGACGGATACCGCCGGGAGCCATCGCTTCCGGCTCGCGGCGAATCCGTTCCAGATGAGCGAGGTCCACGGTGCTCGCCCAGTCGTGCGTCGTATTCTCCCAAGGGCTTCCAGTGCCGTCCATGGCATCAGTAGAGCGCACGTCAGCGGTAGATCGCCCATCGTTTCCGGGCCGCCCGCTCGACGGCACGAATCCTGTCGGGATGCCGGCCAAGGGTGCGCCGACCAGCGAAAACCCTGTGGGATAACCGGATCCGTTATCCTGGGGTCGAGTCAGGGAGGCTGCTCATGCCAATCAGATACCGTCAGCGCAAATCGTTCGGGCCGCTGAAACTCAACTTCACCCAGTCGGGGCTGTCGTCGTGGAGCATCAAAATCGGCCCCTGGTCGTGGAACTCCCGAACCAAGAAGAACAGTGTGGACCTGCCGGGTCCGCTGGGCTGGCGCCAGCGCTGAACCGCGCCGGACTTCGTCCGGCGGAGCGATTCAGGCCCAGATCCGCGACAGCGCCGAACGGGAGTACGTCTGCTGGGGCGTCACGGTGATCAGGTCGCAGACCTCGACGAGTCCCGCCGGTACCGCGTTGCCGAAGTGGTGCAGCCCGGGCGCGATCACCGCGTCGACGCCGAAGGTGCGGACGACGTCGACGAGGCGATCCACCGGTGCGTCGGTACCGGCGCCGAAGGTCACCGTCTTACACAGCTCGTAACCCAGTCGCTTGGCCAAACTCCGCATCTGCGCTTCGTCCCAATCCTGGGACACACCCGAGACGTCCTTGCGGAGATATCCCAGCGCGGGTGGTTTGGCCCTCATCGGTACTCCCTTGCCGCGATCGTTGCCAACGTGGTCGAAGCGCCTGCACTCCCACAAGCTCGCGCGGTCACGGCGCGGATTGCGGGCTGAGCAAGTTATTGACATCATATGTTGTCAACAGCAGTCGATGTCAACATCTTCGGCGTTCGGCAACCAGCTTTTCGGCGTCGCCCGAACCGAGCGTACCGTCGGCGACCCGGCGGCACCCGGCGGAGCTGGTCGTCTCCGAGAACCTTTGACGCGCAGCAACTTTCGGTAGCCAGCACTCGGATGGGCCCCGATGTGGCGCGTCGGCTACTCCAGGATTCCGGTCTGCCTGCCCGCTCCCGGCGCCTGGGTCACGGGCCGCCGCGCCAAGACCACACCGAGGGCGATCATGCCCGCGCCGAGTACGAAGTGCAGCCAATTGTCAGCCGTATCGAGCGGCACGAAGTTGGCGTCGCTGTCGGGGTTCACGACCAGTCCGTACAGCCACAACACGAGATACAGCACACCGCCGCCGAGCAGGAACGCACGCGCCGACGCAGCGGTGCGCGCGGCCAGCACCCCGGCGATGCCGAAAGCCAGGTGAACCACGTTGTGCAGCACCGAAACGCCGAACAGACCGAGCAACTGGGCCTGGGAGTGATGACCCGCCCACTCGAGTTCGCCGTAGTCGGTCGTGATTCCTGGAATGAACCCCAGGATGCCGACCAGCAGGAACGTCGCCCCGACCGCCATGGCGGCGACCTGGAGCGGAGACCGCCGATCCGTTGTCGCGCCGGATGTGGAATTGGACATCGCCGAACCAGCCCTTTCGCTGTGGGTTGACCTCCGTCCCCACCGTGCTACCCGGGCGCAAACGAGACAAACAGCGCGGCGCGGCCCAGCCGGCCGCCGCGCGCGACGAAGCAACGGCAGTCGGCCGGACTGAGACGGCACCCACACCCGTATGGCCGCGGCGTGACCGTGATCCCCGTCTCCTCCGATCGCAGCACCGGAACCCCTGTCACCGGAGCCGGCGGTGTTCGCGCTGGTACACCGGCCGCGACAGCATCGGTAGCGGGTTTCGGACAAGACCGGGATGCCCGGCCCCGCGCCGAGGACTCGCGCCCGCCTTCCGGTCGGTGGATACTGTCGGCGACTCGAAAACAACTGTCCGCCTTGGTAAGCCGACGCAGTCTGTCAACCGGATGGTTTTGCCAGGGAGGCAAGGACCATGTTGGTCTGGTGTGTTGTGACCATGATCGTGATCGTTCTGCTGGGCGCGGCCGCGTCGGCGATGGCATGGGATCCGCGGGGACGCCGCCGCGCGGCCGGCGTGCCGCCGGTTCCGCCGGCGGCGACCTCGGAGTCCACCGCGGCGAGCCCGAATGACTGGCCGCGCACACAGGACACCCGGCGTCCGGCCCGCTCACTGGAAACGAGTTCACCTGCGCGGTAGCGCCCATCGCGGTCGCCCCAGGCGTTCGCGGCCGTAGTGCCGCCGTGTTCCGATCACACTGATCGAGTCCATCGCTGCGGGGCGCGTTCCAAGGCCTCCTTTTTTAGAGCGTGCAGGCGGTTGGAATCGTGGTGGCGACGGGAACAACCCGGACATCTCGGTGTCCGGGGTCATGAGCTACGGAAAGGGCGCACTGCTCGCCGCGGCCGCGGACAGCGAGGCCGGGCAGGACCCCCGCACCCTGTGCAGCGGGCTGGCGATCATGCTGCGCGGGTGCGGGCGGGCGCCGGGCCGCCGCGGTCGCCTCCGGCCTGGTGAACGCCTGCTGCATGGCGCTCGCCGCGAAAGCCGTGGATGGAGTACGGAGCACATGGTGGTCGCGAGCTTCGCCGAGGGCCGTTTCCCCGCGGCCGGAGCGGCCTTCGTGCTGGCGGTCTCGCTGCTGCGCATCGTGACGATCATCTTGCGCGGCGTTGCGACGCGGGCACCGACGCACGGATGCAGCACGCCCTGGCCCGCCTCACCCGCGGCCGCACCACCCCGACGATCGCGCATCGGATACACACGGCCGAGACCGCCGATCGGGTGCTGCTGTTCCACGAGGGCCGGATCGTCGAGGACGGCAGCCATGCCGAGCCGCTGCGGCGCGGCGGGCGCTACGCCCGGCCGCACGCGGCGTGGGCACGCGACACCGTGTCGGCATCGGAACGGATCCCCACCGACGTCGGCGGGTGAAACGGCAGGGCGGGCGAGGCGAGCACGGAAACGGCCGAGGCGATCGCGCACCACACCGACGAAACTCGTGCGATGGGTGACGCGACGCCTCGGCCGCGATCGCTACGGTCGGCTCAGCTGACCGAGACGCTGCCGCCCTTGGGCAGGTAGCCGATCTTCTCCACGGGCAGCTCGCCGACCACCGAACCGGTGCAGTCCCTTCCGGAGTACAGCGTGACGGCACGATCGGTGCTGTTGACGACGGTGATCTGGAACGTGGTGTAGAAGGTACCGTCGGTGTTCAGGCAGCCCACCGGATCCGCGTGCAGTTCGCCGTTGATCGACAGCGTGCCGACCGCGGCCTGCGCCGTCCCCGCCGACAGCATGGCCGCGGCCCCCGCCAGGGCGAGCGCACCGACAAACCCAGCAGTACGAATCATTCGTGCCTCCAGTTCTTTTCGATGTCGACCAACCCCGAAGCCGACGTCTGGTGAAAATGCGCCTGTGATTCTGTCACGAGTTCCAGCCGGAGGGAACCGTGCTGGTCAGGCGATCTCCCTGCGCACACCGAACGCCACGATGATCTCCATGATGCCGACGATGATCAGCCACACCCCGGCCAAGACGGCCAACGTGGCCACCGACCGCACCGGCCAGACGATGAGCACGACACCGGCGACCGCGGTGACGAGGCCGAAGAGCACCTGCCACCAGCGCCCCGGCAGTTCCGGTTCGGAGATCGCGGCCACCAGCAGCGCGATCCCGCGGAACAGCCAGCCGATGCCGATCCACAACCCCAGCAGCAGCAACGAGGCGAGTTCGTCGCGGAAGCAGAAGACGCCGACCACGATGGACAGCACGCCGATGATGAACGACAGCACGCGCAGGCCGGTGCCGACCGGCGCGCCGAAGGCCGCGAGCAGCTGCAGGAAGCCGGTGACCACCAGGTAGACCCCGAAGATGATGCCCGCCGCCGCCAGCGTGATGTCGGGCCAGGCCAGGATCAGGATGCCGAGGATCACCGCGAGGACGCCGGTGAGCAGGATCGTTTGCCACGCACGGCGGGCAAGAGACTTCAGTGGACCCTCTACCACGCTGTTTGTCGTCATTCCCTGATGTTATAGCTGCGATGCATATGTTCCCTGCATATTTGCTAGGCAGCGTGCGCCCAGGGTTTCCTTCGACGTCACGACGTTGTCCCACGTTCACGTTTCGCCATCCGACCGGCCGGGTAGTTATTCGTCAGTGACTCTTCGTCGGCGCCCCTGGGCTGAACGGGTGGGTCGGGGTTCGGTGAGACTCGGGTGGCTAGGAGAAGAGGGTGGCGGTTCTGCTCGTGTTGCAGGCGCGTGGGCTGGGTGATCTACTCACCGCGATCCCGGCTCTTCGTGCGCTGCGCCGAGCCAAACCCCACGATCGCATCGTCTTGGCGGCGCCGCTGCGACTCAAGCCGATCGTCGATCTGATCGCCTCGGTCGACACTCTGCTGCCCACTCCCGATCCGGGCAGCCTCCGTTGGGACGCGCCCGCGCCCGAGTTGGCGGTCAACCTGCACGGCGCAGGCGCCGAGAGCATCGTCGCCCTGTCCAAGACCGGGGCCGAGCGCATACTCACTTTCCGCAACCCCGCGTTTCCCGAGTTGTCCGGCCCGGCGTGGGAGCCGGACACCCACCAGGTGGACCGCTGGTGTCATCTGCTGGAGTACGACGGCATCGGCGCGGATCGCCGCAACCTGGGACTGGTTCCGCCGGTGTCGACGACCAGCCGCCGCGACTGCGTGGTCGTGCACGTCGGCGCGGGCGCACCGGCGCGCCGCTGGCCACCCGACCGGTTCGCCGCCGTCATCCGGCACCTGCTCGCCCTGGGACGCGAGGTGGTGCTCACCGGCGACGAGTACGAACGCCAACTCGCGCTCGGCGTCGCCGCACGAGCGGGCCTGCCCGCCGGCCGGGTGCTTGCCGGACAGCAGACCCTCATCGATCTGTCCGCCACCGTCGCCGAGGCCGCCCTCGTGATCTGCGGAGACACCGGCGTGGCCCACTTGGCCACGGCGTTCGGCACCCGGACCGTCCTGCTGTTCGGCCCGACGCCGCCGCAGTTGGCCGGTCCGCCCGCGCACCTGCTCGGCCGGCATGCCGTGCTGTGGGCCGGCCATGTCGGCGACGCCGACGCCGCCGCCCCCGACCCCGGCCTGTTGCAGATCGACGTCGCCGAGGTGATCACCGCCGTCGACAAGCAGCTGAGCAAGCGCAATTGGCCCAGCACGGGTACCGACCGTCCCAAGACGGCCTATCGCCGGGTGGGATGACCGCCACCGACCGCCGCCGAAGACGGACGCGGGCACACCGCCGCGGTCACGCGTTCGCTGTCGCGGCGGTCTGCAACGCCGCGGAATAGGCGGCGATCGCGCTCGGCCAGAACTGTTCGAGGTAGTCGCGGGCGTCGGCGAGGCCGCGTGGGTCGAGGGAATACAACCTGCGATTGCCCTCCGGCCGCATCATCACCAAGCGCGCCTCGCGCAGCACACGCAGATGCTGCGAGACCGCCGAACTGGTCACACCGAGTTCCTCCGCCAAGTCGCCGACCGAGCGAGCGGCCTGCGGCAGGGCCTCGAAGATCGCGCGACGGGTCGGGTCCGCCAGCGCCGTGAGGGCACGAACTCCATTAGTCGCCACTCACACAGTGTGCGCATCCAGCACTCCCCGGGTCAACCGCCGCCAAGTCTTCGTCGTCCCAGCTCGCATAGGAATCGCGCAGGATTCTTCACCTCTTCGCAATGATCGAGCTGGGCTTTTGCACCCGGTGATGGTTGCCACAGGATTGCGGACGCCTGCGGCGGCTGCCGTACGTTCGACGCATGCCCGTGACCTTTCCGTTACCGATCCGTCGCGCCGCGACACGGTTGCGCCGCGACGGCGTCACCGCCCGCGTCGTCGTCGCCTCCGCGGTCGTCACCGCGTCCTTCGGCGTGCTCGCCGCGGCGCAGCAGGACGAGGACACCGACTCCGCCCGCCTCGTGGCGGGGAAGATCGCCTCGGGTGAGATCCGCCCCGCCGAGGGCATGGCTCGATTCGCCGTCTTCACCCCACCGCAGAGCCCGGCTCCGCAGGCCGCCCCGGCGCCTGTGCCCTGGGACCTCAACCGCATCGCGCAGGACTTCGCCCGCCCGAAGACCGTCCGGCCCGCCGCCGGCGTACTGACCTCGAATTTCGGCACGCGCTGGGGCGCGATGCACGCCGGCCTGGATTTCGGCGATCCGCTCGGGGCGCCGATCGCCGCCGTCACCGACGGCGTCGTGATCGAGGCCGGTCCCGCCTCGGGCTTCGGCCTGTGGGTGCGGGTCCAGCAGGACGACGGCACCGTCGGCGTCTACGGCCACGTGAACGACATCCTCGCCACCGTGGGCCAGCCGGTCCGCGCGGGCGACGTCATCGCGACGGTGGGCAACCGCGGCTATTCCACCGGGCCGCACCTGCACTACGAAGTCCATCTGGCCGACGGCACCCCGATCGATCCGCACCCCTGGCTGGCCGGACGCGGCATCGACGTCGGGTACGCCCCGGAGGACTGACCCCGATCCGGCTCGCGGGACACGAGGGCTCGCGGACGAACCCGGCGACAGCGCCGTCGCCCGCTACGGGCCGCGAACGCAACGACGCGTTCGCGGCCCGCTTCATCTGCCCGATCGGCGCAACGGGATCGAGCGCGACGCCCGCGATCCCGCCGCGGGATCCAATCCCTATGAGGCCTCCGCCGGACCAGCTTCGTGGCGCGCCAAGGCACAGCCGTAAGCGAGGACATGTGGGTCCGCGGTACCGCCCGCGGGTGGCCCCCCGGTACCGGGGTACTAGACGCGAATAGCGCCCCGGCGGGACGTCCACCGGGGTCCGCGATTCCTACGTTCGCTCCATGTCCACAACACATTTCGTCGCCGCACCCGCAGGCGGGTCGCGGTCGCGTGCGAGCACGCGGACGGCGACGCGCGGGCGGCTGCATCGACCACTGCTCGGCACGGTCGCCGCGATGACCGCGCTCGTCCTGTTCTCCCTCCCGGCGATGCTGCTCGACGACCGCACGCTGCTCGGCGAATCCGTCTGGCTCAAGCCGATGAAATTCGGCCTGGCGTTCACTGTCTACAGCCTCACCCTGGCGTGGCTGTTGTCGTTGCCGCACAAGGGAAGCCGGGTCACCTGGTGGCTGGGCACGGTGTTCGCGGTGACCGGATTCGTCGATGTGGGATTCATCGTGCTGCAAGCCGCGCGCGGCACGTTCAGCCACTTCAACACCGAGACCGACCCGGTGAACTCGATCGGGCAGGTGGTCTTCGCCTCCGGCGTGCCCGGCCTGTTCCTGGCCAACCTGCTCATCGTGCTGATCCTGTCCTGGCAGCGATTGGCGGACCGCCCGACCGCACGCGCCGTCCATGCCGGTCTGGCGCTGGCCGTGGTGGGTATGGCGCTGGGCTACCTGATGGGATTCACCGGCAAGCAGCTCGTCCGCGACAGCGCCGGACGAGTCGTCGAATTGGCCGCCGGGCACACGGTCGCGCCCGACTCCGGCGATCTCGCTCCGCGCGACGCCATGGGCGGCATGCCGATCACGCACTGGAGCACCATCGGCGGCGACCTGCGCGTGCCGCACTTCGTCGGGCTGCACGGCATCCAGGTCCTGCTGCTGGCGGCCATCGCACTCGCCCGGCTCGCGCCGCGGTACCGCTGGCTGCGCCCGCAACGCGCTCGCGCGGCCGTCGTCGCTGTGCTGGCGGCGGGCTACGCCGGCCTGCTGGCGCTGGTCTTCTGGCAGGCGATGCGCGGCCAGTCGCTGGTCCATCCCGACCCGGCCACCTGGTACGCCGCCTCCGGACTTGTGGCGACCGTCGTCGTGCTGCTCGGCGCGGTGTATCTACGCCACCGCGGCGCAACACCCGAGACCACGCCGGAGCCGGTCAGCGCAGACGTTCCGCGTCACGGGTGAGCGCGACCAGCGTCTTGCCGAGCGCCGCCAGCTCATCGGGCGTGGCCCCCTCCGCGATCGCGGTGGCGACGTCCTCGGCGGCGCAGCGGGCGGCGAACCAGCGATCGGCCAGGTCGGCGGCCTCGTGGGCGCTGAGCACGACCGCGTCGTCGGGAATTCCCGTCCCCTTCAAGCTGTTGCGGTGTTCGTAGGCGCGTTGGCGACAGGACTGGCGGCAGTACCGGCGACGGCGGCCGGCCTCCGATTCCACGATCTCCCGCCCACACCACTGGCAGGACAAGCGGCGCGACATGACGCAGAACACTAATCGCTCGCCACTCCTGATCCGCTCAGCGCCCCCGGCGAATCACCCGCCGTCGGGTGCGACGGGGCCGATGCGACGCTGGCACTACAATGGAACGGTTCACCGCGGCCGCGTCGGGAACTATTGGCGCAGGCCCGATCGTTGTACATCAGGTCCGGCGGGTGCTGCGCGCACTCGCGCGGACACGGTCGCAGCGCACGAAGACTCGAGCACACAGGGAGAGGCACACCATGGCAGATCGCGTACTCCGAGGCAGTCGGCTCGGAGCGGTGAGCTACGAGACCGATCGCGACCACGACCTGGCTCCGCGTCGGATCGCCCGGTACCGGACCGACAACGGCGAGGAATTCGACGTCCCCTTCGCCGACGACGCCGAGATCCCGCCGACCTGGCTGTGCCGCAACGGCCAGGAGGGGGTGCTGGTCGAAGGCACCACCCAGGAGACCAAGAAGGTCAAGCCGCCGCGCACGCACTGGGACATGCTGTTGGAACGCCGCAGCAAGGAGGAGCTCGAGGAGCTGCTCAAGGAGCGCTTGGAGCTGCTCAAGACCCGCCGCCGCGCCTGACGGTTCGCGAATACCGAAACGGCCGCCGCATCGTCCGGATGCGGCGGCCGTTCGCTGTGCGCGTGGGCGCGCGGGTCAGTGACTGGCCACCTTCCGGTAGCGCAGCAGCGCCAGCGGCACGGCCACCACGAGGATCGCCACCGAGCAAGCCGCCGCGTATTCGACGCAGTGATCGGCGGCCCATCCGCTGGGCGGGACGAAGGTGGGCGGCGAGTCGTTGTCGAACAATTTGCGTCCCGCCGCCGACACCGCGGTGATCGGATTCCACTCCGCGATGGTGCGCAGCGGGCCGGGCAGAGTCTCGGCGGAGATGAACGCCGAGGAGATGAACGTCAGCGGGAAAAGCCAGATCAACCCGGCGCTCTGCGCCACCTCGACGGTCGGCGACATCAGGCCGGTCAGCGCGCCCACCCAGGACATCGCGAACGCGAACAGCAGGATCACCGCGAACGCCAGCACGGCGTCGGAGACGCTGCCGTGGATGCGCCAGCCCACGATGTACCCGCACCCGACCATCACCGCCAGGCTGAGGATGTTGACCACCAGGTCCGACAGCGTGCGGCCCATCAGCACGGCCAGCCGCGACATCGGCAGCGCCCGCATCCGGTCGATGATGCCCTTCTGCAGATCCCCCGCCAGGCCGACCGTGGTGAACGCGGCGTTGAACGCCACCGTCTGGGTGAAGATGCCCGCGAGCAGGAATTCCCGGTACTGGCCGCCGCCCAGCGACGCGCCGAAGATGTAGGCGAACAGGAACACGAACATCAGCGGTTGGATCGTGGCCGTCACCAGCAGCGTCGGCACGCGCAGGATGGTGAGCAGATTGCGGTGCGCGACGATGGCGCTGTCCCGGAACAACCGCAGCCGTGGAGCGGTATCCCGATGCGCCGCGGCCTTTTCCGGCTTCGGCTCCGCCTTCGGGGCGGCCTCCCCGGCGATTGCCGTGCTCACGACATGATCTCCTCTTGTACGTCGTCGGTCTCCGGTTCCGTGACGTGCGCGCCGCCCGGCTTGCCGGTGAGGGAAAGGAATACATCGTCGAGGCTCGGCCGGTGCACGTTCGCGTCGACCACGCAGACGCCCGCGTCATCGAGCCTGCGCAGCGCCTCCACCATCGTGCGCGAACCGTCGCCGACCACCACCGACACCTCGTCGGTGCCCGCCTCGTGGACGGGCTCGCCGACGCCCACCTGTGCCAGCACGGCCAGCGCCGGCGCGGCGGCTTGTCCGGCGGCGAGGGTGACGGTGAGCCGGTCGCCGCCGATCGAGGTCTTCAGTTCGTCGGCCGAGCCGCGCGCGATGACCCGCCCGTGATCGATGACGGTGATGCGGTCGGCCAGCAGGTCGGCCTCTTCCAGATACTGCGTGGTGAGCAGGACGGTGGTTCCGTCGTCGACGAGGTCGCCGATCACCCGCCACATGTCCAGCCTGCCGCGCGGGTCCAAGCCGGTGGTCGGCTCGTCCAGCACGACCACGGCGGGCCGGGCGACCAGCGCCCCCGCGAGATCCAGCCGCCGGGCCATGCCGCCGGAGTAGGTTCCCGCTCTGCGATGCGCGGCGTGGTCGAGCCCGAGGGCGCCGAGCAGTTCGGTGGCGCGCGCGGTCGCCTGGCGCTGGGACATCCCGTACAACCGGGCCACCATGCGCAGGTTCTCGTACCCGGACAGGTTCGCGTCGACGGCAGCGTACTGGCCGGACAGGCCGATCCGTTTGCGCGCCGCCGCGGGATCGCGCAGCACGTCGACGCCCGCCACCCGCACCGACCCGGCGGACGGCTTCAGCAGCGTGGTGACGATCCGCACGGTCGTCGTCTTGCCCGCGCCGTTCGGGCCGAGCAGCCCCATCACGGTGCCGGCGGGAATCCGTAGATCGACATCGTCCAGCACGCGGACCCGGCCGTAGCTCTTGACCAGGCCGGTCACTTCCACCGCGAAGCTCACCTGTGCGTCTCCTTCGTCTCCAGCCACCTCCGCAGCACCGGCCCGATCACCGCCAGCGCCTCCGGGGTGGTCATCGCGGAGTGCGCGCAGCGCAACTCGTGGTCGTGAACGGCGCCGGTGACGTACGGCTCCCACGCGTCGGCGCTGCGGTCGGGATCGGCCCGGTTGACCGGATCGTCGCCCGCGCTGAAGAACAGCAGGTCACCGTCGAACGGGCGGGGCCGGAAGGTGTGCGCGAGCACGGTGCCGTTCTCGTAGCCCGCGTAGAGGCGCTCCAGATGCTCGACGGTCAGCGCCGCGAACGGTCCGGACCGGGCGCGCAGCAGTTCGGCCGCCTCCCGCAGGCTCATGCCGGGATCGATCTGCGCGGCGAGTTCGGCGCTGCCGAACTCGCCGACGATCTCCGCGACGCTCGGTGTCGCCTGGTCGAGCAGGTCGTCCGACAGCCGGTAGCTGTCCATCATCGACAGTAGGGCGACCTCATCGCCCGCCTCTTGCAGCTGCACCGCCATCTCCTGCGCGATGAGTCCGCCGAGCGACCAGCCGAGCAAGTGGTAGGGACCTTCCGGCTGAATCTCCTTGATCTCGGCCACATAGCGGCTCGCGGCCTCGTCGATCGACGTGTAGCTTTCCTGCCCCGCCACGTGCGGCGCCTGCAACCCGTACACCGGACGATCCGCCGGAAGGTGCGCGAGCAACCCGGAGTAGCACCACGCCAGACCGATCGCCGGATGCACGCAGAACAGCGGCGCCCGGCCGGCAGCGGCGCCCGGCCGGATCGGCAGCACCGGCGCCAGCATCGCGGCCACCGCCGCGCCCGAGGTCGCGCCCGAGCCGTCCAGGCGCGCCGCGATGGCAGCGGGCGTCGCGTCGCCGAACATCAACTGCACCGGCAGGTCGATGCCTTTCTCCCGTACGTGCGCGACGACCTTCGTGGCCAGCAGCGAGTTTCCGCCGAGTTCGAAGAAGCCGTCGTCCACGCCGACCGACTCCACGCCGAGCACCTCGGCGAAGGCCGCGCACAGCGCCTCCTCCGTCGGGGTGGACGGAGCCCGATAACCCTCGCCCGCGGTGAACACCGGTTCCGGCAGCTTCGCCCGGTCCAGCTTGCCCACCGGGCTCAGCGGGACCTCGTCGAGCAGCATGATCGATTGCGGCACCATGTAATTCGGCACCAGCCCGGCCACGTGCCCGGTCAGCTCGGCCGCGGTGAGCGACACTCCGTCCCGCGCCTTCACATACGACACCAACGCCGTCGCGCCGGCCGGGGTGCGATGCCCGATAGTGAGGGAGAACGCCACCCCGCCGTGGCGGGCGAGCGCGGCGTCGATCTCACCGAGTTCGATACGGAAACCGCGGATCTTGACCTGATGGTCGGTGCGGCCGACGTATTGGATCTCCGGCGCGGCGTCCACCGGCGAACCCTGCTCCCGCGAACCGGACCACCAGCGCACCAGATCGCCGGTGCGGTACATCCGCTCCCCCGGTTTGCCGAACGGGTTGGCGACGAACCGCTGAGCGGTCAGGCCGGGACGGTTCAGGTAACCGCGGGCCAGCGCGTCACCGGACAGGTGCAGTTCGCCGGTCACCCCCAGCGGAGCCGGATGCAGCCGCGCGTCGAGGATCGCCGCGTTGACGCCGCGGATTGGTCCGCCGATGGTGATCGGCTCGCCGGGCGACATCGGCTGCGAGATCACCGTGACGATGGTGGTCTCGGTCGGACCGTAGACGTTGTACAGATTGCGGCCGGGCGCCCACCGGGTCACCAGGTCAGGCGGCAACGCCTCACCGCCGACCAGCACGTGCTGCAGCTCGGGCAGGCCCTTGGGGTCGACCGTGCCGAGCGCGGAGGTGGTGATGAACGCGTGGGTGATTCCCTCCGCGGCGAAGACCTGCCGCAGTTCGTCGCCGCCGACCACGCCGCTCGGCGTGATCACCAGAGTCGCCGCGCCGCCGAGGGACAGCAGCAGATCGAGCATCGCGGCGTCGAAGCTCGGCGTGGCGAAATGCAGCACCCGGCAGCCGGGCTGGACGTCGAACCGGTGGGCGGTCTCGGCGGCGAAGTTCGACAATCCGCCGTGGGTGACCATCACGCCCTTCGGCGTGCCGGTGGAGCCGGAGGTGTAGATCACGTACGCGGGGTTGTCGATCCGCAGCGGAGCGAGACGCTCCGCGTCGGCGATCGGCACGTCCGGCGCGTCGAGCACCAGACCGCGGAACTCCGGGTCGTCCAGCACGATCCACTCCGTGTCCTCGGGCAGCTCGCCGCGGTAGTCCGCCAGCGTGATGCCCAGTGCCGCACCGGAATCCGACAGCATGTGCGCGATGCGCTGCCGCGGGTACAGCGGGTCGACCGGCACGAACGCCGCTCCGGCCTTGGCCACCGCGAGTACCGTCGCCACCGACTCGATCGATCGCGGGATGCCGAGCGCCACCAGCGTTTCCGGGCCGACGCCACGGGCGATGAGCACGCGCGCCAGCCGGTTGGTCCAGCGATCGAGGGCATCGTAGGTGACCTCGGTGCCGTCGGCGACCAGGGCGACGCCGGCCCGGTCGACGCTCGCCGCCTGCTCGAACACTTCCGGGAAGGTGATCGGCCGATCCGGTTTGCCTCCGCGCACCGGAGCCAGCCCCGACCATTCGGCGGGATCGAGCAGTTCCAGATCGCCCACCGCGGTGGTGGGGTTCGCGGCGATCGCGGCGAGCAAGCGGGTCAGGCGCTTGCCGAGCCGCTGCGCGGTCGGCTCGTCGAACAGGTCCATCGCGTAGTTCACCGCCACCGTGATGCCGGCCGGATGCCGTTGCGGCGTCTGCGTTTCGGTCAGGGTGAACTGGAGATCGAACTTGGCGATCCCGGCGTCGATGTCGGCCGCCTCGATGTGCAGGCCGGGCAGGTCCAGGCCGCCGACCGGTTCGTTGCGGACCGAGAGCATCACCTGGAACATCGGATGGTGCGACTGCGACCTGGCCGGGTTGAGCACCTCCACCAGGCGTTCGAACGGCAGGTCGGCGTTGGCGAAGGCGTCCAGGTCGGTTTCGCGCACCGCGTGCAGCAGGTCGGTGAACCTGGCGCCGGGGTCGATCCGCGTGCGCAGCACGAGCGTGTTGACGAACATGCCGACCAGACGGTCCAGCGCGGGATGGCCGCGGCCCGCGATCGGGGTGCCGACGGTGATGTCGTCGGTGGCGGTCATCCGGTGCAGCAGCACCGCCAGCGCGGCGTGCAGGACCATGAACAGGCTGACGTTGTTGCTGCCCGCGATCATCTGCAGCTCGCGGTGGGTGACCGGGTCCACCGCGCATTCCACGGTGCCGCCCCGGTAGGACGGAGCCGGCGGACGCGGCCGGTCGGCGGGCACGGTCAGCAACTCGGGGATGCCGTCGAGGGTGTGCCGCCAGTACTCCAGCTGCCTGCTCACCGCCGAGTCCGGATCGTCCTCGCTGCCGAGCACCTCCTGCTGCCACAGGGTGTAGTCGGCGTATTGGACCTCGAGCTCCGCCCACTGCGCCGGGCCGCCGCCGCAGGCCGCGCGATAGGCGACGGCGACGTCCGCGGCCATCGGCTCGAGCGACCAGCCGTCCATCGCGATGTGATGCACCACGACGACGAGCACATGCTCCGGGGTCTGCGCGTCCGGCACCGAGATCAGCGCCGCGCGGATCGGCACGGTGGTGGCCAGATCGAACCCCGGTGCGGCGAAACGTCGTACGGCGGACTCGACCTCGTGCGGGCGCGCCGTCATCCGCGACAGCGAGACGGCCGCCTCGGCCGGGTCGAGCACGACCTGCGCCGGCGCGCCGTCGGTCTCGGGGAACACCGTGCGCAGGGTCTCGTGCCTGGCCTGTACCGCGTGCAGGGCGGAGACGAGCGCTTCGACGTCGAGGCGGCCGGACATGCGCAGCACGAGCGGGACGTTGTAGGCGCCCGCCGACTGTCCGTCGCGGGATCCGGCGTTGAACCGGTTGAGGAACCACAGCCGCCGCTGGGCGGCCGACAGCGGGATCCGCTCCGGACGCTGCCTGCGCACCAGCGCGGGGCGGTCGGCGTCGGAGGCCGCGCCCGCCTCCAGCAGCTCGGCCAGCTCGGCGACGGTCGGCGTGGCGAACACGGTGCGCACGGCGAGGCGCACGTTCGTCGCCGCGGCCAGCCGCGCGACGAGCTGGGTTGCCAGCAGCGAGTTGCCGCCGATGTCGAAGAAACTGTCGTCGGCGCGGACGCCGTCGGCCCCGATCAGCTCACCGATCACCGACGCCACCAAGCGCTCCGCGTCGGTCCGCGGCGCACGGCCGCCCTGCTCGGCGTGCAGCCGCGGTTCGGGCAGCGCGGCGACGTCCAGTTTGCCGACCGGGGTCAGCGGGATGGTGTCCAGCACGGTGATGCCGGAGGGCACCATGTGCGCGGGCAGCCTGCGGGCGACGAAGGCGCGCACCGCATCGGTGTCCACTCCGGCCGTCCGGTCGGCGGGCTGCACGAACGCGACGATCCGGTCGGCGCCCGCGATGCGGCGCACCTCGGTGTGCGCGAAGCGCACCGACGGATGTTCGCCGAGCACGCCGGTGATCTCGCCGAGCTCGACCCGGAAACCGCGCAGCTTCACCTGGTGGTCGGTGCGCCCGAGGTAGACCAGCTCGCCGGATGCGTTCCAGCGCACCACGTCACCGGTCCGGTACATCCTGGCGCCGGCCGGGCCACACGGATCGGCCACGAAGCGGGTCGCGGTGAGCCCGAACCGGTCGAAGTACCCGCGCGCCAAGCCGTGGCCGGCGAGATACAGCTCGCCGGGAACGCCGACCGGCACCGGGCGCAACCGCTCGTCGAGCACCAACGCCCTGGCCCCGCGCACCAGGCTGCCGATGGTGATCGGCGCACCGGCGCGCATCGGACCGGAGATCGTGATGACCACCGTGGTCTCGGTGGGCCCGTACACGTCGCACAGCACCCGTCCCGGCGCCCAGCGCGCCACCAGATCCGGCGCGACCGCCTCGCCGCCGACCATGAGCGCGCGCATGTGCGGCAGCGGCCAGCGTTTGTGGTCGATCGTGGCCAGCGCGGCCGGGGTCATGAAGCCGTGCGAGACCCGCTCGCGTTCCAGCAGCGCGGCCAGCTCGTCGCCGCCGTAGATGTCGGTCGGGCAGATCACCATCGCCGCGCCCGCGCCCAGCGCGATGAGCAGATCCAGGATCGCCGCGTCGAAACTCGGCGTCGCGAAATGCAATGTGCGGGAATGCTCGTCGACGCCGATGCGGTCGCGGACCTCGTCGGCCAGATTGGACAGGCCGCTGTGGGTCACCGCGACGCCCTTGGGCGTTCCGGTCGATCCGGAGGTGTAGACCAGGTAGGCCAGGTCCGCCACCTGGATGGCGCGCGTGCGCTCGCGGTCGTGGATCGGCGCGTCGTCGTGGCCGTCGAGTTCGGCGGCGAATTCGGGCCGGTCCAGCAGCAGCCACTCGATGTCACGGTCGGCCGGAGCGCCCGTGCGCAGCTGCTCGATGTGCGCGGTGACCGTGACGCCGGTCGCGCAACCGGAGTCGGCGAGCATGTGGCGGATGCGCTCGGCCGGGTACTTCGGGTCGACCGGGACGAACGTCGCGCCGGATTTCGCGGCCGCCAGCAGCGCCACCACCGAATCGATCGAGCGGGTGAGCCCGAGCGCCACCCGGGTTCCCGGGCCGAGTCCGCGCGCGATGAGCGCGCGGGCCAAGCGGTTGGAACGCCGGTCGAGTTCGGCGTAGGTCAGTGCGGTCGTCCCCGCGCACAGCGCCGTGTTGTGCGGGAACCGTCGGCTGGTGGCGGTGAAGTACGCGGCCAGCGTGCGCGGCTCGGCCGCATGCCGCCCGCGCGCCGGGGCGAGTGTGCGGCGCTCGTGGTCGGTACGCACGTCGATGTCGCGGATGAGCACGCGCGGGTCCGCGGTGACGGCGGAGAGCACGCGCAGGAACCGGTCCGCCAGCGTCTCGATGGTCGTAGCGTCGAAAAGCTCTGCCGCGTAGACGAATTCGTAGACGCTGTCCGCGCCGGCGTCAGGTCCCGGGGCAGCGGTGTCGTCGGCGACCCGCAACTCCAGATCGAACTTCGCCAGCGCGATGTCCAACGGCTCCGCGCGCAACGCGAGGCCGGGCAGCTCCAGGGCGGGCACCGGGCCGTCCTGCAGGCTCAGCGCCACCTGGAACAGCGGATGACGGCCGGTGGAGCGGGCCTCGGCGCCCAGTTCGTCCACGATGCGCTCGAACGGGATGTCGGCGTGCGCCAGCGCGGCCAGCTCGGTGTCCCGGTCGGCGCGCAGCAGGTCGGTGAAGCCGCGGTCCGGGTCGACGTCGGAGCGCAGCACCAGCGTGTTCACGAACATGCCAACCAGTTCGTCGAGCTTGGTGTCGGTACGCCCGGCCACCGGGGTGCCGATCACGATGTCGCGTCCGCCGGTGACGCAGCGCAACAGCACCGCGAACGCCGAACGCAGCACCATGAACTTGCTGACGCCGCGCTCGCGGGCCAGCGCGTCGAGCCCGCGGCGCACCTGCTCCGGCACGGTGAAACGCACCGTCCCGGCCTGCTGTGTCGGTTCGTCGGGCCGCGGCCGGTCGTAGGGCAGCGGCAACTGGTCGGGGATGTCGGCCAGCGCGGTGCGCCAGTACTCCAGTTGGGTCGCCGCCGCGCTGTCGGGATCGTTCTCCGAGCCGAGGCAGGCACGCTGCCAGAGCCCGAAATCGGCGTACTGCACCGGAAGCGGCGTCCAGGACGGCGCCGCGCCCTCGTGCCTCGCCGCATACGCGGCGGCCAAGTCCCTGGTCAGCGGACCGAGCGACCAGCCGTCGGCGGCGATGTGGTGCAGCACGACCCCGAGCAGGTAGCGCTCGGGCGCGGTGCGTAGCAGCGACAGCCGCAGGGGCGGTTGCCTGGTCAGATCGAAACCGCTGTGCGCCAACGCGTCCAGCGCGGCCTTCGCGCCGGAGTCGTCGATGTCGGTGACCGCCACCTCCGGCACCGCCCGCTCGACCGGAAGCACCACCTGCTGTGCGCCTTCGGCGTCCTCCGGGAAGACGGTGCGCAGCACTTCGTGCCGCCGCACCACGTCGGTGATCGCCTCGCGCAGCGCCGGGACGTCCAGATCGCCTGCCACCCGGATCACGAAAGCGATGTTGTATGCGCTCGATTCGGGCGCGAATCGGTTGATGAACCACAAACGCTGCTGCGGCAGCGACAATGGAATACGTCCCGGACGCGGCGTCCGCACCGCCAGCGCAGGCCGCTGCGTCCGGGGCGTTCGATCCAGTTGTTCGGCGACCGCGGCGACCGTCGGCGCCTCGAAGATCGATCGCACCGGCAGCTCCACCCCGAACTCCGCGTGCAGCGCGGCGGCGAGGCGGGTGGCCAGCAGCGAGTTGCCGCCGAGATCGAAGAAGCTGTCCTCGGCTCCGGTCACCGGGCGGCCGAGCACCCCGCCGAACACACCCGCCACGCCGAGTTCCAGCGGGGTGCTCGGCGGGCGCGATGTCCCCGCGGCTGCGAATACCGGCTCCGGCAACGCCTTTCGATCCAGCTTGCCCGCGGGCGTCACCGGCAGCTCGTCGAGCACCGCCACCGATGCGGGCACCATGTAGCCGGGCAGACGCTGGCGCGCGGTCTCCAGCACGGCCCGCGCCTCGACCGGACGGTCCGCCGTCACGTACGACGCCAGCCGCACCTGGCCCTGTTCGTCGGTGTGCACCACGGTGAGGGCGAAGCGGACGCCGGGATGCGAGCGCAGCACGTTGTCGATCTCGCGCAGTTCGATCCGGAAGCCGCGGATCTTGATCTGATCGTCCGCGCGCCCGAGGAACCGCAGCTGTCCGGTTCGCTCCATGACGACCAAGTCGCCGGTGCGGTACATCCGCTCGCCGCGCCTGCCGTGCGGGTTGGGCACGAACCGTGCCGCGGTCAGGCCGAACCGGCCGTGGTAGCCGCGGGCGACGCCGGGACCGGAGACATACAACTCGCCCGGCGTGCCCGGCGGCACCGGATGCAGGCGGTTGTCCAGCACGAACAGCCGCATGCCGCGCACCGGCGAGCCGAGCGGCACCGGACCGCCCGGCCGCATCGGCCCGCTGGCGGTCGCCGCGACGGTGGCCTCGGACGGGCCGTACATATTGTGCATGCGGTGCCCGGCGGTCCAGGTCTCGACGAGTTCCTCCGAGCAGGCGTCGCCGCCGACGATGACCGTCTCCAGCTCGTCGAGCCCCTCGTTCGGTACGGTCGCCAGCGCCGCCGGTGTCACGAAGGCGTGGGTGACCCGCTCCTCGCGCAGCAGCGCCGCCAGCTCGGCCCCGCCGTACATGCCCGGCGGAGCGATCACCATCGTGGCGCCAGCGGCGAAGCCGAGCAGCAGCTCGAGCACCGACGCGTCGAAGCTGGGCGAGGAGAAGTGCAGCGTGCGCGCCGCGTCCGAGATACCGAACAGGTAGTTCTGCTCACTGGCCAGGGAGGCGATGCCGGCATGGGTCACCACGACCGCCTTCGGCGTGCCGGTGGACCCGGAGGTGTAGATGAGGTACGCCGGGTGGCTCACCCGCATCGGGTGGTGCCGCTCGTCGTCGGTGATCGGGTCCGTCGACCGGCCTGCCAGTTCCGCGGTGAGTTCGCCCGAGCCGATGACCAGCCAGTCGACCTGGGTCTTGCGGTGCTTGCCCCGCGTCGCGGGCACAGCGGGCATGGCGGCGAGGGATTCGGGATCGGTGAGGCCGAGTATCGCGCCGGAGTCCCCGATCATGTGCGCGATCCGCTCCGCCGGGTAGTTCGGATCGATCGGCACGTAGGCCGCGCCGGTCTTGGCGACCGACCACACCGCGGTGATCGCGTCCAGCCCGCGCGGCAGCGCGATCGCGACGACCGTCTCGGGACCGGCGCCGTGCTCGATGAGGACGCGCGCCAGCGCGTTCGATCGCTCGTCGAGTTCACGGTAGGTGGTGGCGGCGCCGAGGTAGCGGACCGCAACCGCGTCCGGCAGCCTGCGCGCGGTGCCGGACAGCAAGCCGGCCAGGGTGGTCGACGGCTCGGCGGGCGCGCCCGCGATGGGCACCAGTTTCTCGGTCTCCCTGCGGTCCAGGATCGGCAGGTCGCCGACCGGCAGTTCGGGCGCGGCCACGCCGCCCGCGAGCACCGCGACGAACCTGCGGGCGAACGATTGCACCGTGGTCTGATCGAAAACATCTGTGGTGTAGCCGAATTCGGCCGACAGCGGTCCGTCGCCCGAGTCGTCGTGGACGACCAACTGCAGGTCGAACTTGGCGACGTCGGACGCGATCGGCAGCACCGCGGCGCGGACGCCGGGAAGCTCGATCCGCAGATCCGGCGCGTGGTCGTAGGACAGCATCACCTGGAACAGCGGGTGCCGCGACGGAGAACGCTCCGGGTTGACCACCTCGACCAGCCGCTCGAAGGGAACGTCGGCGTTGGCGAAGGCGTTCAGGTCGGTCTCGCGCACCACATCGAGCATCCGGTCGAACCCGGCCGCCGGGTCGACCGCGGTGCGCAGGACGAGGGTGTTGACGAACATGCCGACCAGATCGTCGAGCGCCGGATCGGAACGGCCCGCGATCGGGGTGCCGATGGCGATGTCACCGCTCGCGCACAGCCGCGACAGCAGGGTCGCCAGCGCCGCGTGCAACACCATGAACATGCTCACGCCGCGGCTTGCCGCCAGTTCGATGGCCGAGCGGCGGATCTCGGCCGGAATGGTGAACTCGACCCGGCCGCCGACGGTCGACCTGCGCAGCGGGCGCGGGCGGTCCAGCGGCAGATCGAGTTGCTCGGGGAGCCCGGCCAGCGCCGCGCGCCAGTGGGTGAGCTGGCGGCTGAGCGCGCTGGACGGATCGGACTCGTCGCCGAGCAGTTCGCGCTGCCACAGGGCGAAGTCGGCGTATTGCACCGGCAGTTGCGTCCACTGCGGCTCCACGCCGTTCGCGCGCGCGGCCACCGCCGTCATCAGGTCCTTGGCCAGCGGCGTGATGGACCAGCCGTCACCGCAGATGTGATGCAGCACGACGAGGAAGACGTGCCGCTGCGGGCCGGTGCGGTAGAGCGCCACCCGGATCGGGGCCTGGCTGCGCAGATCGAAGCCGTATCCGGCGTATTCGGTCGCCAGTTCCGCCACGTCGGCGGCGGTGACATCGATCGGGTCGAGCGCCAGCGGGATCGCGTCGGCCGGATGGATCAGCTGGTAGGGCCCCTCCGGCGACTCCGGGAAGGTGGTGCGCAGGCTTTCGTGCCGTTCGATGACGTCCACCAGCCCCGCCCGCAACGCGGCCACGTCCAGCGGTCCCTCCACCTCCACCGCGAGCGGCATGTTGTACGCGGCGGCGTGTTCGGAGAACCGGTTCAGGATCCACAGCCGCTGCTGCGCCTGCGACAACGGGATGCGCTCCGGTCGTTCGGCCGGCGTCAGCCGCGGTGAGGAGACATCGGTGGGCTGCGTGGCGAACCGGCGGGTGAGCGCCTCGATCGTCGCGGACTCGAACAGATCCCGGATGGTCAGCGCGGTGCCGAGCGCGGCGTTGATCCTGGACACCGCCCGTGCGGCGATGAGCGAGTTGCCGCCGAGGTCGAAGAAGTTGTCCTCGATGCCGACCTCGGTGTCGAGCACCTCGGCGAAGATGCCGGCGAGTACTCGCTCGACTTCGGTGCGCGGTTCGGCGATCGGCCCGATCGGTCGCGTGCCGGGGGTGGGCGCGGGCAGCGCCTTGCGATCGATCTTGCCGTTGGCGCTCAGCGGCAGCTCGTCGAGTTCCATCAGCGCGGAGGGCACCATGTACCCGGGCAGGGTGCGGCGCAGTCCGGTCAGCAGCGCGGCCGTGTCCAGCGGGGCATCGTCGTCGTCGTGCTTCGCCGCGACCACATAGGCGACCAGTTCGTCGCCGGTGCGTCCGGTGTGCGCGACGCACACCGCGCGGGCCACCCGCGAGTCCTCGAGCAAGGCGGCCTCGATCTCGCCGAGCTCGATGCGCAAGCCACGGATCTTGACCTGGAAATCGCTGCGGCCGAGGTACTCCAGCACGCCGGGCTCGGCGCCGGAGCGGCCGATCTGCCAGCGTGCCAGGTCGCCGGTGCGGTACATCCGCGCGCCGGCAGCGAAGGGGTCGGCGACGAACCGGTCCGCGGTCAGCCGCGGCTGTCTCAGGTAGCCGCGGGCCAGCTGGACCCCGGCGAGGTAGAGTTCGCCGACCACGCCGGGCGGGACGGGTTGCAACCGGTCGTCCAGCACGTAGGTTCGGGTGTTCCACACCGGCGAGCCGATCGGCACGGCGGTGGCGTCGGGCGGGCATGCCCAGTAGGTGACGTCGACGGCCGCTTCGGTCGGGCCGTACAGGTTGTGCAGTTCGGCGGCGGGCAGGGCCGCGTAGAACTCCCGCACCGCGGCGGCGGGCAGCGCCTCGCCGCTGCAGAAGACCCGGTGCAGGCCCGCGCAGCCGCTCAGATCGGCCTCGGCGACGAAGACCGATAGCATCGACGGCACGAAATGCGCCGTGGTGACGTGCTTCTCGGCGATGATCCGGGCGAGGTACCCCGGGTCGCGGTGCCCGTCGGGGGCGGCGATCACCAAGCGCGCACCGACCTGTAGGGGCCAGAAGAACTCCCACACCGAGACGTCGAAGGTGGCCGGGGTCTTCTGCAGCACCGCGTCGTCGCGGCCGAGCGGATACTCGTGCTGCATCCAGCGCAGCCGGTTGACGATGGCGGCATGGCTGACGCCGACACCCTTGGGCTTTCCGGTCGATCCGGAGGTGAAGATGACGTAGGCGAGGTGGTCAGGGCGCAGTCCGGCCGTGCGGTCGGCGTCGGTGATCGGCGCGTCGTCGAATTCGGCTACCGAGGCGGTGTCGACGTCCAGCCTGGTGACGGACGTGGGCAGTTCCACGTCGTCGCGGCTCGCCGTGAGCACGCACAACGGCTCGGCCTGACGCACGATCTGCGCGATCCGCTCGGCCGGGTGCTCGGTGTCCAGCGGCAGGTACGCCGCGCCCGCCTGCACGATCGCGTACATGCCGACCACCAGGTCGAGGCTGCGGCGCAGGCACAGGCCGACCGTCGTATCGGGTCCGGCGCCGCGCGCGATCAACCGCCTGGCCAGGCGGTTGGCGCGGGCGTCGAGCTCGGCGTAGGTCAGCGACTCCTCGCCGAACTCGAGCGCGATCGCGTCCGGATCGGACGCGGCGCGTTCGGCGAAGAGGCCCGCCAGGGTCCCCTCCTGCCGGGGCGCCGCGGTGGCGTTCCACCCGTGCAGCACCTGTTCGCGCTCGGCATGGGTGATCGCGCCGAGCGACTCGGCGGGCGCCGTGGGGTCGGCGGCCAGGAAGCGGCCGAGGAAGTCCAGATAGCGCGCGTGGTGCACGCTCACTTCGGCCTCGCCGTAGAGGCGGGGATTGGCCTCGAAGTCGACGTGCAGGCGGCCGCCTGCGCCGTTGTAGACGTTGACCGAGAGGTCCTCGACGGGGCCGGTGGCCAGCACGTGCATCGACCCGACCAGGCTGCCGAAACGCAGCTCGTCGTGGAACAGCATCAGGTTGACCATCGGGCCGAAGAAGCCGCGCGCGTCGCGCGAGTAGCCGCTGTCGCGCCGGATGTCGTCGTGCCGGTAGCGCTGATGCCGCAAGGCGCCGGTGATCTGCAGCTCGGCCGCCTTCACCAGGTCGCCGATCGTGGTCGCCGCATCGATCCGCAGCCGGATCGGCACGACGTTGGAGATCACGCCCGCCGAGCGGCGCAGCGACACCGTGGTGCGCGCCGAGACCGGCAGGCTCAGCACCACGTCGGCGTTGCCCGTCACCGAACGCACGTAGGCAGCCATCGCCGCGACGAACATCGCCGCGTCGGTGGTGTTCCACGCGCTGGTCGCCGCCTCGATCGCGGCGTGGCGCTCGTCGTCGAGCACCGCGGTGGCCAGCCTGCGGCCCGCGTCGTGGGTGGCCGCGCCGAGCCGGGCGCCGCCGAGGCTCACCGGCTCCCCCACGCCCGACAGCTGCCCGAGCCAGTACTCGCGGTCGCTCTGGAAACGGCTGGAATCGTGGTAGCGCGCCTCGTCGGCGTAGATCTCCGCCAGCGGCGTCGCCCGCGAGGCGACCGGCTCGGTCCGGTTCTCCAGCGCGGTGTAGATCTCCGCGGTACGGGTGAGCGCGTTCATCGCACCGTAGCCGTCGATGACGATGTGGTGGGCGAACGAATACCAGATGTAGTGGGAGTCTCCGATCCGCAGCACCGCGTTGGAGGTCAGCGGGTCGCCTTCCAGATCGATCGGCGCACTGGTGTGCTCGTGCATCCAGCGCAGCGCCGCGGCGTACGGGTCTGGCTCGCCGCGCAGATCGATGCGCTCCCACCCGGGCCGGTGCTCCGGGTCCACGATCTGATACGGAGTGCCATCTATTTCCACGAGGCGGACTTGACCCACCTGGGTCTCGGCGCCGAAACGCTCGATCGCGTACAGCAGCCTCCCCTCGTCCAGGTCACCGCGTATCTCGACGTACTGGGAGATCGTGAGCGGTACGTCGGGGCGAATTCGCTGCGCGTACCAGAGAGCTGTCTGCGCGGGTGACAGAGCAAACGGTTGGGCCGAGAATTCGCCGGATGAACATTGGTCGACGCGATCCGTGGCCAATGAACTCATCAATCACTCCGTTCTGCCGCTGTTGACGCAACTCCCCGAGCACCGTCCCAGCAAGCGCACGCGCGCCAGCCGCAGGACGTGATCCACGCCCTATGATTCGGAGCGTCGCATCAGCCGGATTGCCGACGTTTTGGATTTGTTTCACATCCAACGTCCTTGGCAGAAGGCCACTTTGGTTGGTTACATTTCCGCAAACATTGCGACTCAACTAGGTCGAACCGAAGCAAAACGGGTCCTGACCAGACTGTTCGATGATACTCCGCCGATCGCGTCCATTGCCTGGCGAACAGCGCGCAACTTGATTACGCACCTTCGCTTTCGGGGCGGTAGGGGCAAGAACATACCGCGTGTTCGGTAAAAGCTCGTCCGGCTGGATCTATCGGTCGCCGACGACTTCACCGTCGGGGCGCGCGGATCGGCGCATGCGGACCCCGGCCAGTGCGGCGGCAGCCGTCAGGATAACGAAAATCCGCTCCGGTGCAGGGCCGATTCGTGTTGCGAGTGTGGCGTCGCTGCGCAACGGCAGCTCCGCGACCAGAGCGGCGGGCACGAACAACGCCGATTCCTGCCGCACGCTGCCGTCGGCGGCGATGATGGCGCTGACCCCCGACGTGGCCGCGACGACCAGCGCTCTGCCGTGCTCGACGGCGCGAACGCGGGACATGGCCAGCTGCTGATATGTCATCTCGGTGTCGCCGAAGGTCGCGTTGTTCGTCGGCACCGTCAGCAGTTGAGCGCCCGCGCGCATAGCGTCCTCGAACGATCGGTCGAAGGCCACCTCATAGCACGTCGCGACGCCGATGTCGATACCTGCCGCGTGCACAACTCCGTCACCATTTCCCGGCACGAAATATCCCGCGCGATCGGCGTATTCGGAGAAGAGCCGGAAGAAACTCCGCATCGGGAGATACTCACCGAAGGGCTGGATGATCTTCTTGTCGTGCCGTTCGCCCGGACCCGCCGCGCCGTTCCACACCATCACCGAATTCGTCGTGGTGTGATCCGCGTTGATCAGTACGGCACCGACCAGGATGGGTGCGCCGATCCGCTCGGAGGCCGCGGTGATCAGGGCGGCGGCGTCGGCGTTGCGCAGCGGATCGATGTCGGAGGAGTTCTCCGGCCAGATCACCACATCCGGATGCGGCGCGCGGCCCGCCGCCACCTCGTCGGCCAGTTCTTCGGTGCGCCGGACGTGATTGTCCAGCACGGCTCGCCGCTGCTCGTTGAAGTCCAGCCCGAGGCGAGGAACGCTGCCCTGGATCGCCGCGACCGTGACCGTCCGGTCGCCCGTGTCCGGGTCGGGCAGTGCGGATCGGAGCAGCAAGCCGCCGAGCGGCATGACCAGGACGGTGAAAGCCACAGCGGCGTATCCCAGTCGGGTTGCCGGGGCGGGCCGGCCCACGACGGCCGGCCCGGGCGCGCCGGAGCCGGGGACGGCGGTTTCGCGCCCGTCGGCCGCCGCGCACGCCGACCACAGCAAGGTCACCGCCGCGGCGATGCCGGTTCCGGTGAGCGCGACCGCGAACCCGACCAGCGGGGCGCCGCCGACCGCGGCCAGCGACAGGAACCAGCCGTCGGCCTGGCCGAATGCCAAACGGCCCCAGGGAAAACCACCGAAGGGGAAGCTCGATCTGCCCCACTCGGCCGCGGTCCAGGCCAGTGCCACCCACAGCGGCCAACCCGGCAGCACGCCGACGAGCCGGGCGAGCACACCGAATACGCCCAGGTAGACCGCGCAGGCGGTGGACAGCGCCAGCCACGGCAGCGGCCCGACGTAGATGCCGGTCCACGGCAGCAACGGGACGAAAAACGCCAGCCCCGTCAGCAATCCGTATCCGAAGCCAGCGCGCAGGCGGCCGTCACCGCGAACGACGAGGGTCAGCACCGCCACGCCCAAAGGCGCGAGGAACCACCACGGCCGGGGCGGGAAGCTGCCGAACAGCAACAGGCCCGAGGCCACCGCCGCCACCGATCGCGTCGCCACCGGATAACGGCGTACCACCGCGGACACCTGCCGCACCGACCCGAGCACCTGCTCCCGCACCATCACTCGGCCACTGTCCGCCATCGCACCGGCCACCGCCGGTCTGCCGTCGGCCACCCGACCGCCGATAGGCCCGCCACCGGAGCGCACCGCATCACGAACCACGGCCCAGTCGCAGCCGTGATATTTGTCACATGCAATACGAAGTCCGCCATACTCCGACTACGCACCCGAAACTCGGCGCACCAGCCGACCCGCGCCGACCCTGCGGCGAATCCGCCGCACACGATCGAACGGACGGTGGCGCGGCATGTGCCACCGCGGACCGCCGCACACGAATCGACCGATGTCCACTTGTGCATCGCCGGACGCCACCGGATCGTTAGCCACCGGTCGCCGGATATAGATTTTCCGGTCGCGCCGCGTCGAACGAACCGATCTCTTCCAGCCGTTTCACGCACACCAGCGATCTGCGAACCCGCCGGCCGAACAATCCGCCGCCGACCGGGCCACTGCCGCCGATTCTCGTCGGGCCAGGGATTGCCCGGAAATAGTCCGGCAAACGGAAAAGATCGAAACCTGGCACGCAGTGCCACTGCACACCACCATCGACGGACAGAAAACACTCGATACCGGATGTCTTTCGCCCGGTGTCGGAATGGGAGAAATTCCGACAAATACCCCGCAACCGGCACGCTGCCTATATCGTGTCGAGTCCGGCCATCGGGCGCGCACCCCCCAGCCGTTCTCGATCCACGTCCGAATCGCTCTCGGCGCCGATCACAGACCAGAAACCCGGTTACCGTCCTTCGCTCCGCGGGGACCGCGCCGCGGAACCAGCCGTTGCCGACTGCCGTCCAGAGATCCCCTGCGCCGGGAGCCGATCGATAGTCGATCGTCGACGAGCGATCATCCGACTGCCGTGGGACCCATCTGCGATCGACGTCGCAACACGGACACCCGGCCACAGCAGCCGACGACGGGGACTTCCAGCTGTCCCGGTGCCGCCCATGCGCGACCGGCCGCCGAGCCGCCGCGAGCCCGGAGGCTACCGATGAACAGCCGGGCGAGGCCTGCCCGGACGAGCGGCGCAGCAGGGGCCGAGCGGAGGACGGCGCATCATCCGAACGTGGTGGCGAAGCTACGCCCGAGGCCCGCCCCGCATCCGCCCGCTCTGTGGACGCACGGCCGGGGCCATGCTGCTCACCAGCCGCATGACGCCACCGAATGCCGGGAACGGGACGGGCGGGAACCGTCGCGGGCTCCATCGACGCCCGCTCATTTCGCATAGATCGTCACTCCCCGGTGCACGGTGCGCAGGCAGGTGGGCAGTGGTGCGCCCGCTGCCAGCGCGGGCAATCCCGGGACGCGCGACCGGGGGTCGGTCGACCAGCGCTGCACCGAGTCGGCGGCCGCGGCGACGACGAGCTCGCCCGCATCCCAGACCGCGTAGGAAGCCGGCGCTCCCGGCACCAGGGTGCCCGCCACACCGTCGCGGACTCCGCCCGCCCGCCAGGCGCCGCGCGTGGCCGCGGCGAACGCGGCTCGCGGAGACAGGCCATGGCCGGGTGTGCGGTGCTCGGCGGCGGCACGCACCGCCGCCCACGGGTCCAGCGCGGTGACCGGCGCGTCGGAACCGATCGCCAGAGCCACGCCCGCGGAGGCCATGGCGGCGAACGGGTTCAGCGCCGCGGCGCGCTCGGCGCCGAGCCGCGCCGCGTACATGCCGGCGGGGCCGCCCCACGCGGCGTCGAAGCCCGGCTGCACGCTGGCGATCACACCCCAGCGAGCCAACCGGGCGATGTGCTCGCCGTCGAGGAGTTCGGCGTGTTCGACGCGATGCCCGAGCGCGGCCACGGCGGGGCCGCCGAGTTCGGCGACCACCCGTTCGATCCCGGCCACCACGGCGTCCATCGCGGCGTCGCCGATCACGTGGAATCCGGCCTGGATACCCGCGACCGTGCAGGCGCGGACGTGGTCCGCGATCGCGTCGGCATCCAGATAGCTTCGGCCGCAACCGGATCCGTCCATGTAGGGCGCGCGCAGCCAGGCGGTGCGCGATCCGAAGGAGCCGTCGACGAACAGGTCGCCGCCGAGTGCGTGCACGCCGAGGTCGTCGATCAGGGCACGGGCCTGCTCGGCGCTGCGCACCGCCTCACCCCAATAGGCCCGCACCTGGACGCCGTGCTCGAATTCGAGCAGTTCGCGGACGTCGGCGCGGCCCGCGATCTCGGGGCCCGCGCATTCGTGGACCGCGACGACACCGTGCGCGGCGGCGTGGTCCAGCGCCGCGGCGCGCGCTCGATCCCGTTGCGCCCGGGACAGTCCCGCCATCGCGGCCGCGCGCACCACGTGGTGGGCGGCGGCGCGCACGGGCTCGCCGCGGGTGAAGCCGTCGGTCGCCGCCAGCTCGGGCAGCGTGTCCAGCAGCGCCGAGGACGCCACCGCGGAGTGGGCGTCCACGCGCGAGAGGTAGACGTGCCTGCCCGCCCCCGCCGCCGCGTCGATCTCATCGACGGTGGGCGGCCGTCGCTCCGGCCAGGCGGTCTCGTCCCAGCCGTCGCCCAGTACCGCGCCGTCGGGGTGTGCCGCGGCGAACTCGCGCAGCAGCCGCAGGCAGTGCTCCAGCGACCGGGCGGCCGACAGGTCGAGCCCGGTCAGCTTCAAGCCCAGCGCGGTGACGTGCACGTGCGGATCGACGAACGCAGGCGCGACGAAGGCGCCGTCGAGATCGACGATCTCGGCGTCCGGATGCAGCGCGCGGCCTGGTTGCTCGGCGCCCAGCCAGACCACGGTCCCGTCGCTCACCGCCATCGCCGTGGCGTCGGGTGAACTGGCACTGTAGAAACGACCGCCGATCAGCAACTGGGTACTCACGAGGCACCAGTCTGCCCCATGCCTGATCCGGCGGTTCCGGTCAGCCGTTCAGTACGGGATGGTGAGCCGAGTCCTCCGGCTGCGCCAGCACGGCCATCACCTCCGCGTACTCCGGCGGCGCACCACCGGTTGCCCCGGCCGGGGCGGGCAGGCAGCCCGCCTCGACGGCGATCAGCTCCAGCCGCAGCGCCGCGGCCGTGAATCCGGAAATCGACTGTCCCGCAGCGGCCGCCGCTCGTTTCACCGCGGCGGCCAGCTCCTCGCTCACCGTCACGGTGAGTTGCTCGGTGGCCATCGCGTCACGATAGTCCTTCACGGCCTTGCGCGGAACCGGGTACGCCGGGGTTCGGTTCAGGACGAGGTGAGCGGGCGGCGCGCGTTGCCCTGGCCGTCGTCGTACCACTGCCCCACGACGACACCGTCCACCACGTCGCCGCCGTCGACGACCACACCGCGGTAGGGCGCGGCCGCCACCAGCCTGCGGAAGCGCCGCGCGGCGAAAGCCGCGAGCACGGGACGCGCCAGCAACCGCGTGGGCGGCAGCAGCAGGAGCAGACCGAACAGCGAGGTGACCAGGCCGGGCACGAACATCAGCACACCGCCCGCCGCGACCATGGCGCCGTCCGCGACGGCGGTGCCCGGCGCGACCTCACCGCGCGCGGCCCGGCGGAACTGCTCGAACACCCGCCGCCCCTGCGCGCCGACCAGCAGCATGCCCGCGCCCGATCCGGCGATCAGCAGCAGTACGGCGGGCAGCGCGCCGATCAGCTGGCCGACCGCGACCAGCGCGGTGACTTCCACGACGAGGTAGAGCACGAACAACAAGGCGGGCATGGGCGATCCTTTCGGACGATCTACCCGGTCAACGTCCCGCGCCCGGCTTTTTCTCCCCGCCGCACCTGATAGGTCGCTGTGAGCGTCGCCGCCTTCAGCCGCCCGGCCGCACGAGCCCGGTCTCGTACGCCAGCACCACCGCCTGAACGCGATCGCGCAGGCCGAGTTTGGTGAGCACGCGGCCCACGTGCGTCTTGACCGTGGCCTCCGAAAGGTACAACTGCTCGGCGATCTCCGCGTTGGACCGTCCGGCCGCGATCTGCTCGAGCACTTCACGCTCACGGGCGGTGAGCACGTCGAGCACGCCCGGATCGCGGGTGCGCGCCGGGTCCTCCGCGATGAGCCGGTCCAGCAGGCGTTTGGTGACCTTCGGCGACACCACGGCGTCACCGGCGGCGACGCTGCGGATGGCCGAGACGAGATCTTCCGGCGGGGTGTCCTTCAACAGGAATCCGCTCGCCCCCGCCCGCAGCGCGCCGAGCGCGTGCTCGTCGAGATCGAAGGTCGTCATGACGAGCACCCGGCTGCCGTGCCCGGCCTCCACGATGCGGGTGGTGGCGACGACCCCGTCCACCACCGGCATCCGAACGTCCATCAACACCACGTCGGGTCGCAGTTCCGCCGCCGTGGTGACCGCGGCGGCGCCGTTGGCCGCCTCGCCGATCACTTCGATGTCGGGGTGCGCGCCGAGCACCATCTTCAATCCCATCCGCATGAGTTCCTGGTCATCGACGACGAGCACGGTGATCGGCACGTTCCCCAATGTAACGTGGCCGCGCCGGCGCGCCGGGCGGGGCGTCTGCGCGGCGGTCTCGCGCATTCGGTCGATGTGATCCCGAAAACGTTTTGCTACAACGAATTTCGTGTCACTCGCAGCTGACGACCGACTCAGTCCGCCGGGTCGGACCGCAGCGGGATCCTGGCGTGCACCCGCCACGCTCCGTCGGCGTCACGGCCGGCGTCCAGGCTGCCGCCGAGCACCGCGACGCGTTCGCGCATCCCGACCAGACCGAGCCCGCTGCCCTGGATGCGCGCGCCCGGCTCGAGCGGCGGGACACCACCGGTGTCGGTGACGTCGATCAGCACGTCGGCATCGGTGCGGCGCACCCGCACCCACGCCTTCGGGTGCGGCCCGGCATGCCGCAGCGTGTTGGTCAGCGATTCCTGCACGATGCGGTGCACGCCGAGACTGACCTCCGGCGCGATGTCGTCGAGCTCGCCGGTCAATTCCAGCTCGACGGCCAGACCGGTGCCGCGCATCATCTCCACGACCTTGGCGATGCCCGCGGTGCCGTGCTGGGGCAACTGGTCGGGCGCGTGCTCGGTGCGCAGCAGGGCCACGGTCCGGCGCAGTTCGCGCAGCGCCTCCCGGCCGGTGCTCGCGATGGTGGTGAGCGCCTGCTCGGCCGCGTCCGGGTCGCGGCGCAGCGCGTACTTGGCCCCGTCGGCCTGCACGATGATCACGCTCACCGCGTGGGCCACCACATCGTGCAGTTCCCGCGCGATGCGGGTGCGTTCGGCCGCGACCGCGTCGTGCGCGCGACGCTCCTTGTCGTAATCGGCGACCGCGAGCCGGGCCGCCACCTCGGCGTCGTAGGCGTGCCGCGCGCCGATGAACTCCGCGAGCGTCCAGCACAAGGCGTAGAACATGGCGGTGAACACGCTGTCGGACCCGGCGGGCTTGCCGATCGCGACGATCGAGAGCACGAGATCCACCACCAGGCCGAGCGCGTACCACAGGCCGTCCCGCCTGCCGACGTAGGCGACCAGCGTGTACAGCATGATGCCGTGCGCCAGCTGCCCGATGTGGTCGGCGTCGTCCTGGAAGACGAAGCCCACCAGCGTCTGCGTCAGCGACAACGCCAAGGTGGCCGCAGCCATGGCCCGGGGGTACACCCGCCGCAGCGCCAGCGGTAGCGGCAGCAGCACACCGACGGCCAGATAGGCGAGCTTGTTGTGCGCGTTGCCCACACCGATGATCTCCAGCACCACGAAGATCGCCGCCAGCACCGAATCGGCCACGACGGGCTTGCCCCGGAGCCACAGACTGAAACGACGCACGGGGATCAGGGTAGGTGCGCCCGGTGGACGGGTGACTCTCCCCGTGGGCACCCGGCGCGGTCCGGACCCGGGATCTGGTTGTCTGGCCGGGTGCAGATCGGAGACTGGGCGGTTTTGTTGACGGCGGCGACGGCCGCGGGCTGGGTGGACGCGGTGGTGGGCGGCGGCGGGCTGATCGTGCTGCCGACCCTGTTCGTGGTCGCCCCTGGTATCGCGCCCCAGACCGCGCTGGGGACCAACAAGCTCGCCGCGGTCGCCGGGACGAGCGCCTCGGTGCTCACCTTCGCGCGCAAGGTGCCGATGCGCTGGCGGCTCCTGCTGCCCGCGGCGGTCATCGCGGCGGTGGCGGCGGCGCTCGGCGCGGCCGCGGTCTCGCTGATCGACCGGGAGCTGTTCATTCCGATCGTCATGGTGGTGCTGGTCGGCGTCGCGGTGTTCGTCACGCTGCGTCCCTCGATCGGGGTCACCCTGGCCACGCAGCCACCGAGTAGACGGAAGGTCGTCCTCACGGTGGCGCTGGCGGCGGGGTTGATCGGCTGCTACGACGGCCTGCTCGGGCCCGGTACCGGAACGTTCCTGATCATCACCTTCGCGACCCTGCTCGGCACCGAGTTCGTGCGGGCAGCCGCCATGGCCAAGGTGATCAACTGCGGCTCCAACCTCGGCGCTCTGGTCTTCTTCGGCGCGACCGGGCACATCCTCTTCGCGCTCGGCGCCGCGATGGCCGTCGCGAACGTCCTGGGCGCCGTGGTCGGCGCGCGCATGGCGCTGCGCAAGGGCGCCGAATTCGTCCGCGTCGTGCTGCTGGTGGTGGTGATCGGGATGGTGCTGCGGCTGGGCTGGCAGCAGTTCGGCTGATCAGCCCACCGGTTGCGCGTGATGGGAGGCCAGCCACGGTTGCAGCACCCGCGAGGTGGTCTCGTGGATCTCGCGTTGCAGGCGCTCGCCGTCCTCCGCGCCCGCCACCGGCCGCTGGAACAGGACCGTCAGCGCGCCGGACACGGCGCCGACGACCGCGCCGACCAGAGCGGCGGCCCCGACCTCGTCGAGCTCGGCGGGGAACGCCTTGTGCAACTGCCTGGCGATCTCACGCTGGGTGACCAGCTGGGCGTGCGCGGCGCGACCGCTCACCGCGGGCACGGTCCGCGACACCTGGGCGCGCAGCGCGCCGATCCTGGCGTGGAGATCGTCGACGAGATGCTCGCCGGGATTGTCCCCGGCCGCGCGCAAGGCGCGCAGCATGACCTCCACCGGCCGTTCGCCAGGACGCCTGCTGGCGATCGCCGCCACCGCGGCGCGCACCCGCTCGTCGGATTCCGGGAAGAGCAGCTCTTCCTTGCTGGCGAAGTAGTTGAAGAACGTGCGCGTGCCGACGTCCGCCGCCGCGGCGATGTCGGCCACCGTGGTCTCCTCGTAGCCGTTCGTCTCGAACAGCTCGGCTGCGGCTTCCAGGATGGCTCGGCGGGTACGTTCGCGTTTACGGTCACGGAGGGCGGATGGCGGCACGCGGGCACAGTACGGCATCCGGCGAGCAACACGCGGTAAGGCCGAGTGTCGCGCGCGCCGTTCCCGAGGCGCGACTACGCATTCCGGGCAAATCTGCATGCGATGCGCTTTCGCACGGCGTGTACTCACCGCGCACACGCGGCGGGACCGACTAGGTTGGGGCCGGTGAGCATCGCGACTTCCAGAGACGTGGACGCCGAGTTCCTCGACCTGCCGCTGGCCGCGCTCGCCGACGCCGCATTGGCCTCGGCCACCGCGGCCGGCGCCGAGCACGCCGACCTGCGGGTGCACCGCCTGGTGACGCAATCGATCCGGTTGCGCGACGGGCGGGTCGAGGCCGTCACCGACAGCACCGAACTCGGTTTCGCCGTCCGGGTGATCGTGGACGGCACGTGGGGTTTCGCCTCGCACGCCGCGCTCACTCCCGATACCGCCGCCGAAGTGGCGCGCACCGCCGTCACCGTCGCGACCACGCTGCGGGCGCTCAACCGCGAACGCGTCGAACTGGCCGACGAGCCGCGTTACGCCGGCGCGCGCTGGGTGTCGGCCTACGACATCGACCCGTTCGCCGTGCCGACCGGCGAGAAAGTCGCGCTGCTGCAGGACTACTCGGAGCGCCTGTCGCACGCCGACGGGGTGGATCACGTCACCGCGAACATGTTGCAGGTCAAGGAGCAGACCTTCTACGCCGACACCGCGGGGTCGGCGATCACCCAGCAACGGGTGCGGCTGCACCCGAGCCTGGAGGCGATCACGGTGGACGCTTCCGCCGGGGTGTTCGAGTCCATGCGCACGCTGGCCGCACCGGTCGGCCGCGGCTGGGAGTACGTCACCGGAGCCGACGGGGTGTGGGACTGGGACGGCGAGCTCGCCCGGATTCCGGAGTGGCTGGCCGAGAAGGTGAAAGCGCCCAGCGTGCAGGCCGGGCCGACCGACCTCGTCATCGATCCGACGAACCTGTGGCTGACCATCCACGAATCGATCGGCCACGCCACCGAGTACGACCGGGCCATCGGCTACGAATCCGCCTACGCGGGCACCTCTTTCGCCACGCCGGATCAGCTCGGGTCGCTGCGCTACGGCACGCCGATCATGCACGTGACCGGCGACCGCACCCAGGAGCACGGGTTGGCCACGGTCGGCTACGACGACGAGGGCGTGGCCGGGCAGCGCTGGGATCTGGTCCGCGACGGCGTCCTGGTCGGCTATCAACTGGACCGGGTGTTCGCGCCGCGCCTGGGCCTGCAGCGGTCCAACGGCTGCTCCTACGCCGACTCGGCGCATCACGTGCCGATCCAGCGGATGGCCAACGTGTCGCTGCAACCGGACCCCGACCGCGACACCAGCACCGAGGAGCTCATCTCCCGCGTGGACGACGGTCTCTACATCGTCGGCGACCGGTCGTGGTCGATCGACATGCAGCGCTACAACTTCCAGTTCACCGGCCAGCGATTCTTCCGCATCCGCGGCGGCAAGCTCGACGGCCAGGTGCGCGACGTCGCCTACCAGGCCACCACCACCGATTTCTGGGGCGCGATGGAAGCGGTCGGCGGCCCGTCGACCTGGCAGCTCGGCGGCGCGTTCAACTGCGGGAAAGCGCAGCCGGGCCAGGTCGCCGCGGTCAGCCACGGCTGCCCGTCGATCCTGGTGCGCGGCGTCAACATTCTCAACACCCGGACGGAGGCAGGCCAGTGAGCGGCGATCTGTTCCCCGCCGGGGCCACCGTGGAGCGCGCGCTGGCGCTGTCCCGCGCCGACGAGGCGATGGTGATAGTCCGCGACGAGCACGAGGCGTCGCTGCGCTGGGCGGGCAATTCCATGACCACCAACGGGTCGTCGGTGTCCCGCAGATGGGCGGTGATCTCGGTGTTCCGCGACGGGCCCACCCGGGCCCGGGTCGGTACCATCGCCTCGACCAGCGTCGATCCCGACGACATCGAGGCCGTCGTGCGCGCCAGCGAGGAGGCCGCGCGCGGCGCCGAACCCGCGCGCGACGCGATGCCGCTGCTGGAGCCCGACGCCGTCGACGACGACTGGAGCGCCCCCGCGGGTGGCACCGGCATCGAGGTGTTCGCCGATCTGGCCGAAGGCTTGTCCGCCGGATTCGACAGCGCCGACCGCCTCTACGGCTTCGCCCACCATCAGATGCACACCACCTGGCTCGGCACGTCGACCGGCATCCGGCGCCGCTTCGTGCAACCCACCGGTTCGGTGGAGATCAACGGCAAACGCGGCGAGGGCGCGGATCTGGCCAGCGCGTGGGTCGGGGTGGGCACCGCGGACTTCGCCGACGTCGACGTCTCCGGTCTGCTGGCGGACCTGGCGCGCCGCCTGGACTGGGCCAAACGGAAGATCGAGCTGCCCGCGGGCCGTTACGAGACGCTGCTGCCGCCCTCCACCGTTGCCGATCTGATGATCTACCTGGCCTGGTCGATGGAGGGCAGGGGCGCGCAGGAAGGTCATACCGCGTTCGCGCGCGCGGGCGGGACCAGGGTCGGCGAACGCCTGAGCGAGATCCCGCTCACGCTCTACTCGGATCCGCACGCGCCAGGGCTGGAATACCAGCCGTTCGTCGCGGCGACCGCGTCGTCGGAATCGATGTCGGTGTTCGACAACGGCCTGACCGTCGAACGCGTCGACTGGCTGCGCGACGGCGTGATCTCCGCGCTGATCTATCCGCGGGCCACCGCCGCCGAATTCGATGCGCCGGTCACGATTCCCGGTGACAACCTGCTGCTCACCGGCGGTTCGCAAGCCACTATCGACGACATGATCGCGCGCACCGAGCGCGGCTTGCTGTTGACCACGCTGTGGTACATCCGTGAGGTCGATCCGGCGACGCTGCTGCTCACCGGTCTCACCAGGGACGGGGTGTATCTCGTGGAGAACGGCGAGGTCACCGCCGCGGTGAACAACTTCCGGTTCAACGAGAGCCCGCTGGATCTGCTGCGGCGGGTGAGCGAGGCGGGCGCGACCGAGCTCACGCTGCCGCGGGAATGGAAGGACTGGTTCACCCGGACCGCGATGCCGCCCTTGCGGATTCCGGACTTCCACATGTCCTCGGTCAGCCAGGCGACCTGAGCGCGGCCGGGCTCAGGCGGCGGGGCTGATCTCGATGCCGATGGTCCCCGACTTGCCGCGCCGCAGATTGCTGCCGAGGATGACCAGAGGACCGGTGAGCCAGTATTTGCGCCGCAGCAGCTTGCGCACCCGCTCCGTGCCCTCGGCATCGAGGATCCGGCCGGTTCCCTCGATCACCGCACCGTGCGGCTTGCCGGTCGCGCTGCACGGTTGCACGGTGACCGCCGGATTGCGGCGCAGGCGCTTGACCTTCCAGCTGTCGGTCACGGTCCAGACATACAGTTTGCCGTTCTCGGACACCGCCCACACGGCGGTGCCGACGGGCGTCCCGTCCTTGCGGAAGGTGGTCAGCAGCACGTAGTCGGCCTCGGCGACGGCGTCCAGCGAATTCGTCATGCGGGCAGCGTATCCCGCATCCTCGCGCGGTGAGCGACCCGGGAAAGGCGGCCGATTCGCGCGCCGGGCGCCGGATATTCACTCCGGCATCCGGTACTCCCCCGCTTCCAGGCGCGCCAGCACTCCGTCGGTCCAGTTCGACAGATTCTCGAAGACGCCGCTCCACAGCTCCAGCAAGTCGGTCGCGTGCGGCGCTTCGTACCGCCCGGGGAAGTCCGGGATCATGGCCAGCAGGTCGGCCCGCACCTGCGCGCTGCGGCGGCGCTGCTCACGCAATTTCGCGATGACGTGCGCCCGCGGCAGCGCGTCCATGAAGGCGATGGCAGCGCCCAGCTCCTCCATGTCGACGCTGACCAGCGCCTCGTCCATGAGCAGGCGGAATTCGGCCTCCCCCGCCTCGGTCAGCTCGAACAGCGTACGCCCCGGGCCTCGGTCGCTGGCCTCGGTGGCGAACGCGCTCAATTTGCCTTCCCGCGTGAGCTGCTTGAGGGCGTGATAGATCGAGCCGGGCTTGACGTTCGTCCACGTTTCGGCCCGCCAGGACAGCAGTTCCTGGCGCACCGCGTAGCCGTGCACGGGCTGGCGCAGGCGCATCACCCCCAGCACGAGCAGGCGAACCACCGACACCGCGCACTCCTTTCACTCCGGGATCGCATAGTAGTCAAGTTTGACTTCCAGCGGTGACCGGCCCTACGTTGGTAACTAATCAAATTTGACTACCACGGCGATCGGGAGTTTTTCATGGCCGACACGGCGGTGCCGCAACTGTGGACCGGTGACCTGACCGGCACGCTGGACTTCTACCGGACACTGGGCTACACGGTCACCCACGAACAGACCCGCCCCTACGTCTACGGCGCGGTGGAAGACCACGGCTGCGCCCTGCACTTCGTGCCCGCGCCGAAGGACGCAGACACCCCGGCCGAACGTGCCGGTTGCATCGTGCTGGTCGACGACGTCGCGGGCAGGCATCAGGCCTTCACCGCGGCGCTGCGCAGCCGCTACGGAAAGGTGCCCGCGAAGGGACTGCCGCGCATCACCCGGTTCCGGCCGGGGCAGTCCCGCTTCACCGTCATCGATCCGGCGGGCAACCAGGTGATCTACATCCAGCGCGACGAGCCCCCCGAGGTGGAGTACGGCGGGTCGAAAGAGCTGGACGGACTGGCCAGAGTGCTGGACAACGCCCGCATCCTGCGCGATTTCAAGAACGACGACAAGGCCGCGTTCCGCGTGCTCGAGGTCGGCCTCGGCCGGTTCCGCGCCGAGGCGCCCCGGCTCGACGTGGCGCGCGCCCTGGCGGCACTCGCGGAGCTGGCCGTCGCGACCGGCGACCCGGACGGCCCCGGCCGATTCCGGACACGGTTGCGAGCGATGGGGCTGTCCGCCGACGAGCGCGCGTCCATCGCCGACGAGCTGCGCGCCTCCGATGACCTGTCCGCGTGGCTGTCGGAGGCATAGCGGGTCAGGCCGCGGTCAGCACCTGCGGCCCGTCCGGTGTGATCGCGACGGTGTGCTCGGAGTGCGCGGTGCGGGAGCCGTCGGCCGAACGGATGGTCCAGCCGTCGGGATCGGTGACGATGCGGTCGGTCGTGCGCGCGAACCACGGTTCGATCGCGATGGTGAGCCCGGGGCGCAACCGGTAGCCGCGCCCCGGGCGGCCGTCGTTGGGCACATGCGGGTCCTCGTGCATGGTGCGGCCCAGGCCGTGACCGCCGAATTCGGTGTTCACCGGATAGCCGTACGCGCGCGCCACCTCGGCGATGGCGGCGGAGATGTCGCCGATGCGGTTGCCCGGCAGCGCGACCGCGATCGCCGCCGCCAGCGCCTCCTCGGTCGCCCGCACCAGCCGCACGTCCTCCGCCGCGGCCGAGCCGACCACGACCGTGGTCGCCGCGTCCGCGACCCAGCCCTCGACGCCGACCGCGAGGTCCATGCTCAGCACGTCGCCGTCACGCAGCGCGTAGTCGAACGGAAGGCCGTGCAGCACAGCGTCGTTCACCGACAGGCAAACGGTGTTGCGAAACGGTCCGCGCCCGAACGATGGCGCGTAGTCCCAGTAGCAGGACTGGGCGCCGCGCTCGCGGATGCGTTCGCGGACATGGGCTTCCAGGTCGAGCAGGTTCACGCCCACCCGCGCCCGCTCGCGCAACTCGGCGAGCACGTCGGCGACGAAGCGCCCCGCCACTCGCATCCGCTCGATCTCGGCGGGGCTTTTCAACTCGACCATCATTCCTCCAGTAAGCCGGTATTTTAATACCACCCTACTGGCGACGGTATTTTTATACCAATCCGTCTTGCGGCATCCGACCGCCGTCCGTAGCCTGAGCGCATGGTCCGCCTCCCGTTGACTCCCGCGCAGATCGAAGCGGGCCGCCGCCTCGGCTCCGCCCTGCGCGCGGCCCGGGCGGACCGCGAGCTCACCGACGTCGCCCGCGCCGCGGGCATCTCACCGGAGACGCTGCGGAAGATCGAGACCGGCCGGTTGCCCTCCCCCGCTTTCGGCACCGTGGTAGCACTGGCGCAGACGCTGTCGCTCCCGCTCGAGGTTCTGGCGGACATCTGGCGCTCGGCGGCACTGGCCGAGTCGGCTTAGGCCGGATCGCCCGCTGCCTTCGGAGCGATCGCGATCCCGACGGAAGCGTCCGCGCCGCGCAGCAGCTTGTGCCCGCGAATGGCGAGCTTGCCGATGATGCCGTACTTGTTCGCGACCACATCGCGCACGCGCTGCGTGCCCGCCGCGTCGAGAATGCGCGCGCTGCCCGCCAGCACCTCCTGCCCCGTCGGCCGTCCGCGCCCATCGCAGATCTGCAGCGCGACGTCCGGATTGCGGCGAATCCGCTTGACCTTGCCTGCCCCCGCATTGGTCCACACGACGATCCGGTCACCATCGGGAGCCACCCAGACGGGCGTGCCGACCGGCGTCCCGTCCTTCCTGAAGGTCGTCAGCCGCACATACTTGCTCTGACTCATCTCGTTCCACGTCATAGGGAAACGGTAGGCCTGCGCAGCAGCGACGACATCCGATCGCGGAACGGTTCGTCATTACGCCTACGGACGTAGACACAAGAGGCAGTCCATCGGCCCGGACGAGCCGGTGCCACGCCGAGATCGATATCGGCAAGCCCACGATCCGATGAACGGCACCATCGGGATGATGAGCACTCACCGCCAGCCGGTGGCGAATTGCAGGGCCAGGCTGGAGGTCGCGAGAACGACGGAGAGGATGCCGCCGAACAACAGGGGGCGGTGGCCTGCGGCGCGGAGGCCCTGCGGCGTGAGGGTGGCGCCGACGGCGGCCAGGGCGGCGGCGATCAGCCAGGCGCTGAGGTGACCGAGGGCGGCCGTCCACGACGACGGGACCACGCCGGTGGCGGCGAGGACCGACGCGGCCAGGAACAACACCACGAACAGCGGGATGGTGCGCCACAGCGGCGTGCCGCCGGAGTCGTCCCCGGCTCCGAGCCGCAATCCGACGCACAGCGGGATGATCGCCAGGCTGCGCACCACCTTGACGACGACGGCGAACTGCGCGGCGGCGCAGCCGTAGGCCACTGCGGCGGCGAGCACCGAGGACGTGTCGTTGATGGCGGTGCCCGCCCACAGGCCGAATGCCTCATCGGACATGCCGAGCAGGTGGCCGAGCGGCGGATAAGCCAGCACCGCAAGCACATTGAAGACGAAGATGGTGCCCGTAGCGTAGGCAACGCGATCGCGATCGGGTTTGATGACCACGGTGGCGGCGGCGATCGCGGAGGCGCCGCAGATGGTGGTGCCCACGGCGACCAGGATGGCGGACTCCCGGTCCAGGGCCAGCAGTCTGCCGACGACCAGCGCGGCCAGCCCGCCGACGAGCAGGGTGCCGACCAGCACGACCATCGTGCCGCGGCCGACGCCGAGCACCGCGCCGACCGGCAAACCGAGACCGAGCAGGGCGATGGCGGCGCCGAGCAGTCGCTGCTGAACCGAGGCCAGCCCCGGAGCGAAGCGCTCGGCGCCGGCGCGGCGCGCGACCAGGCCGAACGCCGCGCCACCGGCCAGTGCGAGCACGGGCACGCCGAGGACGGGCCACACCGTGCCCAGGAAAGTCGCGGCGGTGGCGAGCCCGGCCGCCGCCAGCAGGCCCGGACCGTGCGAGCGAAGATGCGTCATCTCGACAACGATCGCGGCAGACCGTCCATCGAGGTAGCCGTCGATCGGACAGCACCTCATAAGCCGCGCTGATGGGGTGCGGCATGCCGCGCCACCCCCACCGCCCATAATCTGCCCATGACGCTGCCGCCGGGAACACCCGATCTGGAGGTGCTCGACCTGCTCGTCTCCGTCGCGGAGCTGGGCAGTCTCGGCGCGGCCGCGCGCAGGCACGGCATCAGCCAGCCCGCCGCGAGCATGCGCATCAGCGCCCTGGAACGACGGCTCCGGCTGCGGCTGCTCGACCGCGGCCCGACCGGATCGGCGCTCACCGACGCGGGGCGCGCGGTCGTCGGGCACGCGCGACCGGTGCTCGAGGCAGCGCGGGCCTTCGGCGCGGGTGTGGCCGCCCTGCACGCCGCTGCGGTGCCGCGGCTGCGGATCGCCGCGTCGAAGACCATCGCCGATCATCGAATGCCTCGGTGGCTGAACGCTTTACGTGAGCAATACCCCGAGGTGGGGATCTCCCTCGAAGTCGACAACACCCGGCGAGTGGAGGAACTGGTCCGCGACGCCCGGGCGGACATCGGTTTCGTCGAGGGGCCGCACCCGCCGCCAGGCTTGGGCAGCCGGGTGCTCGGCACGGACGAACTCGTCGTCGTGGTGGCGCCGGGCCATCCGTGGGCCCGCCGCCGACGACCGGTCACGTTGCGCGAGCTCGCCACCACTCCCCTACTGTGGCGCGAGCCCGGGTCCGGCACCCGCGACACCGTCTGGGAAATACTGGGGGCGGAGTGTCAGCCCGCCCGCCCCGCGGCGGAACTGGGCTCGGCGGCGGCCATCATCGCGTCGGCCCGGGCCGGGGCCGCACCCGCGGTGCTGAGCCGGTTGATCGCGGAAGCCGATCTGCACAGTGGCGCCCTGGTGGCGGTGAAGACCGCGGATTCCGTCGTCCTCACCCGCAAGTTCCGCGCCATCTGGCGTCGTCGATCGCCCCCGGGCGGACCGGCGGAACTGCTGGCGCGGTGTGCGGCGGACGGTGCGAGTGACTAGTGTCCCACCGTTCGTTCCTGCGGCGTCTCGGCGCCAGGGCCGGCGACCGCGACTCGTATTCGCGCGGCACCGGGCTCATGCCCGCCGGATGCGCATGTCGCGAGCAAGGACCGGTGCGGTCGCTCCGGCGACCGTCCGCCGGCCATGCCGCAGGTCCGTCCGAGGGGCGGACGATAAGCGGGTTGCACTCCTCGCGTGGTTCCGGCGCAGTGCGCAGGTGGGCGTCGGTTACCTGAGGCAGGTGGCGCGGCGTCGTGAACGGCCGAGAATGTATGCCATGAAGGTGCGGCAGACCGAAGGCACACGCGGCGCGGAGGCGCCCCGCATGCGACCGGACGGGCACCGGAACGCATCGCCCCCGCGCACGGATCTGGTCTGGTACGCGGCGTACGGCTCGAATATGAGCCTGGCCAGGCTGCGCACCTATCTTCGCGGTGGCAGGCCCGACGGCGGAACGCTCACCCTGCCCGGCTGCCGCGACCACGCCGATCCGATCCGCTCGACGCCCCTCCTGCTGCGGGGCGTGCTGTATTTCGCGACCGAATCGCTGACCTGGAGCGGCGGCCGCGCGTTCTACGACCCCGGCTGCCCCGGCGAGATCGCTGTGCACGCCCACCTGCTCACCGCCGCGCAGTTCTCCGACATCGTGGCGCAAGAGATGTACCGCGCGCCGGGAACGGAGGTTGACCTCGGCGCGGCGATCGCGCACGGGACGGCGACTCTCGGCCCGGGACGCTACGAAACAGTGGTGTGCGCCGGCGCGCACGCCGGGCACCCGGTGCTCACCTTCACCGCCCCCTGGCGGTATCGCGACGTCCGTGGCAATCCACCCGCCGCCGCGTACCTGCGGTATCTGGCGGCGGGTCTGCGCGCGGCTCACGGCTGGTCGGCCCGGACCACCGCGGAGTATCTCGCCACGCGCCCCGGCGCCGACCGGCACTGGACCCCGGAGACGGTCCACGCCCTGCTCGGCGAGGGCGAGTCGACGCGCCTATGACGAGACCGCGGCCGCCCCTGGCCACGCGCCGACCGGGGGTTCGCCCTCGGAATCCCGGTAGCTGCGCGCGACCAGCGCCGCGCGCAGGTACCACACCCCGGACGCCTGGGCGGGGTCGAAGCCGGTGAGCTGACCGATGCGCTTGAGCCGGTAGTCCACGGTGTTGGTGTGGATGTGCAGCGATCGGGCCGTGCGCTGCCGGTTCAGGTTCGTGCCGATATGGCGTTTGAGCGTCTCGAGCAGTTCGGGGTGCTCGTCGAGTGGATCCAGCAGTGTGCGCAGGGTTTCCAGTCCGGGCCCCGGCCGGGTGAGCTGATACTCCAGCGCGAGGTCGTCGAAGCGGAACAGCCCACGGGTCCAGCGCAGCCGCTGCACCATGTCCAGCAGCTCGTGCGCGCGGTCGGCGGCCGTCGGGACCTCCACCGGGGTCGCGGCGATCACCGTCGCGACGATCGGCACCTGCGCGGCGCGACCGAGGCTGTCCACCAGTTCGTCCAACGCCTTGTCCTCCGGCGAAGCGGACGGCAGCAGGATGGTGCCGCCGTCGACGCTCAGCAGCGACAGCACCGTTTCGCCGCAGCGGGTGGCGAGTTCGGATTGCACCCGGCGCAGCTTCCGGCGCGCGACCACCGCACCGTCGAGATGCGGGTTGCGCTCCTCCGGGTGCGGCGGGATCGCAAGCGCGACAACGGCATAAGAGTCGGCGATCTGGATGCCGCATTCGCGGGCCATGGTGAAGGTCGGGTGCCCCCCGAGCAGGGCCGAGGCGAGGGTGTGCGCGGCCGTGTGGTGCTCGCCGACCACGGCGCGCAACTCGGTCACATAGGCCCGCGAGACGGTCGAGGTGATGGTGTCCAGGATCTCCAGCAGGCGGCGGCTGATCTCCTTGAGACTGTCGAAGTCCGCGGCGGTCGCGTTCGCGACGATGAGGTCGAAGCCGAGTTTGAATCCCTCGTGCACGGCGTGGTGGATGGTGTCGATCGGGATGCCTTCGCGCGCCCAGCCCGCCGCCGCGTTGCGCAGCAGGAGGGTCTTCTCGGGAATGTCGGTGCCGTCGAGCATGCTGACGGCCAGTTCCAGACACAGGCGGGTGATGTTGGTGATGTCGCCGTTGAGCGCCTCACCGGGGAGCGTCCGGCAGTGCGCGACGGTCTCGATGAAATGGCCGACCATCTTGCGCGACAGATTCCGCACGTCCCGTAGTGAAGAACTGGCCGGGCGGCCCGACAGGGTCAGATCCGGGCCTGCCGAATCGGTGATGGACATGTGACTCCTTCCCTCCCCGATCGCGGAAAGTACTCCACGGTAACTTGACCGGGTCGGCCTGCCGAGGTTCGAGCCCCCGGTTGGGGACACCACCCGAACCACGCCGGGCGCGTCTGTGAAGCCTCACAAGTCGTAATCGCGCGGTCGAAATCTTTCGATCCCCGTCGTAACGTCGGTGGCGCCAGGGTCGCCGCGCGGAGGGAGGGCCATGAACATCGGCCCGCACGAAGAAGATCGGGACAGCACCGAAGTGTCCGTGAGATTCCATCGTGGCGCCCATCGCGGCGGTCCCGACGCGTTGCTCAGAATGGGTTTGGAACTGGCCCTCGTCTTGGTCGACGCGGCCGAGGCGGCGGGAAGTCTCGCCCTGGGCCGGTTCGAGCACGCGGCGACCCGATGCGCCGAGGCGGGCATCCCGATCGAAGCGGTGCACGCCGTCCTGCGCGACAGTGTCGACGCGGGCCTCGCCGTACCCGCGACGGATGCCCCCGGCCTGCGCACCGCGCGCGATCGGGTCGAGCCCGGCGTGCTCAGCGAATTCCTGGAGGCATTGAACTCGGTGGTCGCGCGCAGCTACGCCAGCTGATCCCGACCGGATCGATGGCGGCTCACAGGGCGGCGACCAGCGCGGCGCTGTCCACCGCGCATCCGTGCCCGATGGTGATGCCGGAGCCGCCGTGGCCGTAGTTGTGGACGACGGGTGTGCCGGGCAGCACCGCCGTGTCCAGTTCCACGCGCACTTCGCGGCGACCCGGGCGCAGGCCGACCACGGTGTCCAAGACCTCGCTGCCCGCGAGGCCGGGAACCAGATCGCGGCAGCGCCGCAGAATCGATCGGGTGAGCTCGGGGTCGGGCGTGGTGTCCCATGCGCCGCTGTCCAGCGAACCGCCCAGAACACAGTCGTTCGCGCGCGGATGGACGTAGGCGCGGCCGAGCGGATGCGCCTCGTCGCGAACCGACACCGACAGTCCGGGATTTCTCACCCGGACGATCTGGCCGCGGATCGGATACACCTGCGGATCGCCGACCAGTTCGGCGGCGCGCAGACCGGCGCAATTGACCACGACATCCGGCGACAGGTCCGCGAGATCGTCGAGCCGTCGCACCGTGCGCAGCACACGGCGCGCGCCCGCCGCGTCCACTCGCGCGCTCAGGTACGGCAGGTAGGCGGGCATCTCCACCAAGGGGACCTCGAAGCGGAAGCCGAATCCGTAACCGGGAGGCAGCTCCGCCGGGTCGGCCTGCCGGAACGCGCGCACCGACCGCGACCACGCCGGAATCGATGGCTGCTCGCGATACAACGCCATGGACGCGCACATCCGCACCCCGGGCGCACCGGCGGCAGCCAGCCCCGCCAAGTGCTCGAAGGTCGTCTCACTCCAGGCCAGGACACGATCGGCCGGGCCCGCGGCGGTCGGAAACCACACCGCGGCGGCGAGGAAGGACGTCGTCGCCGTGATCGGCTCGGCGCTGACCACGACGACCTCGTGCCGGGCCCGCAGCAGTTCGGCCGCGGTGGACAGACCGGAGATGCCCGAGCCGAGGACGACGATCCGCATGGGGCGACATTATCGAGCGGCGCCCGCCGCCGCCGTTCCCGCAGCACCGCCCCTGGGAGGCGCGGATCAGTCGGCATCCTCGAGCGACGTGACACCGGTGGTCACGGCCACCAGCGGCCACTGCGGCCCGGCGCAGGCCGCGGCCACGGTGCTGCCCTCCGCGAAGCCGCCGCGGGTCTCCCCGGTCCCGGCCACGTCCACCCGGGGACCGGCCTCCTCGGCCGAGCCGACCAGCACGCAGTTCCAGGTCTCCGACGGCGGCCTGCTACCCACCGCGATAGCGCCGTCGTCCCTGGTGTCCGCCGTCAACGTCGGTTCCGCGGCGGCCACCCCCGCCCCGGCGGCGGCGATCAGCGCGGCGAAACCCCCGGTCACGGTGAAATGAGCGGCGATCCGAAACATGTGACAACTCCTTCTCGCGCAGCCCCCTTGTCGTTCGCGTTGCCGTCCTCCGGCCGCTCAAACCGAGCCGACCACGGCCGGCTACCGATGGGCGACCCCTGGCGGTGACTAGCCCGGCCGCCCCTGGGTATTGCGAGAGCATGGACGATGGGCGGCTGACCATCGGAGTGGAAGAGGAATTCCTGCTGGTCGATCCGCGTACCGGCGAACCGCTGGCACGCAATGTCGAGGTGGCCCGCACCGCCGGGGACCTCGGCATCGACCTGCAACTCGAGCTCACCCGCTGTCAGGTGGAGACGAGCACCGCGGTCCACACCGATATCGGCGCACTGCACCGGCAGCTGCGCGAACTGCGCCGCGGCATCGCCGCCTGCGCCGAGCGCAACGACGCCCGTCTGCTCGCGGTCGGCATCCCGCCCACCATCCCGCACGATTTCCCGGTCACCGAGACCCCGCGCTACCAGCGCATCGAGGAGAACTTCGGCATGCTCGCGCACGAGCAGGGGCTGTCCGGCTGTCACGTGCACATCGGCATCCCCGACGTCGAAACCGCGATCCAGGTCAGCAACCACCTGCGGCCGTGGCTGCCGCACCTGCTCGCGATGACCGCGAACTCGGCCATCTACCGTGGCACCGAGACCGGCTTCGCCAGCTGGCGCAGCATCCTGTGGCGCCGCTGGCCCAGCGCAGGGCCACCGCCCTACTTCGAGTCCGCGCGTCACTACGAGGCCATGGTCGCGATGATGCTCAACAGCGGCAGCATCCTCGACAAGCAGATGGTCTATTGGGACGTCCGTCCCTCCGTTACGTTCCCGACCGTCGAGATCCGGGTGAGCGATATTCCGGCCACCGTCGAGGAGACCGCGCTGTTGGCCGCGCTGGTGCGCGCCATCGTCGTGATGGCGGAGCGATCGCTCGCGGCGGGCCGGAGCGCGCCGCAGGTGTCCGCCGAGATGTTGCGGGCGGCGTACTGGAAGGCAGCGCGTTCGGGACTGGCCGGCGACGGCGTCGACGCCCGTGACGGCACGGTAGCGCCCGTGCGCGACCTGCTGGACCGGCTGATCGACCACGCCGCGCCCGCGCTGGACGAAGCGGGCGACCGCCGATTCGTCGAAGAGGCGTTCGCCCGCCTGCTCGCGCGCGGCAACGGGGCGCACCGGCAGATCGCGGCGCTGCGGGCACGCGGGTCGATCGATGACGTCGTCGAGGAAGTGGCGCGCGCGACCCTCGAAGGCTGCGACCAGCCGGGGAACTCGCCCGCGACGCCGGCGACCGGAGCGCCGCTGAACTGAGCACGCCGGTGGCCGCGCGCCGCGGCGGACGCCATTCAGTCCGGGCGGGGGCGACCGCGCCGAAGGGGATCCCGACCGTGGCGAGCCGGTCCGGAACGCGCACGGTCATAGCGCCCCCGACACGGAAGGCCGGTCACCCGGGATCGCGCGTCCGGTCCGCCCACGATCCGGCCGACCGTATCCGGCGCGGGGCACCACGCCGCGATCCGCTCGGCCACCAGCGCGGCACGCGCACGGCCCCGATGGCCACCCGCGCGAGGCGGCGCATGCCGGACATCTCGCTCGGCGCACCGCGACCGCGCCACGGTTGCGGAGCCGAGTCGTCGATCGCCCGCAAGATCTTCGACTCGAGCGTAGGGGGTGGATTCACCGCGGCGGTGACGCTGAGCGCCGCCAGCGTCTCTCGGATCCGCCGTACGACGGCCGCGAAGGCCGCGGCGGTCCCGGAATCGGCCGCGTCGAGCCGGCTTTCGATGCGTCTGCGCTCGATCTCGGCCACCGCGTCCATCGCGTACGGGTACGCCAGATCGACCAGATCCGCACGACAGGACTTCGTGCCGGTCATCGCCGGTCGCCTCGTCCGACCGGCGGCGCCGGGTGCGGTCGCGCCGCGACCCGGATGCGCGCACGGACCGGGGCCTCCGCGGGCGTACGACCGTGCGTGGATCGACCCGCGTCGCGGTCTCGGCGCACCTGCTCTGTGCCAACCCGCATGCCATGACTTCGCGGCGCTCCACCTCGCGGATTGGATTCTCGCCATATTCGACGCGAAGACGGGTACGCTGCTCGTCCGCCGAAGTCGTTCCGATGGTCCCGGCCCGTCCACTTTCCGATGCGGAGGAGACACCGATGCGCACCGAACTCCGTGACGAGCGCGGCGTCCCGCTCGAGCACGTCACCGTGGCGCTCGGCTGGGATCCGGCCGAGCGTTCGCGCTTGTTCCGGCGGCGCGAGGAGATCGATCTCAACGTCGCGGCGTTGCTGTTCGCGGCGGACCGGCTCGTCGACGTCGTGTACCACGAGCAGCTCAGCTCGACGGACGGCGCCGTCCGCCTGCACGGCGACAGCATGACCGGCGAAGGCGCGGGTGACGACGAGATCATCGCCGTCGACCTGTCGCGCATCGCCGCGCAGGTGACGACCGTGCTGTTCCTCGTCACCTGCTACACCGGCCAGACATTCGACCGGATCGCCAACGCGTACTGCCGGGTGATCGACACTGTCGCCGGCACCGAGCTCGCCCGCCACGAGCTGAACGGCGGCGGCCCGCACACCGGCTTGGTGCTCGGCCGCGTGCGCCGCACCGACGGCGCCTGGCAGTTCCAGGACCTCGGCGCGGGCTTGCGCGCCGAGCACCCGGTCGAGGCGATCCCGCAGATGGGCCCCTACCTCAACTGACCGGGTAACGAATCTGACTGCATGGCAACGGTTTCGGAGCCGTTGCGGGCTCCGATCCTGCGTCGGCCGTTTCACGCGTCGCACCCGACCCACCCCGCCAGACCAAGGCGGCGTCCGATTGGAATCCGGACGCGCGGGTAGTCGCGGGGCAGGAAGTGTGACATGCCGAAGGAGGTCTCATGACCGAGACGACACAGGTTCGCCCACCCGCGAACTCACGGTCGGTCTCCGAGCTGGTCGAGGACGCCACCACCCAGCTGTCCCGGCTCATCCGCGACGAACTGCAGCTCGCCCGCGTCGAGATGCGGGAGAAGGGCAAGCGATTCGGCCTCGGAGCCGGCTTGGCGGGTGTGGCGGCGCTACTGGCGTTCTACGGCGGCGCGGCGTTGGTCGCCGCGGCGGTGCTCGGGCTCACCGAGGTGCTGCCCGGCTGGGCGTCCGCGCTGATCGTCGCGGGCGCGCTGCTGGTGGTCGCTGCGGTGCTCGGACTGGCCGGGAAGAAGAGCGTGGCGGAGGCGAGTCCGCCGATCCCGCGCGAGGCGGTCGATGGCGTGCGCGAGGACATCGAGGTGATCAAGGACAGGAGGCGGGGATGAGTGACAGCCGACCCCGGGCCGGGCAACCCACCGACGACGTCGCGGCGCTGCGGCGCGACCGCGACCAGGCCAGGGCGGATCTCGGCCGGACGGTCGAAGAGCTCGGCCACAAGCTCGACGTGCCCGCGCGCGGCAAGGAGAAGGCACACGAGGCCGTCGAGGCGACGCAGCACGCGGCGTCCGATGCGGCGCTCGCCGTCGCGGACAAGGCCCAGCAGGCCAGGGCGGGCGCGGCGGACCTCGCCCACCGGGTGGCGGCGGCGACACCCGAGCCGGTGGCCGAACGCGGCAGGCAGGCCGGTGGCGCACTGCGCGCCCACCCGATCCCCGCGGCTGTCGGCGCGGCGGTGCTCGCGGCCGTGGTGTGGCAGATCGTACGGAGGCGGCGATGAAGACGCTCTACAAACCACTCGGCCTGCTGATCAGCGTGCTCGGCGGTCTCGCGGCGAACGCCGTGTTCACCAAGGTGTGGAAGCAGATCACCGGCGAGCGGCAAGCTCCGTCGTCGACCGCGCGGGATCATTCCTGGCGCGAGGTGCTGTTCGCCGCGGCATTGCAGGGCGCCGTCTTCGGTCTGGTGAAGGCCGCGATCGACCGCGCGGGCGCCACGGGCCACAAGTCGCTCACCGGGACCTGGCCGGAATAGCGCCACCGCGCGGAAGCGGCGCCTCGCCGCTGTGGGAGAACACTGCCGCCGTGACTCGACGTTGCTCGGGTCACGGCGGTTGCTCTGTGTGTCCGAGCACAGCCTGTTCGTGATGACGCACACCTCCCCCAGCGATCGTCCGGCTCCGAGAGACCGCCGCGATCGCTGTTCCCCGCCCAGCGCGCGGTTCTCGTCCGGCCACGCGATACCGCCTGGTCCGCGGCGGTGTCCGGCGCTCGGTGTGATTACCCGCGGCCGTGATGGGGTAAGTTGGCCGCGGAATGCTCGCTCTCTGCGCCACTACCAGTGCGCACGAGACGCGAACCGGAGCGGAGGTCGACGTGGCGTACTGCCGTGGACGCGTCGCCGGCACGGGAGGTGGATTGTGAGTTCCGAAAGCGCGCCCCGAGCGCTGGAGGTCGAGGTGCGGTCGGCGCAGGACGCGGTGGTCGTCAGCGTGCACGGCGAGATAGACATGGCGTCCGCGCCCCGGTTGCAATCGGCCCTCGACGAGGCGCTGCGCGACGCGCCCGGCGCGGTCGTGGTGGACATGACGAAGGTCGGTTTCCTCGGCTCCGCCGGGCTGAGCGTGCTGCTGGCGGCCTCGGAGGCCACCGGCTCCGGTGGCTTGCGGGTCGTCCCCAGCGACGCCGCGCGCAGGCCCATCGAGGTGACCGCGCTGGATCGGTTGCTCACGGTGTTCGACTCGGTCGAGGCCGCGCTCGCGGTGAACGAGACGCAGGCGCCGAACTGAGCTCTCCCGGCGCCGCATCGGCGCCGCTCGGCCCCCGCCGCGGTTTCGAGCCCGCGTCCCCGGGTATGTGACCGGTCGTCGGCACCGTGTCGACCTGTGCGCACCGGGAGGAGGCCGTATGGCAGAAAACCGCGAACACCGATTGGTGGGCGTGCCCGCGGTGGCGGCGCTGGCGGATCTCGGATTCGCCTCGGTCGCCTCGGGCGTCATCGCGCGTCGCAGGCCGGTGCTGGGCCTGCTGGAGCGCACCGGAGCCGATTCCAGAGCGATCGAGCGGGTGCGGCAACTGCGGCGGGAGTTCGGCGCGGGCCCGGTCGAGCTCGTCGTGCCGGGGCGCCGGATCGTGGTCGTTCTCGATCCGCAGGACGTAGGACGGGTGCTGGCCGACGCGCCGACGCCGTTCAGCCCGGCCAATCGGGAGAAGCGCGCCGCGCTGCGCCAGTTCCAGCCGCACGGCGTGCTGCTCTCGGAGGGACCGATCCGCGATCAGCGCCGCGCGGTGAACGAGGCGGCGCTGGATTCGGCCGAACCGCTGCATCGCCTGGCCGGGCCGTTCGCGGAGGCGATCGCGGAGGAGGCGCGCGAGATCATCCTGTCGGCCCTGCACCGCGGCCACCTGGACGCGCGGCAGTTCACCACGCGCTGGTGGCGGCTGGTGCGGCGGATCGTGCTCGGCGAGCGCGGTCGCGACGACACCGTGCTCACCGACGAACTGTCCCGGCTGCGCTCGGCGGGCAACTGGTCGTTCCTGGCCCCCGCGCACCGTAGGCAGCGCGACCAGTTCACCAATCGGCTGTATCGCCACGTGGAGTCCGCTCCGGCGGACAGTCTCGCCGGGGCGTTGGCCGCGGTGCCCGCGGGCGGCGCCATCGATCCGGTCGGGCAGATACCGCACTGGTTGTTCGCCTTCGACGCGGCGGGCATCGCGCTGAGCCGGGCGCTGGCCGTGCTGAGCACGCACCCCGAGCATCACGCCCGCGCGCTGGCCGACGCCGCCGATCCGGACCGGGTGGACCTGCGCGCTTATCTGCGCGCCTGCGTGCTCGAGTCGGTCCGCCTGTGGCCGACCACCCCCATGCTGCTGCGCGACATCACCGCCGACACCGAGTGGCGCGACGGCGAGGAGCGCTTCACCATCGCGGCGGGTGCCGCGCTGATGATCGCGGTCCCGGCGTTCCACCGGGACGCCGATCTGCTGCCGTTCGCCGACCAGTTCGTCCCGGAGATCTGGCTCGACGGCCGCGCGGAGCGATACCCCCAGCTCGTGCCGTTCAGCGCGGGCCCAGCCGACTGCCCCGGGCGCAACCTGGTGCTGTTCGTCACCAGCACCTTGCTCGCGCACCTGCTGACCTCGGCCGACTTCCGGCTGCGGTCGACGCCGCGCCCCAACCCGGACGCTCCCCTGCCGGTGACGTTGAACAATTTCGGGCTCGACTTCACCGTCGAGCCGTGCATGACGCAGGCGGGTTAGGCGTCGTCATCGAATCGGCCGCGCTCGTCGCCGAGCGCGGCCGATCCCCCGCGATCTGGGTCAGTCCCGCACTACCGGCTCGCGCCCGCGGCGGCGCCGATGAGACCGCCGACCACGCAGCCGGGGAAGACCCCCACGATGAAGAAGACCAGACCGACCAGCGCCCCGATCGCGCAGCCGATCGCCAGCCCGCCCAATGTGGTCGTCGCGTCACCGATGAACTGCGGCGCGCCGGGTTCCGGGATGGCGGCTCCGACCGGCGTCAAGGTCAGCGTCGTCCCGGTCGCATCGATGTCGGGAGCCACTTCGACCTGCTGGCCGAAGACGGACTGCACGGTCGTCGGCACGGACGTCACGAGCGACCCGTCCGGCCCGAGCACCGCGATGCTTCCGTCCGGCGTGACCGTGAACGAGCCGGCGGTGAGCGTGATCGCGGCGCTCGACCGGTCCGGCGCGACGGTCGCGGTGTAGCCGATCTCGTTCCCGCCGCTCGCCGCGGCGCCGTCGATGTCGGCTTGCCCGTACGCGGTCGCCGCGGTCACGCCGGTGGCGGCGATGGTCAGCAGCGTGGTCGCAACCAAATTCCTGAACGTCATGAGCCTTCCCATCCTCAGCAGAATCGATCTGTCGTTACCTGGGTACAGCCGTGAAACACTAGCGATTATAGACGTTGCGCATCACCGGTTCGGGCAGTTGATGATGCCCGAAATGTCCTGCGCGCCAGCGTTTTTGGTGACGAATCCGGAAAATGGGACGACCGCGGACGCTACTCCAGCTCCCCCTCGGTCTCCAGATAGACCTGCCGCAGCCGCTCGAGCGTGCCGGATTCGGGGTGTTCCCACAGCTTTCGCTCGGCCGCCTCCAGCAGCCGCTCGGCGATCCCGTGCAGCGCCCAAGGATTGGACTGCTCCATGAACTTTCGGTTCACCTCGTCGAAAACGTAGCTCTCCGTCAGCTTTTCGTACATCCAGTCGGCCACCACGTTGGTGGTGGCGTCGTAGCCGAACAGATAGTCCACGGTCGCGGCCATTTCGAACGCGCCCTTGTAGCCGTGCCTGCGCATCGCTTCGAGCCAGCGTGGGTTCACCACCCTGGCCCGGAACACCCGCGCCGTCTCCTCCGACAGCGTCCGGGTGCGCACCGCGTCCGGGCGCGTGCTGTCGCCGATGTAGGCCTCCGGATTCTTGCCCGTGAGCGCGCGCACCGTCGCCACCATGCCGCCGTGGAACTGGAAATAGTCGTCGGAGTCGGCGATGTCGTGCTCGCGGGTGTCGGTGTTCTTGGCCGCCACGGCGATCCGGCGATACGCGCCGCGCATGTCCTCCGCGGCGGGCGCGCCGTCCAGGTCGCGCCCGTAGGCGTAGCCGCCCCAGGTGGTGTAGACCTCGGCGAGATCGTCGTCGGTGCGCCAGCTCTTCGCATCGATCAGCTGCAACAGGCCCGCCCCGTAGGTGCCCGGCTTGGAGCCGAAGATACGGGTGGTGGCGCGCCGCTGGTCGCCGTGCTCGGCGAGGTCGGCCCGAGCGTGCGCGCGGACGTAGTTCGACTCGTCCGGCTCGTCCAAATCGGCGACCAGGCGCACCGCGTCGTCCAGCAGGGCCAGCACGTGCGGGAAGGCGTCGCGGAAGAAACCGCTGATGCGCACCGTGACGTCGATGCGGGGACGGCCGAGTTCGGCGAGCGAGATCACGTCCAGCGCGCGGACGCGGCGGCTGGCCTCGTCCCAGACCGGCCGGACGCCGAGCAGCGCGAGCACTTCGGCGATGTCGTCGCCGGAGGTGCGCATCGCGGAAGTGCCCCAGATCGACAGGCCCACCGACCGCGGGAATGCGCCGTGGTCGGCGCGGTAGCGCTCCAGCAGGGATTCCGCCATGGCCTGCCCGGTCTCCCAGGCCAGCCGGGACGGCACCGCCTTGGGATCGACCGAGTAGAAATTGCGTCCGGTCGGCAGGACGTTGATCAGACCGCGCAACGGCGACCCGCTCGGGCCTGCCGGGATGAACCCGCCGTTCAGCGCGTGCAGGACGCGGTCGATCTCCACGCCGGTCTGCCGCAGGCGCGGCACCACCTCCGTGGCCGCGAACCGCAGCACCAGCCGCACCTGCGGGTCGTCGGTGATGCCGTCGACCGCCTCCGGTGACCAGTCCGCCGCCTGCAAGGCCGCGACCAGGGCGCGGGCGCGAGCCTCGACGGCGTCCACACGCTCGCGCGCCTCGCCTCCCGACTCGTCGAGCCCGAGGGCTTCGCGCAGGCCGGGCACGGTGCGCTCGCCGCCCCACAACTGACGCGCGCGGAGCATGGCCAGCACCAGGTCGAGTTCGCTCTCCCCCGCCGGGGCCGTGCCGAGCACGTGCAGACCGTCGCGGATCTGCACGTCCTTGATCTCGCACAGCCAGCCGTCGACGTGCAGCAGCATGTCGTCGAAGGATTCCTCGTCCGGACGTTCGGTCAGGCCGAGGTCGTGGTCCATCTTGGCGGCGCGCATCAGCGTCCAGATCTGCTGGCGGACGGCGGGCAGCTTGGCCGGGTCCAGGGCCGAGATATTGGCGTGCTCGTCGAGCAACTGCTCCAGACGCGAGATGTCGCCGTAGGTTTCGGCGCGCGCCATCGGCGGGATCAGATGATCCACCAGGGTGGCGTGCGCGCGGCGCTTGGCCTGGGTGCCCTCACCGGGGTCGTTCACCAGGAACGGGTAGATCAGCGGCAGATCGCCGAGAGCGGCATCGGTGCCGCAGGAGGCCGACATGCCCAGCGTCTTGCCGGGCAACCACTCCAGGTTCCCGTGCTTGCCCAGGTGCACCATCGCGTCGGCGCCGAAACCCTCGGGCGCGCTGAGCCACCGGTAGGCGGCCAGATAGTGGTGGCTGGGCGGCAGATCCGGGTCGTGATAGATGGCGACGGGGTTCTCGCCGAAACCGCGCGGCGGCTGCACCATGAGCACGACGTTGCCGAAACGCAATGCGGCGATGACGATCTCACCGTCCGGGTCGGCGGAGCGGTCGACATACAGCTCGCCCGGCGGCGGCCCCCACGCTTCCACGACCGCGTCGCGCAGGTCGCCGGGCAGGGTGTCGAACCAAGCGGTGTAGGTCGCCGCGCCGATGCGGATCGGGTTGCCCTCCAGTTGCTCGGCGGTCAGCCAGTCGGGGTCTTGACCTCCGGCGGCGATGAGGGCGTGGATCAGTGCGTCCCCGTCCTGTTCGTCCAGGCCGGGGATCTCGCCGGGCGCGCCGAGATCGTAACCGGCGGCGCGCATTTCGGTGAGCAGGCGAATCGCGCTGGCCGGGGTGTCGAGGCCGACGGCGTTGCCGATACGGGCGTGCTTGGTCGGGTAGGCCGACAGCATGACGGCGACGCGCTTGCGTTCGGCCGGGATGTGACGCAGCCGCGCGTAGCGCGTCGCGATGCCCGCGACCCTGGCGGCGCGCTCGGCGTCGGGGACGTAGGTGGACAGGCCGTCGGCGTCGAACTCCTTGAACGAGAACGGCACCGTGATGATCCGACCGTCGAATTCCGGCACCGCGACCTGGGTGGCGACGTCCAGCGGTGAGAGGCCGTCGTCGTTGGCCTCCCACTGGGCGCGCCCGGTGGTCAGGCACAGCCCTTGCAGGATGGGCACATCCAAGTCGGCCAGCGCGCCGACATCCCATGCCTCGTCCTCGCCACCGGCGGACGCGGTGGCCGGTTTGGTGCCTCCCGCGGCCAGCACCGTCACCACCAGCGCGTCGGCACGGCGCAGGGTCTCCAGCAACTCGGGCTCGGCGGTGCGCAGCGACGCGCAGTACAGCGGCAGCGCCCGCGCGCCCGCCCGTTCGATCGCGGTGCACAGGGCGTCGACGTAAGCGGTGTTGCCCGCCAGATGCTGGGCGCGGTAGTAGATCACCGCCACGGTCGGCCCGTCGGCCGGCTCGGCGGCGACCCGGTCCAACTCGCCCCAGCTGGGCAGCTGAATCGGCGGCTCGAAACCGTGGCCGGTCAGCAGCACGGTGTCGGACAGGAAATTGTGCAGCTGACGCAGGTTCTCCGGGCCACCGGCGGCCAGGTAGTTGTGCGCGTCGGCCGCGACGCCGCCGGGGACGGTGGAGCATTCCATCAGTTCGGCGTCCGGGGCGATCTCGCCGCCGAGCGCGACGAGCGGAATCCCGCTGGCCCGCAGCGCCTCCAGGCCGTCCTCCCAGGCCCGCTTGCCGCCCAGGACGCGCACGATCACCAGGTCGGCGTCGTCGAGCAAGGCGGGCAGGTCGTCGACCAGGAGACGAGCCGGGTTTCCCCACCGGTAGTCGGCGCCGCTGGCGCGGGCACTGAGCAGATCGGTGTCGGACGTGGACAACAGCACAATCACGGGTGACAGCCTTCCTCGGGTGACGCGCCCATCGGGGGTTCGCTGCTCGCCGGGGAGGGTCTGGCTTTCGACAGTGGCGCGACCGCACCGGACTTTCACCGGTTTCCTCGTCGTCCGCCGAGCACGCCGATGCTACCTGCCGCCTGGATCGGCCTCCTGCGCGCGCCCCGCCCGTCCGCCCGCGGGGCGGTCGCTCGCGCGGGCCGCCAAGAAGTCGTCCACCAGCCGGGCGCAGTCGGCCGGAGTGATCGGTTCGAGCCCGACCAGCCTGGCGAAGACGATCGGACCGACGAGCTGGGTCAGCGCGAACGTCACGTCCGGGTCACCCAACTGGGCCCGCACCTCCGGATCGCCGAAGAGCTGGTCGAACGGCTTGCGGTACTGCTCGATGAGCCGACGGCGCAGCGACGTGAAATCCGGACCGGCCCCTGATTCCCCGCGCTCGCCGGTGGCCAGCCACGCCAGCGTGGAGATCTGCAAGGGCGCCTCGTTGACGACCGCGGCCTGCCTGCTGAGCAGTTCGATCAGTCGTCGCCGGAGCGGACCGGCGGGCGGAGCCTCGATCACCGGCGGCAGCAGCCGCTCGAGCGTGGCGGCGCGCAACTGCGTCGCGTTGTCGAAATGCCGGTACAGCGTGGTTCGCGCGACCTTGGACATGGTGGTGACCGCCTCGACGGTGACCGCTTCCAGCCCACCGGTTTTCAGCAGCGCGGTGGCGGCGTCGAGCAGTCTGGCGCGGGAGCGCGCCTTGCGCGGGTCGACGTCGTCGTCGGCAGTGGACTCGCGCGGGGTCGGGTCGGCGGCACCGGTCATGGGTCGAACATTGCTCCTCCGTCGCGCCTATCGCCACCCCGCTCACTTATGCTACTGATAGTAGCGTAGCGATACTGACAGTTTTGTTTCAGTCCGGGAGGCGCCGTGGGGTCCACCACGACACGTTTGTCAGCCGCGCACCGCTGGATGCTGACGATCTCCTGCCTCACCGTGGCCCTGGTCATCGCATCGATGGCGGCGCTGTACACCGCGCTGCCGGAGATCGCCGCCGCGACGGGCGCGAGTCAGCAGCAGCTCACCTGGGTCGTCGATGGGTACACCCTGGCGCTGGCCTGCCTGGTTCTTCCCGCCGGCGCGCTCGGCGACCGCTTCGGCCGGCGCGCGGTGCTGGTCATCGGGCTGTTCGTGTTCGCCGCGGCCTCGGCGGCGCCTGCGCTGCTGCACGCGCCCGGGTGGTTGATCGCGGGCCGTACGGTCGCCGGGGTTGGCGCCGCTCTCGTCATGCCTTCGACGCTGTCGCTGATCACCGCCGGATTCCCGGAGTCACGCCGAGGCAATGCCGTCGGGCTGTGGGCGGGCGTCGCCGGCGCGGGCGCGGTGCTCGGCATCCTCGGCTCGGGGCTGCTGCTGGAGCGGTGGTCGTGGGTGTCGATCTTCCTCGCCATGGCCGCGGCGGGACTGGTTCTGCTGATCGCGGGATGCACACTGCCGGAGTCGGTGGACCTGGATCGTCCCAGGTTGGACGGGTGGGGGGCGATCACCTCGGCCACGGCTGTCGGAACGCTGGTACTGGCCGCGATCACGGCGCCCGAGCGCGGATGGCCGGACCCTCTGGTGCTCGGCGCCGCCGTCGTGGCGGTGCTGGCGGCCGCGGCGTTCGTGGTGCTGCAGAAGCGGGCGGCGCACCCCCTGCTGGATCTGCGCCTGTTCACCGATCGAGGCTTCGGCTCCGGCACCGCGGCGGTGACCCTGCAGTTCCTCGTCTGCTTCGGGACCTTCTTGCTGATGGTGCAGTTCCTGCAGCTGATCCTCGGATACCGGCCGATCGTGTCGGCCCTGGCGATGGCGCCGATGATGGTGCCGATGGTGGCGGTCTCGGCGGTGGCGCCCCGACTCGCCGAACGAGTCGGACTGCGTGTGCCGATCGCGGGCGGGCTGGTGATCATCGGCATCGCGCTCGTCGCGCTCTCCCGCGTCGAGGTCGACACCACCTATGCCGACCTGCTCTGGCCGTTCCTCGTCATGAGCGCGGGCACCGGGCTGTGCACCGCGCCCGCGACGGCCGCGATCATCGCGGGCACCCCGGTGGAGAAGCACAGTGTCGCCGCCGCGGTGAACGACGCGGCGCGCGAAGTGGGCGCGGCGATCGGCATCGCCATCGCGGGCAGCATCCTGGCCGCCGGGTACAGCCACCGCATCGCGCCCGCCCTGCCGCGGCTGCCGGAACAGGTGCGCGAACCGGTCGGCGACTCGCTGGCGGCGGCGCTGCAGGTCACCGAGCACATCGGCCCGCAAGCCGCACCCTTGGCCGAGCTCGCCGAATCGGCCTTCGTGCACGGTGCCCAGCAGGCCGCGCTCGCACTGGCCGTAGTCACCTTCGTCGCCGCGATCCTCATCGGCGTCTGGGCCCCGGGACGCGCCTCACGCAGGACGGCGAACCCGGCGTCCGGAGCGCGGACGCGATCGACGACGACACCATGACGATCGCTCGCCGGCACACCACGAACACTTCACCACGGCCGCGTCGGCCGGCGCGCCGGATCAGACCAGGTCGGCGTTCCCGTCGATCACCTCGAGGTGGTAGTGGAACCGGTTGACCCGCCAGCCCTGCGCGGTGCGCTCGACACCGAGGGAGTAGCTGCCCACGAAGGTGCGCGTCTTGCCCTCGGTCGCGGCGTTCTTGACGTGCACCGCGATGGCGTCGGCGTGCACGCGCGCCGTGTCACCGTCCAGATCGATGAGATGGTTGCCCGACTGGTGGTGCACCCCGTCGAGGTCGGCGAGCCCGGTGCGCCAGTCCGCGATGATGTCGGCCGCGGCGCGCTCGCCGACCGGCCCGCCGAACCCGCCGTCGAAATCCACGGTCGCGGTGAACACCTCCGCCGACAAGTCCTCCCAGCGCTTCTGATCGGTGTACACGAACATCTTGGTGATCACATCGATGATGGCGAGCCGGTCGGCGAGAGTGGCGATTTCGGACATACGCCGACCCTAGTCGGCGCGCGCGTCCCGCGCCTTGCGGACCACACCGCCGAGCAGCACCAGCGCGGTTTCCGGCAGGTCGTCACCGAGCCACCGCTGCAGGGGAACCACACCGGGCTCGATCATCTCGAATCCTTCGAAGAACGACTCGACCACGGCCGCGGACCGATAGACCACCTGCGCCGAGGATTTCGCGGTATCCGACGACGACTGGTTGATGAAGTCCGGATCGCTGTCGTCTGAGCCGTGCGTGAACGCCAGATAGCTGCCCGGAGCCATGACTTCGCGCAGCCGAGCGACGATCTCGGCGGGACCTTCGTCGTCCATCACGAAATGCAGGACACCGACGAGCGTGATCGCGACCGGCTCCGCGAAGTCGATCGCACCCCCGCTGATCAGCCGGTCGATGATGTCGTCCGGACGGCGCACGTCCCCCAGCATCGCCGTCACGCCGTCCGCGTGCGCGAGCAGGGCATTGCAGTGCGCGTGGACGACCGGGTCGAAATCGACGTACACCACTCGCGCCGACGCATCGACCTTGTGGGCGACCTCGTGCACATTCGGCGAAGTCGGGATACCCGCGCCCAGATCGATGAACTGCCGGATCCCAGCCTCGGCGGCCGACTGGACCGCCCGCACCAGGAATTGGCGGCTGAACCAGGCCAGGGTCTTGGTATCCGGGGCGATGGACAGCATGCGGTGCGCGACTGCCCGGTCCACCTCGTAGTTGTCTTTGCCACCGAGGAGATAGTCGTATACCCGGGCGGAGTTCGGCAGGTTCGGATCGACGCCCCGCGGTGCTCGCTCCATGCCGGACACCGTACCTCCCGATCGCCCCGATCAGGATCCTGACAAACAGTCGCGCACCATCGCTGCCAATCCCGACCGTGCGATAGCACCAGCGTAGCGAATCTCGTTGTGGGAAGCGCTCTTCGAATCGGCATACGCACCGGCTCACACGGCGGGCGTCCCACCCGCCGCGAGCAGGTGCGCTCGCGCCATGAGCTCGTCCGCCACCGGGCGCGGACGGCGGCCCAAACCGCATGCGCAGGCGACGCCGTCGACCGGGCGGCCCAGCGCCTTCTCGATCACCCGCAATGTCCGCGACTGCTGAGTCTCGGTGGGAACGTCGTGCACGAACCCCGCGTAGAAATTCGTGCCCGGATCGAGGGCCAGTTCCGCCAACGGCGCATAGAACTCGGCCTTCTCCGACGGCGGCACATCGCCCCCCGCGAGCGGACCGTGCACGTATTCCAGCACGCGCCCCCGCGGCCAGTGCCGGACGACCGAATTGGCCAGATCGACCAGCGGCCTGGCATCGCGCAAGCGGCCGCGCGCCTTGTTACGCAGACTGCCCAGGCACAGGTGCACCCCGAACCGGGTGCCCTCGGGAGCGGCCGCGGCCAGCGCGGCGATGCCCTTCCCCAGGCCCAGCGCCCGATCGGCCGGCCGGTGCGCCGGCTGCGCCTTCGCCATCAGCACCAGTTCCGCGGTGGCTTCCAGCTGCACGACGACGTCGTCGCCGGCCAGCTCGCGGATGGCCGTGATGTCACGCACGGTGGCGTCGAGGAAGGCGCGGCGATGCCGCCGCACGCCTGCGGCTCCCATGGCGATGAACGTGAGCGTGAAATCGGTCGGCATGCCGATCTGCAGTGCGAGACCGGGCATCTCGCGCTCGGCGCGCAACGCGCGGAAGATCGGCAGCGCCTCCTCGGCCTCCGCGAGATAGCCCAGACGCATGGTCTCGCCGGGCAATTCGGCGCCGCGCGCGACGCGATGAATCGTCCGCTGCCGGCTCGATCCCCAGGTCCCCTGCTTCTTCACCGCAAGAACCCCTTGGTCGACCAGGTCTTCGATGATCGGCTGGATGTAGAACTCGTAGCGCCCGGTCTCCCCGGTGGGCAAGGTACGCAGTCGCGTTCCCGCGCTGTCCAGCATCGCCCGCATCGCGACGTCCGTGCTATCGGCCGGAAAACTTCCGACGAAGTGCACCGTTCGCATACCCGCCTCCTGTCCCGTCGCACCCACGTTCCCGCGCTCCTTGTCCATCGCGTCGTCCCGGACATCCGCCGTCCCGACGCGATATCGGGCGCGGCCGGGTACACGCATGCGGCATCGACTGCGTGATAGCCACGGATCATTGTGCGCGGTATGGCCGTTCGCCGGACAACATCAGTTCCGTCTTGTCCTTCGCGATCGATGACGCTCGCGAAGATCGGCACGTGCGACCGATCTCGACAGCTGCGCCTCGCGCGCCGAAATAGATTGGCGGAAACGGTGTTACGGAGCCCACACGCAGCTGCGGCCTGCGACGAGAGGTATTGCGTCCGGCGAAGTGGACGCATAGCCTGCGTCGCGTGCGAACCTCGCTACGGTCGATCGCCGCGTCCGCGGCCGCGATCCTTCTCTGTCTGGCACCGAGCACCGCCCACGCCGAGGACACCGCGCCAGGACGTTGCGTATCGGTCTCCATCCCCGTACCGCTCGGAGAGATGGCCGGCTCCTTGTGCACTCCCACGGCACACGCCACCGACACCGTCATGGTGCTGATCGCGGGTTCCAACTACAACGCGACCTATTGGGATTTCCCCTACGCTGCGGAGACCTACAGCTTCCGGCGCGCGATGAACGCCGCTGGCATCGCGACGCTGGTGGTCGACCGGCTCGGCAACGGGGCGAGCACCCGCCCGCCGAGCACGCAGGTGACGGCGACGGTCTCCGCCCGTGCCCTGCACGACATCGTCGGGTCCCTGCGCGCCGGGCTGGCGGGCGCGCCCCCGTTCGGCAAGGTCATCACCGGAGGGCATTCGCTCAGCTCGGGCATCGACGTCCTGGAGGCGACCACGTACCAGGACGTCGACGGCGTTCTGCTCACCGGTTTCTCCCATGCGCTCAACGTCTCCGAGGTGCTCGGCGTCATCTCCACCTACCACCAAGCCGCCGAGGATCCGGCATTCGCCGGGCGCGGTTACGACCCGGGTTATCTCGCGACGCGACCCGGTACCCGCGCCGCCAGTTTCTTCGCACCGGAGACGGCCGACCCCGACGTTCTCGCGGTGGACGAGGCGAACAAGGAAGTGTTCTCGCCGACCGAGTATCCCGACGGCCTGACCTCCACCATTCCGCCGATGACCAATTTCGTCGACGTCCCGGTCCTGGTCGTCAACGGCAGCCTGGACCGGCTGTCCTGCGGCCCCGCGTACGCCGTCTGCGCGGACGCCGAGACACTGCGCGCCACCGAAGCGCCGTTCTTCGGCCCGGCGGCGCGACTGCGCACCTTCGTGCTGCCCGGCAGCGGGCACTCGGTCAATCTGGCCCGCAACACCGCCGAATACCGGGCCGCCGTCGTCGACTGGGTGCGATCGATCGGGCAGTGACCGGCCGTTCCGCCCGGCGGCGGCGTCCGTAGGCTGGAGCCGCTATGACACGAGGTGCTCCTGATTCCTGTCCGGGCGTGCTGCGGCTGCATCAGGCGGCCGATGGGCCGCTGGCCCGCGTCCGCGTGCCCGGCGGCCGACTGGAACCCGCCCAGTTGCAGGCGCTGGCCGAGGCCGCGCGCGACCTGGCGGACGGCACCATCGAGCTCACCTCGCGCGGCAACGTGCAACTGCGCCGGGTGAGCGATGCGGCCGCCATCACCGACCGGCTCGCGGCGGCGGATCTGCTGCCGAGCACCACGCACGAACGGGTGCGCAACATCATCGCCTCACCACTGTCGGGCCGGATCGGCGGCTTGGCGGACGTGCGCCCGCTGGTTCCCCCGCTGGACACCGGCCTGCTCGCGGCGCCGCGGCTGGCCGGCCTGCCCGGCCGGGTGCTGTTCACCCTCGACGACGGACGCGGCGACGTCAGCGGCCTCGGCCCCGACATCGGCGTGCACGCGGTCGGGCAGGACGAGTTCGCGCTGCTGCTGGCAGGCGGCGACAGCGGCCTGCGGCTGTCCGCCGCCGATGCTGTGGACGTCATGCTGGCCGCCGCGCACGAATTCCTGGATCTGCGCGGCGACGACCCCGGCCGGTGGCGGCTGCACGAGATCGAACACGGGGCCGAACGCGTCGTCGATCGTCTGGGCCTGTCCCCTGGTGCGGAAAGACTCGCATTCACCGCCTCGCCGAGCGTTCCGATCGGCTGGCTACAGCAGGACGACGGATCGGTCTCGCTCGGCGTCGGCGTGCGCCTCGGCTCCCTGCCCGCCCGCACCGCCGAATTCATCGCCGCGGTCCAACGACCGGTCTTCGTCACGCCGTGGCGCAGTCTGGTGATCACCGATCTGGCGGAGTGGACCGCCGAACAGGTGGTGCGCGTGCTCGCGCCGATGGGCTCGATCTTCGACGCCGACTCCCCGTGGCTGCTGGTCAGCGCGTGCGCCGGGCAGCCGGGCTGCGCGAAATCGCACACCGACGTCCGAGCCGACGCGGCGGACGCCGTCGCCACGGGCCGAGTCCTGCCGGGACCGGCCGTTCCGCTCGATCCACCGCCGACGACAGCCGCCGCGGACGTCGCGGTGGCCGGGCGTCAGCACTGGTCCGGATGCGATCGCCGCTGCGGCCGTCCCCGTGGAGAGGTCACCGACATCGTCGCTACCGGCGACGGCTATATCGTCCGGCCGCGCCGCCTCCCGTGATGCCTGCGTCAGGTCATCTGCCGTGGATCTCGAGGGTGCAGCATTTGACGCAGCCACCGGCTTTGAGCAGTTCGGACATCTCGATACCCACCGGATGGTAACCACGGGCGCGCAGGGCCGCGCTCAGGTCGGCGGCCGCGCTGCTGAGAAAGACGTTGGCGCCGTCGCAGACCCCGTTCAGTCCGAGCACCGCCGCGTCCGCGTCGGTCGCCACGATCGCGTCGGGATAGAGGTCGGCCAGCACCGCGCGCGCCGCGGGGCTGAAGGCGGGCGGGTAGTAGGCGATGGTGTCGGCGTCCAGCGGAAGCAGCACCGTGTCCAAGTGGTAGAAGCGCGGATCGACCAGTTCCAGCGACACCACGGGTAATCCGAAGTGGCGCGCCACCTCCTCGTGCGCGGCGCGTGAGCTGCGGAATCCCGTTCCGGCCAGCAACCGGTCGCCGACCAGCAGGAAGTCGCCTTCGCCTTCGTTGCATTCCGCGGCGGCCACCAGGTTCGGCAAGCCGGCACGGGCGAACCAGGCGTGATAGGCCGGGCCTTCCGCGGCGCGCTCGGAATGGGTGAAACGAGCCGACATGGCGCGGTCACCGACGATCAGCCCGCCGTTGGCGGCGAACACCATGTCGGGCAGGCCCGCGACACCGGGCACCACCTCCACGGTGTGCCCGTATTCGGTGTACGTGGCGCGCAACTTCTCCCACTGCGCGATGGCCAGCGCGCGGTCGACGGGCTCGGCGGGATTCATCCAGGGATTGATGGAGTAGGTGACGTCGAAATGGTCGGGACGGCACATCAGGAACCGGCGCGGCGACCAACGGCGGGCGGCGGATTCGAGGGGGAGGGTGGCTACAGACGTCAACGGAACTCCCGGCAGTGAATGGGAACTTGCGGCTGCCACGACGGTAAGTCGCATAGCATTGCGCCAGAAATGACGATTCGTTGCGCATCTCAGCGAAAATTGCGCGGATTATTGCGCGGACGGCGGGAAGGTGTGACGTGGACGACCTCGACCGGCGGATTCTCGAACAACTGCTGAAGAACGCGCGGGCCTCGTTCCAGGAGATCGGCGGCGTGGTCGGATTGTCCGCGCCCGCGGTGAAACGGCGAGTAGACCGGCTCGTCGCGGGCAAGCAGATCACCGGCTTCACCGCGCTGGTCAATCCCGCCGCGCTGGGCTGGAGGACGGAGGCGTACGTCGAGGTGTACTACCGCGACAACATCTCCCCGGCCGAACTCAAACGCAGTCTGGAACCGATCCCGCAGGTGGTCGGCGTGTGGACGATCGCGGGCGAAGCCGACGCGCTGGTGCACGTGATGGCCACCGACATGACCGAGATCGAGGTGACCGTGGAACGGATCAGGGAGAACGCGCGAGTCGGGCGCACCCGCAGCGCCATCGTCATGTCCCGGATTCTCGAGCGTCCGCGGACCTGATCCGGCGGCGCCGTCGCCGCGCTGTGCTGCCGTCCGGCCCGTGACGCGCAGCGCCCGACCCGGACCGATCTGTCCGGACCCGCACCCATATGGTGGACCGCATGTCCGACGTACGTGCCAGCTACCTGACCGACGGGGCCGAGATCTACCGTCGCTCGTTCGCGACGATCCGCGCCGAGGCCGATCTGAGCGGGTTCCCGCCGGACGTGGCGCAGGTGGCGGTGCGGATGATCCACGGTTGCGGTCAGGTGGATCTCGCCGCGGACATCGCCTTCTCCCCCGGCGTCGTGGCCTCGGCACGGGCGGCGCTGCGCGCGGGCGCGCCGATTCTCTGCGACGCCACCATGGTCGCCTCCGGCGTGACCAGGAAGCGACTGCCCGCCGACAACGAGGTGCTGTGCACCCTCGCCGACCCGCGGGTGCCGGAGTTGGCCGCGGCCAGGGGCACCACCCGCTCCGCGGCCGCGCTCGAACTGTGGCAAGACCGTCTGGACGGCGCCGTCGTCGCGATCGGCAACGCGCCGACCGCGCTGTTCCATCTGCTCGACCTGCTCGACGCGGGTGCGCCGCGGCCCGCCGCCGTGCTCGGCATCCCGGTCGGCTTCGTCGGCGCGGCCGAATCGAAGGACGCGCTGATCGAGTTCGGCGGCGTCGAATACCTCACCGTGCGCGGCAGGCGCGGCGGCAGCGCCATCACCGCGTCGGCGCTGAACGCGATTGCGAGCGAACAGGAATGAGCACTCCGGGCAAGCTCTGGGGCGTCGGACTCGGTCCCGGCGATCCCGAGTTGGTGACCGTCAAGGCGGCCAACGTGATCGGCGCCGCCGATGTGATCGCGTTCCACAGCGCGCGCCACGGCCGCAGCATCTCCCGCCGGATCGCGGCGCCGTACATGCGCCCCGGTCAGCTGGAGGAGCATCTGGTCTACCCGGTGACCACCGAGACCACCGACCATCCCGGCGGCTACCAGGGCGCGATCGACGAATTCTACGAACAGGCCGCCCAGCGGCTGGCCGAGCACCTCGCCGCGGGCCGCTCGGTGGCACTGCTCGCCGCGGGCGACCCGCTGTTCTACAGCTCCTACATGCACATGCACCGGCGGCTGGCCGACCGGTTCGAAGCCGAGATCATCCCGGGCATCACCTCGGTGAGCGCGGCGTCGGCGGCGCTGGGCACGCCGCTGGTCGAAGGCGAGCAGGTGCTCACCGTGCTGCCGGGCACCATGCCGGTCGACGAGCTCACCCGGCGGCTGCGCACCACCGACGCCGCCGCGATCATGAAGCTGGGACGCACCTATCCCGGTGTGCGCCAGGCACTCGCCGACTCCGGCCGGCTCGCGGGCGCGTATTACGTCGAGCGCGCGAGCAGCACCGAACAGCGCGTGCTGCACGCGGGTGCGGTGGACGACGCGGAGGTGCCCTACTTCGCCATCACCCTCGTGCCGGGGCCCGAGCCGACCACGCCGCTGCCCCGCCTGGACGGAGACATCGTCGGCGATCGCGAGCAGGACACAACCGAGCGGGTCGGTGAGGTCGTGGTGGTGGGGCTGGGTCCCGGCGCGCCCGAGTGGACCACCGACGAAGTGCGCGCGGCGCTGGCCGAGGCCACCGATCTGGTCGGCTACACCACCTACCTGAACCGGGTGCCCGAACGCCCTGGCCAGCGTCGTCATGCCAGCGACAACCGGGTGGAGTCCGAACGCGCGGCCATGGCCTTGGATCTGGCCAAGCGAGGCGCGCGGGTCGCGGTCGTCTCCTCGGGCGATCCGGGGGTCTTCGCGATGGCGGCGGCGGTGCTGGAGGAATCCGCCGACCCGCAGTGGCGCGAGGTGCCGGTGCGGGTGCTGCCCGGTCTCACCGCGGCCAACGCGGTGGCCAGCCGCGCGGGCGCACCGCTCGGGCACGACTACGCGATGATCTCGCTCTCCGATCGGCTCAAGCCGTGGGAGGTTGTGGCGCAGCGTCTTTCCGCCGTCGCGGCGGCCGACATGGCGATCGCGATCTACAATCCGGCGTCCTCGCAACGCACCTGGCAGGTGAGCGCGATGCGGGATCTGCTGCTGGAGCATCGCAAGCCGGACACCCCCGTCGTCATCGGCCGCGACGTCGGCGGACCCACCGAATCGGTCCGAATGGTCGCGCTCGGCGACCTCGACCCCGCGGAGGTGGACATGCGGACACTGCTGATCATCGGCGCGTCCACCACCACGGCGCTGGAAACCCGCGCGGGCACCCGGGTCTACACCTCCCGCCGGTACGGTCGCGCGCGCGACGCGGCCCTCGGCGGCGCGTAGGATCGCCTGACGCACCGAAGATCGGAGGGACCTTGGCCGCGACACTGTCGGAGCTGACGCTGCGCGCCCGAGCCTTGGAGGCCAGGGCCACCGCGAGCGAACAGGCACTCGACGAGCAGGGCGAGGTCCTCAACGAAGTCGCGGCGCTGACCAGGAAGGCGCTCGACGGGATCGGCCGCATCGACCGGCGCGCGGAATCCATCGACCAAGCCGTCGGCGAGCTGCGCCGCGACGTCGGAGACCTGCGCGAGAATGTGGGCGAACTCACCCGCAGGGTCACCGTGCTCGAACAGGGGCAGGTCCGCCTGGAACAGGGGCAGGCCGCGCTCGCCCGCGGGCAGCAACAGCTCGAACAAGGACAGGAACGGCTGGAGCAGGGAATGGCGCAGGTGCTCGCCCGGCTCGACGAGTTGACCGGCCGCGCCTGACCCACCCCGTTCAGGTAACATTCCACTATGGAATGTTGAGAGCGAAGGGAGCAGTCGTTGACCGATACCGCGACCAAACGCAAGGCACTCAACTCGACGGCGGCGTCGTTGCTCGGATTTCTGCACGAAGGCGCCATGTCGGGATGGGATCTGGTGACCGAGGCACAGGACCGCATCGGCGATTTCTGGACCATCACGCAGAGCCAGGTCTACCGGGAACTCGCCGCCATGGACGCGGCGGGACTCGTGGAGAAGGGCGAGACCGGAGCCAGGGAGCGCACCCCCTACCACATCACCGACGCGGGCCGGGAAGCGTTCCTGGAATGGATCGCCCGCGACCCCGGCGGGGAAACCATCCGGGTGCCGTTGCTGCTCACGCTCTCCTTCGGCGAGCATCTCGATCGCGATCGGCTCGACGGCATCATCGCCGCCAACCGGGAGATCCATCAGGCCCGGCTCACCAGATATCTCGCCGAGGACCCGGAGGGCAAGTCCGCATTCGCCCGCGCCACTTTGGATTTCGGGATTCGCTACGAACGAACGGTGCTGGACTGGTTCGATCACCTGCCGGAACTTCTCGGCAGCTGATCGCTCCGGCTGACGGCCAGGACCCGTGTCAGCCGCGCCGGTCGCGCAACCAATCCAGTGCCTGGGCAGCGGATTCCACGATCCGCGCGCCCTCCGGCAGTGGCGGGCGGTCGACCACGACGACCGGGATGCCCGCGGCGCGGGCGGCGGCGAGTTTGGCCTCGGTCTGCTCCCCGCCGCTGTCCTTGGTGACGAGCACGTCGATCCGGTGCCGCGCGAGCAGCCGCGCTTCGTCTTCCACCGCGAACGGCCCACGGGCGAGCAGCAGTTCCTGCCGCGGCGGCAGCGCGCCCTCCGGCGGGTCGATGGTACGGATCAGGAACCATTGCCGGGCGAGTCCGGCGAACGCGTCGACGCCTTGCCTGCCGATGGTCAGGAACACGCGCTCGCCGAGCGCGGCGACTTGCGTCGCGGCCGAGGGGAGATCGGGTACGCGCGTCCACCTGTCCCCCTTCTGCTCCACCCACCGGGGCCGGCGCAGGTGCACCAGCGGCACACCCGAAACTCGCGCGGCGTCCGCCGCGTTGGCGCTGATGGCCGCCGCGAACGGATGGGTGGCGTCGACCATCGCGGCCACGTCGTTGGCCGCGAGCCAGGCGCGCAGCCCCTCGGCGCCCCCGAAGCCGCCGATGCGGACCTTGCCCTCGGGCAGCAAGGGCGCGCGCACACGACCGGCGAGCGAGGACACGATCTCCCATCCTCGCTCGCCGGAAGCGATATGGGCCAGCTCCCGCGCTTCCCGGGTGCCGCCCAGAATCAGGATTCTCAGGGCTGGCCGCTGAAGTAGGCGATACCCGCGTTCAGCAGCGACGGCCCGCCCGCGACGGCCAGACCGATCAGCGCGCCGAGCACCGCGCCGGGCAGGATGCCGACGCCGAAGAACACGATGCCGATCGCGGCGCCGATCAGGCCACCGACCAGGGCGCCGAGCGAGGCGCGCTGCAACTCCGCGAAGAACCACTCCTGCGCGCCGATGAACTCGGCGGCGACCGGCGCGTTCGCGGTCGGCGCCACCTGCGGCGTCAGCGTCAGCTGCCTGCCCTCGTCGGCGACGGACGCGGCGATCCGGACCTGTTGGCCCTTGGCCGTGGCGGTGAGCGGAACGGTGGTGACGGTCTCACCCGCGGCGTTCTTCAGGGTGACCGACCGGTTGTCGGTATCGACGCTGAACGCGCCACCGGTAACGCTGGTGACCACCGACTTGCCCGCGTCGGCGAGCTGCAGCGCGTAGCCGACGCCCTGATCGGTGCCCGTCACGGTGGGCGATGCGGCGGCCTGGTCCTGCGCCGCGGGCGGCACCGGAGCGGCGTAGGAGGTGCCTGCGGTGACTCCGGTGGCGGCGACGGCCAGCAATGCGGTAGCGGCGAACTTCTTGTATCTCATCTATCTCCCCAACAGGATTCGGATTTCCGATCAATGATCGGAACTCGGCCCCGACCCTACCGCGTGACCGGTAACGTGTTCACCCCTGCGCGGGGAACGCCCGCGCGGTTTTCACCACCGACCACTGCGTGACCGGAAGCTGCGGACGCCAGGTGGTGAAGGATCCCAGCGGTTCCGCGCGGTAGATCTGGAACTTCCGCAATCCGCCACCCTCGGCGCCCGCCCAGCTGAGCAGCAGCGATTCCGATTCCGCCGTCACCGCGTTCGCGACGAGCCTGCCGCCTTGACGCAACTGCGCCCAGCATGTCTCGAGCACGCCATCCTGGGTCAGGCCACCACCGACGAAAATCGCGTCGGGCGAGGCGATTCCGGCGTCGGCGGCGACTTCGGCGCGCAGCTCGCCGCGAACCTGGATGTGCGGCACGCCCAGCGCCTCGGCATTGTCGGCGATCTGGCGCCGCCTGCGTTCGAGCCGCTCGAACGCGACGGCCCGGTTGCCGGGATGCGCCCGGCACCACTCGATGGCGATGCTGCCCGAACCGCCGCCGACATCCCACAGCAGTTCCCCGGGAGCGGGCGCCAGCGCCGCCAGCGTCAGCGCGCGGACCTCGTGCTTGGTGAGTTGGCCGTCTCCGCCGAACAATTCGTCCGGCAGTCCGGGTAAGCGGGTGGCACGCGGCTGGTCCCGGTCCGCCGAGCAGGTGATCGCCACGATGTTCAGCGGATCGCCCGGCGGCAGTTCCCACTGTTTCGCGATTCCGGCGCGGCGCCGTTCGGCGGGGCCGCCCAGTTGCTCGAGCACCGTCAGCTCCGAACCGCCGAAACCGTTGCGCCCCAGCAGTTGCGCCAGATCGCGCGGTGTGTGCTCGTCGGCGCTGAGCACCAGCAGCCGCCTTCCGTCGGCCAGCTCGGGTAGCACCGTCGCCAACGGACGCCCGACCACGCTGACCACCGGTGTCTGCGCCAGCGGCCAGCCCAGCCTGGCGCAGGCGAGAGAAGCCGAAGACGGCTGCGGCAGCACCCGCAGCGCCTGCGGGCCCAGCAACCGGGCCAAGGTGACGCCGATTCCGTAGAACATCGGATCACCGCTGGCCAAGACGCACAACCGTGCCCCGCTGTGCCGTTCCAGCAAATCCGGCAACGCGGGTAGCAAAGGCGAAGGCCACCTCACGCGGCGCGCCGCGACGGCCGGCGGCACGAGCGCCAGCTGACGGGCGGAACCGAACAGGACCTCGGCGCCGCCGACCGCCTCCCGCGCGGCGCGACCGAGGCCGTCCCAGCCATCGGCGCCGATCCCGATGACCGTGATCGGCGCGCCGGCCCACGAGACGGGCGTCGCGTTCATCGGGGCATCCGGCGCCAGATCGCTTGCGGCAGCAGGCGCATCGCGAAGAACACCGGTCGCAGGATGCCGGGCACCCACACCCGGCTCGCGCCACGGCGCAGGGCACGGACCACCGCGTCGGCGACCTCATCCGGCGTGCTGGAGAACGGCGCGGGAGACATCCCCTCGGTCATCCGCCCGATCACGAATCCGGGGCGGACCAGCAGCAACCCGACGCCGCTTCCGTGCAGGGCGTCCGCGAGACCGGAGGCGAAGCCGTCGAGTCCCGCTTTGGCCGAGCCGTAGACGTAGTTCGCGCGCCGGACCCGCACCCCGGCGACCGAGCTGAACACGACGATCCGTCCCGTGCCCTGCGCGCGCAGCAGATTCGCCAGCGTGGTGAGCACACCGGCCTGGGCGACGAAATCGGTGTGCAGGATCGCCGCCGCGTGGGCGGGATCCCGCTCGGCGCGCTGCTGATCACCGAGCACGCCGAAGGCGAGCACCGCGATCGCGATCGGCCCGTGCTCGGCGGCGATCTTCTCCAGCAACACCGGATGACTCGCCATGTCGTCGGCGTCGAATTCGGCGGTGTGCACCTCGCTCGCACCCGCCGCCGCGATCTCCGCGCGCTGCGCGTCCAAGTCGCCGCTGCGCCTGGCCGCGAGCACGACCGCTCGTCCCGGTGCCAGCCGCCGCGCCACCTCGAGCCCGATCTCGCTCCGGCCGCCGAGCAGCAGCACGGTCCCATCGGGCAAACCACGCGTTCCCATGCGCCCAGTCTGTCATTCGCGCCGGCGGGGCTCGTCATCGCGCACCGGCGCGGCCGCATCCCCGGCTCCGGGCTGGTGCGGCGTCGTCGGGCGCCGAAGGCTACGGTCGGGGAATGCCGACGAGTACTGCTGAGCTGTCGCCCGCCGCCCTCGAGTTCGTCGCCGAACGGCACCTCGCCACGCTGACGACGTTGCGCGCGGACGGAACGCCCCATGTGGTGGCGGTGGGTTTCACCTGGGACCAGGAGGCCGGGATCGCGCGCGTCATCACCAACGACGGGTCGGTGAAAGTGCGCAACGTGCGCCGCTCCGGCTATGCGGCGGTCAGCCAGGTCGACGGGATCCGGTGGTTGACGCTGGAGGGCCCGGCCACGGTGCTCGACGCCCCCGACGACGTCGCCGAGGCGGTCGAGCGGTACGCGGGTCGTTATCGCGTGCCGCGGGAGAACCCGACACGCGTGGTGATCGCCATCCAGGTCCGGCGCGTCCTGTCCAGCAGCACGCTGGTCGCACCGGCCGCGGAAGGGAACGGCGCCGGCGCGTAGCGGCTCCCTGCGCCGTCATCGCTCGCCGTCAGCCGTCGATCACAGCACCATCAGGCCGTGCGGCCGCTGGTTCAGCGATTCACCGCCGTCGTCGGTGACGACCACGATGTCCTCGATGCGCGCACCCCACTCGCCGCGGAAGTAGATGCCCGGCTCCACGCTGAATGCCATGCCGGGCCGCAGGACCAGATCGTTCCCCATGACGATGTAGGGCTCCTCGTGCACCGACAGGCCGATGCCGTGCCCGGTGCGATGCACGAAGGCGTGCCCGAGACCGGCTTCGGTCAACGGTTCGCGCGCCGCGGCGTCCACCGAGGCCGCGGTGACGCCGGGGCGGACCGCCGCGACCGCGGCGGCCTGCGCGCGTTCCAGTTCGGCGTATCGGGCGGCCACCTGCGGATCGGGCTCGCCGAGGACGTAGGTGCGAGTGGAGTCGGAGTAGTAGCCGGGCTCGACCGAGCCGCCGATGTCGATGACCACCACGTCGCCGGTCTCGATCCGGCGCTCGGACACGCGGTGATGCGGGTCTCCTCCGTGCGGGCCGCTGCCGACGATGACGAACGCCGCCTCGGTATGCCCCTCGGCCACGATCGCGTCCTCGATGTCGCGGCCGACCTCCGCCTCGGTGCGCCCGGCCCGCAAGAACTCGCCCATGCGCGCGTGCACCCGGTCGATCGCGGCGGCCGCCCGCCGCAGCGCGTCCACCTCGGCCGGATCCTTGATCATGCGCAGTTCGCGCAGGACGGGTGTGGCCGACACCGGAAGACCGGTGAACGACTCGGCCAGCGGCAGCAGATGCAGAGCCGGCATGACGTCGGCAACGGCCACCCGGGAACCGACGTGCAGCGCCGACTTCACCAGCGCGTACGGGTTGTCGGTGCCGTCGACCCACTCCAGCACTTGCAGCCCCAGTTCGCCCGCCGCCGAGGCCTCCAGCGACGCCAGCTCCAGTTTCGGGATCACGACCGACGGCGTCGCTCCGTCCGCCGGGATCACCAGACAGGTCAGCCGCTCGAACGACTCGGCCGCCGAGCCGATCAGGTAGCGCAGGTCCGGGCCGGGGGTGATCAGCATGGCATCCAGGTGGGCGGCCCGGATCAGCTCCACCGCCCGCTCCAGCCGTGCTCCGTAGACGTCCGCCGCGAACCTCGAATCCGTATGCGCGCTCATTCGTCCGACGTTACCCGCCGCGACCGCCCGGCGAACGCCCAACTTCGCCGGGCGGTGTCGGTGCGACCGAGTAGCCTCAGCCCGTGACCTCTGCTTCCGGTGGGCCCCTGCTGCTGTTGGACGGAGCCAGTCTGTGGTTCCGCGCCTTCCACGCCATCCCCGACAAGATCACCGCGCCCGACGGCCGCTCGGTGAACGCGCTGCGTGGTTTCACCGACATGGTGGCGTCGCTGATCACCAGGTTCGCCCCCAGCCGGCTGGTCGTGTGCCTGGATCTGGACTGGCGGCCTGCGTATCGAGTCGAACTGGTCCCGTCCTACAAGGCACACCGGCTGGACACCTCGCCGGAGGCCGCGCCCGGCGCCGAGACCGTTCCCGACACGCTCACCCCGCAGGTCGAGATGATCCTGGAGGTGCTCGACGCCGCCGGGATCGCGACCGGCGGCGCCGAAGGCCTGGAAGCCGACGACGTGCTGGGCACCCTGGCGACCAGGGAGCGCGCCGCCGAGGTGGTCGTGGTCAGCGGCGACCGCGACTTGCTGCAACTGGTCCGGGACGAACCCGCACCCCCCGTGCGGGTGTTCTACGCCGGGCGCGGGCTGGCAAAGGCGGAATTGTTCGGCCCGGCCGAGGTGTCGGCGAAGTACGGTGTGCCGCTGCGCAACGCGGGCCCGGCCTACGCCGACATGGCGACGCTGCGCGGCGACGCCTCCGACGGCCTGCCCGGCGTGGCAGGCATCGGCGAGAAGTCCGCCGCCACTCTCATCTCCCGCTTCGGTTCCCTGGACGCCTTGGTCGCCGCCGTCGACGATCCCGGCGCCGACCTGGCGCAAGGCGTGCGCGCCAAGCTGCGCGCCGCCGAGGCCTACTTGAAGGCCGCCGCACCGGTCGTGCGGGTGGTCCGCGACGCCGAAGTAACCCTGTCCCGCGACGACGCCCTGCCCACCGAACCGGCCGACCCCGACCGCCTGCGCGCCCTCGCCACCGCCTACAACGCCGAAAGTCCGGTCACACGCCTGATCACGGCACTAGCGGCCCGCACCGCCTGACCCGCAAGCGCGTCGCACGAATCACGCGGGGCGTTGGAAGAGTGCGATACGGCCGGATCCCCAGCGCCGAAGGCGCTGGAAAACCGACCTCCCACCTCAGCTGGGGCGGCCGACCTCGTAGGTGCCGTCGTCCTTGGTGATCTTGATGGTCACCTTCTTGGCCTCGCCGCTGACCTTCACGCTGCACTCGAAGGTGGCGTCGACCTTGACTTCCTGGCCGGACGGGCAGGAGACGTCGCTGATGTCCTGGATGCCGTAGGAGTCCGACAGCACCTTCTTCACGCCGTCCTGCACGGCGGCCTGGTCCAGCTGGTCCTTGGCGGTCAACACGAGCACGAGGGCGACGATGGCGCCGACCACCGCGACACCGAGCACCGACAGCCCGATGATCAGGCCTTTGTTCTTGCCGCCCTGCTGCGGCGGCTGCTGACCGGGAGCACCCCACTGCGGCTGCTGCTGCGGCTGCCCCCACTGCGGCTGCTGACCCTGCTGGCCCCAGTCCTGCTGCTGCGGTTGGCCCCACTGCGGCTGCTGGCCTTGGGCAGGCTGCTGGCCCCACTGCGGTTGCTGGGGCTGCTGCGGCTGCTGACCCCACTGCTGCTGGGGCTGGCCCCACTGCTGCTGGTCACCCCAGTGCTGGGTCGGCTGAGCCGAGGCCGGGGTCTGCGGCTGACCGCCCCACTGCTGCGTGGGACCGGCCCCGCCCGGCGCCTGCTGTCCACCCCACTGCTGGGTGGGATCGTTGCGTCCCTCCCCGGGGTCGTTCGGTCCGTACGGGCCGCTCATCTGCTTGCCTCCACTCGCATCGTTGTACACACGGTAGCCCCCCGCGTGGGCCTCGTCGCATGACACGACTACTCCGCCACGGTCGGTACGCGAAAGAAATCAAATCACAATCGAATCCGCCGTGTTGCTATTGCCGCCCGCCGCGCGCCCGTAGCTCGCGCCGCTCAGGCGGCGTCCACCGCCACGACACCTCGCCGGATCGCCCGCACCGCCTTGGCGGCGGTCGCGGCGACCTCGGGATCGTCGGCGGTGCCGTGGATCTGATCGAGCAGATCGATCACCTGTCTGCACCAGCGCACGAAGTCACCGGCCGACAGCGGCGCGCCCTGATCGCCGCTGGCGAGCAACGACTCGGCCAATCCATCGCCGCGCGCCCATTTGTACACGCCGTCGACGAAGCCGAGATCGGGTTCCCTGGTCGGCGACAGTTTGTGCCGCGCTTCGTCCGAGCGCAGCTCGGACCACACGCCGATGGTCGCGCCGACCGCGCGACGAATCGGGGCCGTCGGTCCGGACGCGCCGAGATAGCCGCCCTCCTGGCGGGATTCGTACACCAGGATCGAGACCACACCCGCCAGCTCCGCCGGGCCGAGGCCGCGCCACAGTCCCTTCCGGAGGCATTCGGCGACCAGCAGATCGCTTTCGGCGTAGATGCGCGCCAACCGGCGTCCATCCGCGGTCACCTCGCTCTCGTGCACGAATCCGCGTTCCTCCAGCAGACCGAGAATCCGGTCGAACGTGCGCGCCAGCGAGTTGGTGGTCGCGGCAACCTTCTGGCGCATCGCCTCCGTCTCGCGCAGCAGCCGGTTGTAGCGCTCGCCGATCCGGGCCAGTTGCTCGCGATCGGGCCGGGAGTGCGCCGGATGCGCGCGCAGACTGCGGCGCAACGTGGCAAGTTCGCGGTCGTCGGCCGCGGCGGAGTGCCTGCCGCGGCGTGGCCTGCCCGGCACCGAGATGCCCGTGCTGCGCAGCGCCGAGGCCAGATCGCGGCGGGTGCGCGCGGTACGGTGATCCACCCGGCGCGGCAGCCGCATGTGCCCGAGCGCTTCGGCGGGCACCGGGAAATCGGCGACCGAAACCCGTCCGGCCCACTTGTCCTCGGTGAGCACCAGCGGACGCGGATCGCCCGGCGTCGCGTCCGGCTCCAGGATCACCGCCAGCCCGGCGCGGCGGCCGGACGGAATCGCCACCACGTCACCGCGCCGCAGTGCGCCCAGCGCGTCCACCGCCGCGCCACGCCGGTCGGCACGGCTCTGCTGGGCCAGCTGCCGCTCCCGCTGCTTGATCCGCTCACGCAGCGACAGGTACTCGAGGAATCCGCCTTCGGCGCCGCCGAGCTGGCCGCGCAGCTTGCGCAGGGCCCCCTCGTTGCGTTCGATGCCGCGCACCAGCCCGACCACCGAACGGTCCGCCTGGAACTGGGCGAACGATCGCTCCAGCAGGGCGCGCGACTCGTCGGCGCCCATCCGATCGATGAGGTTGATCGACATGTTGTAGCCCGGCCGGAACGAGCTGCGCAGCGGATAGGTGCGCGTCGAGGCCAGGCCCGCGACCGCGCTGGTGTCCACCTCGGGCTGCCACAGCACCACCGCGTGGCCTTCGACGTCGATGCCGCGCCGCCCCGCACGCCCGGTCAGCTGGGTGTACTCCCCCGGCGTGAGCTCCGCGTGTGACTCCCCGTTGAACTTGACCAGCCGTTCCAGCACCACGGTGCGGGCGGGCATGTTGATGCCGAGCGCCAGCGTCTCGGTGGCGAAGACCGCGCGCACCAGCCCGTTGACGAACAGTTCCTCGACGGTGTGCCGGAACGCGGGCAGCATCCCGGCGTGATGCGCCGCGAGACCGCGGTGCAGCGCCTCGCGCCACTCCCAATAGCCGAGCACCTCCAGATCGGTCTTGGGCAGATCGCCGGTGTGCTTGTCGATGATCGCGTCGACCTCGTCGCGCTCCTCCGGACGGCTCAGGTCCAGCCGCGAGCGCACGCACTGCGCGAGCGCGCCGTCGCAACCCGCCCGGCTGAAGATGAACGTGATCGCGGGCAGCAGGCCCTCTTCGTCCAGCTTGGCGAGCACCTCCGGCCGCGGCAACGGGCGGAAATCCCGGCGCGGGCCGCCGCGACCGTTGCGCGGGGAGCCCCAGCTGTTCATCCGGTCGGCCGCCTCGCGGTGGCGGATGAACCGCACCAGGTCTTCGTCGACGAGGACCTTCTGCTCGGTGGATTTGGTGTCGAACAGGTCGAACATCCGCCGTCCCACCATGACGTGCTGCCACAGCGGCACGGGCCTGGTCTCGTCGACCACAACGGCGGTGTCGCCGCGCACGGTCTCCATCCAGGCGCCGAACTCCTCGGCGTTGCTCACCGTGGCCGAGAGACTGACCAGCCGCACATCCGGGGACAGGTGCAGGATGACCTCTTCCCACACGGCGCCGCGGAACCGGTCGGCGAGGTAGTGCACCTCGTCCATCACGACATAGGACAACCCGCGCAGCGCGTCGGAGGAGGCGTAGAGCATGTTGCGCAGCACCTCGGTGGTCATCACGACCACCGGCGCGTCCGGATTGATCGATTGGTCGCCGGTCAGCAGTCCGACCTTGTCGCGGCCGTGGCGCTCGGTGAGGTCGGCGAACTTCTGGTTCGACAGCGCCTTGATCGGCGTGGTGTAGAAGCACTTCCCGCCCGCCGCCAGCGCCAGGTGAACGGCGAACTCGCCGACCACCGTCTTACCCGCGCCCGTGGGAGCGCAGACCAGGACACTGTGGCCTTCTTCGAGCGCCGCACAGGCGTCGCGCTGAAACGGATCCAGCCGGAACTTCAGTTCGGCGGAGAATACGGCCAACTCGCCCGTCTGCGACCGGTCAACTGTCACTCGTCAGAGCGTATCGGAGTAGTCCGACACCGGTCGTGTGGATTTCTCCGCGGGCGTACCGATCGACCCCGCCGGATCGATCGGCTCCGGTGCGCCGAGTTCGGAGGCCTCCTCGTCCGACAGCGCGGCCAGATCCTCGCGCTCCTTGCGCGCCCTGCGCAGGTCGTTGACGCGGGAGAACTGGATCGCCACCTCGAACAACACCGTCAGCGCCAAGGCCAGCGCCAGCATCGAGAACGGATCCTGCGGCGTCACGATCGCCGCGAACACGAACAAGCCGAAGGTGATCCCCCGCCGCCACGCCTTGAGGCGCTCGTAGGTCAGGACGCCCACCAGGTTCAGCCCGACGATCAGCAACGGCGTCTCGAAGCTGACCCCGAAGATGATCAGCAACTGAATGATGAACGAGAAGTACTGCGACCCGCTCAGCGCCGTGATCTGCACGTTGTCGCCGATGGTGAGCAAGAAGCTCAACGCGTGCGCGATCACCACATAGGCCAGCACCGCTCCCGCGGCGAACAACACCGTGCCCGAGGACACGAACCCGATCGCGTACTTGCGTTCCTTCGCGTACAGCCCGGGGGTGATGAACGCCCACAATTGATACAGCCAGATCGGCGCCGCCAGCACCACGCCCGCGGTCAAGCCGACCTTCAATCGCAGCGTGAACTGCTCGAACGGCGCGGTCGCGAGCAGACGGCATTCGCCGTCCGGGGTCAGCGACGCACGGGCCGACGAGGGCAGCGAGCAATACGGCCCGCGCAGGATCTCACCGAGGCTCTCGATCCCCAGGAACCCGTGCGCGTACCACAGGAACCCCAGCACCGTCGTCGCGATCACCGCCGCGATCGACACCAGCAACCGGTACCGCAGCTCCTGCAGATGCTCGACCAACGACATGGTGCCGTCGGGATTGGTCCTGCGCTTACTGCGCCGCGGATCGAACGGGATTCGCATGGTTGGTGATCGCCCCTGGGGTCACGTGCCTCGCACGGCTCGGCAACAGCACTGAGTCCGGAGTGAGCTGTTCCTCACTCCGGCGCGAGCGGCTCCGCTCAGACCGACTTCTGCTCGGTGCGGGACTCGGTGGCCTGCGGCGTCGACTGCTGTGCGGCGGGCAACTGCGGCGCGGGCTGCTGAGCCTGCGCGCCGCCCGCGGGCGCGTTGCTCTCGTTCTGCATCTGACTGACTTCGCTCTTGAAGATGCGCAACGACCGGCCCAAGCTGCGGGCCGCGTCGGGCATCCGCTTCGCGCCGAAGAACATCACGAAGACCACCGCAATGATCAGCCAGTGCCAGATGCTCAGACTGCCCATGATCTACCTCCCAAGACTGTGATGTTTCGATGCTACCGGAGGGTGACGTGCGCGAACGCCGCCGTCACCGCTCGTTCGTCCCGCGTTCGGGCCCGCCGCCCGCCGTGGCGGTCCGCAACTGGCCGAGCAGCTCCCCTCCGCTCCACACGCGCCTGCCGCCAAGCTCGGCCGCGACGATCAATTCGGTCAGCCGCTGATTCACCGGCGTCGGCATCCCGACCATCGCGCCCAGTTCGACGATTTCCCCGCACAGCCAGGAGATTTCGGTCTTTCGGCCCAGTTCGAGGTCGTCGGCCATGGACGAACGCGCCACCGGATCGATCGCCAGCACCTGGCCGGCTACCCGCCGGAACAAGCCGTCGGGCACAGTCAGCAGCGCCGCCATCACCCGAGGCGGCAGCGGCGTCAGCCGGGCGGGGCGAATTCGCGCCTTGTTCATCACCGCGAGCGCTTCGCGCTGGGTCAGCGCGAGACAGCGGCGGTAGTCCCGGTCGGCGAGTTCCTCCCGCAGCGGGAGCCCCGACAGCGCGTTGATCGGGTTGTTGAGGTTCAGCAGCAGCTTCGCCCACTGCACCGGGCGCAGGTCGGGGTACCGGCGCAAGCCGAGCCGCGCTCGCTCGAACACGTCGAGGAACGGCGCCAGGGCCGGATCGTCCTGTACCGCGAGACCGCCTTCGGTGCCCCGATGGAAATGCCCGCCGGGGTGGTGCACGACGTTGAACATCACCATTCCGGCCAGCACCACGCAGTGCGGCAGGATCTCCCGGATCACCGAGTCGTTGCCGATGCCGTTCTGCAGGCTGAGCACCACGGTGCCGGGCCGGATCTTGCCCGCCAGCTCGCGCACCGCCTCCGCCGTCGCCGCCGATTTCACCGTGACCAGCACCAGGTCCGCCGAGCCGGCGTCGTCGGGTTCGGTCGCGCGATGGAATCGGTCCGGCGGCAGCGCCTCGTCACCGCCGTCGAGGTCGGTGAGCCGGAGCCCGGACGCGCCGACCTCGTCCAGCACCCGCTTGCGGCCGACCAGGGTGACCTCCGCGCCCGCCACGCCGAGCTTGCCGCCGACGAAATTGCCGATGCTGCCCGCGCCCACCACCAGCACACGACTGTTCATGCCGGGAGGGCCTGTGCCTTCCTCATCCGGCCTCCGGATATCCGGCTTCCTCGTAGGCGGCCAGCGCGGCGTTCGACCGCTCGCGCACCGCCGCCACCAGCTCCGGCGGGCCGAGGACGGTGACGCCTGCGCCGAAACCGAGCAGCAGGCGGGCCATCCAGTCCAACGTGGCGAACCGCATGGTCGCCTCCAGGCTGCCGTCGGGATGCACCGCCAGCCGGTGCATCGGATACTGATCCAGAACCCACGCGTAGTCGGCGTGAATCCGCAAACGCGCCAGAGGAACCGCCGGATCGTCCTGGAACAGGTCCAGGCCCGCCGTCGCGTCGGTGGCGTGCACGGGCGGCCGGGCCGGCTCCGCCAGTTCGGTCGCGGCCTCGATCCGGTCGAAGCGGAACAGCCGCACTCCCTCGGCCTGTCGGCACCAGGCCTGCAGATAGCTGTTGTCGTCCACGAGGACGATGCGGATCGGATCGACGATGCGTTCGGACACCACGTCACGACTGGCGGAGTAGTACACCAGCCGCAGCGCCCGGGCCAGCGCCAGCGCCGACCGCACGGCGGCCACCGCGGGCGCTTCCTGCGGCGGGGTGCGGGACCTCCCGTTCCCGGCGGATTCCGCGCCGCCCGCGATCGCCGCTTCGATCTTCGCGATGGCCGCGTGGGCCGCGGTCGGGTCGACCATGCCGGGCATGTCGACGATCGAGCGCAACGCCACCAGCAGGGCGGTCGCCTCGGTGGAGGTCAGTCGCAGCGGACGATCGATGCCCGCGGAGAAGGTGACCTCGATGCTCTCCTCGGAAAACGACAAGTCGATCAGGTCACCCGGGCCGTACCCGGGCAGTCCGCACATCCACAGCTGATTGAGATCGCTCATCAACTGCTTGGTGGTCACGCCCAGATCGGCGGCGGCCTCGGCGGCGCTGATGCCCGGGTGGGCGATGAAGTACGGGATCATGTTCAGCAACCGGGACAGCCGGACCGACAGCCGTGAACTCATGCCCGCACCTCCGTGCGGTCGAAGACCGAACGCAGCCGCGCGATGACATCGGCACGCAGCGACTCGGGGGCGAGCACCACGGCGTCCGGGCCCAGCCCGGTGATCAGCCGGGCCACCCAATCCCGGGATCGCACCGGAAGCTCGACCACGGTGCCCGCACGGCCACCGACGACGCGCTCCCCGGTCACCTGGCCGAGCCTGCGGATCTCCCGTCCGCGCCCTTCGGCCACCCACACCGTTGCCGTGCCGCTGACCGGCGCGGTGCTGGTGACCTGGTCGACGATGGCGCGCAGATCGAGATCCTCCGGCTTGTGGACGGCGTTGCGCGGGCCGTACGGAGTGACATCGTCGCCGATGCGCGACAGCCGGAAGCTGCGCACCGCGTCCCGGTCCCGGTCGTGCCCGACGAGGTACCAGCGGCCGTGATGGGTGACGACGCCCCAGGGTTCGACGTCGCGCATCAGATAGGGGGCGTTGATCGCGCCGCGGTGCTCGAACCGCACCGCCTGGCCCGCGTCGATCGCGGCGAGGAGTTTGCCGAGCACGGGTTCCGAGCCGCGAGCGCGGGCCGGAACCGCGGGCACCGATGCCACGGCGGCGTCGGTTTCCACGTGCACGCCCGCCGCGCGCAGCTTGAGCAGCGCGCCTTCCGCGGCGGCGGCCAATTCCGGCGATTCCCACATCTGCACGGCCACCGCGACGGCGGCGGCCTCCTGGTCGGTCAGGTCGATGTCGGGTAGCTCGTAGGCGTCGCGGTTGATCCGGTAACCCTCCACCGTCGAGTACCGGCTCACCGGACCGACCTCCAGCGGGATGCCCAGATCACGCAGTTCGTTCTTGTCCCGCTCGAACATGCGGCTGAAGGCCTCGTCGCTGGCGGAGTCCTCGTAGCCGGCCACGCTCTCCCGGATCCGCTCGGCGGTCAGGAACTGCCGGGTCGACAGCAGCGCGATGACCAGATTCATCAGCCGCTCGACCTTGGATATCGCCACCCGATAGAGGGTAATCTGCGCGGCCAGGCTGTGTTGTTTTGGCCGCGACTTCGTCGCGGCGTGTTCGCGGCCCCTTTATGGCTCGCGTGTGCGCGACCGCCGCTTGCTCCTTCGTCGCGTACGCGGCGACCGCGCACACGCGAGCCGGGCCGCGAACGGAACAGGCTCGGTCTCGCTTCGCTCGAAAGGCGTAGTCGAGGTGCGTTGGGCACGCTGGAAGATGCATGTCCCGACTTCGGCGTTTGCCCCTCGGGCAATCGTTTCGGCTGGAATACGACTTCGCGGTGGCGGCCTTGGCCTTGGATTCGCGTCCGAGGAGCGGACCGGGCGCGGCAGCGACAAGGGTCGGTACCGCGCTGCGGAGGTGGACCATCGGCTCGGCTGGAACGCGCGGGTCCTCAGCCTTCGGCCAGGTAGCGCTCCACTTTCTCCACCTTGGCGGTCATCGCGTCCGTCACGCCGGGGCGGATGTCGGCCTTCAGCACCAGGCTGCAGCGCGGCGCGACGGCGAGGATGGCGTCGGTCGCCTGTTTCACCACGGCCATCACCTCGTCCCATTCGCCCTCGATGGTGGTGAACATGGCGTCGGTGCGATTGGGCAGTCCACTGGCACGCACCACGCGGACCGCCTCCGCGACGGCGCGCCCGACGTCGACGCCGGTCCCGAGCGGTGTGACGGAGAAGGCGATGATCATGTCTCGATCATGCACGCAGGCGCAACCTCAGGCACCGAAGCCCCAGCGCACCCCAACGACGACCTTCGAGCGAAGCGAGACCGAGCATCCGCCGTTCCCGGCCCGGCGCCGCGCACACGCGAGCCACAAGAGGGCCGCGACACCCAGCGCCGCAGGCGCTGGGGATTACATCGACGCGATCAGGCGATCGACGCGCTCGTCGACCGAGCGGAACGGATCCTTGCACAGCACGGTGCGCTGCGCCTGGTCGTTCAGCTTCAGGTGCACCCAGTCGACGGTGAAGTCGCGGCCGGCCTCCTGGGCGGCGGTGATGAAGTCACCGCGCAGCTTCGCCCTGGTGGTCTGCGGCGGGGTGTCGACGGCGGCGTCCACGGCCTCGTCCTCGGTGACGCGCTTGGCCAGGCCCTTGCGCTGCAGCAGGTCGAAGACGCCGCGTCCGCGCTTGATGTCGTGATAGGCCAGATCCAGCTGGGCGATCTTGGGATCGGACAGTTCCATGCCGTAGCGGTCCTGGTAGCGCTGGAACAGCTTGCGCTTGATCACCCAGTCGATCTCGGTGTCGACCTTCGCGAAGTCCTGCGCCTCGACCGCGTCCAAGGTGCGGCCCCACAGGTCCACCACCTGGTCGATCTGCGGATCGCGGTCCCGATTGCGCAGGTGCTCCACGGCGCGGGCGTAGTACTCGCGCTGGATGTCCAGGGCGCTGGCCTGCCGGCCGCCCGCCAGGCGCACCGGACGACGACCGGTCAGGTCGTGGCTGACCTCGCGGATCGCGCGGATCGGATTGTCCAGCGCGAAGTCGCGGAACGAGACGCCCGCCTCGATCATCTCCAGCACCAGGGCGGCCGTGCCGACCTTGAGCATGGTGGTGGTCTCGGACATGTTCGAGTCGCCGACGATCACGTGCAGGCGGCGGTACTTCTCCGCGTCGGCGTGTGGCTCGTCGCGGGTGTTGATGATCGGCCGCGAGCGCGTGGTCGCCGAGGAGACGCCCTCCCAGATGTGCTCGGCACGCTGCGACAGGCAGAAGGTGGCGGCCTTCGGGGTCTGCAGCACCTTGCCCGCGCCGCAGATCAGCTGGCGGGTGACCAGGAACGGCAGCAGCACGTCGGAGATCCGGGAGAACTCCCCCGCCCGCACCACCAGGAAGTTCTCGTGGCAGCCGTAGGAGTTGCCCGCGGAGTCGGTGTTGTTCTTGAACAGGTAGATGTCGCCGCCGATGCCTTCTTCGGCCAGACGCTGCTCGGCGTCGATCAGCAACTCTTCGAGGACCCGCTCGCCCGCACGGTCGTGGGTCACCAATTGCGCCAGGTTGTCGCATTCCGCGGTCGCGTACTCCGGATGCGACCCGACGTCGAGGTAGAGCCGGGCACCGTTGCGGAGGAACACGTTCGAGCTACGGCCCCAGGACACCACCCGGCGGAACAGATACCGGGCCACCTCGTCGGGGGACAGTCGACGGTGACCGTGGAAGGTGCATGTCACACCGAACTCGGTCTCGATCCCCATAATTCGTCGCTGCACACCATCGACATTACAGCCATGTCGGCGTGTTGCGTGGGGCACCGAACAACCCGGATGCATACGTCTTCACAACGATTTGGCCCGCTTTGTCGGAATTCGGCCGGGTGGAACGCCGGTTTCACCGGAGGATGCACGGTTCGGTCCGGTACCGGACATGTCGATACGGCCCGCGAACCTGCCGTGGTTCGCGGGCCGTCGAACTCGTCGCCGCTGGGATCACTCCCGCCGGATCACTCCGCTGACGGAGTCTCCTTCGCCGACGGCTTGTCCTGCTCCGACTCGGAGCCGGACTGGTCCGCAGCGGGCTGCTCGGCGGCTTCCGCCGGGTTCAGCAAACGCTCCAGCGCCGCGTTGGGCACCCGCCGGAACGCCCGGCGTGGACGCGCCTGCTCCAAGGTCGCGACCTCGAGCGAGCTCACACCCAGCACCCGCTTCTCCTTCTCCGCGCCTTCCGGGACGCCCGCTTGCAGCGCGCGCACCGCGACGCCGACCGCCGACGCCAGGTCGAGGCCCGGTTGGTAGGACGACTTCAACGCGGTGACGATCGGCTCGGTCGTGCCGCCCATCACCACGAACTCCCGCTCGTCCACGATCGACCCGTCGAAGGTGATCCGGTACAGCACCGATTGCGCGGCCTGTTCCGGATAACCGACCTCCGCCACACAGATCTCCACCTCGTAGGGCTTGAGCTGATCGGTGAAGATCGTGCCGAGAGTCTGCGCGTAGGCGTTGGCCAACGCGCGGCCGGTGACATCGCGGCGGTCGTACTGATACCCCCGGATGTCGGCCTGCAGGATGCCGCCCCTGCGCAGATTCTCGAACTCGTTGTACTTCCCGACCGCGGCGAACCCGATGCGGTCGTAGAGTTCACTCACCTTGTGCAGCGTCGCGGAGGGGTTCTCGGCGACGAACAGCACACCCTTGTCATACGTCAAGACCACGACGCTGCGCCCCCGAGCGATGCCCTTGCGCGCGAGCTCGGTCTTGTCGCGCATGATCTGCTCGGCCGACGCGTAGTACGGCAACGTCATGATCAGGCGCTCCCTTCTTCGGCGGCCTCGCGGTCGGCGACGATGCCGCGGGTGATCTCCGCCAGCCGCGACTCGGCCACCTCGACCGCACCCTCCTCGTCGATCACGATCGCCGTCGGGAAGATGCCGCGCACCAGATCCGGGCCACCCGTCGCGGTGTCGTCGTCGGCCGCGTCGAACAGCGACTCGACGGCGATGCGCAACGCGCGGTCCTGATCGAGTCCCTTGGCGTACAGCTTCTTCAGCGAAGACTTCGCGAACATCGAGCCGGAACCGACCGCGGCGTACCCGAAACGCTCCTCGCTGCGTCCACCCACCACATCGAACGAAACGATGCGGCCCGCCTTGTCCGGATCGGTGGCGTCCAGATCGTAGCCGACCAGCATCGGCACCACCGCCAGACCCTGCAGGGCCGCGGGCAGATTCTCGCGCACCATCTTCGACAGCTTGTTGGCCTTGCCGTCGAAGGTCAGCGGCACGCCCTCCAACTTCTCGTAGTGCTCCAGCTCCACCGCGAAGATCCGCACCATCTCCACCGCCATACCCGCGGTGCCTGCGATGCCTGCCGCGGAATAGCTGTCGGTGATGTACACCTTCTCGATATCCCGGCTGGCCAGCAGGTTCCCCTGCGTGGCGCGCCGGTCGCCGGCGATCAGCACACCGCCGCGATAACTCACCGCGACGATGGTGGTGCCGTGCGGAGCGATCTCCTTCGCGGAAGTGCCGCCGGGGATTCCGGCGGCACCCTGGGCGAACCTGTTGCCTGGCAACAGATCCGGTGCATGCATACGGAGATAGTCGGAGAAGGAAGAAAGGGCGTACCCCAGGTGGAGACGCGAGGGGTCACCGACTGTCACTGGCCACCTTTCTGCACGTACGCGCGGACGAAGTCCTCGGCGTTCTCCTCGAGCACGTCATCGATCTCGTCGAGCAGGTCGTCGGTTTCCTCCGCCAGCTTCTCGCGGCGCTCCTGACCGGCGGCGTCTACACCGTCGGGGCCCTCGTCCTCGTCGCCACCCCCGGCGCGCTTGGTCTGCTCTTGTGCCATGGCAGCCGACCTCCTCTGTCCTCATCATGACCGGAACACATGGTGAGCACGATCCCGATCATGAGCATTGTCCGTGCTCGTCCCTCAACACTACCTACCAGCACCGACAGCGTGCCTATTTTGTGTGCGGTGTTGGTTCGGCAGCGCCTTCGGCGCTGTGTCGATTTTGCAGCGACTGCGGCGCCGAGTGTTCGCGGCCCCCTTGTGGCTCGAGCCGCGAACGGACAATGCCCGATCTCGCTTCGCTCGAAACCCGCGGTGGTGCCCGTGTGGTTTACGTCGTCAGCTGCTCCACCAGGTCGGCGGCGGTGGTCACCCCGTCGAGGAGTTTGCCGACGTGGGCCTTGGTGCCGCGGCGCGGTTCCAGGGTGGGGATGCGGACCAGGGAGTCGCCGCCCAGGTCGAAGATCACCGAGTCCCAGCTGGCCGCCGCGATGTCGGCGCCGAAGCGGCGCAGGCACTCGCCGCGGAAGTAGGCGCGGGTGTCGGTGGGCGGATTGGTCATGGCGTCGAGGACCTGCTGCTCGGTGATCAGCCGCTTCATCGAGCCGCGCGCGACCAGGCGGTTGTAGAGACCCTTGTCCAAGCGCACGTCGGAGTACTGCAGGTCCATCAGGTGCAGCTTGGGGGCCGCCCAGCCGAGGCCCTCGCGGCTGCGCATGCCCTCGAGCAGGCGCAGCTTGGCGGGCCAGTCGAGCAGGTTCGCGCACTCCATCGGGTCGCGTTCGAGCAGGTCGAGCACCATGGCCCAGTTCTCGATGATGTCCTGCACGCGCTTGTCGTCGTTGCCGGTGCGGTCGACGAACTTGATCACCCGGTCCAGGTACACACGCTGCAACGCGAGGCCGGTGAGTTCGCGGCCGTCGGCGAGCGCGACGGTCGCCCGCAGCGTGGGGTCGTGGCTGATCGTGTGCACCGCGGTGACCGGGCGCGCCAGCTGCAGATCCGACAGGTCCTCGCCCGCTTCGATCAGGTCGAGGACCAGGGCGGTGGTGCCGACCTTCAGGTAGGTCGACATCTCGGCCAGGTTGGCGTCGCCGATGATGACGTGCAGCCTGCGGTACTTGTCGGCGTCGGCGTGCGGCTCGTCGCGGGTGTTGATGATGCCCCGCTTGAGCGTGGTCTCCAGGCCGACTTCGACCTCGATGTAGTCCGAGCGCTGGGACAGCTGGAAGCCGGCGTGGTCGCCGGACTGGCCGATGCCGACCCGGCCGGACCCGCACACCACCTGGCGGGACACGAAGAACGGCGTGAGCCCGACGATGATCTGGTTGAACGGCGTGTCCCGGCTCATCAGGTAGTTCTCGTGGGTGCCGTAGGAGGCGCCCTTGCCGTCCACGTTGTTCTTGTACAGCTGCAGCCGCGGGGCCCCCGGCACGCTGGAGGCGTGCCGCGCGGCGGCCTCCATCACCCGCTCGCCCGCCTTGTCCCAGATCACCGCGTCCAGCGGGTCGGTGACCTCGGGCGCGGAGTACTCCGGGTGGGCGTGGTCGACGTAGAGCCGGGCGCCGTTGGTGAGGATCATGTTCGCCGCGCCCACCTCGTCGGCGTCGATCACCGGCGCGGGCCCGTTCATCCGGCTCAGGTCGAATCCGCGCGCGTCGCGCAGCGGCGACTCCACCTCGTAGTCCCATCGGGTGCGCTTGGCGCGCGGCACGCCCTCGGCCGCGGCGTAGGCCAGGACCGCCTGGGTCGAGGTGAGGATCGGGTTGGCCGACGGCTCGGTCGGGGTCGAGATGCCGTATTCGACCTCTATTCCGATGATGCGCTGCATGGCATCGAGCCTAGGTCACGCACCCGGCCGGACCCGCCGCGACCGGCGGAGTCCAATGTCATACCGCAGGTGGTACTTCCGGAGGACTCGTCGCGGCGCAGGTCGGCGCGATAGTCGGGACATGTCCGAGTCGACCGCAGCCCGCCCCGTCGAGACCACCGAGCAGCGCCGTCCGCCGCTCGAGCCGCCGCAGGAACCCGCCCGGCTCGTCGCGTTGGACGTGCTGCGCGGGATCGCGATCCTCGGCACGCTCGCCACCAACATCTGGATCGTCACCAACCCGGAGGGGCTGATCGGCTATCTGCACGATCTGGGTGCGCCGGCCGGTGGATGGACCTGGACCGAGCGCGTGCTCCAGCAGCTGGCGCAGGGCAAGTTCCTCGGGCTGCTCACCATCATGTTCGGCATCGGCCTCGCCATCCAGCAACGCTCGGCCGGCAAGGCAGGGCGCCGCTGGCCGGGGAAGTATCCCTGGCGCGCGGGACTGCTGTTTCTGGACGGTCTGGTCAATTTCGTCTTCGTCGCCGAGTTCGACGTCCTGATGGGTTACGCGGTGACCGGGCTCGTGGTCGCGTTCGTGCTCGCCACCGGTGAGCGGGCGCGGCGGCGCTGGCTGGTCGGCGCGGCGGCCGTGCACGTGGCGCTGCTGACGCTGATCGCGCTCGCTCTGGCGTTCGCGCCGCGACAGGGTGCTGCGGCGCGTCGTGCGCTGGACCCGAATCCCTATGCCGACGGCTCGTTCTGGGAGCTGGCGCTGTTCCGCCTCGGCAACGCCGGGCTGTTCCGGGCGGAGACGATCTTCGTCTTCGCGATGTCGGTCGCGCTGTTCCTGACCGGCGCGCGGCTGTTCCGGGCGGGTGTGTTCGCCCCGGATGGCGCGCGGCTGCGCAAGCGGCTGATGGTCCTCGGCTTCGGGATAGCCGCGCCGATCGACCTCGGCGTCGGGATCCTGGGCGGTGGCGACCTCATCCTGTTCACCCGGTACGGCAGCGCCCCGTTCGTCGCGCTCGGCATTCTGGCCGCGGTCGCCGAGTGGTACCTGCGACGCCCCCGCCCCGGTTTCGCCGGGCGGCGTTTCGCCGAGATCGGCCGCACCGCGCTCAGCTGCTACATCCTGCAGAACCTGGTGGCATCGATGCTCTGCTACGGCTGGGGTTTCGGACTCGCCACGCGCGTCTCGGCCGACGACCGCGTCCCGTTCACCATCGGTGTCTACGTGCTGGTGGCGCTGATCATCGCGTCCGGAGCGCACCTGTGGCTGCGACGCTTCGAGCGGGGACCGGTGGAGTGGTTCTGGAACGTGAGTTACCGGGCGCTGGCCAGGGAACGCTGAACACGGGGATGCGGACAGGCCGATTCCCTTGCGGCCCTGCACTAGTCGCAGCCGCGGCGATCCGGCGGACACGTCGCTCGGCGACCGCTACCGTCGTGCTGTGACGCTCGCCGATCGCTACCCCTTGCTGCACACACCGGCCCACTGGGCGTGGGGCGACCTGGATGTGCGGTTCTCCACCACGCTCCCGTCCGACGAACTGGTCACCAATATCCACGTCGTCTGTTTCGTCGGCGACGAGATCGTGCTGTGCCGTGACGACCGCGATGTCTGGCTGATCCCTGGCGGCACCAGGGAACGCGGCGAGTCGATCGACGCGTGCGTGCGCCGCGAACTGCGGGAGGAGGCGGGAGCACGCCCGGTGGGGCCGATCCGATGGATCGGCGCGCATCACGCGACGAGCAACAGGTGCGCACCGCGTCGCGAGTGGCAGCCGCATCCGCACAAGGCGTGGCTGTGGTGCACCGCGGATGTGGTGCTCGACTCCGACCCGACCAATCCGGACGACGCCGAGCAGATCCTCGAGGTGCGTACCTTCCCCTTGGCCGAAGCGACGCGGCGGGCCGGATCGGACGGCGCGTACCTGAGCGAACTCGTGGCATTGGCCGTCGAACTCCACCGGCCCGGCCATCGCGAGTGATCTCGGCCTCCGGCCGCACCTGCTCGGCCACCGCCCACCGGTAGGACCGGGGCAGAATCGAAGTATGGCAACGGCAACTTGGCACGGCCGCGTCCTCGCGACCAGCAATGACACCATCATCGTCGAGGGCAATCACTACTTCCCGCCGGACTCGATCCGGCCCGAGTTCTTCCAGCCCTCCGACACGCACAGCTACTGCCCGTGGAAGGGCACCGCCAGCTACTACACCGTGGTGGTCGACGGAGACAGCAACCCCGACGCCGCCTGGTACTACCCGGAGCCGAAGACCAAGGCGGCACAGATCAAGGATTACGTCGCGTTCTGGCGCGGCGTCGAGGTCACCGAGAGCTGACCGGCGGTAATCGGAGGAATCGGGAATACCACCCGGCTGAAACCGATACGCTCATCCCAGGATTCAGCGCGAGTGTCTCAGCCGGGAGCATCCCATGATGAAGGCTCTGGTCACCAACGGCTTCTCGACGGCGCCGGGGAGCGCGGCGGACGAACCGGCGCGGGCGGGTCTCGCGCTGCTGCGGCCGGGGGTGCTGGCCTTCGCCGGATCGATCGGTCCCACGGAGTTGCACGCGCATCACGCGGTGCAGATCGTCGCCGCGAGCACGCCGATCGTGGTGGTGGACGGTAGCGGTGTCCGCAGGCAGGGCACCCACGTCATCGTGCCGACCGACGCGCCGCACCGGATCGACGTGGGCGCCGCGCACGGCACGGCCGTCTACCTCGACCCCGAGACGGCCGCGGGCGCGGCGGCCGATCGCAGGGCCCACCTCAACGGCTGGGTCGACGACGCCGACAACCTGGGCATCACCGCCGGTGGCGGGGATCTGACCGCGCAGGTCACCGCGGTCGTCGACGATCTGCTGCCCCAGGACGGCGCCGCGGGCCCGGGCGAGCGGCACGCGGTGATCACGGCGGCCCTGCAACTGCTGCCCGCTCTGGTGCGCACGGGGTCGGTGCGCGGCGCGGATGTCGCACGGCAGTTGGGCATTCCCGCGCCCCGGCTGTCCCACCTGTTCACCGAGCAGATGGGAATTCCGTTGCGTCGCTACATCCTGTGGCTGCGGCTGCACATCGCGCGCACCCGCGCGCTGGCCGGAGACGATCTCACGACGGCCGCGCACGCGGCGGGCTTCTCCGACGGCGCTGACCTCACCCGCACCTGCCGCCGGACGTTCGGGTTGTCTCCCGCGGTGCTGAGCCACACCGGCGAATAGACGCACCCGCGCGATGGGAGCGCGGTGCGGCGATGACGCTGTTGCCGGTGCACGGCGGACAAGCGGGGACGGGATCAGTCCGCCGGACGGGCCTCGACGTAGTAGTCCGCCGAGATCGTCTTCAGCACCTGGCGCACACCGAGCGGCGCCCACGCGGCGGACGGGTCATGCCGCACGACCGGGTCGGTCAGCTCGACGACATGGCCGCGGGTTTCCAGGGCGAAACCGCCCGCGGCGCGGATGTTCTTGACCCAGTCGACATCCCGGCCGTAGGTCAGCGCGATCCGGTAGGCGCCGTCCTGCTCGAAGACCATGACCGGGGTGCGGTAGGCCCGTCCCGACTTCCTGCCCTTGTGCAGCACGATGCCGAAGCCGGGCGCGCGTCCCGCGACCAGGCCCGCGGTGGGGTTGGTGACATGCCGGTTGAAATTCGCCAGTGCGTGCGGAAGCACCATGGGCGGCGATCCTCTCTCCCTGTGGCGTGCGGTGTTCACGTTACTCTCGACCCATGTCCGCTCCGCCGTGTCATCGCGAGCCGCCCCACGCCGGAGATCCGGGCGGCGAAACGATCGCGGTCTACGATGCGGCGGGCAACCCGGTGGGCGCCGCCGAGCGGTCAACGGTCTACCGCGACGGATTGTGGCACGCCAGCGCGGGCGTGCTCCTGCGGTCCGGTGACGGCGAGCGCGTCTACGTGCACCGCCGCACCGAGTCCAAGCTCGTTTTCGCGGGCATGCACGACTGCCTCGCCGGTGGTGTGGTCGCGCCGGGCGAAGCGCCACGCGGGACGGCCGTGCGCGAACTGGCCGAGGAACTGGGCGTCACGCCCGACCTCGCCGCCGTCTCCCCACAACCGCTGGCGACGGTCTCCTGGGACGGTGAGTGGGCCGGGCGGCCGATGCGCTGTCACCTGTTCGCGTACGAGGCGCGCTACGACGGGCCGATCCGCCACCAACCCGACGAAATCGCCGCGGGATGGTGGTGGACCGACGCCGAGCTGCTGGCGCGTCTGGCCGATCCGGACTGGCCGTTCGTCCCGGACACCCGCCTGCTCATCACCGATCTGCTGAGCTGCGCACGGCCACCGGAGGACGCCGGGACGCGACCCTGATCAGCTGGACGACGCGACGGACGCCGCCCAGGCGGCGAACGCACCGGGGTTGCGCGTCTGCAACAGCACCCGGCCGGGACCGGTGAAATCGAAGACGAAGCCCTCGCCGGATTTCAACGATTGGATCGATCGACCCGACACCGCTCGCCGGATGCTGAAATTCATCGCCAGGTCGTAGGCGACCACGTGCCCGGTGTCGATCGTGATCGGCTCGCCCGGTTGCAGATCGATCACGTCGATCGCGCCGAACACGCCGACCACGATCTCGCCCTCGCCGTGCGCGCGCAGACCGAACCCGCCCTCGCCGCCGAACAGATTGGCGAAACCGCCCCACTTGCTCTCCACCTGCACGCCGTGCGAGTTGGCGATCCAACCCCCTCGGCTGATGAAGAACGGCCGGTCCGGCGTGATCTGCAAATTGAGCATGTCGCCGGGAAGCGCGGGCGCCACGTCGACCCATCCGCCCTGCGGCGGCGCGGTGAACGTCGAGACGAAGAACGATTCCCCCGCCAGCACCGACCGCTTGAGTCCGGCCAGGATGCCGCCCTCGGCCTTGGCCTGCAACGTGACTCCCGCCGAGTGCGCCACCATGGCGCCGCTCTCGACCCGCATCGGCTCGCCCCCGGCGAGGAAGCACCGCGCGACGGCGGCGGCGGGACTGTGGCGCAGTTGTACCTTCATGTCCGCCGACCCTACCGCCGGGTTCCATACGGCGGGAACGCGACTCAGAGCAGATCGCGCAGTGCGGCGTCGTCGCGGGCCAGCACCGCGCCGCCGTCGGCGGTGAGCACGATCGGCCGTTGGATCAGCGCTGGATGTTCGACCAGCGCGTCGATCCAGCGGTCCCGGTCCGCGGCGGTCCGCGGCCAGCTCGCCATGCCGAGATCCTTGGCGACCTGCTCGCCGGTGCGGGTGATCTCCCACGGTTCGGCGTCCAGCCGGCGCAACACCTCACGCAGTTCGGCGGCCGTCGGCGGCTGGTCCAGATACTTGCGCACGGTGTAGTCGACACCGGCCTCGTTCAGGAACGCGGTGGCGTTGCGGCTCTTGCTGCACCGCGGGTTGTGCCAGATTTCGGTCTGCCCGGAAGTCATGCACGCAGGGTACCGAGGGCGCGCGTCCTCGTCCGCCGCGCGTCCACTGGCGGATCTCGGACTTCGTAGCGCCGAGCGCGGCGCGTGCTCCGATACTGGAAGCCATGACTGAGCACGCGTCGCCCGAAAACCCTTACGGCACACCGACCACCTACGGTCCCGAACGCATTCCCGCCTATCAGGGCGTGATGAATCGGGTCGTGCGCACGCTGCTGCACGTGCCCGGCCTGTCGGGCATCGTCGGCAAGCGGCTGATGATCCTGCACGTCGTCGGGCGCAAGTCGGGGAAGGTCTACGACGTGCCGGTGGCCTACACCCGGCACGGTGACAGTCTGCTGATCGGCACCGCCCTGCGTCCGTGGGTCAAGAACCTGAAGGCGGGCGATCCGGTGCGGGCCTCCTTCGGCGGCGAGCCGCGCACCTTCGACCCGGTGGTGCACACAGGCGAGGCAGAGGTGCTGCGGCTCTACGAGATCGTCGCGCGGGACAACAAGCAGAACGCCAAGTACAACGGCATCGGCTTCACCGCCGACGGTTCGCCCTCCAAGGCCGATATCTACCAGACCTGGCAGCAGGGCGGCGTGGTGGTGGAACTGACGCCGCACCGAGCGGCTCAGCTGCCGAGGTAGCCGTCGGCGACGTCGAGCACTTCGTCGACGATCTCCAGGCCGGTGCGCAGTTCGTCGGCCGTCGTGGTCAGCGGCGGCGCGATCTGGAAGCGGTTGCCCGCGTTGAACGGCCACAGCCCGCGCGCCTTCGCCGCCGCGGTGACCGCGGTCATCGGTTCGGCGTCCGCGCCCGTCGCCGCGTATGGGATCAGCGGCTGCCTGTCGCGCTGGTCCCGGACCAGTTCCAGCGCCCAGAAGAAGCCCAGCCCGCGCACCTCGCCGACGCTCGGATGACGACCGGCCAGTTCGCGCAGACCTTTGCCGAGCACATCGGCGCCCACCGCCCGCACGTGATCGAGGATGCCCTCCCGCTCGAACACCGCGATCGAGGCGACGCCCGCCGCGCAGGCCAGCGGGTGACCCGCGTAGGTGAGTCCGCCCGGATACGCCACATGGTCGTAGCGCTGCGCGATCCGCTCGGCCATGAGCACGCCGCCGAGCGGGACGTAGCCGGAGTTCACCCCCTTGGCGAAGGTGATGATGTCCGGCTCGACGCCGAACGCCTGCACCGCGAACCATTCGCCGACCCGGCCGAACCCGACCATCACCTCGTCGGCGATGTAGACGATGCCGAACTCGTCGCACAGCGCCCGCACGCCGGCGAGGTAACCGGGCGGCGGGACGAGCACACCGTTGGTGCCGACCACCGTCTCCAGGATCAGTCCCGCGATGTGCTGCGGCCCCTCCAGTTCGATGACCTGCCGCAGGTGCCGCAGCGCGGCGGCCGTCTCCTCCTCGGGAGTCGCCGTGCCCCACGGTGACCGGTACGGGTAGGGCCCGAAGAACCGCACCACGTCGACATTGGTCGGTTCCGCGCCCCAGCGGCGCGGTTCCCCGGTCAGGCCGATCGCGACGCCCGTACCGCCGTGGTAGGAGCGGTAGGCGGCGAGCATCTTCGTTCGGCCGGTGTAGCTGCGCGCCAGACGCACCGCGTGCTCGACGGCCTCGGCGCCGCCGGTGGTGAACAAGATCCGGTTCAGGTCGCCGGGAGCCCGCTCGACGATCAGCCGGGCCAGTTCGCTGCGCACGTCGTTGCCGACCGTCGGCGAGATCGTCGCCAACCGCTGCGCCTGCGCGACGATCGCCGCGACGATGTCCGGATGCTGGTGGCCGATGTTCACATTGACCAGCTGGGAGGAGAAATCCAGGTAGCGCTTGCCGGTGTCGTCCCAGAAGTAGGAACCGAACGCCCCGGTGATCGGAGCCGGGTCCAACTCGGCCTGCGCGCTCCAGGGATAGAAGACGTGATCGGCCACGCTAGTCGCTCCCTTCGTTCGATCGGGTCGCGGTGACGAGGGAGGCGAGACTTGGCAGCACCGATTCACCGTACGCCGCCAACGTCGCGTTCTTCGCGTCGTGCTGGAGATACACGGCGAATTGGTGCACGCCGAGCCCCTCCAGCTCGCGCAGCCGGGACAGGTGCTCGTCGGGTGTGCCCAGCAGGCAGAAGCGGTCCACGATGGCGTCGGGCACGAATTCGGCGTGCACATTGTCCGCGCGTCCGTGCAGGTTGTAGTCGTAGCCGCGCCTGCCTTCGACGTAGTCGGTGAGGGCGGCCGGGATTTCGCCAGCGGTACCGTATCTCGCCACCATCTCCGCCACGTGGTTGCCGACCATCCCGCCGAACCACCGGCATTGTTGCCGCGCGTGCGCCAGCGCCGCGTCCGTGCCGTCGGTGACGTACGCGGGTGCGGCGACGCAGATCCGGACCGTCGCCGGGTCCCGGCCCGCGCGCTCGGCCGCGGCGCGCACCCTGGCGATGGTCCATGCCGCGATGTCCGGGTCGGCCAGTTGCAGGATGAATCCGTCGGCGACGGCGCCGGTCAGCTCGAGCGCGCGCGGCCCGTAGCCCGCCGCCCACACCTCCAGCCGGGAGCCGGACGCCCACGGCAACCGCACGACGGTGTCGTCCACCCGCGCGCTGCGACCGTTGCCCAGCTCGCGGATCACCTCGATCGCTTGCCGCAGCGTCGCCAGCGTGGCGGGCTTGCCGCCCAGCGTGCGCACGGCCGAGTCGCCGCGGCCGATCCCGCAGACGGTGCGGTTGCCGAACATCTCGTTGAGCGTGGCGAAGGTCGACGCGGTCACCGTCCAATCCCTGGTGGCCGGGTTGGTCACCATCGGACCGACCACGACCTTGCGGGTGGCGGCCAAAATCTGGCTGTAGATGACGTAGGGCTCCTGCCAGAGCAGATGCGAGTCGAAGGTCCAGACGTGGGAGAACCCGTAGGTCTCCGCGAGCCTGGCCAGTTCGATCACGCGCGAGGCGGGGGGCGTGCATTGCAGCACCACACCGATGTCCATGCGGGCACTTCTCCGTTTCGAGGATCGAAGGTCAGATCAGGTTCTGCGCGAGTCCACGCGTGACGAAACGACCGTGCCCGGCGCGTCCGAGGTAGACGCCGTCGTCCACGATCACCCGGCCCCGCGACAGCACCGTGTCGACATGACCCTCGATCTCGAATCCCTCATAGGCCGAGTAGTCCATGTTCATGTGATGGGTCTTGCCGAGACCGATGCTGGTGTGGCCGTCCGGGTCGTAGATGACGATGTCGGCGTCCGCACCCGGGCTGATCACCCCTTTGCGCGGGTACATGCCGAACATCCGGGCCGGTGTGGTGCAGCAGACGTCGATCCAGCGTTCCAGCGGGATCCGGCCGGACCGGACGCCCTGGAACATCAGGTCCATCCGATGTTCGACGCCCCCGATGCCGTTGGGGATCTTGCTGAAGTCGCCGAGCCCCATCTCCTTCTGGTCCTTCAGGCAGAACGGGCAGTGATCGGTGCCCACCGCCGTGACGTCGCCGGTGCGCAGGTAGCGCCACAACTCGTCCTGATGCCCTTCGGCCTTCGACCGCAGCGGCGTGGAGCACACCCATTTGGCGCCTTCGAATCCCGGTGCGCCGAGTTGGTCTTCGAGCGACAGATACAAGTACTGGGGGCAGGTCTCGCCGAAGACGTTGCGCCCGGCGTCGCGGGCGGCGGCGATCCGGGCCAGCGCCTGCTTGGCCGACACGTGCACGACGTAGAGCGGCACACCGGTCAGCTCCGCCAGCATGATCGCGCGGTGGGTGGCTTCCTCCTCGAGCTGCCACGGTCTGGTCGTGCCGTGGAAGTACGGCGCGGTGTCGCCTCGCGCGAGCGCCTGCTCGACCAGCACGTCGATGGCGATCCCGTTCTCCGCGTGCATCATCACCAGCGCGCCCAGCTCCGCCGCGGTCTGCATGGCGCGCAGTATCTGGCCGTCGGTGGAGTAGAAGACACCCGGGTAGGCCATGAAGAGTTTGAAGCTGGTGACGCCTTCGGCCATCAGTTCGCTCATGGCCTTCAGGGACTCGTCGTCGACGTCGCCGATGATCTGATGGAAGCCGTAGTCGATGGCGCACTGCCCGGCCGCCTTCTCGTGCCAGGCGGCCAGGGTGTCCTGGACCCGTTCGCCGTGCCGCTGGACGACGAAGTCGATGATGGTGGTGGTGCCGCCCCAGGCGGCCGCGCGGGTGCCGGTCTCGAAGGTGTCGGAGGCTTCCGTCCCGCCGAAGGGCATCTGCATGTGAGTGTGGCCGTCCACGCCGCCCGGCAGGACGTATCTGCCGGTCGCGTCGAGCACGTGATCGGCGGACGCGGCGAGGTCCGCGCCCAGCCCGACGGATCCCGGCCGCAGGACGGCGGCGATGGTCTCGCCGTCGACGAGCACGTCGAGCGGCTGCGCTCCGGTGGCGGAGACCACCGTGCCGCCGTGGATGAAAGTGCGCGCCATGTCGATCTTCCCGGTCTCAGGGGGCCACCAGCGGCCCGTAGGCGTCGGGGCGGCGGTCGCGGTAGAAGGCCCAGCGGTCGCGCACCACCTTGATCAGATCCATGTCCAGATCGCGGACGACCAGCTCCGGGTCGCTGTCGGAGGCGACATCGCCGACGAACTTGCCCTCTGGATCGACGAAATAGCTGGTGCCGTAGAAATCGTCGTCGCCGTACTCCTCGGCGCCCACCCGGTTGATGGCGCCGATGTAGTACTCGTTGGCCACCGCGGCCGCCGGTTGTTCCAGTCGCCAGAGGTAGCCGGACAGGCCCCGCGACGTGGCCGACGGATTGAACACGAGTTCCGCGCCGGCGAGGGCCAGCGCGCGCCACCCCTCCGGGAAGTGCCGGTCGTAGCAGATGTACACGCCGAGCTTGCCCACCGCGGTGTCGAACACCGGCCAGCCGAGATTGCCCGGCCGGAAATAGAACTTCTCCCAGAATCCGCGCACGTGCGGCAGGTGGTGTTTGCGGTACTTGCCGAGATAGCTGCCGTCGGCGTCGATCACCGCCGCGGTGTTGTACAGCAGACCCGGCTGTTCCTGCTCGTACACCGGCAGGATCATGACCAGGCCCAGTTCCCTCGCGAGTACGGCGAACCGCTCGGTCGTGGGCCCCGGGACGGATTCGGCGTAGTCGTAGAACCGCGCGTCCTGGCGCTGGCAGAAATACGGCGCGTAGAACAGCTCTTGGAAGCAGATCACCGCGGCCCCGTGCGCGGCGGCGCGGCGCGCGTAGTCCTCGTGCGCCGCGAGCATCGACTCCTTGTCGCCGGTCCAGTTCGTCTGGACCAGCGCTGCTCGAACGATTCCCATGCCCCGTTATACGTCAACGGCAACCGGCTACGTGGCTCGAAAAGTGCCGATAAGTGTTTTGTAGCCAATCCGTGGCAACCGATACACCGACGTCCCAGGGGCCGTGCGCGCCCTGCCAATCGAGCGGTACTCCCCTGCGGAGCCGGGCGAGGTGGAATGATTCGCGCTGCATCGTCCGGTGCGCAACCCCGAGTGAAGGAGATTTCCAGCGGTGAGCAGCGAAGTGCAAGCGCGAGAACTCGTCGACGGCCGGCGGGCGGGGCGCCGGAGCCTACCGTGGCGATCGCTGCGGCTGCTCGGGGTCCTCGCCGTCGGCGTGGCGCTGGTGGCGTCCGCGACGGGCGTCGTCTCGGCGACTCCGTCACCGGCTCGGGAGCAGGGCCCGGCGGGCTGTGGCGTGCCTGCGGCGGGGCAGCCGAACGGCAAGCAGTGGCCCGCCGAACCGGGCATGACCATCGATCCCACCGCGCACTACACCGCGACGCTGATCACCACTTGCGGCACCGTGACCGTCGCCCTGGACGCCGCCCGCGCGCCGCGCACGGTCAACTCCTTCGCTTTCCTGGCCGGGGAACGGTATTTCGACCACACGAGGTGCCATCGGATCACCACCGACGGCATCTACGTCCTGCAATGCGGCGACCCCACCGCGACCGGCATGGGCGGGCCCGGCTACCAATTCCCGGACGAGAACCTGGCGGGCGCGACCTACCCGGCGGGCACGATCGCGATGGCCAACGCGGGCCCCGGCACCAACGGCAGCCAGTTCTTCCTCGTCTACCGGGACGCGCCGCTGCCGCCGAGCTACACCCCGTTCGGCCGGGTCACCGCGGGCATGGACGTGCTCGACGCCATCGCCGCCGCCGGGGTGAAGGACGGCTCGTCCGACGGCGAGCCGGCCGTCGACGTGGTGCTCGATTCCGTCGCCGTGCGCAACTGAATTCCGGGCGGCCCACGGTGGCGGCGACGATCGCGTGCCGCCACCGTGAGCGTCAGGACACCGCGGCGCGCCGCCGCAGCAGCAGCGCCATCGCCGGTTCGACGAACCGGCTCACGACCGGTCCGAGAACCGCCATCAGCAGCACGTACGTGGTCGCCAGCGCGGCGAATTCGGCGGGGACCGCGCCCGCGGCCACCGCGAGCCCCGCGATGACGATCGAGAACTCGCCGTGGGCGACCAAGGCGGTGCCCGCGCGCGCCCGGCCCAAGCGGCCGGCACCGGCCCGCTTGGCCGCCCACCATCCGGTGGCGATCTTGCTGGCCGTGGTGACCAGCGCCAGCAGGCACGCCCAGCCCAGCACCGGTGGGATGCTCGCCGGGTCGGTGCTCAGGCCGAACAGGACGAAGAACAGCGCGGCGAACAGATCGCGCAGCGGTTCCAGCAGCTTGGTCGCGTTGTGCGCGGTCGAGTCCGAGATCGCGATGCCGAGCAGGAACGCGCCGACCGCAGCGGACACCTGCACCGCCGAGGCCGCGCCCGCAACCAGCAACGCGGAGCCGAGCAGCTTCAACAGGAAGATCTCGCGGTCGGCGCTGTCGACGATCGCGGAGACGTAGCGGCCGTACCGCAGCGCGACGATCAGCACCACGGTGACCGCCGCCAAGGCGATGCCGAGCGTCTTCAGTCCGGCCAGGAAGCCCACGCCGGCCAGCACCGCGGTCAGCACCGGCAGGTATCCGGCCATCACCAGGTCTTCGAACACCAGGATGGACAGGATCACCGGCGTCTCCCGGTTACCCAGCCTGCCCAGATCGTTGAGCACCTTCGCGACGATGCCCGAGGACGAGATGTAGGTGACCCCGGCCATCGCGATGGCGCCGGTGAACCCCCAGCCGAGGACGAGCGCAACGAGGACACCCGGCGTCGCGTTGAGCACGATGTCCACCACGCCGGCGGCCCATGATCGGCGCATGCCGGTGACCAGCTCCGGCGCGCTGTATTCCAGGCCGAGCAGCAGCAACAGCAGGACGACGCCGATTTCGCTGGCGAGATGGATGAAATCGTCGACCTGCCGCAGCTCGACCAAGCCGCCGGTGCCGAACACCAGCCCGCCGATCAGATACAGCGGAATGGGCGACATGCCGATGCGCGCGGCGATCCGGCCGAGCAGGCCCAGGCCGAAGAACACCGCGCCCAGCTGGATCAGCGCGAGCGCGGTCTCGTGTGCCACCATGCGCTCAGCCGTCTAACAGGATCTTGGCGGCGGCCTCGAGGCCATCGACCGTGCCGACGACGACGAGCACGTCCCCGGCGGTGAAGGTGAAGTCCGGCCCCGGCGACGGGATCGGCTGCCCGCTGCGGACCACAGCGACGATGGACGCTTTCGTCCTGGTGCGCATCTGGGTCTCCCCCAGCCTGCGGCCGTCGAAACGGGAGCGGTCCGGGATGGACAGCTGCCGGGTGGTCAATCCGGTGAACGCGCGGTGCTCTTCGCGCAGTTGCTCGACCAGTTGCGGCGCGCCGAGCAGGCTGGCCAGCACGGCCGCCTCCTTGCCCGACAGCGGTACCTGTTCGGTCTCGTCGGGGTTGTCCGGCTTGCTCACGATGAGATCCATCGTGCCGTCGCGATGGTCGATCACCCCTATCCGGCGTCGTGTATTGGTCAGCGGGAAATCCTTGCGTACACCGATACCCGGCAGGGGTGTCACCTCGACATTCACGATCCCACCCTATCGACCGGCCCGCCGCGCATGACGGACAGGTGCCCGAATTGTCCGTATTATCCGCCGTTTCCGCACGCCACTCCGGCCCGGCGAGTTGGACCGCGGTTCACCGCCCATGGTAAGAGAAATGACGTGTCCCGTACCCGCCTCCGTCGCCGAGCCGTCGCGTTCCGTCGCCGCGACGAACGCGCCGTGCGAGTCCGGTGACCGTCTCGCGAGCGGTGAACCGGTTGCTCCGGCCGGGCGCGGTCGCCACCGCGGCGGCGCCGCGGGCGGGGGCCGCCGAGTACCGGCACGATCTGGACGGGCTGCGCGGCGTGGCGATAGCGCTGGTCGTCGCGTTCCACATCTGGTTCGGCCGGGTGTCGGGCGGGGTGGACGTGTTCCTGGTGCTGTCGGGGTACTTCTTCACGGGCTCGCTGCTGCGCGGCGTGGCGGCCACCGGCACGGTCCGCGTCGTGCGCACGGCGCGCAGGCTGGCACGAAGGTTGCTGCCCGCCCTGGTGACGCTGTTGGCGGCCGTGATCGTGGCGACCGTGCTGCTGCGCCCGTTCACCCAGTGGGGCGAGATGGCGGCGCAGACGCTGGCGTCGCTGCTGTACTACCAGAACTGGTATCTGGCGTTGTCCTGGTCGGACTACCTCGCCGCCGATCCGTCGGTGAGCCCGTTGCAGCACTTGTGGTCGATGGCGGTGCAGACGCAGTTCTACCTGCTCGCGCTCGTCGCCGTGGCGGCGGTCGCACGCCTGTGCCTGCGTTTCGCCCGTCCCGGCGCGGTGCGCCCGGTCCTGGCGATCCTGCTCGGCATCGGCGCGGTGGCCTCGTTCCTCTACGCCGCGCACGGCGCCGCGGCCCATCAGGGCTGGAACTACTACGACAGCTTCGCCCGCGCCTGGGAACTCTTCGCCGGGGCACTGCTGGCCATCGTCGCCCCCTTGCTGTCGCCGCCACGCTCGGCGCGGGTCGCGGCGGCGGTCCTCGGCGCGGTCGCGGTGCTCACCTGCGGTTGGCTGATCGACGGCGCCGATCGGTTCCCCGGTCCGGCCGCGCTGGTACCCGTCGGCGCCACGGTGGCGCTCATCGTCGCGGGCGGCGATCTCGCCGCCGCCCAGCAGCCGCTGCCCAACCGGCTGCTCGGCGCGCCCGCCATGGTGCGTCTCGGCGAGCTGTCCTACGCGCTGTATCTGTGGCATTGGCCGATCCTGATCTTCGTGCTGGCGCGCACCGGAGCCGCGACCGCGGGGCTGGGCGTCGGCCTGGGTGTCATCGGGGCGTCGCTGGTGCTCGCCTATCTGACGAACCGGTTCGTCGAGGAGCCGCTGCGGATGCGGTCGGGCCGTCCGGTCGCGCAGCCGCCCGCCCGCGCCGTCCGCACCGGCCGGTTGGTCGCGGCGCTCGGTGTCGCGGTGCTGGCGGTGGCGGTCGGCGAGCAGGTCGCGACAAGGGCGAATCCGCCGCGGGCGGTGGCCGTGCTCGATCCAGGGCACTATCCCGGCGCGGAAGCGCTGGTCAACGGCGCGAGTACGCCCGAGGCACCGATGCGGCCGAGCGTGTACGAAGCGCCCGCCGACGCCGCCTACCCCTCGCGCGACGGCTGCATCGCGGACTGGGACACCCGCGACGTCGTCACCTGCACCTATGGTGACGCGGACGCGCAGCGCACCATCGCGGTGGTGGGCAGCTCGCACGCCGAGCACTGGGTGCCCGCGCTCGATCTGCTCGCCCGTGAGCACGCCTTCCGGGTCGAGGTGTACCTGAAGATGGGCTGCCCGCTGACGGTGGCGGCGGAACCGATGTACAAGGGTGAGGCGAATCCGGACTGCCGCGACTGGTCCGTGGAGGTGATCGACCGCCTCGGCCTCGAACGCCCGGAGTGGGTCTTCACGACGGCGACCCGGCCTCGCGACGGCGCGGGCGACGAGACCCCGCCCGACTATCCAGAAGTCTGGACGCGGCTGGCCGATCGTGGACTCAATGTGCTCGCCATCCGCGATACGCCGTGGCTGCGCCGCGACGGCGTGCGGTACCGGGCCATCGATTGCCTGGCCCAGCACGGCGACCGGATCAGTTGCGGGATGCCACGCGCGGCCGCGCTGGACGAGGTGAACCCGGCGCTGGAGTTCGCCGCCTCGTTCCCCAACGTTTTTCCGCTGGATCTGTCCGACGCGCTGTGTGAACGCGACGTCTGCGCGGTCAGCGAGGGCAACGTCCTCATCTATCACGACGAGCACCACCTCACGGCCAGCTATTCGCGGTCGCTGGCGCCGGAACTGGGCAGGCACTTGTCGCCGATCCTCGGCTGGTGGTGAGAGCGCGAACGGATCAGTTCAGCCGCAACATGTCCGGCCAGGCGCGCGACCACGGCACGAGCGGTTGCGCGCAGCGCCAGACGGTGACGCCCCGGGTGACTCCCGGATATCCGAGCCGGGCGTCGACCTGCCCGGCCGCGCTCACCTGGGCGCAGTGCGCGCGCACGTCGGTCTCGGCGCCGCCTACCCACAGCACCGTCGTCGCCGTGTCCGGCGGGGTGCCGAAGTAGCCGAAACCGCGATTGGGGCTATAGCTGGCGGGCAGACCATAGGACGCGCGGGCGAGGTCCAAAGCGCTTGCCTGCCAATAGGAATCGGCGATCACCACGGCCGAGGCCCGCTCGTGCTCCGGCAGCGCCGCGTAGGCCGCCGCCGTCCCGGCCGCGAGTTCCGACCAGCCGAACCGCCCGTAGATCGCGATCTCGAATCCCGCCTGAGCCTGGGTGTCGACCGGCTCGATGTCGGACTCCGGACGCAAGGGCAGCGAGAAGACAACCGCGGCAACGGACAACGCGGCCACCGCAGCGGTGAGCAGCAGGCGCGAGCGCCGCCGGTTCTCCATCCACCGCACCGCACCGACCGCGATCAGCGCTCCGTAGCAGCCCGCCGCGTAATACGGCCGTCCGCCGGTCACGATGAAGATCACGGCCAGGACCACCGGCATCAGCCCGAGAAACCGGTAGGGCCGCAGACTTTCGGCGCGCAGCAGCGCCCACACTCCATACACCAGCAGCAGTCCGCCGATCACACCGGCGGAGGCGAGGGCCAGCGGCAGCCAGCTGTAGCGCCCGCCGATCGTGGCTTGTTCCGCGGCGACCACCCCACCCAGACGCAGCTGCGGCCAGTCACGTTCCGCCTGCCACACGAGGCTGGGCGCCGACGTGACGACGACGATCGCGCCGCCCCACCACAGGGCGGGGCGGCGCAGCAGCTCGCGGGGTCCGTAGATCGCCACCCCGATCGCGAGCGCGATCCAGAAGAATGGGATCAGCCACTTCACCTGCATGTCCACGGCGGTGACCAGCGCAGCGGCCAGCAGCAAGCCGTCGCGGCGGGTGCGCACCCAGCGAATCACCAGCCAGCTCACCACCACCCACAACGCCGTGTCGATCGTGTTCGTGGCCAGCAAAGTACCCTGCACCAGCAGGAACGGTGAGGTGGCGTAGGCTGCGGCGGCCAGCACCTGCGCCGGCCGGTCGCCCCCGAACTCCCTGGCGATCTGGGCGGTCAGCACCACCGCGGCCACCGTGACGAGCACGGCCGGAAGACGCAGCGCCACCAGCGAATCCGGGGCGAGCAGATCCATCGCCCGCGCGATCGCGGGCAGCAACGGTCCCTGATCGGCGTAACCGACCGTGAGCCTGCGGCCCGCCGCGACGAAATACAGTTCGTCGCCGAAGAATCCGTATCGCCCGATCGAGGCCAGCAGCGCCACGGCGGCCGATGCCGCCACCGCCGCGACCCCGCCGAAGGCGAACGGGGGCAACGGTTCGGCGTGATCATCCGGGCGCCGCCGGCCGCCCAGTACTTCAGTCATCCTTATCCCTTCCGGGTGGCCGCGTCGAACAGCCTGCACAGGTGCGACGCATACGCGTCCATCGCGAAATCCGGTTCCCGTACCGCCCGCCCGGCCGCGCCGTCGATGGCGTCACGAATGGACTTGGCCATCAACAGCGGGTCGAACTCGCCGAACTCGCCGCCGCGCTGCCCTTCGGCGAGGATGTCGGCCAGGGGCGCGATGATGTCGCGCTCGCCGTCGGCGGAGCTGAACTTGGGGTTGCCGTCCGCGTCCCGCAGATTGGTCACCACCTCGACCAGAGCCGCCACGTACGTGGTGTTGGCGTCGATGAAGCCGAGATTCGATTCGAGATAGGCCAGCAGGCCTGCGCGCGGTCCGGCCGCCGCGGCGACCCGCGGCGCGATGTACTCCGCGGCCGAGACGTACAGCTGCACCACCAACTGCGTCATCAGATCGTCTTTGCCCTCGAAGTGGTAGGAGATGACGCCTTTGGAGATGCCCGCGCGCTCGGCGATCCGCGCCAGTGAAGCATTCGCGTACCCGCCCTCGGAGATCACCTCGACGGCGGCGGCGATGATCTGCCGCCGCCGCGCCTCCTCGATGAACGACCTCCGCTGGCCGCCCGTGCTACTTTCTGGCCGCATGGTCAAAATTTAGCACGGACGGCCAGGCGCGGTACGTCAGCTGGCCGCGGCCCTGGCGGCGTCGAACGGCGCGCGGTCGAAGACGATCCGGATATAGGTGATGCGACCGTCGACCACCGTGTGCCACTCCGCACCCGGCGCGTGTGCGACCGGAACCGTCGTGGTGTCGTACATCAGCAGCGCGGTGCGGTCGTCACCGAACGACGCGAGCAACGTCGCGCCGGTCAGGATCCGGCTGAACGGTTCGAGGAATTCGCGGAAGGCCGCGGCTCCGACGATCCGCCCGGCGGGCGCGTCGCAGACGATCTCCTCGGCGACATAGGTCATCGCCGCGGCGAAGTCGTGCCCGGTCCAGGCGTGGTAGAACGCCAGCGAGGTCCCGAGGGCGGTTCGGTCCGACATGATGTCTCCTTCCAGTAGGCATCGGCGCGTCGCCGTGCTGTAGGTAGTGACACCGCGAACGGCCGCGAGGGAACGCGCCGTGTGGAAGAGCCCGCGAACTGGCAACATCGGCGGCGTGCGGCAGAGCATCCTGGAACGGGCGCGGGCGGGCGACGAGACGGCGTTTCGCGCCCTCACCGACCCGTACCGGCGCGAACTGGAGCTGCATTGCTACCGGCTGCTCGGCTCGCTGACCGACGCGGAGGACATGCTCCAGGAGACCTTGCTGGCGGCCTGGCGCGGCTTGCCCGGGTTCCAGCAGCGGTCCTCGCTACGCTCCTGGCTCTACCGCATCGCCACCAATCGCTGCCTCAACGCGTTGCGCGACGCCCGTCGCCGCCTCCCACCGGAGCCGGTGCCGCCGTTCGCGCCGCCCGAACCCACCCGCAGGGACGGAATCCGCTGGTTGCAGCCGTACCCGCTCGGCGAAGCCGAGCTCGCCGATACCGCGCCCGGCCCGGAAGCCCGCTACGCGGCCGCCGAAGCCGTCGAACTCGCCTTCGTCATGGGGTTGCAGCGGCTGCCGCCCCGGCAAGCCGCGTGCCTCGTGCTGCGCGACGTGCTCGGCTTCCCGGTCGCCGAAGTGGCCGAACTGCTCGGCGTCACGCCCGTCGCGGTCAAGGGGAACCTGCAACGCGCACGAGCATCGCTGGACCGCCATCGCGGGCACCGCGTCCCGCGGCAGGCCACACCCGACGAGCACGACCTCGCCCGCCGCTTCGCCGTGGCCTACCTCGCGGGCGACATCGACGGTGTCGTCGCACTGCTCACCGATGACGCCTGGCTGTCGATGCCCCCAGCGCCGCACGAGTACCAGGGCCGCGCCGCGATCGCGGCGTTCCTGTCGGCCTCCTTCGCCTACCGCGGCGCACGCCGCGCCCACCTGCTGCCGACGCACGCCAACGGGCTGCCCGCGTTCGGCACCTATCTCGACGACTCGTTCCGGCCGGTCGCCACCCCGGCCGGCCTGCTCGTGCTCGCCTCCGCCGGCGACCGCATCAGCGCAATCACCCGCTTCCATCTCGACGCCCTCTATCCCCGGTTCGGGCTTCCCCCGCAGCTGGCGACCGGCCCGTCACCGGCATGACCCGCACCCGGGCAGCGAAAGGGCCGCGCCTCCGGAGAGACGCGGCCCTTCGTGGCCGGCGCGACCTTACAGGTACTGGCCGGTGTTCGACTCGGTGTCGATGGCGCGGCTGGCGCTGGCGTTCTTGCCGGTGACCAGCGTGCGGATGTAGACGATCCGCTCGCCCTTCTTGCCGGAGATGCGTGCCCAGTCGTCCGGATTCGTCGTGTTGGGCAGATCCTCGTTCTCGGAGAACTCGTCCACGATCGAATCGTAGAGATGCTGGATGCGCAGACCGGGGCTGCCCGTGTCGAGCACCGACTTGATCGCGTACTTCTTGGAGCGGTCCACGATGTTCTGGATCATGGCGCCGGAGTTGAAGTCCTTGAAGTACAGGACCTCCTTGTCACCGTTGGCGTAGGTGACCTCCAGGAAGCGGTTGTCCTCGCTCTCGGCGTACATCCGGTCGACGACGCGTTCGATCATGGCGTTGATGCACAAGACCTTGTCGCCGCCGAACTCGGCCAGATCGTCGTCGTGCAGCGGCAGGTCCTCGGTGAGGTACTTCGAGAAGATGTCCTGCGCCGACTCCGCGTCCGGACGCTCGATCTTGATCTTCACATCCAGGCGGCCCGGCCGCAGGATCGCCGGATCGATCATGTCCTCACGGTTGGAGGCGCCGATCACGATGACGTTCTCCAAGCCCTCGACACCGTCGATCTCCGACAGCAGCTGCGGCACCACCGTGGTCTCGACGTCCGAGGAGACGCCGGAGCCGCGGGTGCGGAAGATCGAGTCCATCTCGTCGAAGAACACGATCACCGGCGTGCCCTCGGAGGCCTTCTCCCTGGCCCGCTGGAAGATGATCCTGATGTGGCGCTCGGTCTCGCCCACGAACTTGTTGAGCAGCTCGGGGCCCTTGATGTTCAGGAAGTACGACTTGGCTTCCTTGGCATCCTCACCGCGCGCCTCGGCGATCTTCTTGGCCAGCGAGTTGGCCACCGCCTTGGCGATGAGCGTCTTACCGCAGCCGGGCGGACCGTAGAGCAGCACGCCCTTCGGCGGACGCAGCGCGTACTCGCGGAACAGGTCCTTGTGCAGGAACGGCAGCTCCACCGCGTCGCGGATCTGCTCGATCTGCCTGCCGAGACCGCCGATGTCGCTGTAGTCGACGTCGGGCACCTCTTCCAGCACGAGATCCTCGACCTCGGCCTTGGGGATGCGCTCGAAGGCGAATCCGGCCTTCGTGTCCACCAGCAGCGAGTCGCCCGGCCGCAGCTTGCGGATGGGGGAATCGGGATCGTCCAGATCGTCCATCTCGGCGACCTTCGCCAGCGGGCCCGCCAGCCACACCACGCGCTCCTCGTCGGCATGGCCGACGACCAGGGCGCGACGCCCGTCGTCGAGGATCTCCCGGAGAGTGCCGATCTCGCCGACCGCGTCGTAGTGCCCGGCCTCGACGACCGTGAGCGCCTCGTTGAGGCGGACGGTCTGACCGTATTCGAGCGTCGAGGTCTCGATGTTCGGTGAACACGTCAACCGCATCTTGCGACCCGAAGTGAACACGTCGACCGTCTGATCGTCGTACACACCGATCAGAATGCCGTATCCGCTCGGCGGCTGACCCAGCCGATCGACCTCCTCGCGGAGCGCGACCAGTTGCTGGCGCGCTTCCTTGAGTGTGTCCATCAGCTTCGTGTTGCGAATGGTCAGCGAATCGATGCGGGCTTCCAATTCCCGTGTGCGATCCGGCGAGTCGGCGAGTTGCCTTCGGAGTGCAGCCGCCTCGGCGCGTACCGCCTCGAGCTCTCTCCAGGCCGCCGAATCCGAATTCTCGATGGGGCTCATGTGCTGCTCCTCCCAGTCCCGGTCTATCAACGCTACCGGGCGCGACCCGTTCTCGCTTTCCGACATGGTTTCGTGGTGATCACATCTGGGCCGCGATCGGCGGCCGGACCACCATGTTAGCCTGCCCTAACCCGACCATGGCGAGCGTGCTCGCCGCCGAGCCGAAAGGTTGCCGACCATGCTCCTTCCCGCGAGAACCTTGCGTCTTTCCCTTGTCACCGCCGCGGCGGCGGTGGCCATTTCCGGCGCGGTGGCGGCGTGCGGCTCCGACGACGACTCCACCGGCGCGGCGAGCTCGGCCACCACCAGCGCCGCCGCGTCGGGTACCCACGATCACTCCGCCCATGCGACCGGTGCGCCGACCGCCGAGACCCTGCAGGCCGTGCTGGTGAAGCTCGCCGATCCGACTGTACCCACCGCGGAGAAGACCGAGCTGATCGTCGACGGTGAGAAGCGCACGGCGAACATCGACCAGATGAACAAGGGCCTGCAGGGTTACGCGCTCACCTTCGCCGTCGCCGACATCACCACCCAGGGCAACACCGCGAACGCGCAGGTGACCATCACCTCCCCGCACGGCTCCGCGCCCGCCGTGCCGCTGAGCTGGGAAAACGTCGACGGCACCTGGAAGCTGTCGGACGCGAGCGGCTGCCTGCTGCTCGGCTTCGCGCAGGCGCCCTGCGTCCCGGCCTGAGTCGGGCCCGGCGGCCACGCCCTTTCGCCCGCCCGGCCGCGCTCAGCCCTTCGACGGCCTGCGCTGCGGCTTGGGCGTGACGGTGCCCTCGGCCAGCCTGCGGGCGCTGACCAGGAAGGCGGTGTGGCCCTGCATGCGATGTTCGGGCCGCACCGCGAGGCCGACCACGTGCCACGGCCGCACCAGCGACTCCCAGGAGCGCGGCTCGGTCCAGCACTCCTGCTCGCGCAGCGCTTCGACCACCTTCGACAGCTGGGTGACGGTGGCGACATAGACGATCAGCACGCCGCCCGGCACCAGCGCCTTGGACACCGCCGGTAGCGCGTCCCACGGCGCGAGCATGTCCAGCACGGCGCGATCGACCGGCTCCCCGGTGTAGCCGGCCACGTCGCCCACGGTCAGCGACCAGTTCGCCGGCCGCTCGCCGAAGAACGTCTCGACGTTGCGGATCGCGTGCTCGGCGTGATCGTCGCGGATCTCGTAGGACACCACCTGCCCCTGCGGACCCACTGCCCGCAGCAGCGAGCAGGTCAGCGCACCGGATCCGGCGCCGGCTTCCAGCACGCGCGCGCCGGGGAACATGTCGCCCTCGTGCACGATCTGCGCGGCGTCCTTCGGATAGATGACCGCGGCGCCGCGCGGCATGGACAGCACGTAGTCGATCAGCAGCGGACGCAGCGCGAGGTAGGGCGTGCCGTTGGTGGAATGCACCACGCTGCCCTCGTCGGCGCCGATCAGGCTGTCGTGCTTGATTCCGCCGCGATGGGTGTGGAATTCCTTGCCCGGCTCCAAGACCACCGTGTACAGGCGCCCTTTGGCATCGGTCAGCTGCACCCGGTCACCGATGGTGAATGGCCCGGTCCGTCTGGCCGTCATGAATCTCCGTCCCGCTCGTTGGGTTCCGTGCTGTCCGGCACCGGAGTGTCGGTGCCGCCGGATAGCCTGCCAGGTATGTGCTCGCCCGTGTCCACGCCCCCTGCCGACGACGCGCGGACCTCCCAGCCCGATGCGACGGCCCGCCGCGCCAGGCCCGCGCTGTCGCCCTCCCGGGCAATGGATTTCAAGCAGTGTCCGCTGAAATACCGGTTCCGCGCGATCGATCGGATACCGGAGCGGCCGTCGGTGCACGCGGTGCGCGGCACGGTGGTGCACGCGGTGCTGGAGGATCTCTACGGGCTGCCCGCCGCCGAGCGGGTGCCCGAGCGCGCCGAGGCCCTGGTGCCGTCGTCCTGGGCGCGGGTGCACGCGCAACAGCCGGAGGTGGCGGAACTGATCGCAGCCGGGCAACTCGAGGCGTTCCTCGACGAGGTGCGCGCACTGGTGCGGCGGTACTACCGGCTGGAGGATCCGACCCGGTTCGATCCGGAATCGCGGGAAGCGCGGGTCGAGGTGGAACTGGCCGACGGCGCGCCGCTGCGCGGATTCGTCGACCGGATCGACATCGCGCCGAACGGTGCCCTGCGCGTCGTGGACTACAAGACCGGCCGAGTACCCGGACCGACGCAAGAGACCAAGGCGCTGTTCCAGCTGAAGTTCTACGCGCTGGTGGTGCTGCGCACCCGCGGCCTCGTGCCCGCCCAGCTACGGCTGATCTACCTGGCCGACGAGCAGATCCTCACCTACGCCCCCGATGAGCAGGAGTTGCTGCGCTTCGAACGCACGCTTTCGGCGCTGTGGGCGGCCATCCTCGAGGCGGGGCGCACCGGGGACTTCCAGCCGAACACCGGCTGGTTGTGCTCCTACTGCGACTACAAGCCACTGTGCCCGGCGTTCGGCGGCACGCCACCGCCCTATCCCGGCTGGCCGCGCGAGGGCGTCACCGAATCCCCGGACGAGACCCTCGCCGAAGCCGTCTCGGACTGACGTTCTAGTGGCCCAGAGCGGTCACAGGAAGTCCGATGAGGTCCCGCGCTCGCCGAGCAGGAGAACCGCCACGATCAGGACCGCGACCAGAACCGCGTCACCCGCGACGATCAACAGATCGCGAATGCGCGTCTACGCCGCGCCGTTCCCGGAGGCACCGTCGTCCGCCGGGGCGCTCGCTCGCAGACCCGGCTCCGCCGCGGCCTTCTGGTCGTCGATCCTGTCCGGCACGACCGACAGCCTTCCCGGTGAGCCCGGTGGTTTCGAACCGACCCGCGAAACCGGCCGGTGAACGTTTCTCCAACGGCGGGCCGCCCGCTACCGGAGTCCAGGAGCGAGCGACACCGCGTGCCCAGGTTTCGGTTGCGTATCCACCGCAGCCGGCTTCAGGCGGTGAAATCGCGGAACAGCAGCACCGAGAGCCCGAGCCCCACCGCGAGATTCACGACCGCGGCCGATCCGAACACCACGACCGGCCGCCAGCCCGCTTCCCGCAGCCCGCGCAGCGAGAACTCCAGGCCGATGGAGACGAACGCGAAGATCAGGAACCAGGTGCGCAGATCGTTGACGATCGCGATGTGCGCCGCGCCGGACTTCTTGTCCACCGCCTGCAGGTACAGCGTGCCGATGATCGATGCGGCGACGAAGCCGAGCACGAACTTCGGGAACCGCTCCCAGAACTGGCGCGGCGACGGCCGCACCGCACCGGGCGTGCGCTCGACACGCAACGTGAAGTACGCGGTCAGCGCGATGGCGACCACGCCGATCAGCGCGTTCTGCGTGGTCTTGACGATCGTGGCGATCTGCAGCGCCTTCTCCCCCGCGATCGCGCCCGAGGCCGCGACCGCCGCCGTGGTGTCTATATTGCCGCCGATCCAGGCGCCCGCGACCTCGTCCGAGAGCCCGAGCACCTCCGCCAGCCAGGGCAGCAGGAAGATCGACGGCAGCGCGAAGACGATCACCAGCGAGGCCGCGTAGGCGATCTGCTCGCGCCGCGCCTGCACCGCGCCCGCCGCGGCGATGGCCGCGCTGACACCGCAGATCGACACCGCCGAGGACAGCAGCGCGCGCAGCTTGTCGTCCAGCCCGAGACGTCCGCCCAGCCACCAGGTGAAACCGAACACGGTGGTGATCAGCAGCAGCGCTTGCAGGATCGACGGGCCCGCCGCGGTGACCAGCACCTTCAGGTTGATCGATGCGCCGAGCAGCACCACGCCGGTCTTGATGAAGAACTCGGTGCGGAAGCCCGCCGAAAGCCGGTCCCGCAGTCCGAGTTTGCTCAGTACGAGATTGCCGAGCAGGCCGAGGGCGATGGCGTACACCGGGAATTCGATCGACTTGGCGACCCGCTGGAACGGGGTGTCCACCGACCACCGCGGGACGTGTGTCTCGAAGTAGCGGGTGAGAGCGCCCAGTACCAGCACGACCGCGACACCGGCGGCGATGGCCGCGATGGTCGGCCGGGACGTCGCCTGCACCACCTCGGTCTCCGACGAGGGCAGCCCGGACGGCGCGTCGGCCGCAGATCGGTTGTCGGCCAGCGTTTCCGGTTCCTTCGCCGCTCCGGCTCCGGTCTCGGCCATCACGGCACCAGCCAATCCGGAATCGCGCCGAGCAGGACCAGCGCGATCAAGACCAGCCCGGCGATCGCCGCCAGCCAGTCCTCGTTCCAGGTGAATGTGCTGCCCGACTGCTCATCGGGTGGTGACTGTGACACGGGGGCTCCTTGCGTTTCCTCATCGAGAGGCCGCACGGTAGCAACACCCGGTCACAGCGCACACCGATTGCGCTCAGCCTGAACGGATCAGGCGGATCGGGCGAATCCGGCGTTCAGAATGCCCGGCAGGAGCGGATGTCCGTGGCCAGGATGGCTTTCGCGCCCAGATCTGCCAGCTTGTCCATCAGCTCGTTGCTCTGCTTGCGCGGAACCATCGCGCGCACCGCCACCCATCCGGTGTCGGCCAGCGGCGCCACGGTCGGCGACTCCAGCCCGGGGGTGATCACGACCGCCTCGTCGAGCAGGTTCTTCGGGCAGTCGTAGTCGAGCATGACGTACTGCTGGGCGAACACCACGCCCTGGATCCTGGCGACGAGCTGATTGCGCGCCCGGTCGCCGCGATCGGCGTCCTCGCGCTCGACCAGCACGCCCTCGGAGTCGCACAGCGATTCACCGAACGCGACCAGGTTGTGCTGGCGCAGCGTGCGCCCCGAGCCGACCACGTCGGCGATGGCGTCGGCGACGCCGAGCTGGATGGAGATCTCCACCGCGCCGTCGAGGCGGATCACCTCGGCCTCGATGCCGCGGCGGCGCAGATCAGCGAGCACCAGGTTCGGGTAGGACGTCGCGATGCGCTTGTCACGCAGGTCGTCGACCTTCCATTCGCGTCCGGCCGGGGCCGCGTAGCGGAAGGTGGAGCGGCCGAAGCCGAGCGCGAGCCGTTCCTGCACCGGCGCGCCGGAGTCGAGGGCCAGATCACGTCCGGTGATGCCGAGATCCAGTTCGCCGGAACCGACGTAGATCGCGATGTCCTTGGGCCGCAGGAAGAAGAACTCGACCTGATTGGCCGGGTCCAGCACGGTGAGGTCGCGCGAATCGGTGCGCTTGCGGTATCCCGCCTCCGCGAGGATCGAGACGGCGGATTCGGAGAGGGCGCCTTTGTTGGGGACTGCGACGCGCAGCATGGAGGGAGTCCTTTCGGGAGGTGTAACGGGTGTCGGACGTGCCGTCACAGATGTCGGTACACGTCCTCGAGCTTCAGCCCGCGACCCACCATCAGCACCTGCACCCAATACAGCAGCTGGGAGATCTCCTCGGCGAGCGACTCGTCGCTCTCGTGTTCGGCGGCCAGCCACACCTCGCCGGCCTCTTCGAGCACCTTCTTACCCTGGGTATGCACGCCTGCGTCCAGCGCGGCAACGGTTCCGGACCCCTCGGGGCGGTTGACCGCACGATCCTGCAGCTCGGCGAACAGGGATTCGAAGTTCTTCACGATGAGCCATTGTTTCAGACCCGGATGCGGGCCTGTTGCTCCGGCCCACGAAGGCCGGTGAAGGCAACCGCCCGGTGCGCCCGCCCCTTGCCGTGGCGGGCGCACCGGGCGGAGAACGCTAGTTTCCGGCGAGCAGCGCCTGCAGATCGGCGACGGCCGTGCGGAGGTGGTCGGCGAAGGCGTACATCTGGTCGGCGACCGGTTTCGGGGTGGCGAGGTAGAGATTCCAGCGGTCCGGCAGCAGGACGTAGGCGATGCCGATGCAGCGGGAGCTGGTGGAGCCGAAGCCGAAGTAACGGATGTTGACCGACGGCGCCGAGCTGGTGCTCAGGTAGTCGTCCCGCATGATCGTCCAGCCGGGGCTGTCGTAGAGCGGGATCGGGTCGGTGACGCCCAGTTCCGCGCCGCGGCGCCGCTGGATCCACTGCAACTCCCACAGGTGCTGCTCGGGTGCGTCCCCGGCCTGGCACTGCTTGGCCCGCTCCACGTGCGCGGCCGCGGCGGTGCGCGCCGCGGCGAGCTTCGCCTCGGCGCTCGCGTCCTGGTCCTGCATCGCGTCCACGAAGGCGATCATCTCCGGGGTGATCACCCGCATGGCCTCGGTGCGGCCGTTGCGGTACTGCCTGGTGGCGATGGACTCGTAGGTCGCGCCGGTGAGCCCCTTGCTGCGCCGGTGGGCCAACTGGTAGCTCAGCTGCGCGAACGCGTCCGGCGAGATGCCCAGCTGCTTGGCCTTGGCGGTGCCGAAATCCGGGAACGACACCGTCTGGGTGGCGTTCGCCGCCGCGTACTGGGCGAAGGCCGCGCCCGCCGCGGCGATATCGCTGCGCTGTGCCTCGTCCAGCACGAACTCGACCGCCTCCACCGCGGGCAGCCCCTGCGCCTGCGCGCCGGAGTGGGCGGCGTGCTCCTGCACCGTGGTCTCCAGCAGGGTGTCCACGAACGACAGGATGGTGGTGCCGTCCAGCCCGCAGTGCTCGACGTTGATGCCGGCCTGTCCGTCGGCGAAGACGATGAAGGACACCGACTTGTCGAACCACCGGTTCGCGCTGTCGCCGTGCAGCAGCTCGTCGCAGGCGTGCAGCTCGTCGCGCGGAGCGAAGTCCTCCAGGCAGACGGCGAACAGCGCGGTCTCGATGGTGTCCAGCGCCGCCGCGTTCGCCGGCTCGGCCAGCAGCCGCTGCCTGCTCTGCGCCCATTCCGCGCGAGCCTTGGTGGTGAGGTGCCCCACGGCGGTGTCGGTGCGTGCCGGGCGCGCGCCAGCCTTCAGCACCGCGCGCAGCCCGTCGGCGAGATCCTCCGGCGAGTACGGCGCTCCGTCCGGACCGATCACGTCCATCCGGAACGTGCTGCCGTGGAAGAACACCACGATGTGCCGGGCCTGCGACGGGCCCGGCCATTCCGCGCTGTAGGGCACGCGCACCGTGTCCTGCTCCACGCCGGGGATCCTGGTCTCGGAGAACAGGTACTTGTTCTGCCACATGGACAGTTGCTGCCCGCGCTGGGTCACCGGCGGGATGGCCTCCCGGTCGAGCGCCAGCTTGTAGTCGACGGCGGCGGAGATGATGCCCGCCGCACGGTCCACCTGGGTCGCGGCGGTGGACGCGGCCAGTGGGGTGTCGTCCTGGAACAGGAAGAAGAAGTTCGCGTTCAGGGCGATCCGGTCGCGCCTGCCCAGATACCGCGACGGCCAGAACAGGTCGAGCCAGCTGCCGACGCCGGGCGTCGCGTCGTACTCCGCGAGCGCCGCGTGCAGCGTGCGCCCCGGCCCGTCGGGCCGCAGCAGGTCGTCGACCGCGGCCCGGGTGGCGGCGATCTCGTCGGCGGTCAGCAGCGGCTCGCACCACTGCAGGAACCGGCTACAGCTGTCCTCCAGCGTCGGCAGGGGCACCCGGGGTAGGTGGTCGTCGGCGGCGAAGGTGCGTTCGGTCAATGCGAGTCCTCGGTGTCGGCGTGATGTTTCGGCAGCGGCCTGGAGACATACAGGTTGGCATACAGCCAGCCCTGATCTTCCCGGCCGGTCGTGTCGATCCCGTTGGCGGACAGGGTGTTCAGCACCTGCGCCTGTTCGGCCGCGGAGGCGAACCGGCGTTGCTGGTACAACCCCGGCGCCTGCTCGGTCCGGTAGCCGAGCGCGGCGAGTTCCGCCTCGATCGGTGCGAAGTCGAACATGCGCAGTACGAAGTGTGCCATCCACGGCCGCCTGCGCGGGTGCGCGGTGGCCACTCGGGTCAAAGTCTTCTCGGTGATGTAGCCGACGCAACCGGTGGAGACGACCAGATCGGCGGTCGCCAGCAGGGCGCGCTGCTCGTCGGTCGGTTCGCCGGACTCCAGGTCGGCGTGTACCGCCTCGTGCAGGAGCCCGGCCTCGCGCGCGTACTCGAGGGCCGGGCGCGCGGCGTCCATCCCGATGAAGCGGACGTCCTCGGCCTCGGCCCGCGCCGCGACGCGGGCTCGATCGCGCCGGATCAGATCGGCGCGGTCGGCGTCCGCGGCGGCGTAGTGCTCGGCCAGCTCGCCGATGGTGGTGTCCAGACGCAGCAGCGCGGCGTTGACGCCGTAGGAGCACCCGAGATCGAGCACGGTCGGCACGCCGACCCGGGCGGAGGCGCGGAACTCCCGGATCTGCTGCTGGAAGAGCGGTTTCGCCAGTTCCGGAATGCGGTAGTCCAGTTCGGACATGCGCGTGTAGTAAGCGCGTGGATCCGGGCGGACGTAGATATCGTCGAAAGACGCTTTCCCGGTGGTGTCTAACGGCACTGGCACTGTCGGTCCTCTCGGGTCGAGCTCGGTCAGTCGAGCCGTTCGGCTCAGTCGAGCAGTCGATCGCCCCGGACGGCGTCGGCCGCGGCGGCTAGGTGGTCGGGTAGCACGCGGCCGAACAACTGCCGGGTGCGTTCCACCGTGCCGACCATCCCGGGACGATCGGTGTAGGCGAAAATGGCCGAATGGCGCTGGCGCGCACCGCCGACGGGTGAGACGCGGTGCAACGAGAAGCGACCCTGGAACAGCTGCAGGTCGCCCGGACGCAGTTCGAGCCGCTGGACGAATCGTTCGCCGGTGCCGGTGAGCACGGCGCGGACGTCGTCGAGATGTTCCGCCTCGGGTGTGCGGATATTGGGGCAGTACTCGAAGACGCCACCGTCCTCGGCGGGCTGGGTGAGCATCGAGACGGTGAATTCGTTGGTGTCGAAATGCCAGGGATGCGACATTCCCGGCGCGACGACGTTGAGGCACAGTCCCGCCAGGGGATCGGCGAACTCGTGCAGTTCGGACAGGCCGAAGCAGTCGGCGACGAAGCGCTGGAACAGTTCGTCGGTGTAGAGCCGGTGGATCAGCGCGTCGGCGGGAATGCGGTCGCGGGGGACGAAGGCGTTGCCCCGTTCCAGCACGATCCGGCCGGGGTGGTCCTGCGGCAGGTCGGCGTCCAGGGGAATGTTGTAGGCGTTGACCCGCTCGACCTCGTAGTGCGCGTGCGGGGCCATCAGCTCGCCCTGCGCCCGCAGGGTTTCGGTCAGTTCGGGACGGATGAATCCACGTAGCACCGTGCAACCGGTCTCGGCCAGCTCGGCACGGGCGCGCCGGATCGCTTCCCGCAGCGCGGGTCCTTCCGGGTCCGCCAGGGGATATTGTGCGGTATCAACGATCTCGTCGAGGACGCCCAACGCTGCCATGGCGTCATTTTGGTGGAGCGCTCGCCGACACGCCCGGGATTCGGCGAGATTGCCGGTGATCACGGTCACACCTATCATCTGCGCGCACACCCGTTGCGGCACAGTAACTCTCGACGAACTCAGGGGGCGGCGCGATCACCCTGTCGACTCAACCCCGCACGCGCAGAGCGTGTTCGAGATCCGCGACGGTCAGTCCGATCAGCGAATCCCGGAACACCCGCCGCGGCGCGTCCGGCACGGGGATCTCGCACGGGACGACCAGCACGGCGCAACCCGCCGCCTGCGCCGCACGCGCACCGGTCGGCGAATCCTCCACCGCCACACACTGCCTCGGATCGAGCCCGAGCAGCCCGGCGGCGCGCAGGTAGACGTCCGGCTCCGGCTTGCCGTGCGCCACCTCGTCGCCGCAGACCGAGACGTCGAAGAAGTCACGCCCCAGCGTGTCCAGACCGAACTCCGTGAGCGACCGCTTGGTATTGGTGACGAGCGCGCTGGACAACCCCGCGGCACGCACCATGGCGAGCGCGTCTTTCGCACCCGGCCGCCACGGGATGGGGCCGGTCATCAATTCGGTCACCCGCCGCTCCAGGAACTTCCCCGCCGCACGCAGCGAATCGGGGGTCGGCTCGATGCCGAGACCGGTGAACATGATCCGCAGCGCGTTCGGGCCGGACGCCCCGATCAGCGCGTGCCGGATCGCGTCGGTCATCTCGTGGCCGTGCTCGCGCGCCAGCTCCCGCACCGCGACGTCCCAGAGCTTCTCCGAGTCGAGCAGCGTGCCGTCCATGTCCCAGAGCACTCCAGCCAGTCGCGCTGTCACGTTTCGGTCCTTCTCCTAGATCATGTCCACGGTTACGGGCACGGCTCGGCCCCGGCCGCCGAAGCGGCCGGACGAACGTACCGAACCCGTGCCATCGGAGGTCTGCCACCGGGCACCCGGCCGACCTCTGGACTTCACCCCTAGGTGCCCGATGCGGCGATCTGCAGTTTGGCACTGTCGCCGACGACCTCGATCCAGCGGTTCTCGGAGGTCGTCGTGCCGTTCTTCAGGGTATAGGTCAGCGCGACCACCGCCCGGTTCGCACCGTTCTGCGTGACCGAGCCCACGCGCACCGACCGAATCGTGCCCCAGAAGTTCACGTAGGAGTCGTAACCGGTCTGCGCCTGGTATCCGGGTGCGAGCTGGGTCCACGCGCCGGACACGTTGGCGGGCAGCATGCCGTAGTAGCCCTGGATGAACGAGGCGATCCGGTCGGATGTCGGCGCGGACGGGGTGGTCGTCGCGGTGGCGGTCGGGCCGGTCGTGGTCGGGGCCGGGCTGGAGGTGGTGGGCTGCGGCGTGCTGCTGGGCGGCGGAGTGGTGGTGTTCGGGACAGGGTTCGTCGTCGGCGCCGGCGCGGTGGCTCCCGGGGCCGGCGGAGGCGGTGGGACGCCCACGGACGTGGCCGCGGGCCCCGGCACGGCCCCGGAGGTGGGCGCTGGGGAAGCCGAAGCCTGCGGCGGGGTTTGGGCGGGAGCTTGTGCCGGGGCCTGTCGTGGCTCCGGGCCGGCCGCGCCGGACGGTGCCACCGTGTTCTCGGGCGCCACGGCAGCCGGAGGCGCCACCGAGGACGTCGGCGCGGCGTCACCCTCGCCGTCCGCTCTGGTCAGCGTCGCGATGACGGCGACCAGGATCAGCACCGCGACCACCGCGGCGGCTTCCACGGCGATCAGCCGGCCGCGCTGCCGGACGCGCAGAACGCCCGGCAACGTCGCCACCAGCCCGGCCGCTCGCTTAGGCGCCGGCGGTGGCGTAACGGGTTGCGGCGCGGACCTACCCGGCACGACCGCGGTGACTCCGGTCTCGTCCGGCCGCTCCGGCGAAACCGTGGCGGCTCGGTTCGGCAGGATGGTCGTCGCGGCGGCAGCCGTTCCCGGCGCGGGGATCACCTTCGTCACCGGCGCGGGCACCTGGGGATCCCGTCCCGCCGCAACGGCTTCCAGGGCCTCTTTCGCCTCGCGCATGGTCGGACGGTCGGCGACGGACGGGGCGAGCAGGTACATCAGCACCGGCCCCAGCGCGCCCGCGCCCTCCGGCGCCGGGATCTCGGCCTGCGCGACCGCGTGCAGCAGGGCGAGCGGGTTGTCCCCCTCACCGAAGGGCGGGGTGCCCTGCACCGCCGCGTACAGCGTGGAACCGAGCGCGAAGACGTCCGACGCCGGTTCCGGGTCCTCGCCGCGGGCGACCTCGGGTGAGAGATAGGCCGGTGTCCCGGCGAGGAAGCCGGTGGCCGTGACCGTCACGTCGCCGACCGCCCTGGAGATGCCGAAATCGGTGATCTTGACCGTGCCGTCGTCGGCGACCAGCAGGTTCGCCGGCTTCACGTCCCGGTGCATGATCCCCGCGTCGTGCGCGGCGGCCAAGGCGCTCGCCGCCTGCGCGCCGATCCGCGCGACCTCGAGCGGCGGCAGCGTGCGATCGCCCGACAGTTTGGTCGCCAGGCTCGGCGCGTCCATGTACTCCATGACCAGCCAGGGCTGGCCGTCGTCCTCGGCCACGTCGAACACGGTGATGGCGTTCGGGTGGTGCAGCCGCGCGGCGATCCGCCCTTCCCGCATCGCACGCCGTTTCGCCTCCAGCGCAGCCGATCCGGTGAGTCCTGGACCGAGCAGCACCTGTTTGACCGCGACGGTGCGCTGCAGCCGGACGTCGGTGGCCCGCCAGACCACACCCATGGCGCCGGTGCCGATCGGATCCGTGAGCCGATACCGTCCCGCGATCAGTCGATCCGCCGTCATGGTGGTGTGCCTCTCCTACTTGCGCGCCTAGCCGTTCCGCACTCCACGCGCAAGCCGGGAGGGACTCCGAAAGCGTACGCGCCGAGGTGCTTTGCACCACTGAGCAGTGACGCGAACGCATCCGCCGACTGCCCCGGATGCAGTTACAACGCCTTCGACAATGGCACATCCACCCGACAGACATCCACCTCCCCACGCCGGCACCGGTGATCTCGCAGGTCAGCAGCGCGCGCCCACCCACGATGACGCGCCGACGAGCGCGCCGGGCGGTGCGTGACGCCGCATCCGGCCAGGTAGCGAAGGCCCTTGACGCGAGAGCATTTCGCTATGACCGGCAGGCCAAGGCTTACGCGTTGAAGTACTTCGCCTCCGGATGCAGCAGGACGAAGGCGTCCGTGGACTGCTCCGGATGCAGCTGCAGCTCCTCGGAGAGTTCGACGCCGATGCGACCGGCCTCGAGCAGGTCGACCAGTTTGGCGCGGTCCTCCAACTCCGGGCAGGCGCCGTAGCCGAAGGAGTACCGCGCGCCGCGATAGCCGAGCTTGAAGTACTCCTGCACGTCCGCCGGGTCGGAGTCGGCGACCGCGTGGCCGTCGAGGACGAGTTCCTCACGGATGCGGCGGTGCCAGTACTCGGCGAGCGCCTCGGTGAGCTGGACGCCGATGCCGTGCACCTCGAGGTAGTCGCGGTAGCTGTCGCCCGCGAACAGCTCGTTGGCGAAGTCGGCGATCGGCTGACCCATCGTGACCAGCTGGAACGGCAGCACATCCACCTGGCCGGTCGTTCGGGCGTAGTCCCGCGAACGGATGAAGTCGGCGATGCACAGGAACCGGTCGCGCTGCTGACGCGGGAAGGTGAACCGGTGCCGTTCCGGCGCGTCGGGGTCCGGTTCGGTGAGCACGATGACGTCATCGCCTTCGGACACCGCGGGGAAGTAGCCGTACACCACCGCGGCATGCTGCAACACGCCCTCGGTGCTCAACCGGTCCAGCCAGGCGCGCAGCCGCGGCCTGCCCTCGGTCTCCACCAATTCCTCGTAGCCGGGTCCGTCGCCGCCGCGCTGCCCACGCAGGCCCCACTGCCCCAGGAACAGCGCCCGCTCGTCCAGCAGACCCGAATACTCGTGCACCGCGAGGCCTTTCACCACGCGGGTGCCCCAGAACGGCGGTACCGGCACGGGCAGGTCGGCCGCGACGTCGGAGCGCTCCGGCACCACGACGGGCACCTCGGCCGCCCGGCGTTCCGCGGCGATCCGCTTGGAGCGCTCGTGGCGCGCTTTGCGCTCGGCCGCCTTCTCCCGCTCGGCGATGGCCTCGGGGCTGTCCGGGTCGAGGTCGCCGCCGCGCTTACGGGTCATGATGTCGTCCATCAGCCGCAGTCCCTCGAACGCGTCGCGCGCGTAGTGCACGTCGCCCTCGTATACGTCGGCCAGGTCGTTCTCCACGTAGGAGCGGGTGAGCGCCGCACCGCCGAGCAGCACCGGGAACTGATCGGCCACGCCTTTGGCGTTGAGCTCCTCGAGGTTCTCCTTCATCACCACGGTCGACTTGACCAGCAGCCCGGACATGCCGATGACGTCGGCCTTCTTGTCCACCGCGGCGTCCAGGATGGTGCCGATCGGCTGTTTGATGCCGAGGTTGACCACTTCGTAGCCGTTGTTCGACAGGATGATGTCGACCAGGTTCTTGCCGATGTCGTGCACGTCGCCCTTCACCGTGGCCAGCACGATGCGGCCCTTGCCGCTGTCGTCGGTGGCCTCCATGTGCGGCTCGAGGTAGGCGACGGCGGCCTTCATCACCTCGGCGGACTGCAACACGAACGGCAGCTGCATCTGTCCGGACCCGAACAGCTCGCCGACCGTCTTCATCCCGGCGAGCAGGGTCTCGTTGATGATCTGCAGCGGCGGCACCTCGGTCATCGCCGCGTCCAGGTCGGCTTCCATCCCGGCGCGTTCACCGTCGACGATGCGCCGCTCCAGCCGCTCGAACAGCGGAAGCGCGGCCAGTTCCTCCGCACGCGAGGCCTTCGACGAGGAGGTGGACACGCCTTCGAACAGGGCCATCAGTTTCTGCAGCGGGTCGTAACCCTCCGCGCGGCGGTCGTACACCAGATCCAGCGCGACCTCCCGCTGTTCCTCCGGAATGCGGCTGATCGGCAGGATCTTGGAGGCGTGCACGATCGCGGAATCCAGACCGGCCTGGACGCATTCGTGCATGAAGACCGAATTGAGCACCTGCCGGGCGGCCGGATTGAGGCCGAAGGAGATATTGGACAGGCCCAAAGTGGTCTGCACCCGAGGATGGCGGCGCTTGAGCTCGCGGATGGCCTCGATGGTCTCCAGCCCGTCGCGGCGCGACTCCTCCTGGCCGGTGCCGAGGGTGAAGGTGAGCGTGTCGATGATGATGTCGCTCTCCGCCAGCCCCCAGTTGCCGGTGATGTCGGCGATCAGCCGTTCGGCGATCTCCACCTTCTTCGCCGCGGTGCGGGCCTGGCCCTCCTCATCGATGGTCAGCGCGACCACCGCCGCGCCGTGCTCGGCCACCAGGCGCATGGTCTGCTGGAAACGCGAATCGGGACCGGCGCCGTCCTCGTAGTTCACCGAGTTGACCGCGCACCGCCCGCCGAGGTGTTCCAGCCCGGCCCGCAGCACCGGGGTCTCGGTGGAGTCGAGCATGATCGGCAACGTCGAGGCGGTGGCCAGCCTGCTCGCCAGCTCCGCCATGTCGCGGGTGCCGTCGCGGCCGACGTAGTCGACGCACAGGTCGAGCATGTGCGCGCCGTCGCGGGTCTGGTCCTTGGCGATGTCCAGGCACTTCTGCCAGTCCCCGGCGAGCATGGCCTCGCGGAACGCTTTGGAACCGTTCGCGTTCGTCCGCTCGCCGATCATCAGCACCGAGGCGTCCTGCTCGAACGGCACCGCGGTGTACATGCTGGACACGCTCGGCTCGTGCACCGGCGCGCGCCGCTCGGCGATCGGCGGCAGGGTCGGCTCCACCTCGCGCACCGCGGCGGTGACCTGGCGGATGTGCTCGGGCGTGGTCCCGCAGCAGCCGCCGACCAGGGCGAGGCCGAACTCGGTGACGAACCCGCGCAGCGCCACGGCCAGTTCCTCGGGGGTGAGCGGGTAGACCGCCCCGTCGGCGCCGAGCACGGGCAGGCCGGCGTTCGGCATCACCGAGACCGGCACCTGCGCGTGCCGCGACAGGTGGCGCAGGTGCTCGCTCATCTCGTCCGGGCCGGTCGCGCAGTTCAGGCCGATCATGTCGATGCCGAGCGGTTCCAGCGCGGTCAGCGCCGCGCCGATCTCGCTGCCGACCAGCATGGTGCCGGTGGTCTCCACCGTGACGTGCGTGATGATCGGGATCCGGCGGCCCAGCTTCGCCATCGCGCGCTTGCTGCCGGTCACCGCCGCCTTGACCTGCAGCAGGTCCTGGCAGGTCTCGATGAGGATGGCGTCGGCGCCGCCGTCCAGCATGCCGAGGGCGGCCTCGGTGTAGGCGTCGCGCAGCGCGGCGAACGGGGCGTGACCGAGCGTGGGCAGCTTGGTGCCCGGCCCCATCGAGCCGAGCACATAGCGTGGCGTACCGTCGGAGGACGGCCCCATCTCGTCGGCGACCTCGCGGGCCAGCCTGGTGCCACGCTCGGAGAGGTCGCGGATCCGGTCGGCGATGTCGTAGTCGGCGAGGTTGGGCAGGTTGCAGCCGAAGGTGTTGGTCTCGACCGCGTCGGCGCCCGCTTCGAAGTAGGCGCGGTGGATACCGCGCAGCACGTCGGGGCGGGTGTCGTTGAGGATCTCGTTACAGCCCTCCAACCCGCGGAAATCGTCCAGGGTCAGATCGGCCGCTTGCAGCATGGTGCCCATCGCACCGTCGCCGATGACGACACGGCGGCGCAGCGTGTCGAGTAGCGTGGTGTCGAACTCGGCGGGGATGGACGCAGACATGCGCTCCAGCGTAGTGGGCGGGGCCGACGATCCAGGCCACGGCGTCGCGCCTCGGTGTCCTGGACCACACGCGCCGTGCGGCGCCGCCCTGTCCGCGCGCGGAAACACGCCACCCGGTCCGGCCGTCATACGACACGCCATTTCGCCGCACGCCGTAGGCTGACCGAGTGAACGCCAGTGAAACTCCCGATCCGGAACTGCCGACGTTGCGGGATCCGGTACTGGTCGCCGCCTTCGAGGGGTGGAACGACGCCGGTGACGCGGCCAGCGGCGCCGTCGAGCATCTGGAACTGATCTGGGACGCCGAGCCGTTGGCCGAGCTCGACTCCGAGGACTACTACGACTATCAGGTCAACCGGCCGACGGTGCGTCAGGTGGACGGTGTGACCAGGGAAATCCAGTGGCCGTCGACAATGCTGTCGGTCTGCTCGCCGCCCGGCAGCGACCGCGACGTGGTCCTGCTGCGCGGCATCGAACCGAATATGCGCTGGCGCAGCTTCTGCGGCGACCTGCTGGAGTTCATCGAACAGCTCGGGGTGCAGACCGTGGTCATTCTCGGCGCGCTGCTGGCGGACACTCCGCACACCCGCCCGGTGCCGGTGACGGGCTCGGCCTACAGCAAGGAGGCGGCCGAGCGGTTCAACCTGGAACAGACCAGGTACGAGGGTCCGACCGGGATCACCGGCGTGCTGCAGGACCAGTGCGTGAAGGCGGGGGTCCCCGCGGTGTCGTTCTGGGCCGCCGTCCCGCACTATGTCTCCCAGCCGCCCAATCCGAAGGCGACCATCGCGCTGCTGCACCGGGTGGAGGACGTGCTCGACATCGAGGTGCCGCTGGGTGAGCTGCCCAAGCAGGCCGAGGACTGGGAGACCGCGGTGAACGAGATGACCGTGGGCGACGAGGAGATCAGCGAGTACGTGCGCTCGCTGGAGGAGCGCGGCGACGCGGCGGTCGACGTGAACGAGGCGATGGCCAAGATCGACGGCGACGCCATCGCGGCGGAATTCGAGAAGTACCTGCGCAGACGGGGTCCGGGCAGCTTCGGTCTCTGATCGGTTGCGCGGCGGCGCGTTCGGCGCCGCCCGCCGGGTTCACCGGAAGTTCGCCGGGGGGCCACCTCCGGGTCGGAACGACCGCCTCCTACACTTTCGCCGGTGACCGCCCATCCGATCGTCGAGCGTCTGCGCACCTTCGACGAGCGGATCGCCGTCCGGTGCCCCGACCGCGCGGGCGCGAACGGCGGCGACCGGGCCTCGGTCCCCCGGCAGGTGACCTACGCTCGGCTTGCGTCGCTCGTCGAAGCCTTCGCCACCGAACTCGGCCCCGCCCGCCGCCTCGTCGCGCTCGCCGCGCGCAACGATCTCGCCTCGCTCGTCGCCTACCTCGCAGCGCTCGACGCCGGATGCGTCGTCTTGCTGACCGAGCGGATCACTGCGGAGTTGCGGGACGCCTACGACCCGGACGTGCTCATCGAGGACGGACGCACCCGAGTGGTCCGGCAGCACTCGGCGCATCGCCTGCATCCGGATCTCGCGCTGCTGCTGAGCACCTCGGGGTCCACCGGATCGCCCAAGCTGGTCCGGCTGTCGGCGACGAACCTGCGCTCGAACGCGGCGGCCATCGCCGAGTACCTGGCCATCGGACCGGACGACTGCGCGGCCACCACCTTGCCGATGTTCTACTGCTACGGACTGTCGGTGGTGCACAGCCACCTGTGGCGTGGGGCGAGCCTCATGCTCACCGACCAGTCGGTATTGGATACCCAGTTCTGGCACGCCTTCCGGGACTGTCGCGCAACGTCGTTCGCCGCTGTTCCTTACACCATCGATCTGCTCGACCGTATCGGTTTCGCCCGCATGGACCTGCCGCACCTGCGCTATGTCACCCAGGCCGGTGGGCGGCTCGCGCCCGAGCGGGTACGGGAATACGCCGCGCTCGGCCGGGAACGCGGCTGGGAGTTCGTCGTCATGTACGGCCAGACCGAGGCCACCGCCCGGATGGCCTATCTGCCCGCGCATCTGGCCGACGCGCACCCCGACTGCATCGGAATCCCGATCCCGGGCGGTGAATTCACCCTCGAGCCGGTCGAAGAAGCCGACGACGGGGACGAATCGCGCGAACTGGTCTATCGCGGGGCCAATGTGATGATGGGGTACGCGACGTCCGCCGCCGACCTCGCACTCGGCCGTACGGTCGATGCCCTGCGCACCGGCGACCTGGCCCGGCGCACACCCGAGGGCCTGTATCAGGTGGTCGGCAGGCGTAGCCGGTTCGCCAAGATCTTCGGACTGCGCATCGATCTGGAGCGTCTCGAATCCGGGCTCGCGGAGGCCGGTTGCACGGCGTGCTGCACCGACGACGACGCCCACCTCGTCGTCGCCGTGGAGGCCTCCCGGTCCGATCCCACCGAACTCGCCGCCCGGCTGTCCGGGCTGCCCGCAGCCGCCATCCGGGTCCACTCGGTCGGACGAATCCCTCGGCTACCGAACGGCAAACCCGACTACCCCGCTATCCGCCGCTTGGCCGAAGCCGCGCCGCAGGTGCGCGACATCCGCGCCGTCTACGCCACGACGCTCGGCATAGATCCCGCGCGGATCCACCCGGACAGCACGTTCGTCGACCTCGGCGGGAACTCGCTCACCTACGTGACCACCGCGGCACGCCTGGAGCGGGCGCTCGGCCGCCTGCCCACGGACTGGCCGAACACGTCCGTAGCGGAATTGGAACGGATACCGGCGGGGCGGAGGCGTTTCGGGCGCGCGCTCGACACCGGGACGCTGCTGCGCGCGATCGGCATCGTGCTCATCGTGAGCTCGCACGCCGGAGTGTTCGTGCTCTGGGGCGCGGCGCACGTGCTGCTCGGCGTGGCCGGCTTCAACTTCGCCCGGTTCGGCGTCACCGCCGCGCCGCCTGCCGAGCGATGGCGCCACACCATGCGCGCCGTGGGATACATCGCGGTGCCCACGGCGGTCTGGGTCGCGCTGACCCTGACCCGCACCGACTATTACGGCTGGCAGAATGTCCTGTTACTGAACAAGATCCTCGGCCCGCACGACAGCGCCACCGCCGGGCACCTGTGGTTTCTCGAGGTGCTGGTGTATTTCATGCTGGCGGCCGGGCTGCTCATCCGGATTCCCCTGGTGGACCGGTGGCAGCGGGCCGAGCCGTTCTGGTTCGCGATGGCGCTGGTCGCGCTGAGCCTCGTCTTTCGATACCAGGCGTTCGGTCTGTATTCGGCGAAGGATGTTCCGTTCTCTCCGCTGGCGGTGTGGCTGTTCGCGCTCGGCTGGGCGGCGGCGAAGGCGACGTCGATGTGGCAGCGGATGACGGTCAGCGCCGTCGTACTGATCACGGTGCCCGGCTATTTCGGTGTTCCCGAGCGGGAACGGTTGATCATGGCGGGTCTGCTCGCGCTGGTGTGGTTGTCCGCGGTCCGGGTCCCCGGCGTCGTCGCCGTCTGCGCGGCGGTGCTGGCCGACGGCTCGCTGTTCGTCTATCTGTTGCACTGGCAGGTATACCCGCTGTTCGAACAGCACCGGTTGGCGGGGCTGCTCGCTTCCCTGGCAGCGGGTGTACTCGTCACCGGCGCGGTGACCGGGCTGCGACGCTGGGGGTCGGTGCGGTATCGGGCGTTTCGGTCGCGACGGTCAGCTCTCCACGGTCCACACCCGCGCCGCCGCCTCCTGAGCCAGTTTGGCGATCAGGATGTCGCGCGGAATCGTCTGGCCGGCAAAGTGATCGAGTGAGGGAACCACGACATGGTGCGCGTCCGCGCGCTTGAGCTCCGCCGTGAGCTCGGCGAAAGCCGTCCCGTCACCGCCGGTCGATTCATGGAACGTTGCGGCGAAGCACAGCCCTTCCTCCCGGGCGAGGCTGCTCATCGCGGCCTCGAGCTCCTTGCTGTGGCCGTCGGCCAGATCGTCACGCAAGTATCCATAGATCAACGCTTCCACCCGAACCTCCGTTGGATTGGGATCGCTGTTCTCTTATGTGGATCCACCCGTTTTACGGGGTATTTGCGCTTCGTGCAAGAGCAGATGTACTTGCAACTGCTCTTACAGGAGGGGCTGGCAAACTTCTGGCGCCAGTTCAAGCATGCACAACGCGGGCCGGCGAAAGTAGCTGGCAACACACGGACATCTGCCTGCCCTCTTCGGGCCACCGAACGTTAACTGGTGCGATACTACAGACGTGGCCGCTACCGACGATCGACCCGTCTGGGCAGTCCGAATGCGTTCCGAGCGTGACGCGAGGGGGTGGTCGCAAGCCGACGCTGTTCGCGTGATGCGTGGAAAGTCTTCGCACAACCTGCCGACCGACAGTACTCTCCTACGCAACTGGCGCCGTTGGGAATCGGGCGAATCACGCCCCGACGACTTCTACGCGCCCATCATCGCCGCCACCTTCGACACGGTGACCGCGGCGTTCTTTCCCAAGGCCAGGCCGAACCGGGACGACGAATTGCTCTCGGCGACCGGCATGGACACCCTCGAGTTCATCGGACGCCTCCGTATGTCGGATGTGTCCTCGGTGACCCTGGAGGCCATCCGCATCACCGCCGAACGCCTGTGCTGCGAGTACTCCTACGCCGACCCGCACGACCTGCACACCGAGGGCACCGCCTGGCTGCGCAGGATCACCTCGTTGCTGGACGGTCGCCTGACCCTCGCGCAGCATCGCGAGATCCTCGTGCTCGCCGGATGGGTGGCGCTGCTGGTCGGCTGCGTCGACTACGACCTCGGCCGGCGCACCGCCGCGGAGGCGACTCGCCGCGCCGCCCAGTCACTGGCACAGGAGGCGGAGAACATCGAGATCGCCGCATGGGCAGCGGAAATGACCGCATGGTTCGCGCTGACCCAGGGCAACTACCGCGGCGTCATCGAGACCGTTCAGCCGACGCTGGAAGTAAGCCAGCATCTGCGCGTCGGTGTGCAGCTCGCCGCCCAGCGCGCCAAAGCGTGGGCGCGGCTGGGCAATCCGCGCGAGGTGGAAGCGGCGCTCGACGAGGGCCGAGCTATCTTGCAGCGACTCGATCATCCGGCGAATCTGGACAACCATTTCGTCATCGACGCGAACAAGTTCGACTTCTACGCGATGGACTGCTGCCGGGTCGCGGGCGAGGATCGGCTCGCCGAAACCTACGCGCGGGAAGTGATCCGCAACGCCACCCGCCCGGACGGCAGCGTGCGCAATCCGATGCGGGTCTCCGAAGCGCATCTGACCCTGGCCGTGGTCGCGGTGCGCGACCGTGACCTGGAACTAGCGGTGACCGAGGGCATGCGCGCGTTCGCGGGCAGCAGGCGGTCGGTGCCCTCGCTGATGTGGATCGCGGGGGAAGTCGCGCGCGAGATCATCGAGCGGTTCCCCGGTGACCCGCGCACCCGCGCGTACCTGGATCAGTTGCGTTCGTTGTCCGTCGAGTGAGCCGACCTGCGCCGCGGTCGCGGCGAACGGTGACGAACCGGACGCGGCCACGCCGGACTCCGGAACGTCGTGCGGGTGGCGATCGGCCCGCTACTACCCTGTTCCCGGTGACCGACTCCGATGACGGCTGGGCCGACGCCCACTGGGACGACCGGCTGCGGCTGTTCTCCTTCGCCACCGCCGAGCGCCGCGCCGATTACCTCCGGGTGCTGCGCGCGTTCGACGGCGCGCGGGCGGCCTACGTGGTGCTGTTGCACGCCGACGACGTCGCGGAGTGGATCGAGCGCATCGGGAACACGCCGCACCCGGCCGAGCCGGTCGGCACAAACCAACCGGTCGCGAATACCGGGGTGGATTCGGCGCAGGCGCGTACCCGTCCACCCGAGGGCGAGCCGGAAACCGCTGCGCCGGACCCGTCCCCGGCGGCTGTCGGCCGGACCGCGGCGCCGCTGACCGCCGCGGAGATCGGCCCGCTGCTCGACCAGCTGCACCAGTGGGGCGTGCTGGAGCGCAGTTACGACGGAACCCGCGCCGCGACGCTGGCCGAATACCGCAATCGGCACTACGTGTACCAGTTCTCCCAGGCCGGTTTCCAGGCCTACCAGGCAGTCGCCGGGGTGCTCAGCGCCCGTCTCGACGAAGCATCGCTGTCGCGCTTGGTGCTGCCGGAGCTGCTGGCCGATCTGCACACTTTGGCCGAGGTCAACCGGGCGGGCGACGCCGAGCGCGTCTACCGCACGCTGCGCCGTCTCGACACCGCGCTGTCGGACCTGGCCGCGCGCGCCGCGCACTTCTATCTGGGACTCGGCGACCTGGTCCGCACCACGGAGATCACGCCGGAATCGTTTCTCGCGCACAAGGACGCGCTGCTGGCGCACATGCGGGAATTCAGCCTCGACCTGGCCCGGTTCACCCCCCGGCTGGCCGCGGCGATCGCCGAGATCGAGGAGACCGGCGTCGAGGACCTGATCGTCCGCGCGGCGCGCTGCGACGAGCGGGTGCTGCTGAGCGTCGAGGAACGCCGGTCGGATTGGCAGGCCAGGTGGGACGGACTGCGGACCTGGTTCGTGGCCTCCGGCGGCGGTGACCAGGCGGGGGCGACGGAAGCCGAACGGCTGCGCGAGGCCACCATGAGCGCCATCGCCGCGGTGCTGTCGTTGCTGCGGCGGGTCACCGAGACGCGCCGCGGCGGGGTCAGCCGGGAGTCGGCGCTGCGGCATCTGGCCGGCTGGTTCACCGCGGCGCCCACCGTGGACAGCGCCCACGCGCTGTTCGACGCGGTGTTCGGGCTCGGCAAACCGCGGCACCTGGCGATGGAGCACCCGGACGCCGACGTGATCCCGGCGATTCGATCCTGGTGGGACGCACCGCCGTTGGAGATCTCGCGCACGCTCGCCGAGACCGGGCGCCCGCCCTCGGCCGGGGCGCCCGCCCGTATCCACCGCAACGACGCGGGCATCCGGCGTCTGCGCTCGGCGCAGTTGGACGCGCAGCGGGCCCGCGCCGAGGCCGCCAGGTCGCTGGCCTCCGGCGACGTGCACGAACGTGTGCTCGACGACCGGGAGACCGAAGTGCTGCTGCGGCTGCTGGACGCCGCCTCGACCGCGTGGGTTCCGGTGCGGGGCCGGGTGGCGGGCACCACCGGTTCCGACAGCGGCGTCACCCTGACGGTGTCCGAGCACGACGGTCCGACCGTCGTGCGCACCACCCGCGGGCTGCTGCGATTGAACAACCGCTCGCTGAAGATCGAGCAGACGACCGGGGCACGGTCACGCCCGCACGGGGAGCGGCCCTGATGCACGCACGCACCATCGATGCGCTCACGCTGGACAATTATCAACGCGCCGCCCGGGTGATCCTGGCCAATCACCTGGTGACCCGCACCTATCCGGACCGGATCGCACTGCCGCTGATCCGCCGCTGGGCCACCGAGTTGCGCGAGGACCTGGCCGAATTGTTCGGCTACCGACTGGAAGTCACCGAGACCACCGCGCGGGTCTTCCCGGTCATCGACCGCTTGGACACGGGCAGGCCCGCACGCACACCTGCCGAGCGAGTCTTCGACCGCCGCCGCTACGCCTACCTCGCCCTCGCGCTCGCCGCGCTGGGGCGCGCCGGGGATCAGATCACGCTGTCGGAGCTGGCCGATCAGGTCGCCGCCTACGCCAACCGGGTGGATGGACTGGAACTGGCCACCGACCGGGCCGCCGACCGCGACGCGTTCGTCGACGCGGTGGGCTGGCTGACCGTCCGCGGCGCGCTCAGCCTGGCCGACGGCGACGCGGGCGGCTGGGCCAGCGATCCGGAGGCGGGCGAGGCGCTCTACGACATCGACCGGCCGGTGGTCTTCGCGCTGTTCCGGCCGCCCCGCGCGCTGCAACATCTGCACGGTGTGCGCGGGTTGCTCACCGAAGAGCCCATGGTCGCCGGAGCTTCCGCGCACGCGACGACCACCGCCGAGATCGCGCGGCGGGTGCGCAGGGCGCTGGTCGAGCAGCCGGTGGTGTACGCCGACGATCTCGCGCCCGAGGAGCGTCCGGTGCTCGCTCAGGAGCGGGTAGTCGCGGAAGTCGAGCTGTTCACCGGGCTGCGCGCCGAACGCCGCGCGGAGGGCGTGGCGCTGATCGACACCTCGGGACGGCTGTCGGACGTCCGCTTTCCGGGGACCGGGACGCTCGCGCAGGTCGCCTTGCTGCTGGCCGGCGAGATCGCCGACCGCGTGCTCGACATCGATCACCCGGTGCCGCGCCGCCGCGCCGTCCCGGAGACGGATGCCGCGCTCGCCGGCCAGCTCGACGAAGCCATCCCCGAATCCACGCTGTTCGCGCCGCTCGCCGAGCCGGATTCGACCCGCTCCGAACCCGACCCGGCGACCGACGCCCCGGAGCAGCCGGATCCGGCTGTCGCATCCGGCTATCCCCTGATCGATCAGGCATGGCTGGACGAGACGGTGCGGGCGCTGGCCGATCGCTACGGCACGACCTTCGCCGCGCAATGGCAGGCCGACGTTGCGCGCCTCACCACCGAGGTGGTGGCGCTGCTGCAACGGCTGCGGCTGGTCCGGGTGGTCGAGGACGGACTGCTCGTGCTGCCCGCACTGGCCCGCTACCGTGGCGCGGTCGTCACCGTCCGCACCAAGCGGGCCGCGGAACTGTTCGTCACCGCGGCCGACACCTACGGGCCCGGCGGCGCCGGGACGGAAGGGAACTGACGAATGTCGCTCATTCACGGCGGAGTGCGGTTCACCCCGACCCGCGCCGGGATCGTCAACCTGTGGGACTACCGCGACCAGGAGTTCTGTTTCGCGGACGGCAGATTGGTGCTGCGCGGGCCGAACGGATCGGGCAAGACCAAGGCTCTGGAGGTGCTGTTCCCGTTCGTCCTGGACGGACGGATCGAGCCGCGCAGGCTGAACCCGTTCGCCGGCGAGGAACGCACGATGAAGTCGAACCTGCTCTACCGCAAGCAGGACTCGGCCTACTCCTATGTCTGGATGGAGTTCGCGCGCGGTCGCTGGGAGGATCCCGAGGCGGTCACCGTCGGCATCGGCATGCGCGCCACCCGATCCTCGGACAAGGTGACCCGCTGGTATTTCGTCGCCGACGGCCGGGTGGGGATCGACTTCTCCCTGATCGGCCCGGACGATCGCCCGTTCACCCGCAAGCAGTTGGCCGAGCAGATCGGCTCCGACTCGATCGTCGACCGGCCGGTGGACTATCGCAACGCGATCGACGCGCGCATGTTCGGCCTCGGAGCGCAACGCTACGACCAGCTGATCAATCTGATCCTCACGCTGCGCCGCCCGCAGCTGGCCAAGAACCTGGACCCGCGCGGCCTGTCGCAGGCGCTCACCGACGGCCTGCGCCCGCTCGACGAGCAATTGATCCTCGACGCCGCCCGCTCGTTCAGCGATATGGAGGAGGTCGGCCGCACCCTGGAGGGTCTCGTGCACGCCGACACGGCGACCAGGGCGTTCGTCGAGGTGTATCGCAAATACCTTGCGGTGCAAGCCAAGACGGACGTCGACCAGGTGCGGGCCCGGCTCGACGCGGTGACCCACGCGAGCACCGCGCTGTTCGCCGCCACAGCGCTGCGCGAGCGCAGGGAGACCGAGCGCGCCGCGGCGGAGGCGAGAGCCGAGGACGCCGACCGAGCCTACGAGCAGGCCATCGCCGATCGGGAGAACCTCCAACGTTCCAGCGCCTACGAGGGCAAACAGCAGCTCGAGGATCTCGCCGACGCGGTGCGACGGCTGGAGACCTCGGCCGGTGTGCACGCCGACAAGGCGCTCAAGTCCCGCCAGACCCTCGACCAGCGGACCCAGGAGGCCGAGCGCGCGCGCACCGCGCTGCGCACCGCCGCCGCCGCGCTCGCCCGCGGCGAGGACGACCTGCGCGCCGCCGCCGAGGAAGCGGGGATCGCGTGGACGCCGCTGCCGGAGTCGGCGCGGGCCGAGCAGCTCACCGCGGCGGTGCGCGGGCACGCCGAGGAGCGCGACGCCGACGTGCGCGCCGTGCGCAAGGCGGTGGGCGCGGTGGACACGGCCGCCGCCGAACGCACCAGGGCCGAGCGGCTGGCCGAGCGCGCGCGGGAACTGCGGGACGCCGCCGCGGCGGAGGTCGCCCACGCCGAAGCGGCGGTCGCCTTGGCCCGCTCCGAGGCGGCGGCCGCGTTGCGGGCTTGGTGGGACGAGCACCGCGCGATCTACACCCCCGTACGCACCGGACTGTTGGAAGCGCTGAATTCGGCGCTGGCCGAGGCCGGTTCGGATGCCCCCACGGTGGCCGAGGTGCTGGCCGAACGCACCGAACCCCTGCTCGAGGAGATCCGCACCCGCCGCCGAGAGGCTCGCGCGGCGGTGGCCGCGGCCACCGCGCGCATCGAGGAACTGACCGCCGAACTCGAGCGAGTCGCGGCCCGGCGGGACGACGCGCCGCCGGCCTTCGCGGGCCGCTGCGGCCGGACCGGTGACCGGCCCGGCGCGGCACTGTGGCGGCTGGTGCGCTTCGCCGAGGAGGTGCCACCCGAGACCGCGGCAGGCATCGAGGCCGCGTTGCAGGCCGCGAATCTGCTGGACGCCTGGGTCTGCCCGGAAGGCGAGCTGCCGCCGGACTACGAATCCGATCAGTTCCTGGTCCCGCTGCCCGAATCGGAACGCCCGACCGGTCGCACGCTCGCCGACGTACTGGTCGTGGAAGACGATTCGGACACGCTGGCGGTGCCACGGCAGGTCGTGGCCGGTGTGCTCGCTTCCATCGCTCTGCACGAGGGCGCGGGCGAGCCCAGCGGTGTGGTGGCGATCGGAGTGAACGGGGCGTTCCGGCAGGGCGTGCAGATCGGCCGCCACCGCAAGACCGACGCCGAGTTCATCGGCGCCACCGCGCGCGCCAGGCGCCGCGAGATCCGCTCGGCCGAGTTGACCGCGGCTGTGGCGGCCGCCGAGCAGGACCGCGCCGCCGCCGAACAGCAGGAGGCCGCCGCCGACGCCGAACTGGCCCGAATCTCCGCCGCCGCCAAGGCGCTCGCGCGCCCGACCGCGGTGACCGCCGCATTGCGCGCGGTGTCGGAGGCCGCGGGCGTGCTGCGATCGCGCGCGGAGGCCGCCACCCAGGCCGAGCGCGATCTCGACCAGGCGGTCGCGGAAGTGTCGGCCGCGGAGAAGAAACTGCGCGCGGCCGCCACCGCACACCGCACACCGCGCACCGCCAGGGAGATCGACGCGCTGGCCGCGGCCATCCGGCATTTCGAGAACACGGGCACGGGATTGCTGCGGCTGCGCGGCGACCACGAACGCGAACGGGAGCGCGAACGCGAGGCCGACGACCGCTTGACCGAGGCCGCCGACCTGGCCGAGGCGTTCGCGGAGGAGGCCGAGGCCGCGCGCACCGGATACGAGGAGCAGCTGCGCAAGCTCGAGACCCTGCGCGAGGCGCTCGGCGCGGGCGCCGCCGACATCGACCGGGAGTTGGAGCAGGCCCGGCAGCGGATCGAGGCGACCAAGGCCGAGCAGAAGGCCGCGCGCAAGGCCGCCAACCAGGCCATCGAGGCGGTCGGCGACGCCGAGGCCGCCTACCGCACCGCGCACGAGTCGCTGGCCACCGCGCTCACCGAGGTGCTGGCCGAGGTGCGAGCCCTCGCGCCGTACGCCCAGCCGGATCTGCTGACGCTGCTCGGCGCCCCCGCCGACGGACGCTGGCCGAGCAGCGACGCCGCGTGGTCGACGCCCGAGCAACTGCTGTACCGGATCGCGACGGCAGGGCCGGAGGCGACACCGGTGGTGCTGCCCGACGAAGTCGCCGCGCTGTTCGGCAACCTCAGCGCGGCCACCGCAGCGGTGCGCGCGAGCGAGGCGACCCGCAAGTCCACGCGCACAGCGGTGACGGCGGCGTTGCAGGAGTTCGACGCGGCGTTGGCCGGGTCGGGCCGCGACTACCGGCTGCAGTGGGACGCCGCCGACGGCTTGACCGTCGTCCAGGTGCACGACGAGCACGGGGTCTCCGCACTGGCCGACTTCGCCGCGCGCATCGACGCCGCGCGCCGCGATCAGGAACTGCTGCTCACCGACGCCGAGCGGCGCATCCTCGAAGACGCCCTGCTCACCGGCCTGGCCCAGCAGATCCACGAACGCACCAGCGACGCACGCGATCTCATCGCCAGGATGGGCGCGGAGATGAAGCAGCGGCGGATGTCGTCGGGCAACACCATCGGCGTGCACTGGGTGCTCGCCGACAGCCTGTCCGACGCGGCGCGGGCGATGTGCAAGCTGCTCGACCGGGATGCCTCGGCGCTGACGGCGGAGGATCTGGCGGCGATCCGTGCGCATTTCGCCGCCGAGATCAGGGCGGCACGGGCCGCGCACCCGGAGCGCTCCTACCCCGAGATCCTTGCCACGACCCTGGACTACCGCACCTGGCGGGTGTTCTCGTTCACCTTGATCTCCGCCGACGGCAGCGAGGACAAGCTCACCGTGGCCAGGCACAGCGCGCTGTCCGGCGGTGAGCAGTCGGTGTCGCTGCACCTGCCGCTGTTCGCCGCGGCGCACGTCATGCTCGATTCGGCCGATCCGCAGGCCCCGCGCCTGCTGGCGCTGGACGAGGCGTTCGCCGGTGTCGACGACAACGGCCGCAGCGAATTGCTCGGCCTGAGCGTGCAATTCGACCTCGACCTGTTCATGACCGGCTACGACCTGTGGATCACCTACCCGCATGTCCCGGCCTGCGCACACTACGACCTGGCGCACTCCGCGGCGGAGAACACCGTCAGCGCGACCCTGCTGGTGTGGGACAGCGGCGACCTGCTCGCCGAACACGACGGCACCGATCTGACCACCGCGCTCGGCTCCCCCGATCGCCGCAGGCTGCCCACCACGATCGAAGGCGCGCTGGAACTCACACCGGTGACCTAGCAGTTGTCTGGGGCGGGTAGCTCACCGGCACACTCCGGCACGTCGCGCCGGGCCGGGCCGTCATGGCGGCCTCATCGCCCCCACGGCTGGCCCAGCGGGAGCAGCGATCGGCGCGCTCGCATCCGCACCGGGCTGCCGATTGCGTTCTTACCGAACCGGCCCGGTCACCGCACGCTGGCGTCGGGCAGCATGGGCGGGCACGCTGTGCCAGGCACGGTTTGCAGTTCGAAGTGCCACCATTCGTTCTCGAACGATCGGCACAGCCCCCAGCGGTAGCCGTTCGCCTCGAGCCAGTTCGCGCCCTGCTGTGGACCGACGTCGATGGCGTCGCCGGACACGTGCGTGGACTCCTCCGGCGGCAGCACCCAGCGACGCGCGTTGTCCGGCCCGTAGGTCGCCACACCGTCCTCCCACAGCGCCTGCTGCTCGGCGGGCGTCCGGTATCCGGACGTGATGGACAGCGGCACTCCCTGCGCGTGCGCCTCGCGTTCGGCCAAGGTGTACGCCAGCGCCAGCGCGGGATCGAGCCCCTCCGTCCCGGTCGCCGAGCCGACCGACTCGCGCCGCTCGATGACGGTCGTATCGGCCCGCGCCTCCCCCGCCGAGATACCAGCCGTGATCAGCGCAGGAAGCGCCGCTACCGATAGTCCCACCGCGATCCGGCTCCGCCCAGCATTCCCAAGCACCATGCGCCGATGCTATCGCCTGCGATCACGTATGCCGGGTATGCCCCGATCCCACATGGGCGGCGGAGGTGTTCCTACGGTGTCGACGCATGACTTCACCGGTGACTCACACTGGTCGCACAAGTCGTCGCCGCACGTGTGCCCGGCTCGGCAACACGGACGCGCGGGACTGTCGAGTGAATGCGGCGATCGTGTCCTTCACGAGTCCGCGGCAGTGCGCGCCGAGGCCCTTCGGTTCGCCTTTGCTCCGATCACTCCCCCGCGTCCGGTGTCGAACGTCACCCCGTTGTCCACGCCCGAATCGGCGAACACCGATGGGCAGCGACGACAACGGGCCATGGCTTGCAGCGGGCGCGACGTCCACACGACAGCCGCTGCACCGATCGGCGCCATGTGGACAACCGCGAGCGAATTCCACAGAAAACTCCACAACTTGGGATAATGCCAATCTGATATGTCCGTTATGCCCTCAATTGCCCTTGGACAGCAAACATTTCGCTCTGCCTGGAACGAATGATGTCCACAATCTGTGCACGTGCTGTGGATCACAGCAACACACGGTCTGTCATCAATCCTGAATCAGCCGTCGATAAGCGGCTTTTGAGCGATTTGCGCCGGATCGAAGCTTGCCGACGCGATGAGATCGAATCGCCGCGAAGAGCTTTCGCGTAGCGATGCGTCCCTTTCGGTCTGTATGTCGTACCTTTCCGGGACTCGGCAAACGGACGCACTGCGCGAATCTCCCCCGCCCGCCGCACGGCGAACGATCCGAAGTCTCAGAACGCACTGCGGGCGGCCGGCGCTCGTGCCGCCAGCCGCCCGCAGGTGGGGTGGATCATCCACAGATGTCGGGAATTTCACATTCGCTCCCCAGTCATGTGAAGACCGGCCGCACCACACGGCACGGTCCTCCGATCACATCCCGGGCGGACCTCCCAGCGCGCTCGGACGCGGCCGAGGCGAGGTCATCGGTACGCCTGCTCGGCGAATCCACTCCGCCGCTTCCCTGTTCCGCGCGATTCGCTCCAGGATTTCCCCGTCGTGCGCCCGGGCGTACGCGAGCGCCACCCTGATCTTGCTCGCGTGCAGATCCGCCTTCGCGCTCAGCACGGCGATGCGGCGCTCCACCGGGCCGTCCAACTCCCGCAGGCGCGCAACGACTTCCCAGACCTCGGGACCGGCCGTCAGCGCGGCCCGCCGGTCGTGCAGCGGACCGCGGAAGACGATTCCGGGGTGGTCGAGCTGGTCGACGCCTTCCTGGATCAGGCGATCGAGCAACGCGGTACAGCTGGTTCCCTCGCGGGCAGCGCGATCGGCCAACCGGGAGGCGGCCGACTCGGTGATACACAACGCCGTCGGTACTGGTCTGGACGTGCTCATAGCTCTCCTCGACCTGCATCGGTGCCGGATCAACGATGTTCTCCGCTAAGCGTGCCCGCTGCGACGGCGCCGCCGCCCCGGTGATCGGGGTGACATCGTCATGTCCTGGCCTGCCGCGGCAGGCCAGGAGGCCGGCTCAGACGCGCTCTTTGGAGCGGGTGCGCACGCGCAGCGCGATCGGCTTCTGCGTTTCGGCAAAGAAGTCGTTGCCCTTGTCGTCGACGACGATGAACGCGGGGAAGTCCTCGACCTCGATCTTCCAGACGGCTTCCATGCCCAGTTCGGGGTACTCGAGCACCTCGACCGACTTGATGCAGTCCAGGGCCAGCCGGGCGGCGGGCCCGCCGATGGAACCGAGGTAGAAGCCGCCGTGCTCCTTGCACGCCTTGGTGACCTGCGCGGAGCGGTTGCCCTTGGCGAGCATGACGAACGAACCGCCCGCCGCCTGGAACTGGTCGACGTAGGAGTCCATCCGGCCCGCGGTGGTCGGCCCGAAGGAACCGGACGCGTAACCCTCCGGCGTCTTGGCCGGGCCCGCGTAGTAGACTGCCATGTCGCGCAGATAGTCCGGCATCGGCTCGCCCGCGTCCAGCCGCTCCTTGATCTTGGCGTGCGCGATGTCACGGGCGACGACCAGCGGACCGGTCAGCGAAAGCCTGGTCTTCACCGGGTATTTGGACAATTCGGCACGGATCTCGTCCATCGGCCGGTTCAGGTCGATGCGCACCACGTCGCCGCCGAGGATGGCGTCGGTCTGCTCGGGCAGGTACTGCGCGGGCTCGCGCTCGAGCTGCTCGAGGAACACGCCTTCGGCGGTGATCTTGGCCAGCGCCTGCCGGTCCGCCGAGCAGGACACGGCGATGGCCACCGGGCAGCTGGCGCCGTGCCGGGGCAGGCGCACGACCCGCACGTCGTGGCAGAAGTACTTGCCGCCGAACTGCGCGCCGATGCCGAAGGACTGGGTCAGCTTGAAGACCTCCTCCTCCAGTTCCAGATCGCGGAAGGCGTGCGCCGACAACGAGCCCTCGGTGGGCAGATTGTCCAGGTAGTGCGCGGAAGCGTATTTCGCCGTCTTCAAGGCGAACTCGGCGCTGGTGCCGCCGATGACGACCGCGAGGTGGTACGGCGGGCAGGCCGCGGTGCCGAGCGAGCGGATCTTCTCGTCCAAGAACTCCAGCATCCGCGTGGGATTCAAGATGGCCTTGGTCTCCTGGTACAGAAACGACTTGTTCGCCGAGCCGCCGCCCTTGGCCATGAACAGGAACTTGTAGGCGGGGTTGGCCGGATCGCCCGCGGTGGAGTACAGCTCGACCTGCGCGGGGAGGTTGGAGCCGGTGTTCTTCTCCTCCCACATGGTGATCGGCGCGAGCTGCGAGTACCGCAGATTCAGCTTGGTGTAGGCGTCGAACACGCCCCTGCTGATCCATTCCGCGTCGTCGGCGCCGGTCAGCACGCCCTCGGACTTCTTGCCCATCACGATCGCGGTGCCGGTGTCCTGGCACATCGGCAGGATGCCGCCCGCGGAGATGTTGACGTTCTTGAGCAGGTCGAGCGCGACGAAGCGGTCGTTGCCGCTGGACTCGGGATCGTCGATGATCTTGCGCAACTGGCCGAGATGCGCAGGACGCAGGAAGTGACTGATGTCGTGCATCGCCGTTTCGGTGAGCAGCCGCAGCGCCTCCGGTTCGACCTGCAGGAAGGTGCGCCCGTTGTGCTCGAACGCGCTGACGCCCTCGGTCGTGAGCAAACGGTAGGGGGTGTCGTCCGCGCCGATGGGCAGCAGGTCTGAATAACGGAACTCCGGCGCGGTCACCAGTCGCACTCCTTCGAACGGGCCCGAACACCGCGAACGGCCGGGCTGGTCACGAGCACAGCGAGCCTAGCCACCGGCGCGAACGCCCTACTGGTTAGGCAACCCTATCTCGGACAGTTGGCCAGCAAAGGTTGCACGTTCAACCCCGGTGATGCTACCTCTCGTCTGGTGAGAAAGCGCCCGGACGTCCGAGTCCGGCCGCGCGCGGACCGTTCCCGCGCCGCACCTCGCGGCGCGTGACGTTCCGGTACAAGTCGGAGTTTGGAGCGCTGTCGTGACCGATCCCCATTGGCTCGACGACGTCGAGATGCGCGCCTGGCTGGGCTTCGTGCGCACCCGCGACCTCATCGCCGCGGCGGTCGGGCGGGATTCCACCAGGGAGTCCAACCTCACCTACGTCGAATACTCGGTGCTGGCCTATCTGGCCGAGTCGCCGGACCACCGGCTGACCTTCGCCGACCTCGCGGCGAAGCTCGAGTGGTCGCAGAGCAGGCTGTCGCACCAGATCACCCGGATGGAGAAACGCGAACTGGTCGTGCGCGAACCCATCCCCGACGACGCCCGCCGCACCGCCGCCAAACTCACCCCGCGCGGCGCCGACGTGCTCACCGACGCCGCGCCCGCGCACGTGCAGAGCGTGCGCAGGCACATGATCGACATCCTCGATCGCCAGCAGCTGGCCGCCTTGGCCGACATCTACGACACCTTGCTGGCGCACCACCGGCGCGCGGCGGCCGAGCACTGAACTCAGGCGTGCGTGGCCGTGTGATCGACGGGATCGCTTGCCGCGGCGGCGTTTTCGGGCAACCCGAGCGCTCGCTCGAAGCCCGGTGGCACCACCACGTCCGAACGGTCCAGGTCGGTGACGCGCGTCTTACGCAGGCCGAGCAGCGCAGAATCTATGCCGCCGCGCAGGATGTCGAGCACGTTCTCCACACCCGCCTGCCCGTTCGCGGCCAGGCCCCACAGATAGGCGCGCCCGATCAGCACCGCGCGCGCACCCAGCGCCACGGCTTTCACCACGTCGCTGCCGCGCCGGATGCCGCCGTCGAGCAACACCTCGACCTGCGAGCCCACCGCGTCCGCCAGCACCGGCAACGCCCGGATCGCGGCCGGCGTGCCGTCGAGATTGTTGCCGCCATGGTTGGACACCGAGATCGCCGCCACGCCCGCGTCCACCGCCCGCAGCGCGTCGTCGACCCGCATCACGCCCTTGAGCAGCACCGGCCCTTCCCACTGCTCGCAGATCCAGCGCACGTCCGCCCAATCCGGCGCCGGCGTGCCCATCCATTCGCCGTAGGCGCCGAAGAAGCCGGGTGCGGGTGCGTCGCCGATGGCCATGTTGGGCGCGGTCAGATCCGGGATGCTGCCCGACCGCACATAGGTCGCCAGCCAGCGGGGACGCGCCAGGGTCTGCGGGGCGAACTTCAGCATCGTGCGCAGATCCAGCTTCTCCGGGATGACCGGGCTGCCCCAGTCCCGCCCGTGCGAGAAGGACCAGTCCAGCGTCAGGATCAGCCCGACCGCGCCCGCCCGCTTCGCCCGGTCCATTCGCCGCAGGATCTCGTCCTTGCCGCCGCACCAGTACAACTGGAAGAACGTCGCCGGGTTGGCCGCGATCACCTCTTCGATCGGCTTGCTGGCGAACGAGCTCAGGCCCATCGCGATGCCCCGCGCCGCGGCCGCGCGGGCGACGGCGACCTCGCCGTCGGGATGCACCGCCTGCACACCCGTCGGCGAGATCAGCACCGGCATCGAAAGCTGCTGTCCCAGTACCGTCGTGGACTGGTCGCGCTCTCCGATCGGACCCGCCACGTGCGGCGCGAAACCCAGTTCGGTGAAGGCCCGCTGATTGTCCTCGATGGTCTGGCCGCGCTCGGAGCCCGCGATCAGCGCGCCGTACACCGACTTCGGCAGGCGCTTCTTCGCCCGCCGCTGCGCTTCGGCGACGGTCTCGAACCACGGATTCATGTTCCGGTCCTTTCCGGGGAGTTCTCCGGCCACCACAGCCGGGTTCGGTCGAGCAGGTCGGCGCTCAGGTGATCGAGCAGGGCGGCGCCCTCGGCGGCGGTCGCGCCGGCCGGGTCGCCGAGCACGCCGTTGGCGCTGACCGCGCGCACCCCGCCGCTGCGCAACAGCGGCAGCAGTTCGGCCAGCGGACGGGTGTCCCCGGCCGCGGCGCGGTCACCGCGCACGCGCTCCGGCGCGAGGGCCAGTTGCAGCGCCGTCTCCGACCGGCCCGCGTGCGGGTCGCCGTCGAAGCGCGGCAGGTACAGGCGCACGTCGCGGGATTCGGCGCGCAGCAGATCCGTCGCCCGCCGCAGCGGTTCGATGTTGCCGCCGTGCCAGTTGACCAGCAGGATCCGTTCGAAGGTCTCGGTCGCCGAGCGGCACAGCTCGACCACCAGCAGTTCCAGCGCCGCCTGCCCGATCGACAGCGTGCCGGGAAAACCCGCGTGCTCGCCGCTGGCGCCGTACGGGATCGCCGGTGCGACGAGCACGTCCGCGCGCGCCGCGGCCAGCCGGGCGCACAACGCCGCGGCCACGTCGGTGTCGGTGGACAGCGGCAGATGCGGGCCGTGCTGCTCGGTCGCGCCGACCGCGACGGCCAGGATCGCACCCGCTTCGGCGCGCGCGCCCGCGTCGGGCCAGGTGAGATCCGTCAACATGCGGCGACATTATCGTCAGTCACTGACAAAATCAAGAGTCGCGGCGGCCGAGCACAATCGAACAATGCTGGAGAACCGGGCCACGCGCGGCCGCCCACGCGGCACGACCAAACGCGAACTCGAACTGATCGCCATGCGACTGTTCAGCGAGCAGGGCTTCGACGAGACCACCGTCGAGCAGATCGCCGCCGCGGCGGGCATCAGCGGACGCACCTTCTTCCGGTACTTCCCCACCAAGGCGGAGGTGCTGTGGGCGCAGTTCGACGACGAGGTCGCCGCGCTGCGCGCCGCGTTCGCGACCGTCCCCGACGACGTTCCGATGATGACCGCGGTGCGCCGAGTCGTGGTGGAGGCCAACAAGTATCGCGCCGAGGACGTGCCGGAATTGCGCACCCGCATGCAGCTGGTGGCGACCGTTCCCGCGCTGGCCGCCACCGCGGGCGCGCACTACGACGCCTGGGAGCGCGCCGTGAGCGCGTTCGCGGCGGGCCGGCTCGGCGAACCGGAGGACGGGCTCATCCCGCTCGCGGTCGGCCGGACCACGCTTGCGGCGGCGCGCGCCGCGTTCGACGCCTGGCTGGCCCGCGCGGACGCGGACCTCACGGTGTATTTGGAGGAGGCGCTCGCAGCGCTGGAACGCGGGTTCGCTACGGTGCCGTGAGGTATTCCCGCACTCGAACTTCAGGCGAACAACCGGCAGGTTTCGGCGGCGAGTCGGGTGGGGTATGACTAGGCTCGGAATCGGCACGCGCCGAACGCACAGATCCCGACTGAACCGTCGAAAGGGGCAGGAGTCCATGTCCGAGGTGTCCATGAGCCTTTCGGCGGATTCCCTGACCGCGGGACCGATCGACCAATTGCTTCCGCAACTCGTCGAGCATCTGCGCCAGAACCGCACCGCGCTGCGTGAGGAGTGGGCGCGCCGCATCGCCGACGCCCAGCTGCTCACCGCGATGACCCCGGAGGAGATCTTCTCCGAGGCCACCTCGATCTACGACGGCTACGTCGACGTGCTCGAGACCGGTAGCGTCGAAGCGCTGCAGGCCTACGCCCGCGACCTGTCCGAACGCATCATCCCGAGAGGCGTCGAGACCGACGAGGTCATCGGCATCGTGCTGTTGCTGCGCGACGTGCTCGCCCGCAGCCTCTTCGAGAAGTATCAGTCGGACTTCGAGCTGCTCAACAAGGTGCTCGACGCCTACGAACCGGCGGCCAACCGCATCGCCAACACCGTGACCGTGTCGTTCGTGCAGGAGCGCGAGCGCGTCATCCGCCAGCAGCAGGAAGCCATCCGCGAGCTGTCCACGCCGGTGCTGCAGGTGCGTGAGCAGCTGTTGATCCTGCCCATCATCGGCGTGCTCGACAGCCAGCGCGCCCGCCAGCTCACCGAGCAGCTGCTGCGCGCCATCCGGGCCAACCGCGCGAAGGTCGTCGTCATCGACATCACCGGTGTGCCGCAGATCGACTCCACCGTGGCCAACCACCTGGTGCAGACCGTCGACGCGTCGGGTCTGATGGGCGCGAACGTGATCATCACCGGTTTGTCCTCGGAGATCGCCCTCACCCTGGTCACCATCGGCTTGGATCTGTCGAAGATGAACGCGGTCGGCGATCTGCAGGGCGGTATCGAGGAAGCGGAACGACTGTTGGGCTACGAGGTTTCCCGCGTCACCGAACGGGTTACCGAACGCGACGGCCGCTGATCAGGCGCGCCCATGCCGGTTCCGATTCTCAAACAAGGGACGTATCTCATCGCCTCGGTGCAGTCCGCGCTGACCGATGCCGACACCGAGCGTCTGCAGGACGACCTGATGAAACAGGTCAGCAAATACCGGGCGCACGGCATCATCGTCGATGTCACCGCGATCGACGTGATGGATTCGTTCGCCGCGAGATCGTTGCGTACCATCGCGCACATGACGCAGCTGCGCGGCGCCGAAACGGTGATCGTCGGTCTGCAACCGGAAGTCGCGTTCGCCATGGTGCAGCTCGGTCTCACCTTCGAGGACATGCACACCGCCCTCGATCTGGAAGAGGGGCTCGCCTGGTTGGACCGCAAGATCCCAGCCCGTCGCCAGCGAGACGGTCGTGACAGTGGCCGCTGAGAACGTGGTGATCGCGGTCAGGGTGTCCGGGGACATCGTGACCGCACGTCAAGCCGGACGCGAACTGGCAGCGAAACTCGGATTCACCCTGACCGACCGCACGATGATCTCCACGGCGATCTCCGAGATCGCCCGCAACATCACCAGTTACGCGGGCAGCGGCGAGATCCGTCTGCTCGTCGACGACCGGGAGGGTCGTCAAGCCCTGGTGGTGCAGGCCGAGGATCAGGGGCCCGGCATCATCGATATCGCCAGGGCACTGGAGGACGGCTACTCCACCGGACGCGGGCTCGGGCTGGGTCTGCCCGGCGCCCGGCGGTTGATGGACCGGCTGACCGTGGATTCTGCGCCGGGTCGCGGCACGCTGGTGGAGATGTGGAAGTGGGTACCGAACGGTGCATGAGGACGGGTTCATCGGCCGGATCGAGTGGGCGGTGGCCGGACGCGCACTGCCCGGTCAACAGGTCTCCGGTGACCGCGGCGTCGTCCTCGACGCCGGTGGCGGCACCGTCCTGTTCGCGGTCCTCGACGGGCTCGGGCACGGCGCCGCCGCGGCGGACGCGGCCGATCGCGCCGCGCGGGTGCTGTCGGAGAACCGCGCCGAACCGCTGGACGTGCTGATGGTGCTGTGCCATCGGGCGATGGCCGACACCCGGGGGGCGGCGATCTCGCTGGCGCTGTTCGACGAAGGCGACACGGTGCGCTGGCTCGGCGTCGGCAATGTCGAATCCCAGGTGCTGACCGCGGGTCCGGCGGGCAGCCTGCGGGTGCACGCCACCGTCCTGCTGACCGCTGGCATCGTCGGTTACCGCCTTCCGGCCAACCTGCAGCCGCAGTCGGTCGCGGTCCGTCCCGGTGATCTGCTGCTGATGTCCACCGACGGCATCGTCACCGAATCGGCTTCCGCCATTGACCTTTCCAAGTCCACCGCCGACATCACCGCCGATATGCTGGCCCGGCACGCCAAGGACACCGACGACGCGCTCGTGCTCGCCGCGCGGCACCGTGGCGCGGGAGGGGCGGCCAGATGAGCGCCCTGCTGGCCGACTTCCTGGACGACTACGCCGATGCGCTACGGCGGCACATGGATTCGCCCACCCAGGCCGGTCTGGCCGAGGGATACGAGCTGGGCAGGCGCGCCCTGGTCGAAGGCATCAGCCTGCTCGACCTCACGGAGAACCACTTCCGCGTGGTCCAGGACGCGGAGGAACGGCAGCAGAAGGAGGCGGCAGCCGAGGGCGGCGAACCCGCGGCACGCCTGCCGGAGACGGCGCTGGAATTCCTGTTGCAGACGCTCGTCCCGCTGGACATCGCCACCCGAGGCTATCTCGACGGCACCCGCCGCTACGAGCAGCAGCGTTCCCGCGCCGACGATCTCGCCGGACGCGACGCGTTCCGCACCGCGCTGGTGGAGTCGCTGCAGGACGGCTTCTTCGTCGCCGACGCGCAGGGCACCATCATCGAGGTCAACACCGCTTTCGGCGCCTTGACCGGCTACGGAGCGGCGGGTGTCCCCTATCCGCTGCCGCATCCGTGGTCGAGTCCGGAGGGTCCGCGCTATCCCGATCTCGGTACCGAGGCACAGCGCTTCGTCATCCCGATCCGCCACCGCGACGGGCGCAACGTGTGGCTCGCCGTGAGCACCAGCGCCCTGATCAAGCCCGAGGGAAACGAGCGGATCTTCGTCGGAACCCTCCGCGACATCACCGCCGAACACGACGCGCAGGCGCGCGACCAGGCGGCCTCCCGGCTCGCCACCGCCGTCGGGGCGGCCACCAGCGTGGTCGAAGTGCTCGCCGTCGGTCTCGACGAGCTGCGCCGCACGGTGGGCGCGGAAACCGCGGTGGTTGCCGTGTGGCCCAGCCGCAACGCGGTGCCGGAGGTGTACGTCTCGGGCACCGGCGCCGACAGCACTTCGCACAACGGCGCCGCGTCGCTGGACGACGCCTCGCGCGCCCTGCTGGAGCGCGCCAGACGCAGGCCGCCGCGCAGCCTGCTGGCGCTTCCCGACGGAGCCGAGAGTTCCGAGGGCATCGTCGCTCCGCTCGGCGAGACCGGCGACGCGGCGGTGTGGTTGCGGTTCGCGGCGCCACGGGCGATCAGCGCCGCGGACTGGACGCTGTTCTCCTTGCTGATCGGTCACCTCAGCCTCGCCGTGCAACGGGCGCGCAACTTCGACCAGGCTCGCGCCACCTCGCTGACCCTGCAGCGCGCCATGCTCGGCCCGATCGATCTGCCGCCGCGTTTCTCGGTGCACTACGAGCCCGCGCTGCCGCCGCTGGAGATCGGCGGCGACTGGTACGACGTGGTGCCGCTGCGCGACGGCACCATCGGCGTGGTGGTCGGCGACTGCGTCGGCCGTGGGTTGTCGGCCGCGGTCGTGATGGGCCAGTTGCGGACCGCGGCCCGTGCGCTGCTGCTGCGCGGCGCGGGCCCGGCGCAGCTGCTCGCCGAACTCGACACCGTCGCCGCGCGCATCCCCGGCGCCATGTGCACCACCGTCTGCGCCGCCGTGCTCGACCCGGTGCGCGGTCTGGTGCGCTACAGCAGCGCCGGGCACATGCCGCCGATCCTGGCCGACGTCGCCAGGACCGGCCGTCTACTGGAAGGCGGGCGCTCGGTGCCGCTGGCGACCTTCGATACGCCGCGCCGACCGGAGGCCACCACGGCGCTGACACCGGGCTCGACCTTGGTGCTGTTCACCGACGGTCTGGTCGAGCAGCGCGGCGTCGACATCGACGACGGGTTCGCCAAGATCGCCGCGGTGCTCGCCGACACCTCGGGGCGGCTGCCGCGCGAAGTGGCCGACGCGGTGCTGTCGCGCCTGCGGCCGTCCGCCGGCTACGACGACGACGTCGCCATGGTGGTCTACCGCCAGCCGCCCGCGCCGCTGCGGCTGGACGTGCCCGCGCGCGCGGACGAACTCGCGGTGCTGCGCCGCACGCTCAAGGGCTGGCTGGCCGCCGCGGCGGTGCCGCACGACCTGGCCGCCGATCTGGTCGCCGCGGCCAACGAGGCGTGCAGCAACAGCATCGAGCACGCCTACCGCAACGACGACAACGGGCGGGTGCGGATGTCCGCCACCTGCGATATCGACACCGTCGTCATCGTGGTCACCGACACCGGCGACTGGAAGCCGCGGGCCTCCGATCCCGGGTATCGCGGCCGCGGTATCGACATGATGCGCGCGCTGACCGAGGAACTCGACATCGACCACTCGGAATCGGGCACGACCGTGCGGATGTCGGTGACCCTGCCCGCGATCACCTTCCCCGTCGCCAATCCGTTGCGCGGAACGAACCGCCGCGTCTGACCACTCGCCCTGCGGTGATCGCAGCGGCGGGCCGGACTCCGTAGATCCGGTACTGCATGCCCCGATAGGGATTCCCCGATTCCGCCCATTCGCTGACGATCATGCAGAACGCGCCGTCGAACCTGCTGTCGGGGTGGACATAACACCCGTACAGGCGCGGCACGATATCCGGACCACCCGGCGCCCAGAACGACCCTTTCACCGGCCGATAGGTCCAGGCTGTGCGCCAGTTGTCGGTGATTCTCGCGGCGACCTTCACGAAGGCTCCGTAGGCCCCGGCATCGAACCCCGACATCACCCAATTGCCCTGGATGCGGCGCAATCCGATCTCGCCGAGCTTCGTGCCGTCGGCCAGGATGCCGAAGCGCGGATCGCCGCCGGGATCGCGGCCCCAGCCCCAGTCCTGCCCGTTCCAGCCCCATCCTTGCCAGGCCGCCGGGTCGACGAGCGCGGCATGGCTCTCGCGTACCCGCCACAGCAGCATGTTCTTGTTCCTGGCCAGCCCGCCGGTGGAGATGACGTAGACGTAGCCGTCGCCACCGCGTTCCCAGGAGATCATCGTGCGTTTTCCGCCGTAGGCGCTGGTCGACCACCGGACGCCGGTGTCGGTCCAGCTGTCGCCGTTGTCGTCGGAATAGCGGATCTCGCACCATCGCTCGTTCGCCAAGCCTTGGGTGACCATCACCCACAGATAGATCCGGCCGCCGATCGTGAGGGCGTCGCAGGGCAGCACCGTGGAGTACTCCGGATTGTCGTGCACGTAGTCCCATAGTTGCCGGGCGTTCCGCGCCGCCGACCGGAATTCGATCGGTGCGGACATGTCGTGGGTGCCGCTGCGCAACAGCATCGGCGCACGCCAGTTGGGCCCGCCCACCGCGGGTTCGGTGCCGGAGAAGGTATCGCCGAGCAGGTATCCGATCTCACCGCTCGGCATGCGGAAGGGAATGAACAGATCCGAGCCGCCGATGTCGGCCATCGGAAGGGGGTTCAGGTTCTTGATCTTGGGCATCGCCGGATCCCGTCGATTCTGGAGCGTCGCTGATAGATCGGCTCGTGAGGATCACCGCGAGGTGTGCACGGGCTACTTCACCAGTATCGGCCGAAGATGGCTGCGACGTTGCTGAATCCGAAGGACGAGGAGATCCGAGAATGCGGAAACCGACTGCGCAGCCTGTGTTTCGGCAGCTCGATTCCGTCCCTGGCCGCAAGACACCGGCATCCGGCGCGGATTTCGCGGGTCGCTTCGGATGTGCAGGGTGTTCGCCGGTGTTGGGAACGCGTGGATCAGCCTTACCGATCGAGCGAGTCGATAGCACCGGGACGCGGCCTCCGACGACGTGCGCACGCACCGACGCCGGCGTCCGAGTCCGCGTCCGAAGCGGCATCTCGGCTCGGCGGCAGGGTAGCCCGCCCCTGGTCCGGGTTTGGGCGGCCGAGCAGCGGGTAAGCCGCGCACTGCCATACCGGACCAGCTCACCCACCGATCGGACCGAACGCATGTCCGAAAGAGACACCGCCGGCGCGCGACAGCCCGCCCGTGATGCCGCGGACGCCGGACACAGCGGCGACATCGCCCAACCCCATGGCACCGACGAAGCCGGTCCGATCATCTCCGCCGAGGCCGAAGCCGCCCGTGCGCGCAGTGCGGAATTCCCCTTGGGCCGACCGGGACGCCCCTTCGATCGGCGCTCGCCGTTCATGGTCGGGATGACCGGAGCCGCCGGCGTCGCGGTGACCTACGCCGCCATTCGCACCGTGCTCGCCGCAGGCCAGACACTGATCCTGATCGTGGTGGCGTTGTTCCTGGCCATCGGCATGGAGCCGCTGGTGTCGCGGCTGGTGCGGCCCCGGTTCCCGCGCTGGGCCGCGGTGACGACCGTCTACCTGGTCGGGCTCGGCCTGTTCGCCGGATTCCTCGCCGCGGCGATACCACCGTTGCTCACGCAGGGTGAAGCGCTCGCGCACAACGCCCCCGACTACGTCACGCATCTCGCCGACCGCTATCCCTACATCGGCAGCCTCGACCAGCGCTTCCACCTGCAAGACCGGCTGCGGCACACGCTCGAATCGGATTCATCCGGGTTGACCACCGGGGTACTGGACGCCGGGCGCGCGGTGTTCTCCATCGTCAGCAGCACGGTCATCGTCGCGGTGCTGACCGCCTACTTCATGGCGAACTTCACCCGGGTGCGCGCTTCGGTCTACCGGCTCTTCCCCCGCTCCCGGCGCCCGCGCGCGATCCTGATCGGCGACGAGATCTTCGCCAAGGTCGGCGGCTACATTCTGGGCAACCTGGTCATCTCGCTGATCACCGCCGTGCTGACCGGCATCTGGCTGCTCTTCTTCGACGTGCCCTACCCGCTGCTGCTGGCCGTGCTGGTGGCCGTGCTCGACCTGATCCCGATCGTCGGTTCGACGCTGGCCGGGGTGATCGTCGCGCTGGTCGCGTTGACCGTCTCCCTGCCGGTCGCGATCGCGACCGTCGTGTTCTTCATCGCGTTGCGCTTGGTCGAGGACTACGTGCTGGTGCCGCGCATCATCGGCCGCGCGGTGCACGTGCCCGCGCTGGTGACCGTGGTGGCGGTGCTGCTCGGTGGCGCGCTGCTGGGAATCATCGGGGCTTTGCTGGCCATTCCCGTCGCCGCGGCCGTTCTGCTGATCCTGCGCGAGACCGTGCTGCCCTCGCTCGACGAGCGGTGATGAGGACCGGTTCGTGCCCCGACGCGCAGGTATCACCTTGTCCGGCGAAGCATGCGGATGACCGCGCTGTCGATGACCGCCCGCTCCGCGTCCGGGGATCCGGCCCGGCGCGCGCGGCGCAGCGCCGCGGCGACCGTCGTGCCGTTCTCGAAGGCGGTGACCACCCGCGGATCGACGTAGGACGCCTGGGCCACGGCAGGGGTGTTGCCGAGCGCGGCGGCGACCTCGTCCATGACCTCCCGCACCGCACGCCTGCGCGCCCGGTGGTTCGACGGCCGTTCGATCGCCGCGAACGTGGCCGCGGCGAGGACGGTCGCCTGCCAGGTACGCAGGTCTTTGACGCTGCACTCGCAGGCGGCCAACTCCTGGAAGCGGGCGTTGATGTCGTCGGCGCGCAGTTCGCCGTAGCGGTCGCCGTCCCGGTACACCAAGAGCCGGTCGGAGTCCGCCCTGCTGCGCAGCAGGGATCGAACGGCCTTGGCAAGCAGTGGGTCTCGCACGCTCACTCGTCGCCGGATGCCGCCCTTGGCGACGTAGTCGAAACGCATCTGCTCCCCTGACACCCGGACCTGCTCGCGCAGCAGCGTCGCGACTCCACGGGTGCCGTTCTCCTCCGCGTACTCCTCGCCCCCGACCCGGAACACCCCGCGATCCACCAGATCGATGGCCACCGCCTCCACTCGCCGCCGCGTCAGCCCGCGCAGGGTGAGGTCCTCCCCGACCTGCGCGCGGACCTGCGGCAGACGCGCGGCCAGCGCCAGGACCCGGTCGAACTTCTCCTCGTCGCGCTCCTTGCGCCACTGCTCGTGATAGAGGTACTGGCGCCGACCCGCGGCATCGATGCCGACGGCTTGGATGTGACCGTTCACGTGCGGGCAGATCCACACCTTCCGCCAAGCCGGCGGAATCGCCAACCCGCGAACGCGTTCCAGCGTCTCGTCGTCCACGGGTTCGCCGTCCACCGTGCGATACCCGAATCCGCGTCCGCGCCGGACGCGTTGCAGTCCGCCGTCGTACGGTCGGCTACGGCGCAATCGCATGCTCACATCAGATAGCTGCCCTGTCCTGGGCGGACGAAACAGTGCCAGGCGCCAGGTCCCGGCAGGACGACCTGGCGCGGCACGTGTCGGGTGCCGATCCGTCCGGCCGGAGCCTACGGGGCCGGCGGGACGAAAGGCTGATTGACCGTGGTGAAGTACTGCACCAGGGCGGCGACGGCGATCGGCGCGGTGACGAAGAGCTGACCGGCGAGTGTGCCCAGAGCGCCGACGGCCAGGATGCCGCCCAGACAGCCGACGGCGGCGGCCGGGATGAACGGGCCGAACATGCCGACGATCGTCGCGGCCGCGACGGTCGCGCCCGCGATGCCGCCGAGCACGCAGCCGACCAGGCCGCCGCCGAGACCACCCGCCACGGTGCCGATCGCGGCGCCCGTGGCGATGGTGTCCTTCAGCCGGGTGAACGCCGCGACCTCACGCTCGTACGGGGTCCGCCAGCGCGCCGAGTCCTCGAAGGGAAGGGCGACCGGGCGGTACTGCGCGTGCTCGACGTCGAACAACGGTGTCAGCGTGGCGGTCCGGTCGCCGATGTCGGCCGCGATCGGGAAAACGAAGTCGTCGACGCGGAATTCCAGCGGCGTGCCCGCGAGGACGGTGCCGTCGTCGGCCGCGACCGCGAACACCCCGTTCTCGGCCCGCAACGAGCCCGAGTCGATCCGGACGACCACGCTCTCGGCCGAGGTGGTGGCGGTGTAGTTGACCACCTGCCCACCGGCTTCCCCCGGTACGGCGACGGCGTTTCCGGCCGAGCCGCAGGCCAGGGCGACGGTGAGGGTGGATATCGTGGCGATCTTGCGCAGAACCATGTCCGTCAGTCCTGCTTCACCGTGCCCAGTACGGCCCCGCTGTTCGCGTCGACCGTCACCTCGTGCTCGATGCCGTCGGGCGTCCTGAGTTCGACCTCCCACACCGCCGTCGCCCCCTCCGCGTCGAGTTCCGCGGAGACCACGGTGCCGCCGGGCAGGGCTTCGCGCGCCTTGTTCACGGCTTGCTCCCTGCTGATCGTGGGCGCCGCGGTGAGCGCCCACTCGTGGTCGGAGAGGTACGCGGCGACGGCGTGCCGGTCGGGCGAGTGCGAACCGGTGGCGGCGTACAGCGCCACGGGCCCGCCGACGAGCAGCCCGGCGACCACGGCCGCCGTGAGCAGCGCGCGCCGACCGCGGAATGCACGGCCAACAGTGGACTTCATGGTGAAACCTCCTGCCAGAGTGGTGATCTCGAAGACGAAGATCACCTTCGCAGGAGCCGGCTTAAGGCAGCCTGAAGTGACCTGAAAAACATTTCAGGAACGCGTTTTCCCTGTCATCGCCGGGCCTACGGCGTTAAGGTCGGTCACGGGTCGGGGTTTCCGGGGGTTTTCGCATTCGTCTCCGTCGGTGAGTCCCGACGCTGCCCGCGCCGGCTGTGCCCGCTGCTCAGCTGTCGCCGAGGCGCGAGGGTGGGTGCGCTCGATCCCCTCCGAAAGCACCCACCTTCCCGAACCGCCGCGCCGACCGGCCCGGTGCGCTCATTCGGCGACGAATTCCGCCTCGCGTTCCACCGCCTCGGCTCGGTATTGCGCGGTTTCTGCTGGGTGCCCGCGCCAATGCGGTGTCGAATCGGCCGTGGTGCGGCCGACCGAGCCGCCGAAGTCCTCGTAGCCGCGGGCATGGGGTGGAACAGGCATTGGTGCGGTCAAGGCGACGTCGCCCGGGTCACCATTCTTTCGCGCACCGTGCGCCCAACGGATGACCCGGCTCATCTGTTGTTGCTACCTTCGCTGTCGGCTCTGGGCCGCGCCGACCGGCGCACGCGCCTCGGCTGTGCTCCCATGCAACGCGGCGACCAAGTCGGCGACGTCCGCCGCATCCGGTGTGTACCCGGGGAAGTAACAGCACACCTCCTCGATTCCCGCGCCGAAGCGGGTCCGGATCTGCGCGGCGCATTCTTCCGGCGTGCCCGCCACCCCGATCGTGCGCACCATCTCGTCGGTGACCGATGCGCGCATCTCGCCGAAACCGCCGGTCTTGGACAGCGCGTTGAGCTTCGGGTGCAGCGCCGCCCATCCCTCGACTTCGAGGACGGGACGATACGCGGGCGTGGACCCGTAGAAGGCGATCAACGAGCCCACCCCGCCCATCGCGGCGGCCAGCCTTTGCTCGGTGCGCCCCATCGCGACCATGACCTGGGCGATCACCGGGAACTCCGCCGCGCTCCGCCCGGCCCGGCGCAGGCCCTCGGCGACGGCGGGCAGCGTGCGCTCGGTGAAGTGACGCTCGCTGTTGAACGGCATCACCAGCAGTCCGTCGGCGACCTGCGCGGCCTTGCGGGTCATCACCGGTCCGAGCGCGCCCATCAGCACCGGCGGCGGCCCGAACGGGTTCGGTCCCGGATCGAAGGTGGGCGGCATCAGGGTGTGCGTGTAGTACTTGCCGCGAAAGTTCAACGGCCCCTGACCCTCCCACGCGGCAAGGATCGCCTTCACCGCCGCCACGCTCTCCGCGGTGCGCTCCGCGGGCTCGCCCCAACTGCTGCCGTAGCGCTTCTCGATATGGGCGCGGATCTGCGAGCCCAGCCCGAGGCGGAAGCGCCCCTCGCTGTAGACCCGCAGATCGTAGGCCGCGTGCGCCAGATGCATCGGGCTGCGCGGCCCGGCGATCGCCACATTCGTCATCAGTTCCATGGACGTCGCACCGGCCGCGACGACGAGCGGGAAGAACACGTCGTGCGGCCCCTCGAAGGTGAACAGGCCGTCGGCCCCCGTCTTCGCCGACGCGCGCGCGTCGGCCGCGACCTGCCGTGGCGCTCCCGTGACCTGCAAATGGACCTTCACTTCGACCTCCGTCGGTCATCGGTGCGCCACGTCCTCCGCGACACGACGACCCCATGGTATGGACAGCGCTCCGTGCATGTGTCCAGTCCGCCGGAATCGCCCTCGGCAGCGATGCGCCGCAGGGTGATCGACGGCAGCACCGATGGGCGGCGGAAATCGTCACGGATGACGTCAGGCGCCCGAGCGGGATCTCTCACGCACGGTGACGACGACCACGAGGTCGCCATAGGGAGCCGCGCCCATGGCCAGCCGGTGGCTTAGGTGCGCCAAGCCGAGCCATCGTCCGTATTTGGTCAGCATGCCGGTTCGCACATGGTCCATCAGCGGCCCCGTGCGAACCAGCTCGGCCGTGCCCTGATGCTGCCGAGACCCCAGGGCCGGCTCCCCTCGCCAGTCTCCGGCCTGCACGATGACCCGGTGCTCGCGGGCCAAGTGCCGAGCCTCGCGCGAGTGCGACGAGATCCGAATGGCCAGACGCCCGCGGTCGAGCGGTAACACCAAGTGCGGGACGGTATTCCAGCGCCCCGTCGCCTCCGGCCGCGGGTAGGTCACCCGCACCGTTTTCGCATCCCACCACAGCATCCCCGGATGCCATTCGCTGGGCCGATCCGGCACGTCGAGGACGCGATGCGCCGCCTGGGGTCGGCTGTGCCGCCGCGGGGTGTAGCCGTGGAGTCTTCGACCGAGCGAGGAGCCGCCGTGCACGGGATATGCCATCGCGTGGAACCTCCGGGACAGGGGTGGACTGCGGGATGTCGATCCGATCTGGCGTACTGCGATCGGCGCCGGGACGCTGTCGCAGATTCCGTGTACCACCAGGCTCGACCCGGTGCAACGACATCGTCGTGTCGTCGCGCGATGGAAAGCGAATCGTCACGCGCCGCGCCGGGCCGCGAAGGCGCCGCGACCGGCGGCGGCGGACCGGCGGGCACGGATCGCGTTCACGACGGCGAACAGCACTCCGATGCCGACGAGGAGGCAACCCCGCAACCACACCTCCCCGTCGATCCGGGTGAACAGGAACAGGCAGGAAATCAGACCGAGCCACGGCACGCCGAGCGGCACGCGAAAATGCTCGGCCCCGTCGGGATCGCGCCGCAGGAGCAACACCGAGATGTTGACCGCCGTGAAGACGACCAGCAGCAACAACACCAACGTCTCGGCGAGAGAGGCCACCTCCCCGGTCAGCGCGAGCGCCAGCGACGCCGCCGCTGTCACCGCGATCGCCACCCACGGCGTCCTGCGGCCCGGCAGGATCCGGCCCAGCGCCCGCGGCAGCAGCCCCTCACGCGCCATGCCGTAGGCCAGCCGCGAGGACATGATGCCGGTCAGCAGCGCCCCGTTCGCGACGGCCACCAGGGCGACCACGGCGAACAGCTCGTCCGGAACGCCACCGGCCACGCGCACCACCTCCAGCAGCGGACCGCTGGAATTCGCCAGCCGGTCGGTGGGGACCACCGCACCGGCCGCGAACCCGATCAGCAGGTACACGCCACCGGCGGTGAGCAGCGCCCCGAAGAGCGCACGCGGATAGGACCGGCGCGGGTCGGCGACCTCCTCCGCCAGATTCACCGAGGTCTCGAACCCGACGAAGGAGTAGAAGGCCAGCACCGCGCCCGCGAGGGTCGCGCCGACCACGCCGTGCTTCGCGGTCCCCACCTCGGCGAGCCGGGCCGGTTCGGCGTCGCCCCGGACGACCACCCACGCACCAAGCCCGATCACCAGGACCAGCCCGCCGAGTTCGACCAGGGTCGCGGCCACGTTGGCGCCGAGCGACTCCTTGATGCCGTACACGTTGAGCAACGCCAACGCGCCGAGGAACACCACCACGACCAGCGCGGTCGGCAGCGTCACCAGGGCGCGCAGGTAGTCCGCGGCGAACGCCCTGCTCAGCGCGGCCACCGACACGACGCCGGCCGCCAGCATGCAGAAGCCCACGAGCGATCCAGCGGCCGGCCCGAGCGCGCGGCCCGCGTAGTGCGCCGACCCGCCCGCTCTGGGGTACTTCGTCGCCAGCTCGGCGTAGGAGCCCGCGGTGAGGCAGGCCAGGGTCAGCGCCACCAGCAGCGGCAACCAGATCGCACCGCCGGATTCCCGCGCGATGTTCCCGACCAGCACGTAGACGCCCGCGCCCAGGATGTCACCGAGGATGAAGAAGTACAGCAGGGGCGTGCTGACCGCCCGTCGCAAAGTATCCGCCACAGGGCGGCGGATACCCGCGTCATCGAGGCTGAAGCCCGCGCCGGACACGACCGCGTCACACCCTTGCGAACTCGTCGCCGAGCGAGAGTTCCCGCGGCTGCGACCGCCTCCCTCGCGCGTCGCGCCAGTCTTCGTGAGGCGGTTCACGCCAGGTGGGGGCGCATACCGGCGACACGGCGGGGAATGCAGAACCGAGTGATAGACAACGCTCCATCCGGGGCCGCGCCCACGGTCCCGGTCTCCAAAAGAACGGGAAGTTTCCAGTTCTGGTTCGCCGATCAACGCTGGGAATGGTCGGACGAGGTCGCGGCTTTGCACGGGTACGCGCCGGGCGATGTGACGCCGACTACGGAATTGCTCCTGGCACACAAACATCCGGACGACCGGGCCGAGGTCGCCGACACCTTGGCGATGGCGGTGCGGACCGGCCTGCCGTTCAGCGGCCGCCACCGCATCGTCGATGCCGCGGGCGTCATGCACCATGTGCTGGTCGTCGGCGATCAGATGCGCGACGCCACCGGCGCGGTGGTCGGCACGACGGGGTACTACATCGACGTCACCGACACCGTCGACGAGCAGCGCCAGGAGATCATCGACGCCACGCTGCCGGAAATGGTCGCCGCCCGCGAAGTGATCGAGCAGGCGAAGGGCGCCTTGATGCTGGTGTACGGGATTTCGGCCGATCAGGCGTTCCGAGTGCTCATCTGGCGGTCGCAGGAGACGAACCGGAAACTGCGCGTGCTGGCCGAGGAGCTGGTGGCCGCGCTGCTCGATTTCGGCGGTGCGGATGTGCAGACCCGCACCCGCTTCGACCACTTGCTGCTCACCGCGCACGAGCGCCCCGCCTCGGGCCCCCGATGACCCGAACGCGTCCGATCCGGACGGCTCGGCCGGATCTCGCCGGAAACGAGGCGGCGTATATCGACTGGTTCCTCACCGCGGGAACCTCGAGGCGCGGTGCGCCGGGTGCGGGCACTGCGTCCCACTGGACGCGCCGAAAGAACCGGTGTCGTTGCTCGGCGACTTTCTCGCCGACGACCGCACGGCCGCGTTCCAGCCGGAGTGACGGAAATGGGCACACGAACCAACCGAGCCCCGGACCGGTCTGCATCGGTTCGGGGCTCGCTCGGGGGTATTCGCGCCTATTCACCGATCGCTCGGTAGTTTGACCAGACAAATGTACCGGCTCACCCGCGGTATCACCAAACCCGGGTTCTCATATGAGGTTCTTCTGCTTGCGGATTCGCCGGCGCAGATCGGACATCAGCGCATGCGACCCGCCGTGCCGGACGAAGCGCGGAATGAACCGGTTGACGAAGGAAACGAAAACGAACAGGTTCTCGAAACGCCGCTGGTCGGCGGCGGTCCACTCCACCCGGAGCTGTTCTCGGAAAATCGGCGCCAAGAATCCGATGGTGAGGAATCGCAGCAGGTTCCGGAAAGGCAGCCGCAGATACCAGTGGATCATCCGCAGATTCAGCAGGCTCTCGAGGTAACCGCGGACGTAGTCGTCCAGCACGACCTGCTCGCACGCGGTGTTCCAATACTCGTCGAATTCCGCGCGGGTGGCGGGCCACATATCCTCGGTGACCTGCAAGGTGGTGCCGAGGGTCGAGGACGAGGCGTAGAAGGCTTCGGCCTGCTCGTCGTTCATTCTCCCGTGCAGCAGCTGGTAGGTGTCCTCGAAGCCGATGTAAAGGCAAGCGGCGACCCACAGTTGGAGGTTGCGGTCGAAGGCGTTGTACTTCACGGCGGCTCCTGGCGCCGAATGCACCTGCCGATGGGCCACATTCACCGCTTCGCGATATGCCGCGCGCTCTTCGTCGGTGCCGAGGATGGCGACCGCGAGATATTGCGTCGTCGTGCGCGCCCGTTTCCACGGGTGCTTCATCAGCGATCCGGATTCCACCTTGCTTTCGGCCACGCCGTAGCCGACGCCGGGCCGGGCCATCTGCATGACGACGTTCGCCGCGGCGCCGGCGAAGGACCAGAAATCCAGCGCGTCGGTGAGTTTGATCGGCCGCTTGGTGTACGGCCGATGCGTGACGCTGATACCGATGCGGGTGCGATCCTTCGTCAGCGGCCCACTGTGATCGCGCTCGGAGTGAGGAGCGACTGCGGTCATCGGGATGTCCTTCCATCTGCGTTCACACGTCGCGTGACCAGGCGAGACGGCCGCGCCGACGTCGACACGACGCCGCCGGACACCAGCCAGGCTCGGCGCGTTCCCCTGTCGGCCGTTGCTCCGCGAGAACATCGGCGCGCATCGGACTCTCCGTGTCCGATGCCCTGGAGCGGCCGATCTCCAGTATGTTACTGATCATTCTAGACTCAAATCTAGGAGCGACGCAATGTAAAAGGACTTTACGTGTATGTTTAGCGTCTTATGCACTGATATGTGTCTCCCGATTCCTTACGGACGTCGATCATCGTGCCGGAGCGTTATTTCCGCACACCGGGTGGCTGTATCGCCGTATCGAACAGGGTGACCTGCATCAGTCGCGCCACGGCGTCCTCCGGACAGCCGCGGCTGCCGTCCCCCAGCGCCCTGCCGAGGTCGACGACCAGACCGAAGGCGGCGTGCACGAGAATGCGCGCTTGCGCTTCGGACAGCTCGGGACGGACGGCGACCAGCAATCTGCCCCATTCCGCCACCGACAGACGCTGGATGTTGCGCAACACGACCCGGTCCTCGGCCGGGACATGCGAGAACTCCGTGTAGTAGACGAACGTCAGCTCCCGCTCGGCGAAGGAGCCCGCGACGTAGAGCGTGATCAATTCGGTCAGCGCCTCGAAGGGAGTGGCCGAGGACGCGATGGCTGGGCCGATGGCGTCGGCCACCCGGTCGGCGGCGCGCCGGAAAGCGGCGGTCAACAGGTCGCTCTTGCTGCGGTAGTAGCGGTAGACCGCGGACGCGGCGGTCAGGTCCGCCGCGGCGGCGATGTCCTCGACGCTGACGTTCGGATATCCGCGCTCATGGAACAGTTGCACGGCTTTCACCAGCAACAATTGATGCTTGAAAGGCGTCGGCGGGTCCGTCGGCCGCGGCTCGGTGGAGACCTCGGCGAAGGCGGGCAGCGCGGCATGCACTGCCGTCCAGCAAGCGGAGGCCAGCAGGGCCGAGAGGGATTTCGTGGGAAGGGCGGCGTGGTGATCACCGATGCTGCTGACGATGCTGAGTATCGCCACCGCGCGGACGAATTCGTCACGCTTGCTCAGCCCCGGGCGCACCGCACCGATCAGCCGGCGCAGCGCGGCGATCGAGGTCGCGAACTGATCGGTGAGGGTCTTGCCGTCCTCGTCGTCCAGATAGCGGCCTTCCCAGCGCGCCAGGGTCACCGTGGGACGATTGGTGACGGCCTGGGCGATCAGGGCATCGATGACGTATCGCAATCGAGCCTCGGCACTCCAGCTCTCGGCCTGCGCGGGAAGTATCACCGCGTCCACGGTCACCTGGCCCAAGCGCAACAGCTCCGCGCGGAACAGCGAATACTTGCTGGGATAGTGGCGATACAGCGCCGCGGAGCTGATCCCGACCTTCGCCGCGATCTCCTCCATGCTCACGCCGTGATAGCCGAGGGCGCCGAACGCGGCCGCGGACGTGGCCGCGATCTGCGCCCGCCGGTTGCGCGGGCGCCGGCGCACCACCCGTTCCGGACCGGGCTCGGCCGATCCGGATCTGGCGCTCTTCACGACACCCGCGTCAGGGTTGGGTGGGTAACGCCAACGGCGAGTTGACCTTGTTCACCAGCCACCGGTCCCCCACCTTCTCCAAGCGCATCACCATCGACAACTGACCCGGCGCAGGCTTGCCCTTGGTGCCCAGACTGGTGATGGTCTGGCCGATGACCACGATCGCTTCGGCGGAGTGCTCGTCACCGGCGCGAATCGCGCACTGCACATCGCGCGTGGCCGAGGTGACCTGGCCTTCGCCGAGTACCGTACGCAGTTCCGTGCTGGTGGATTCGAACTGCTTCTTCCAGTCACCGGTGGCGCCGTCGCTGACCGCGGCGAAGTAGGGGTCGAGATTCTTCGAGTCGTAGTTGGCCAGGATGGGCGCGTAGCGGCAGGCCGCTGCGCGGGCGTCCTCCTGCGCGGCCAGCAGATTCTCGCTGTTGCGGCTCTGGACGTACCAGTAACCGGCCGAGGCCACCGACACACCCACGAGGACGGCCGCCGCCGAGCGCACCACGATCGGACCGGGACGCCGGATGGGCAGACGGCGCAGCCTGCGCCACCGGCCACCGGAGTCCGCCGCGCCCCGCTCGGCGGGATCCGTGCCGCCGTCCGCGGCCTGCGTCGTGGCACCGACGCCGGCTTTTTCCGGCGCGACGACCTTCTCGTCCAGTTGCGCTGCGGGCGACTCGGTTTCGGCGACGTGGTCGACGTCTTCACTCTTCATCGGAATCTCCTAGTTGCCGGGCACCGGGCGGGACAGTTCGTCGCCACGGACGCCCGGGGGCATGGTGGCCCCGTTGTCCGGAACGGCGGGTCGTGGCGCGTTCGCCGAACCACGCACCTGCAAGGCCGGATCGTTGGTGACGCAGTAGTTGTAGAGCCGGACCCTGGTGTCGGTCATCTTGTCGGTGGGCACCACGGGGATGGTGTCGTATTCGCAGGTGGGGCGCGGCCAGATGTCGACAAGGGTGTAGAAGGCGTTGTCGTGGGCGGGTATGCCCAGCGCCTCCGAACCGACCCGCAACGCGGGGAACAGCGCCGCGATCGCCGGAGCGCGCAGCTTGGCCGCCTTGGTGATCGCGACGAAGTTCGTCACCAGATTCGTGATGGGGTCCTGGGTGCGCGACACGAAGCCGCCGAGGGTGCCGAGCTGGGCGGGCCCCTCGTCCAAGAGGTGGCGCACTTCCAGGTCCGCCGCGGTCAGCTGCTCGAACAGCACGCCGCCCGTGCGCGTGAGTGTCGCGAGGTCCGGCTGCGCATGCGAGGTGGTCTCGGCGATCACCTCGAGGTTCTCGATCAGCTGCCGGGTCTGCGGCAGCAGATCCGACAGCCCCGCCATCGCGCGGCTGATGCCGGACACCATGTTGCGCAACTGGTCGGGGCCACCGGCCAGCGCCTTGTCGAGTTCGTCGATGATGACGTTCAACCGGTCCGGGTTGAGCCCGCCGATGAAACCGCTGAGATTGGTCAGCACCGACTGCACGGTCACCGGGACCGTCGTCTGGGAACGTTCCACCAGCGCCCCGTCGGTGAGGTACGGGCCGGTGTCGGAATCCGGGCGGAAGTCCAGGTACTGCTCGCCCGCCGCCGACAGCCGGCCGACGGCGACAGTGCCGCCCACCGGAATCTTCGCCGCTGCGTCGATCTGGGCCACGGCCGCGACGCCGCTGCCCGCCACCTTCACCTCGCGGACCTTGCCGACCCTGGTGCCGCGAAAGGTGACGTCGTTGCCCGCCGCCAAGCCGCCGGACGACTGCAACTCCACGGTCACCGTGTAGTCGTCGCGCAGCGGATCCAACCGCAGGACTTCGGCGCCGAGATAGGCCGCGCCGAGAACGAGCACCACGATCAATCCGAAGTTCGCGACCGCGACGCGACGGCGCACCAGCCATCGCCACAAGGGGGGATTCATCGCTCTCCTCCCTGCTGCTGAGGTTGCTGCGGCGGACTGGTGACCCGGCCGATCACCTTCTCGATCACCTGTGCCAAGCTGCCGATGAACGCGGGCACGTCGCCGATCTCGGGCAGCCTGCTGCCGCTGGGATCGGTCAGGGCGCCGACGCTGAGGTAGGACACCGTCGCCGCGACGGCGAGAGCTGGTCCGTCCAGGCTGGCCATCAGCGAGGGATAGATGGTGTGCAGCCCGTCCAGCGTTCCGCCCAGGTCGTCGCCCATCTGGGTGAACCCGGCCATCAACCGCTGGATGCTGTCGAACAGGCTCACCGCCTGCGGACCGGTCGTCTCGGTGAAATCGCCGAGCGCGGTCATCGTGGTCGAGACCTTGTCCAGCAGGTCGACGATGGACTGGTTGTTCTCGGCGAGCATTGCCAGCAGCCCGGGGAAGGTGTCCGCGGCGTCGCCCAACTCGGCCTTGCGCCTGGCCAATTCACCGGTGAGCACGTTGAGCCCGGTCAGGACGCTGTCGATGTCGCCGGTGCGCTGGTTCAGCGCGGCGATGACATTGGTCAGTTCGCTGAGCAGGTGCGCCAGCTGCGGTGCGCGGCCTGCGAACATCGAGTCCATCTCGGAGGTGATCTTGGCGGCCTGGTTGATGCCGCCGCCGTTGATGAGCATCGAGACCGACATCATCAGCTGCTCGACGGACGCGGCGGCCGACGTGTGATCGGTGCCGATGACGTCGCCTGCGCGCAGGTTCTCGCCGCCGGAGGTGGTCGCGGGCAAGGTCATCGCCACGAAGATGTCGCCGAGCGGGGTCGCCTGGCGCAGCTCCGCGGTGGTGCCCCTCGGCAACTGGATGTCCTCCCTGATCAGCATTTCCACCTCCGCGATGAAGTTGGTCGTGCTGATCGCGGTGACGACGCCGATATCGGTTCCGCCGATCTTCACGTGCGCGTGATCGGGCAGATTGAGCGCGTCGCGGAAGGCCGCGCGAATGGTGTATCCGGGGGCGCCGATGCCGGGTTTGGGCATCGGCAGGTTCGCCACCGTCACGCCGCAGCCGGTGGCGGTGGCCATCGCCGCGACCAGCGCGGCCGCCACCGCGGTGCGTCGAAGCGGGTTCGTTCCGATCATTTCGAAATCCCCAGTAGTGCCGCGGTGAGGCCGAAGTCGGGTCCGAAGTCCTGGACCTTCCCGGTGCGGCAGCCATCGAGACGCATTTGGATGCGCTCACAGAACTGCGACACCACCTCGTTGTCGAGCAGGACCTTGTCGGTCAGCGCGTGCAGGCGCAGCGCTTGGTGTTCCCGGCTGACCGCGTTGGACAGGTTCTCGAACAGCAACGGCCCGACGTCGACGATCTCGGTGAGGCCGCGGGCGTTGGCCCGCATCTGTTCGGTGATGGTCGTGAACCGCTCCAGCGCACCCGCGAGCTGATCGGAGTTCTCACCCACCAGCGTGGAGGTGTTGGTGACGAACTGGTCCAGTTGCCGCAGCACCGCCTGCAGGCCGGGCGCCTGGTCACCCATCAGCTGCACCAGTTCGGTGAGGCGGCCGCTGAAATCACGCACGGTCTGGTCGTTCTGGGCGATGATCTGCGTGATCTCGTTGAGTTTGATGATCGTGTTCGAGATCTGGTCCTTGTTGGCGAAGGTGACCTCGAACGCCGAGGACAGCGCGTCCAAGGTCGCGCGCAGTCTGTCGCCGTTGCCGTCCAGGAGCGGGAACAGGACGCGGCTTGCCATCGGCCCGTCGCGGTCGTCGCCTTTGAGCGCGGCTCCGAGCTGGTCGAAGTTCTGCAGGATGCGGTCGAGTTCGACCGGTGTCCGCGTCCTGGCCAGCGGGATGTGCGTCCCGTCGGTGAGCAGCGGCCCGTCTCCGCTGTAGGCGGGCGCGAGTTCGACGTGGCGGTTGGTGATCAGCTGCGGCGACACCAGGGCGGCGATGGCGTCGGCCGGAACCTCGGTGCCCTTCTCCAAGCTCATGGTGACCTGGACGTAGCTGCCCTTGGCCGTCACGGTGTCGACCCGGCCGACCGGCACGCCCAGCACCGCGACCTCGTTGCCCGCGTACAGTCCGGCGACGTTCTCGAAATCGGCGCTGATGCGGATGCGCTCGCCGAGATACTCCCTCGGCAGCGAGGTCAGGCTGTCCGGTACGAGCCCGCAGCTCGCGGTCAGCAGCGCGGCCACGATCAGCACGCCGAGCTGTGCGAATCGTCGTGTTCTCATCAATTGCACCCCTGTACGGCTCGAGCGAAGCACAGCCAGTTGTCCGGGAAGAACCACGGCGCCCAGACGTCGCCGTAGGGTCCGTTGCCGACGGCGTTGTTGAACTGCCGCAAGGCGATCGGCATGTTCTCGTAGAGCCGGTCCAGATTCTCGCGGTTCTTGACCAATCCCTCCGACATGGTGTTCAGGTCGTGGATCAGCGGCGCGAGCTGACCGTTGTTCTCCAGACCCATTTCCTGCAGCAACCGCGACAGAGCCGCGACGTTGTCGAGCAACTGTTTCAGCAACTGCTGGCGTTTCTGGACGGCGTTGCCGATCGCCTCGCCGCGGGTCAGCAACAACAGCACGCTGTTCTGGTTGTCGGAGACGAGCTGGGACACCTGATCCATGCTCTTGAGCAGCGCGTCCACTTCGTCGCGGCGGTCGGTGACGACCTTGGCGAGCGCGCCGATGCTGTCGAGCGCCTGCACCGCCAGCTGCGGGGAATCCCCCATCTGCTGATCGACCAGGTCCAGCGCCTGACGGAGTTTCTGCGGATCGAGACGTTCGATGCGTTCGAAGGAGTTCTTGTACTTCGGGTCCTGGATGACCTTGCTCAGGTTGTACGGCACCGACGTGTTCTCGATGCGGATGCGGTTGCCCGGCAGGCCCTTTCCGTCTCCGGGCACCAGATCCACGTGCAGTCGGCCGAGGATCGTCGACATCTTGATGGCCGCACGCGCGTCGGGGCCCAGACGCAGATCGCGGCGCACCTTCAGATCCACCACGACCTTCGCGCCTTCGAGCCGCACCGCGCGCACCGCGCCCACTTCGATGCCGGACACGTCCACTGTCGCGCCGGGACGCAAACCCGCGGCTTGGGCGAATTCGGCGTGGATCGTCTTGTCGCCCAGCCGGGCCTGGGTCAGGACACTCGATCCGATCAGCAGAGCGGCCACCGTCGCGGCGGCGATGAGGCCGAGCCGCAGATACCTGTTGCGCAGGAAGCCCGGCCACGGAACGCGCTTGATCATCGGCACACCTCCGAATGCGAGTTGCCGCCCACCTGCGAGAACAGGCCCGGCGGCAACACCACGCCCCACAGGGACACGTCGAGGCCGCACAGGTAGGCGTTTCCGTAGGCGCCGTTGCTGGTGAAGCGCGCGACGCCGTTGAGCACGGCGGGCAGTTCGACTGCCGCCCGGTCCAGGGACGCGCCGTTGAGCAGCAGCAACGCGACACCGGTGGTGGCGTCGTTCTGCGCCTTCGCCAAGCCCGGCTTGACCTGCATGATGAGCTGGGTCAGCGAGTCGGTCGTGTGCGCGACGGTGTCCACCGAATGCTTGAGGCTCTCGCCTTGGGAGTAGAGCGCCTCGACCAGAGCCCTCGCCTGGGTGAGCAGGGTCTCCAGTTCGCCGCTGCGATTGGCCAGGCCGCTGATCACCGAGCTGAGATTGGTCAGGACCTCCCCGAGGATCTTGTCCCGCTGCCCGAAAGTGCCGGCCAGATCGGCCGCCTGGGTGATGAGGCTGCTGAGCGACACCTGATTGCCCTGCAGGGCCTGGATCAACGTCTCGGACAGGGAATTGACCTGATCGGGTTGCAGCACGCTGAACAGCGGCTCGAACCCGGACAACAGCGCGGACACGTCGAACGACGGCTCGGTGCGCTCCAGCGGGATCCGCGCGCCCGCCGCGACGACGGCGCCCGCTTCCTTGCCCGGCGCCAGGGCGATATACCGCTGTCCGATGAGGTTCTGGTACCGCACCAGCGCCTTCGTCGTGGTGGTGAGATGCTGGCGCGCATCGATGCGGAATTCGACCTCGGCGCGGTAGCCGTCGGTGAAATCGATCTTGTCCACGCGGCCGACCCGCACGCCCGCCATGCGCACGTCGTCGCCGACGCGCAGACCGAGCACATCGGAGAAGACCGCCGAATAGCGCTCGGTGTCCCCCGAGACCGACCGCTGCAACGTGGACCAGATGGTCACGGTGAGCGCGATCGCCACCACCGCGAACAGGCTGAATCCCGCCAGCGCCTTGCCTGACCTCATCAGCGGGGCCCTCCTCGGCCTGCCTCGTGCACGGTGATCGATCCGCCCGCGAGCACCGGGCTCAGCAGCAGATACTGCGCCACGGTCGGGCGCGCTCCGACGATCGCCGCGACGGCGTCGGGTCCGCGCAACGCGATCGGCTGCGCCGTGGCGCCCGGACTCTCGGGTGCCGGCTCGGCGGGCGCCGCGGGGGCGGGCGCCGGCGAAAGACCCGGGATGGACGGCAGACCGGGGATGAACGGGAGACCCGGTATCGCCGGGAGGCCCGGCAGCACCAGCCCCATGGCGCCCAGCGGCGCGGGCGCGACCGGCACGGGTGCGGGTCCCGCGGCGTCGAGCCACTTCGGCATCAGCTGCGGCGGGTAGTTCTGCTCCGGCGCCACCTCCGGCACCGTGGCCCCGCCGCAGCGGGGGCCGTACTGGTCGCCGTAGTGCGGGCAGTCCTTCGCGGTGTACTGCTGGAACGGCGTGAACGAGACATCCATCTTCCACACCATCTGTTTGGAAGGGCCGAAGTGGAACGTGGTCGCCAGCCGTTGCAGCGCCACGTTGAGGTTCGCGGCGGTGTACGGAATGGCCTCGGGATCCTTGGCCAAGCCGCCGAACAGATCGTCCAGGCCGGAGACCAGGAACTTGCCCGCGTCGGGGTTGCGGGCGAACAGCGCGTTGACCGAGTCGACCGTCGCGTTGCCGGTGGCCAGCAGGTCGATGAGCTTCGACCGTCGTTCGGCCAGCGTTCGCGCGGTGGTCACCGACTCCGAGAGCACCCCGACCAGCTCGGGAGCCGACTGGCTCAACGCGATGGATGCCCGTCCGAGATCGCCGAGCAGCGCGTCGATGCCCGGCGTCGCCCGTATCTCGGTCAACCAGTTGTCCAGGCGCTCCACCGTCGAGCCGGGCACGCGCGCCGAGGGATCCAGCGCCGCCGCGAGCGTGGCCAGCACCCGGCCCAGTTTCTCGGGCTGGATCTTCTCGAGCACGTTGCGCAGCACGTTCAACGTCGTCTGCAACGCCACCGTCTCGCTGCTGGTGTCCTCCTGGATGGTGGCACCGGCGCGCAACGTCCTCGTTTCCGGGCCGTTGTCGACGAATTCGATCGCCGTGACGCCGAACAGGTTGTTCGGGATGACCCGGGCGGTCACGTTCACCGGGATCGTCTCGGCGACACCGGGTTTGAGATCCACCCGCGCCTGCTGGCTGGCGCCTCTCGCCACCACGTCCACCGCGGCGACCCGGCCGACGACCATGCCGCGGAATTTGACGTCGGCCCGGCCGGGCAAGCCGTCGCCGGTGCTGGTGAGCACCACGGTCACCGGGACTTTGTCCTCGAAGTAGCCGGTGTAGCGCAGCGCGAGCAGATACAGCAGGACCGCGACCGTCGTCAGCACCGCCAACCCGGCGAGGGTCAACTGCTTCGCGGTCGGTCCGCGACCACTGGGGTCGAGAATCATCGTCGGCCTTACCCCGAGATCCGGAATCCGGGATCGATGCCCCAGATCGTCAACGTGAGAAAGAGATTGGCGAACACCATCACGACGATCACCATCTTGATGGCGCGCCCGGCCGCCACCCCGACGCCTTCCGGGCCACCGGTGGCGACGTAGCCGTAGTAGCACTGGATGAACGTCGACAGCAGCACGAACACCACTACCTTGAGCAGTGAGAAGAAGACGTCCGGGCCGATCAGGAACTGGAAGAAGTAGTGATCGTAGGTGCCTGCCGCCGTGCCGCCCAGGAAGAGCACCGTGATCTTGGTGGCCAGGTACGCGGTGGCCAGACCGATGCTGTAGAGCGGGATGATGGTCAGGGTCGAGGCGATCATGCGGGTGCTGATCAGATACGGCAGCGGGCGGATGGCGATGGATTCCAGCGCGTCGATCTCCTCGGAGATCCGCATGGAGCCCAGCTGCGCGGTGAACCGGCAGCCCGCCTGGATGGCGAACGCCAAGGTCGCCAGGATCGGCGCGAGTTCGCGGGTGGTGGCGAACCCGGAGATCGCTCCGGTCAGCGGGGACATCGTCAGCAGATTCAGAGCCGTGAACGACTCCATGCCGACGATGATGCCGCCGAACGCGCACAGGATGACGACCACGCCGATCGTGCCGCCGCCCACGATGAGCGAGCCGTTGCCCCAGCCGACGTCGGCCGTCAGCCGCGCGACCTCACGGCGATAGTGCTTCAGCACGAACGGGATGGCGATGAGCGCTTGGAAGAACGTGATGGCCTGGTGGCCCACCCGCTGATTGGCGTGCACGGGCGCCAGCGCGGCTTTCCCGACGGTGTGCAGCGGCCGCAGCGCCGGAGGTGTGTAACTGCTCGCCATGCTCACACCACTTTCGCCGGGAACAGCGTGTTGTACAGCTGAGTGAGGATGATGTTGGTGGCGAACAGCATCAGCGCCGAGCTGACCACGGCCGAGTTCACCGCGTTCGCGACGCCGCCCGGGCCGCCGTGCGCGTGCAGGCCGATGTCGCAGGCGATGACCGCGGTGAGCACCCCGAAGATCGCGGCCTTGACCAGGGCGATGATCAGATCGTCGGCCACCGCGAAGGACGCGAACGAGCTGATGAACGAGCCCGGCGTCCCGGATTGGGCGTACACGTTGAACATGTAGGCGGTCGCGAATCCGACGAACACCACGAATCCGCACAGCAGGACGCTCACCAGCACTGCGGCCGCGAGCCGTGGCGCGACCAGGCGGCGCACCGGGTCGACGCCCATCACCATCATCGCGTCGATCTCCTCGCGGATGGTTCGCGAGCCCAGATCGGCACAGATCGCCGAGCCCACCGCACCGGCGACCATCAAGGCCGACACCAGCGGCGCGCCCTGGCGGATGATGCCCAATCCCGCGACCGCGCCGATGAACGTCGTGGCGCCGACTTGATTCACGAGCGCGCCGACCTGGATGGAGACCACGACGGCGATCGGGATGGCGACGAACACGGTCGGCGCCGCCGACACGTTGGCCATGAAGGCGCACTGTTTGATGAATTCCCGGTACGGGAACCGCCCCCGCACCAGCGAAACGAACAGCTGGACAACGGCTTCCCTGCCCAGAGTGACCTGCCTGCCCAGGGTCTCCAGCGACCGCTGGGGGTGGCGCCGCCACAAGCCCGAGGCGCTGTCGATCATCTTCCCGAGCTCGCCCGGAGGTCGCTTGTCGGCTGGCGTTCGCAGCGAGGCAGTCACCGGTCGCCGTTCCTTTCCGATTTCTCGTCCACCGCGCCCGGCGGCCGCCCCTTCGATGGCGCGGAGCGTGTGAAGTGTTGCACACCTCACAGCGGGCAGACAAGTTACAAGTGATTGACTATTCCACCGAAATCGGTATCCCGAATCAGTGCGCGCAGACGGCGACACAGCCTGGGATACCGCTTTGAACTGCACAGATATGGCACACAAGCACGCATATCATTCCACCGAACGTCGCACCCCGGTGGTAAGTAATCAGCTATTCTTCGCCCCCGTCGAGCGGCGACCCGCAGGCGGGGCCGCTAGGAGAGGGCTTCCAGCCAACGCTGCAACAACACCGCGAGCGCGACGAGCGCCGCGCACCCGGCCAGGAAGGAACTGAGCACGGCCACCCACAGCCCGAAGCGGAGCACGGGATTGACCTTCATCCGCCCACCGAGGATCTTGACCACGATCACGAGAACGTCGATGAGCCACACCAAAGCCATCATCAGGTCATACACACATTCGAGAAGGTCAGCACGGGCCAGCACACGATCGATCCCAGAAACGACATCAGCAGATCGATGCCGTGCATATCGCGCAGATGACCGGTGTGCGTGAGCGTCCAGATCACCCCGGCCAGACCATAGGGAACGCCGATGATGATGAGAGTGCCGAGGAACTCCGAGACCTTCATCTCGTAGCCGAGTATTCGGTCCAGCTTCTTGAGCATGCGTCGATGCATCCTTTCGCTTCGATCCACGTCGCCGCGTGCGAACCGGGACACCACTGGAGGGGAGGTGTCCGACCGCACGGACCTGCGCGACAGGACCCGCGCCGTATGTTAGTCGATATTCTCGCGCATACGGAAGGGTTACCGAGAGATTCGAACAGAATTTTCCCGAATGAGCAGGTTATTGGTCTGTTCGATCGCAGATCAGCACCCATCATGTTGATGCAAATTCTCGATTGTTCGGGAGTAGTGAGTCGCGATGCCATGCTCGACGACAGGTGTCGCGGCGCTGGGTTCGTCCCGCACCGCGAACCCTCCCTCCCACCCCCGCGAGCCGAACCGAGGGCAGGACTCCGCCTGCCGGGCTTGACCTTTCCCCAGGGGCAAGGTTGGACGGTGATCGCATGAACGACAACGCACTGCACATCGTCGAAGCCGCGATCCGCGAGCAGGCCGCCGCCTACTGCGCGTCCAACGGGGTGCCCGGACTCGTCGCCGGCGTCCACCACGCCGGCGCTCAGATCATCGTCGCCCACGGCGTCGCGAACACCGCCACGGGCGCGCCGATGCGTGCGGACACCGGGTTCCTTTTCGGCTCGGTGACGAAGGTGCTGACCACCATGCTGGTCCTCCAGCAGGTCGAGCGGGAACTGCTTGATCTCGACGCTCCGGTGACGCGGTACCTGCCGCGGTTCGCCTTGGCCGCGCCGGGTGCGGCGGACAAGATCCTGGTCCGCACGGCCCCTCCGCAGCGCTGTGTGCCGATCCGGCCGGGCCTTTTCGCGCCCGCCGGATACCCGCTCGAGACGTTCGACGGATACCTGCGGCTGCTGCTGGTCTCCTACCACGACATCCGGGACGGCCGAGCGCGTTTCCGCAACGCGGGTGGCCGCCTGTCCCTGCGGAACTGAACCGTCCGCAGAGCCGTCCGCAGTAGGCTGACGCCGTCGAAGCGCCCGAACGGACTCGGTGCGGCGAGGTCTGCCGCAGCAGTCGGGCGCGGAAGAGCGAGGTGGACAGGATGCGGGTCGGTCGGTGGCGGCGGGTGGTCGCGTCCGTCGTGTGCGGAGTCGGGTTGCTGGCGGGATCGTCGGCCGGCGCAGCGGCGGACCCAGCCGGTGACACCGGTGTCGTGTGGCTGTGCAGGCCGGATCGAGCGGACGATCCGTGCCGGGGCGACGCGGCGACCACGGTGCGGCAGGCGGGGCAACCCGACGCGCGCGATGACCCGGCGCCTTCGGTGGACTCCGGGGTGGACTGCTTCTACGTGTACCCGACCGTGTCCGCGGAGCCGACACCCAACTCCGACACCGCGGTGACCCCGGAGGTACGGGCGGTCGCCGAGCAGCAGGCGGCCCGGTTCTCCCAGGTCTGTCAGGTTTTCGCGCCGGTGTACCGGCAGCGCACCCTCGCCGCGCTGGCGCGGGAGCGGTCCTACTCCCCCGACGAGCGCGCCGCGATGGCGCGCATCGCGTACGAGGATGTTCTGCGGGCGTGGCGGCAGTTCCTCGCGGAGCGCGAAAAGACCAGGCCCATCGTGCTTCTCGGGCATTCGCAGGGGGCGCGCATGCTGCGCCAGTTGCTCCGGGAGGAGATCGAACCCCAGCAGGCGGTGCGCGACCGGATCCTGTCGGCGATCCTGCTGGGCGGCAATGTGGTGGTACCGAAGAACGGTGACGTCGGCGGCGACTTCCGGTACCTGCCGCTGTGCCGCGGCGAGCAGCAGACCCGGTGCGTCCTGGCCTGGCAGACCTTCGGCGCGACGCCGCCCCCGGACAGCCGATTCGGCCGCAACCCCACGACGCCGGAGCCGCTGCCGCGTCCGTACGGCCCGGACTACGAGATCGCCTGCACCAACCCGGCATCGTTGCGCGACAACGATGCCCGCATCGCGTCCACCGTGCTCAGAACCAGCCCCGTACCCAGCCCACTCGGCGCCGAACTCGCGCTTCGCCACGGACCGTCCGCCGTCGCCGCGCCGACGCCGTGGCTGGTCCCCGCCGAGCGGTACCGGCTCCAGTGCGTGCGCGACGGCGAAGCGACAGCGTTGCTGGCGACACCGGAGCCGGGCAGCCCCGAGCTGTACGCCGTCCCGGACGCGACCTGGGGCCTGCATCTCACCGACGTGGAGATCGCACTCGGCGATCTGGTCCGCATCGTCGCGGCCCAGATCAGCGCGGCGCACCGCTGACCGCCGGAGTCGGCGAAGCCGCCGGTCAGGGCTTCCCGCGCGCGGGTGTCTGCCCGGCGACGCCGTGGCGCAGCGGAGTGTTGTCCTCAGGGGACCGGGCGGGGTCTGCCGACGAGCCGCCCTTCTCGCCGGTGACCGGTGGCGCGTTGCTCGGATCACCGCCCGACGGCTGCGCACCCGCCTCGAGTTGGGCGATGCGCGCCGAGAGGATCTCGACGACCCGGGGCCGATGCGCGGTGGCACGCTCGTGTTCGAGCAGTCGCCGCACCTGGTCGAGTTCGAGCGAGCGGACCCGGTGTTCGATCGATCCGGTGGTCAGCTGGTCGTAGTCGGTCAGCGGTAGCGCGTTGCCGGTGCTCATCATGGCCTCCTTCCAGCCACGGTTGTCTCCCCGAAGCCGCTCTACCCGAGGCTGCGCGCCCGAAACCGCGCGGCTCGGCCCTCGGCGCTCGGCTATGCGGGGCCGGTCGTGGTGATCGGTTTCCTGCCTGCGCCGGTGTGCAGGTAGAGGTCGCGCAGCAGGCAGACCTCCGACAGGTGGTGGATCAGCTCGCGGTGGATGTGCAGCACCAGATCGGCCATGGGAGCGTCGGGAAAGGGTTCCTTCGGGCCGAGCGGGACCCGGAGCCCTTCGTCGCCGAGACCACGCACTCCCGTCAGCCAGAGGTCGAGCTGGGCTTCGAGCTGGTCGAGCGCGGTGGCCGCGTCGCCCGCGTATTCCCATGTCTCGTACGAGGCCGCGGGCGCGCCGAAGTGGGCCGCGTTGCGCACGGCGAGCACGCCGACGATGACATGACCGAGCCGCCAGGCGATGGTGGTGAACGGCGCGGGGACCGGGTGAGGGAAGGCATAGTCGATCGTGAAATCCCCCGCGCCGGCCTGCACGGGCGCCGTCGAACTGCCGCGCGGCCGCACGCTCCAAGCGTCCGGTACCGGCGACCAGAAGTACTCCTCGTCGGTGAGGCCGTCGAGCCGGTCGCGGAGTTGCTGGTTCCAGTGCACTTCCCACTGCTCGCGCAACGTGCGGTTCCAATCGAGAGCGTCTGCGTCCATGCCGCAACCCTGACACCCCTAGCGGACAGAATCGGTCCGCTGTTTCTGGCAGGCTGAGCGGCATGGAGGCCGCGAACGGTGCCGAGCGGGGCACGACCGAGCGCGTGCTCACGCTGCTCGGGCTACTGCAGCAACGCCAGGTCTGGACCGGGCCCGAGCTGGCCGAGCGGCTGGGCGTCACGCCGCGCACGGTACGGCGCGATGTCGAGCGGCTGCGCGCGCTGGGCTATCCGGTGCACGCCTGCCACGGAGTCGGCGGCGGCTACCGGCTCGGCCGGGGGCAGGAACTGCCGCCGCTGCTGCTCGACGACGAGGAGGCGATCGTCACCGCGGTCTCGCTGCTGGGCGGCGCGGGCGCCACGGTCGCGGGCGCGGGTGACGCCGCGCTGCGGGCGCTGGCCAAGCTCGACCGGGTGCTGCCCACCCGGTTGCGGCACGAAGTGCACGCGCTCTCCGGCTCGGTGGAGTCCTTCGGCGGCGGCCACGCACCGGTCGAACCCGACGTGCTGATGACCCTGGCCAGAGCCTGCCGCGACGAGGTCGAAGCCGGTTTCGACTACCCCGCAGGGGACCGGGTGCGCCGGCGGCGGGTCGAGCCCTACCGTTTGGTCGCCTCCGACCGGCGCTGGTACCTGCTGGCCTTCGACCTCGATCGCGCGGACTGGCGCAGTTTCCGCGTCGACCGGATGACCGATGTGGCCGCGCGGACCTGGCGCTTCCGCCCGCGCGCGACGCCGGAGGCCGCGGCCTACGTGCAAGAAGGCGTGGCGAGCCGGGTCTACGCGCTACAGGCCCGCTTCCTGGTGCACGCCTGCGCCGACACCGTCCGCGCGCAGATACCGGCGTCGGCGGCAGTCGTGCTACCGCGTGGCAGCGAGTGTTGCGAGGTCCGCAGCGGAGCCGACGACAGCCTCGACCTCGTGCTCGTGCACATGCTGTTGCTGGGGCACGACTTCGAGATACTCGACCCGCCGGAACTCGCCCGACGCAGCCGCGCGCTGGCCGAGAAGCTGCTGTCGGCCGGCGCGAGGGCCGCACCGACGCCCGGCCTCGGGGATCGCTGAGCCCGTCTCGGCTGCTCGGATATCCACGGCTCGGACACTGGCAGCTGTCCGCGCGCGCGTGCTACTGCCGAGCGAACGCGGCGCCGGAGCCTGTCGATGTCCCGGCTCGCGCGGACGACACCGACCGCGGACGGTAGGCCAGACAGGCTGCCGATGCTCCGTCCACGGCGAGGAACACCACCGTGCGGGCGGTGTCGAGCAGGCCGGTTCGCCGTGCGTGGAGGTAGGCGTGCACCGGCCCGGCGGTGTAGGGATCTCCGATGCCTGCGTCGAAGCCGACGACCGACCGCGCCGGGATGGCGAGCGAGCCCGCCAGCCGGGCGCGGAAGTCGGCGGCCTGGTCGGGAGCCAGCAGCAGCGCGTGTCCTGCGGCGAAGTGCTCGCGGCCGAGCCCTTCGCCGTCCAGGCAGGCGCGCACCACCGTGGCCGCCGAGTCCACCCGGTCCTCCGCGCCGGCACGGACGCACATGGCGACGCGGCCGTCGGCGCCGACGTCGTTCAGCGGCACGAAGGCGATCGGGCCCACCGGGCCGGTGGTGTCACGCGTGTGCAGCCGCCCGAATCCGCCCGCGGTGGGCGAGGTTCCGAGCAGCAGCGCGGCTCCGCTGGCGCTGTAGGGGAAATCCGCGACGTGGCGCTCGGTCGAGGGATGGGCGTCGCCCGCCACGAGCAACGCGTACCGCACCGTGCCGGTGGCCAGGAACGTGTCGGCGGCCGCGATGGCGTGCAGCAGGCCGCAGGCGCCGTGCATCAGGTCGAAGGACAGCACCGGGACGCGCCCGGCCGCGTAGGTAAGGCCCAGACCGATCCGCTTCTGGATGAGGGCCGACACCGCGGGCTCGGAGATGTTGCTGTCCCGGAAGACGCCCGCGTTGACCAGCATCCCGATCTCGTGCAGGCCGACATCCGAACGCTGCACGCAGGCCAGCGCCGCGCGGGTGGCCAGGTCGAGGTAGCTGCCGGTGTCGAGGTCGCGGTTCGTCGCGGCCGAGACGATCGTCGTCGCCATGCTCACGCCGCCAAGCGGGAGATCGTCGCGGCGAGATATCCGGAGACGATTCCGGATGCCGCGGGGATCATGAGGATTTTGGATCCCCGCGGGATCTTCTTGCGCGCGAGATGTTCGTGCAAGACCAGGAAGTGGGAGGTCGAAGCGGTGTTGCCGTAGTCGTGCAGCACGTTGAGGGCCTGCGGCATCGGCGTGCCGAAATGTCGTTCGGTCAGATCCGAGATGTACTCGATGGCGGGCGCGCTGAATTGATGATGAATCCAGTAGTCGTATTTCTCGCTTTCCCAGGTGCGTCCGGTCTCGGCGAGGAAGTCGGCCATGCGGTCGATGCCCTGGCGGTAACGGGCTTCGTTCTGCATGGCGCGGTTGTCGGTGTACATCGCGATTCCGCCGGTGCGGTCGCTGGGCATGCCGATGCAGTGCTCGGCGCCGTCGGCGGCGGTCATCAGCTCGACGTAGTGCAGTTCGTCGTCATCGTCGCCACGGTCGTCGAGCACCACCGCGACCGCCGCGTCCCCGACCGTCAGCGCCGCGAATTGCGGGTCGTAGGGTTTGCTGATCTCGCGCAGCGCCGTCTCGGCGATCGGCGTGATCTGCTCCCCGCTGACCACCAGCCCGTTGCGCACCGCACCGGCTTTGATCATGCGATCGAGCACCAGCACGCCGGTGATCATCCCGGCGCACGCGTTCGACACATCGAAGTGCCTGGCCGCGTTCGCGCCGATGGCGTTGCCGAGCATGAGCGCGAAGGACGGTGCGTAACAGAAGATTCCCGCGCCGCGGGTACGCGTGATGGAGGCCGAGATGACGACGTCCAGTTCGTCGGCCCGGTAGCCGGAATGCCACAGGCAGTCCTCGATCGCGTGCAACGCCAGCTCGAACGACGATTCGTACCGGTCCGGATCCGAGTCGTAGACACGCCGGTTCTTGATCCCGGTGATGCGCTCCAGATCCAGCGATCGCGGCACGGCCAGCTGGGCGATCAGGTCTTCGGTGGAGCGGACGGTCGCCGGCGTGTACGCGCCGATCGACTCGAAACGAGTACGAAGCATGCTCCCCTGCTTTCCGCTTCAGTCGGCATCGATGGTCGTGGTGCTTCGCGACAACGTGTCGCTGGTCGTGGGTGCCCCTACCCGGTGAGTCCGACCAGGGCCGCGCTGACTTCACACAGCTGTTGCCCGAGCGCGTCGTCCTGCGCCAGACGCGACGGAGCCTTGACGCGGCTGTTCTGGAAGTAGCAGCCGCTGACGGCGGCGACTTCCGGATCGGTGGCCAGGTAGCTCAGCGCTCGTCCGCCCTCGGCGGCGGAGATCATGAACAATCGTTTGGCGAGCGCCACGAAGGGCTGCCCGAACCAGGGCATCGCGTCCCAGATCCCGGTCGCCACCGCACCGGGGTGGAAGGCGTTCACCGTGACGCCGGTTCCCTCCAGGCGCCGCGCCAGCGCCCGGGTGTAGAGGACGTTCGCCAGCTTGGAGCGGCTGTATGCCTTCTCCCCCGAATATCCCTGCCGGAAACCCAGATCCGCGAAATCCATGGTGGCGCCGTATTGCAGGACCGACGAGGTGAACACGATGCGCGACGGGGCGCTGCGCACCATCAGCTCCGTCAGCAGTTCGGTGAGCAGGAAGCCACCGAGATGGTTGACCGCGAACGTGGCCTCGATGCCGTCCACGGTCTCGGTCCGGGTCTTGTGGTAGCCGCCCGCGTTGTTGGCCAGCACGTCCAGCCGGTCGTATCCGGACAGAACCTGCTTCGCCAGCTGCCGCACCGAAGCCTGCGACGCGAAATCGCACTCCAGCGTGTCGACTCCCGCCGCCCCAGCGCCCTGGACCAGCTGCGCGGCGGCAGCGAGCTTCTCCGGATTCCGCCCGACCAAGACGAGCCGATTCCCCCGCGCCGCCAGCTGCTGAGCCGACTCCAGCCCGATACCCGATGTCGCCCCCGTGATCAGGATTGTCCGCACAGCCGACACCATGCCACAGAAGTTTCCTCGAAGATTGCTGACACGAGCCATCCGGACCGAGATTTACTTCGGCGATCCGCTGATCATCGCTGACTCGGAGCGGACACCGGTGCGCGAGATTCGCCACTTGGGGTCTCGGCGGTATCCACGGCAGGTGTCACAGCCGTTCGACGAGGCGGGCGCGGAATTCCCGCAGCGTCAGTGGGTGGTCATTCTCCTTCTGTCGTCGGTACGGTCCGGCCGGTCGTTTCGGCCGGAAGTCGGCGATCGCCTCGTCGGCCCGTGCACGCCATCGAAGCCCCAGCGATGTCGCTGTCGGCACCGTCCCATCGCGCCCCTGCACCGCGGTACAGCGGTCGAGTTCGGCGAACGCGCCCCTCACCTCGGCCGCGATCTCCGGATCGGCGCTGCCCTGCTCGATGGCCGCCATCAGCAGCAGGTCCGAGGCGCCGATCTCTGACGACGTGCGGGTCTGAGACCACGTCCCTCCGATGGTCTTCGCGGCAGGGCGGGCGGCGAGACGGGTATGGTTAGCTCTATGAACACTCAAAGGTTGCGAATCTGCCGCGATTTGTGTGTTGTGATGTTGTGACCAATACTTCCGGAGACGCGTATCCCCTCGCGGACACGATGACCACCACGGTCGCGGCCCGCGACGGCGCGACGGTGCTGACGGTGGCCGGCGAGGTCGATCTGGCGACGGCGCCTGCGCTGGAGAACGCGATCGATGCCATCCTCAGCGGCAAGCCCGCGGCCCTCATCATCGACCTGACCGAGGTCAGCTTCCTCGCCTCGGCGGGTATGGCCACGCTCGTGGCCGCCCACCAGCGCGCGGGCTCGACCACCGCGATCGCCGTCGTCGCCGAGGGGCCCGCCACCAGCAGACAGCTGAAGATGACCAGCCTGGACCAGGTGTTCGCGCTGCATTCGACCCTGGACGCCGCGCTGGCGTCGCTGCGGCAGAGCTGACTCGCACCGCTGCCGCCGTCGCACCCGTCGACGGCGGCAGCGCCCTTTTCAGACCAGTTCGCGCAGCTGTTCGATGAGCTTGACGCGCTCGGCGGCGGTGGCCGCCATCGGGACCACGTTCAGAACCGTGACGCCCGCTTCCTTGAACGCGGCGACCCGCTCCTTGACGTATCCGGCCGGGCCGACCAGCGAGATGTCCCGGACCAGCTGGTCGGGAACCGCCTTGGTCGCGGCCTCCTTCTCCCCCGCCAGGTACAGCTCCTGGATGCGGTCGGCCTCGGCTCCGTAGCCGTACTTGGTGGCCAGGGTGTGGTAGAAGTTCTTGCCCTTGGCGCCCATGCCGCCGATGTAGAGCGCCAGATGCGGCTTCACGAACTCCAGCAGCGGCTCGACGTTGTCCCCGATGGCCAGGGCCGGGCCCGCGTACACGTCCAGCTCGCCCAAGGCCGGGTCGCGCTTGGCCAGACCCGCGGTGAGCGAGTCGGCCCACACATCCTTCGCCTTCTCCGGCAGGAAGAAGATCGGCTGCCAGCCCTCGGCGATCTCGGCGGCCAGTTCCACGTTCTTCGGCCCGAGCGCGGCCAACAGCACCGGGATGCGTTCGCGCACCGGGTGGTTGATCAGCTTGAGCGGCTTGCCCAGGCCGGTGCCCTGTCCCGCGGGCAGCGGGATCTGGTAGTACTTGCCCTGGTATTCCAGGCGCTCACGGCGCCACACCTTCCGGCAGATCTCCACCAGTTCCCTGGTGCGGCCGATCGGCGCGTCGTAGGGCACGCCGTGGAAGCCCTCGATCACCTGCGGACCCGATGCGCCGAGGCCGAGCACGTAGCGTCCGTCGGAGACGAAGTCCAGGCCCGCCGCGGTCATGGCGGTCAGGCTCGGGGTGCGCGTGTAGAGCTGCAGGATGCCGGAGGCCAGCTGCAGGCGCGTGGTCTTGGCGGCCAGGTAGCCGAGCGCGCTCACCGCGTCGAACGAGTACGCCTCGGGCACGAACACGATGTCCAGGCCCGCCCGCTCGAGGTCGGCGACTTCGGCCGCCGCCTCTTTGAAGCCCCCCGAGTAGTTGATGCTCAATCCGATCCGCATGGCACTCAACATAACGGCGGGTACGTCCCGGCCGCGCACCGGCCACGGGGGAAGGCCCGGCAAGGCGTGGTCACCACCGAGCGACCGGCGCCACGGGGTAGCGTCTACCTCGTAGACCATCCTCGCCGTAAACGAAAGGCAACACCCTCGTGTCGCAGACCAGCTCGTCGTCCACGGAAACTGCGTCGTCCTTCGGCGGGGCCGCCTTGGCGCAGTACCTGAGCGATCTGGCCGCCAAGATTCCCGCGCCGGGCGGCGGCGCGGTGGCCGCGCTGCACGCCGCCCAGGCCGCCGCGCTCGTCGCGATGGTCGCGCGCTACACCACGCGCGCCAAGGACGCCGAGAACCGGCCGGTGGTCGACCGGATCATCGAGGCCGCCGACGCTGCCCGCGAGCGCGCGCTCGCGCTGGCCGACGCCGACGCCGCCGCGTTCACCGCCGTCGGCGCCGCCTACAAGCTGCCCAAGGACACCGCGGAGGAGCTCGCCGCCCGCACCGCGGCGATCAACGCCGCGCTGATCGAGGCCGCCCGGGTGCCCGCCGCCGTCGTCGACGAGGCGGACGAGGTGCTGTCGCTGGCGGCGGAGCTGTTGCCGATCGGGAACCCGAACGTCGTCACCGACATCGGCGCGGCCGCCGACGCCTGCCGCGCCGCCGCGACCTCCTCGCAGCTCAATATCGAGATCAACGTGGCATCGCTGCCCGCCGCCGAGGGCGACCGTTTCGCCGCGGTCCTGGTGCGGATCGACGAGCTCACCGCCCGGGCGGATGCCCTGCACGCCGACGTCCTGCACGCCGTGCGCAGCTGACGTCCGCACCGGAATTGTCCCGGGCCCGCGCCGTCAGGCAGGCGGGTCCCAAGCGACCAGCACGATCTTTCCGCGCACCCGCCCCGACTCGCTGAGTTCGTGCGCCTTCGCGGCGTCCGCCAGCGGCAGCACCTGGTCGATGGTCGCGCGCAGATGACCGCGCTCGACCATCGTGGTGATCTCGCGCAGCGACACCCCGGACGGTTCGACATAGAACCGCTCGTAACGCGGGTCGCCCTCCGCGTCCGAGCCCTGGGTGTCGATCAACCTGCCGTCGGGCCGGAGCACCGGCAGCGAGCGGGCGCCGTACGCACCGCCGACCAGGTCGAGCACGATGTCCACCTCGCGCACGGCGGCGGCGAAATCCACCGCGGTGTAGTCGATCACCTCGTCCGCGCCGAGTCCGCGCAGGTACTCGTGGTTGGCCGCGCGCGCGGTGCCGATCACGTACGCGCCGCGGTGGCGGGCTATCTGTACCGCCAGGTGCCCGACGCCGCCCGCCGCCGCGTGCACCAGCAGGCGCTGTCCGGCGCCGAGCGCGGCCAGCGCCTGCCACGCGGTCAGCGCCGCCGTCGGCAGTGCGGCGGCCTGCACCAGGTCGACGTTCCCCGGCTTCGGCGCCAACGTATGCGCCTGCGCCACCACGTATTCCGCGTTCGCGCCGCCGAACACCATGCCGTACACCGGATCACCGATCGCGAACCGGTCCACGCCGGATCCGAGTTCGGCTACGACACCCGACACGTCGAGTCCCAGCGTCAGCGGTGGATCACCGAGCTTCCCGACCAATCCGGCGCGCACTTTCCAGTCGGCGGCGTTCACGCTGGTCGCGGCGACCCGCACCAGTACCTCCCCCGGTCCGGGCCGCGGCCGGTCCACCTCGACCACTTGGAGCACTTCCGGGCCACCGAACGCGTATTGCGTGATTGCGAGCATGCACCGATTCTGGCGACCGATGGTACCTTTCGGAAAGAAGGCACCTTTTCGATACCGAGGTACCCAATGGATACTGTCTGCGACCGGCCCGCGGCCGGCAACCTGGTCGACAACTACCTCCACCACTGCCCCGCGCGGGAAGTGCTGACCGTGCTCGCCGACAAGTGGGTGATGCTGGTGCTCGGCGTGCTGCGTGGCCACGACGGGCCGATCCGCTTCAACGAATTGCGCCGCCGCTTGGACGGCATCACCCAGAAGATGCTCACCCGAACGCTGCGCGACCTGGAGCGCGAGGGCCTCGTGCGCCGCGCGGTCTACCCCACGGTGCCGCCCCGGGTGGAGTACTCGCTCACCGAGATGGGCGCGAGCATCGGTGCGATCACCCACGCCATGGGCGTGTGGGCCGTCGAGCACCAGGACCGGATCCTCGCCGCCCGAGCGGATTTCGACGCGCGAGCGGCGGCCGTGCCGGAACCGGTGACATCCGGCGGATCACGCTGACCGGCGCCGGCTCGGAAAAGCACCCGTTTCGACCCGGCTCGGCCGGGTAAGCGGCCAATGGTGGGCGTGCCCCCGATCACAACCGGACCGCGGACCAGTTCCATCCGTGGCCGAGTTGATCATGGGGGCCTAGACTGATCCTTGCCTACCACACCAGCTCGAAGGGGTGGACGCCATGAGGAGCGCCATTCGATACCTGTTCCTCGCGACCGTGATCGTGGCGCTGGCCGCGTTCGGGTCGGGCGCGGCGGCAGCGACGATGATCGGAAAGCCGTCGACGCCCGCGGTGGCGGCGATCGGACCATCGAACGGCCAGGTGGTGGGCGTGGCCCATCCGGTGACCATTCGTTTCGCCGCACCCGTCACGGATCGCGCACGGACGGAACAGTCCATCGACATCGCGACCACCCGGCCGCTGCCGGGCACCTTCACGTGGACCGACGACCGCGAAGTGACGTGGACGCCGACCGGGTTCCTGCCCGCCGAAGCGAGCATTCTCGTCTCGGTCGGCGGCGTGCGCACGGAGTTCCGCACCAACGCAGGCGTTTTCGGTGAGGCGGACATGTCGGCGCACACGTTCACGCTCACCGTCGGCGGCACGGTCGTCCGGACGATGCCCGCCTCGATGGGCAAGCCGGGATACGAAACGCCGACGGGCACTTGGCCGGTGCTGGAGAAGTTTCGGTCCGTCGTGTTCGACTCCCGCACCATCGGCATTCCGCTGAGTTCGCCGGAGGGCTACATCATCAACGGTGAATTCGCCGAACGGCTCACGTGGGGTGGGGTTTTCATCCACTCGGCCCCGTGGTCGGTGGACCAGCAGGGGTACGCGAACGTCAGCCACGGCTGCATCAACCTCGCTCCCGACGACGCGGAATGGGTCTATCACACGATCGGCGTGGGCGACCCCGTCGTCACCCACTGGTGAGCCGTGTCCTCCTCCGGGTAGCGTCGGACGACGTATCCGACGGGAGGGGCACCATTGCGCGAGTTTCCGATTCCACCGCCGCGTGACGCGAAAGAAGCCGAGTTCCAGGATCTCTGGGGCCCTTGGGCGTCCGTCATGCCCGGCGATGTCGGCGAGATCCTCGGCGACATCGCTGCTCCGTGGTGGATCGCGGGCGGCTGGGCGATCGACGCCTGCACCGGCACCCGGCGGCAACACAGCGACATCGACGTGGCGATGTTCCGCGCCGACCTGCCCGCTCTGCGCACCGCCGCACGCGGCCGCCTGCACATCTGGTCCGCGGGCCCGGACGGCATCCGCCCCGTCGACGAGCGCTTCCCCGAGGTGGCCGAGAACGCCGATCAGGTGTGGCTGCGCGCGAACGCCCGGTCGCCGTGGCTGATCGACCTCCTGCTGAATCCGGGACAGGACGGGGCATGGGTCAACCGGCGCGATCGCGCCATGGTCGCACCGCTCGACGAGGTGACCTGGATCGCCGACGACGGCATCCGGTACCTCAACCCGGAACTGGTGCTGATCTTCAAAGCCAAGCAGGGCAGGCCGAAGGACCGCGCGGATCTCGAGCGGACCTGGCCGCACCTGACCTCGGCACAGCGCGCGACGGTGCGTACCTACGTGACCGGCCACTTTCCCGAGCACGAATGGCTGGATCTGCTGGGGTGATGCCCGCAATCCCGCAATGCCCGCCGTGCGACGACGCTCGTACTGCCGGCACGGCGGGCCCGCGTCGGTCGCGGTCGGCGCGATCCCGGGAGCCGGGCCCGATCACGCGGCGCAGGTGCGCCGGATCGGCGTACCGGACGGTACCCTCCGAGGTGCGGGCGGCTCAATTGTGAACGCGGCAGGGCGTTCCCGGCTCGTGACGATGCGGTTAATCTGACGGGGACCTGATGAAGGGCGGGGCGATGGATCGACCGGAGATGAGCGCACGACCCGGTTACGACCGGGGGAATCCCTACGATGCCGAACGGCCGCTGCAGGCGCCGTCCGGCGAGGACTACCGCGGCGAGTGGGCCGCGTGGGTGGATCGGCCGCCCGCGCAGCCGCCCGAACCCAGGGGGCCGCAGGAAGCCGAACCGGACCTGTACGAGGACCAATTCTCGGGACTGATCGACCGCTCACCCGCGCCGCGTAGCGCGTGGCGATGGGCGCTGCCGCTGCTCGCCACGCTCGGCATCGCCGCGCTGGCCCTCGTGGCCTATCTGCTGGTCGGGACCGGCGGGCCCGATACCCCAGCCGCCGCACCAGCTCCGTCCGCGCCGAACACCGCCCCCGCGGCGCCCGCCGCGCAATGCCCCGCCGAGCGAGTGGGCAACCGGATCCAGGGCAACGGCGTGGGCGGTTTCGACTCCGGTCCCGCGGTGATTTTCGCCTTCCAGCACGCCTATTACGTGGACCGGTCCGGCGAGCAGGTCCGCGCCACCACCACCGCGGACGCCGCCGTCCAAGCAGCCGACGCGATTCAGCGCGGCATCGACAGCATTCCCGCGGGCACCACCCACTGTGTCGCGATCAGTCCCGCCGCTTTCGCGGGCCAGTACATCGTGGTGGTCACCGAGCACCGCCCCGGGCAGCAGCCGGTCACCTACAACCCGCAGATCGTCACCACCACCAAGGACGGCGAGCGCACACTCATCAGCGCCATCGCCCGGGGGTGAGGCGGCTCGGGCCGAGTTCGCCCGGAACGCGGTCGCTCAGTCGGATTCGGCGGCGGTGACCACGTGACGCATGAGCAGGGCCGTGGTGACCGGGCCGACGCCGCCGGGGACGGGGCTGAGCCCCGCGGCCTTGCCGCGCAGCGAGTCGGCGTCGACATCGCCGACGATCTTGCCGTCGGCAGCCTCGTTGGTGCCGACGTCGATGACCACCGCGCCCTCCCGGACGTGCTTGCCGGAGATCAGGCCGATGCGGCCCGCCGCGGCGACGACGATGTCGGCGGTGGCGGTGACGGCGGCGAGGTCGGCGGTGCGAGAGTGGCACACGGTGACGGTCGCGTCCTTCGCCAGCAGCAGCTGGGCCAGCGGCTTTCCGACGATGTTGGAGCGGCCGACCACCGCGACGTGGCGGCCCGCCAGCGGGACCCGATGGTGTTCGAGCAGTTCCACCACGGCCTCGGAGGTGGCGGGGACGAAGCCGTCCAGCCCCGCCGCCAGCAGGCCGAGCGACAACGGGCTGACGCCGTCGACGTCCTTGGACGCGACGATCGCGGAACTCACGTCGTCGAGGGTGACGCCCTTCGGCAAGGGGGTCTGCAGCATGATCGCGTGGGTCGCCGGATCCGCACTCCGCGCGTCGAGTTCGGCCCGGATCGCGGCCACGTCGGCATCCTGGCCGAGATCGACCGTGTCGCAAGCGATGCCGAGCCGTTCGGCCGCTTTGCGCAGCGAGTTCACATACCAGGCGCTGGCCGGGTCGTCGTTCGCCACGACCAGAGCGAGGCGCGGGGCGGCGCCCCCCTCGGTGCGCGCGGCGGCACGAGCCTTGGTGTCGGCGTTGATGGCGGCGGCGAGTTCCTTGCCGGACAGCGAAACGGTATCCACGTTGACACAGCCTAACGGGCGCGGGCGGACGAATACCGCACCAGTCCACGTCGAGCCGCGCTGACAGGAGGCAATCGCACGCTGAACGGGCGGCGCAGCGAACGCGACCGGACCCGGCATCCCGACGACTCTCGTCCACCGTCCCGGTGGCACCGGCGAGCCCGCCTCGGACTTACGTCCGCCCCGGCGCCCTTCCCGACCGGCTCGCCATGCCGGGCAGAGCGACACGGACGGGAGTTACGGCGGCAGTTCGCCTGGCGCCGCTTCGGAGTTCTTCGCGCTACCGAGCGACAGTGAGTCGGCGACCGGCACCGCTCCGAAAACCACCGACTGCGACTTTCACGACCCGCGATTGCGCCGAGCGCGCGTCGCCGTGACGGCATCGCAGGACCCGTTCGCAATGTGCGGCATGGTCGGGAAATTCGGCCGTATGGTAATCCGTGCTTGCCCCAGCTAACTGCTAGCACGTGCCATCCCGTTCCAGAGCGGAAAGGTGACGACTGTAGTGATGATCTCGAGGCATTGGAAACTTCTCGTCGCGGCGTCGTTCGCCGCGTTCTCGCTCACCGGGCTCGCCGCGGTCCCCGCGCACGCCGCGCCGGAAACGGACGCGCTGTACAACTCCGCCCAGCGCCACTTCGCCAACGGCGACGACGCCGCGGGCCGCGCCGACCTGCGCAACCTGATCGGCGCCGACCCGGCGGACGCCGAAGCGCTCGCCCTGCAGGCGATCTGGTCGGACTACGCGGGTGACCTGCCCGCGCTGGTGGACGCCATGGCTCGGCTGCACGCGGTCGACCCCGGCTTGGCGCAGGGCACCGACAACGTGCTCGGCGCCATCCGCGCCGCGGTGGGCACCCTGCCGAACCCGCTGCCCGCGCTGGCGGGACCACAGACCGGCATCGTCGTGCTCGGCTACGGCCTGCTCCCGGACGGGGCGCTGCGTCCGGAACTGGTGAACCGGCTCATCGCGGCGTGGTTGCAGTCGGTCGCGGCGCCGCTGTCGCCGATCGTCGTCACCGGCGGTAATCCGCAGAACGGCGTCACCGAGGCCGAGGCCATGCGCGACTGGCTGGTGGGCCACGGCGTGCCGCCCACCCGTATCCACGTGGAGAGCCGCGCGGGCTCGACCGTGCAGAACGCCCTGTTCAGCACGAAGCTGCTGCGTGACGTCGGTGCGACGAGCGCGATCGTGGTCACCTCGCCCAACCACATCCGCCGTGCGGTGGCCGATTTCATCGTCGCGGGCACCAGGGTCGTCGGGGCGACGACCTCGCTGGAACAGCTGGTCTCGCAGCTGCCGCCGCCGGGCCGAGCGGGCCAGCGCGGCATCTATCTCGACGCCACCCGCACCTTCCAGCTCGACACGGCACGCTGACGCCGGGCCGATCGCGACCCGCGTCCGCGGCGCCGGTCCCCATCACCGGGGAAATCCGTTGGCGCCATCGCCTGTGCGCGCGGCACGATGGCCCGGTGACGTCAGCGGGAAGTACCGATGTGGTGGCCCGGCTCCGGGCGGCGGGCTGCGTGTTCGCCGAGGACGAGGCGCGGCTGCTCACGGCCGCCGCCGCGGAGACCGGCGCGGATCTCGAATTGCTCGTCACCCAGCGCGTCACCGGCAGCCCGCTCGAGCACGTGCTCGGCTGGGCCGAGTTCCACGGGCTGCGGGTCGCGGTCTCCCCCGGCGTCTTCGTGCCGCGGCAGCGCACCGCGTTCCTCGTCGACCGCGCGGTCGCGTTGCTGCGCGACCGCACGGGTCATCCGGTGGTGGTCGATCTGTGCTGCGGTTCCGGCGCGCTGGGCCTCGCGGTGGCGCGGACCGTCGCCGACGAGGGCCGCCCGATCACCCTGGCCGCCGCAGACATCGATCCGGTCGCGGTCGAGTGCGCCCGCCGCAACCTCACCCCGCTGGGCGCGCCGGTCTACGAAGGGGACCTCTTCGAACCCTTGCCGGAGGAATTGCGCGGCTGCATCGACATCCTGCTCTGCAACACGCCCTACGTTCCCTCGGCGATGATCGCGCGGATGCCGCCGGAGGCTCGTGAGCACGAGCCGCGCACCGCTCTCGACGGCGGTCCGGACGGCTTGGACGTCTTCCGCCGGGTCGCGGCCGAGGCCGCCGCGTGGCTGTCGCCGGGCGGACATCTGCTCGTGGAGACCAGCGAGCAGCAGGCGCCGCCGGCCCTGTCCATCCTGGCGCGGCACGGCCTCGCGGGCCGGGTCGCCGAATCCGAGGAGCACTACGCGACCGTGGTCATCGGCACCCGTCCCCGCTGACGAGGGCGTCGGACCGTCCCGATCATGGCTTGCCGCGCGCTACTTCTCGCGGCCGGTGAACTCGTCCATCGAGTGGTAGACCCCGACCGTGTTCAGGAACAGGTCGCGCAGCTTGATCGGCAGCAGACCGGACAGGGCCTTGTTCAGACGCGAAGTCCACGGCAGCACGACCAGCGGGGTGCCGTTCTTCATCTCGCGCCACGAGGTGTCGACCACCTTGTCCTGTTCCAGGATCGGCGTGAACAGGAATCCCTTGGCGCCTTCGAACATTCCGGTGTTGATGTAGGTCGGGCAGACCGTGGTGACCTTCACGTGGTCGTGGCCGGCCTGTTCCAGCTCGATGCGCACGGAGTCCGACCAGCCGAGCGCCGCCCACTTGGACGCGGCGTAGACGCTCATGCGCGGGTTGGACACCAGGCCCGCCGAGGAGGCGATGGTGAGCACCCGCGCTTCGGTGGACCCGGCGACCATCGCGGGCAGGAACTCGAGCGTGACATACATCGGGCCGAGGGAGTTGATCGCCATCGTCTTGTCGATGTCGGCGCGGTTGCCGGTTTCCCAGAAGTAGCTGTTGCCGCGCACGATGCCCGCGTTGTTGACCAGGATGTCGATGCCGCCGACCTGCGAGCGCACGCTCGCGGCCGCCTCGGCGATCGAGTCGGCCGAGGCCACGTCGACCACGTGGTGGTGCACGGCGCTGCCGCGGCCGGTCAGTTCCGCGGCGGTGTCCTTCAGCGCGGCCTCGTTGATGTCCCACAGCACCACCGCCGCGGCGCCCTCACGCACCGCGCGCTCGGCGAACAGCTTGCCGAGGCCCATCGCGGCCCCCGTGACCAGGACCCTCTTGCCCGCCACCGTGTCCAGTTTCATCCGTACTGCTTCCTGATTCGTAAGTTGTGCGCGTTATTTCTGCCGGAGCGCTTTCATGACGCCGAAGTACAGCGTCATGGTCTTGGCCCAGAGCGCTTCGGACATGCCGGGCAGCGGTGCGATCGGCAGCACCCGCTGCACCGCGATGGTCTGGGTGTCGATGTACTTGAGCAGGCCTTCCGGACCGTGCCTGCGCCCGGTGCCGGAGATGCCGAGCCCGCCGGAGGGGGCGTCGGCGCTGCCCCACGCGGCGATGAAGCCCTCGTTGACGTTCACCGAGCCCGCGTTGATCCGCGCCGCCACCGCGCGGCCGCGTGCGGTGTCCTTGGTCCAGACGCTGGCGTTGAGGCCGTAGGCGGTGTCGTTGGCCTGCGCCACGGCTTCGTCGTCGCTGCTCACCCGGTAGATCGAGACCACGGGACCGAAGGTCTCCTCGCGGTGCACCGTCATGCCGGGCCGCACGCCCGCCAGGACGGTGGGCTCGTAGAAGTACGGCCCCAGGTCCGGCCGCGCGCGGCCGCCCGCCAGCACCGTGGCGCCCTTGGCCACCGCGTCGTTCACGTGCTCCACCACCGTGTCCAGCTGGCGCCGGAAGGTCAGCGACCCCATGTCGCTGTCGTAGTCCAGCCCGCCGCCGAGCCGGATGGCCTCGACGTGCGCGACGAATTCGGTGACGAAGCGGTCGTAGACGCTGTCGTGCACGTAGATCCGTTCCATCGACTCGCACAGCTGTCCGGCCGAGGCGAAGCAGGCGCGGATGGCGATCTTGGCGGCGCGCGAGACGTCCGCGTCGGCGAGCACCAGCAGCGGGTTCTTGCCGCCGAGTTCCAGCGAGTAGCCGATCAGCCGCTCGCCCGCCTGCTGGGCGATGGTCCGTCCGGTCGCGCTGGAGCCGGTGTAGTCGACGTAGTCGGCGCGGGCGATCACCTCGCCGCCGATCACCGAACCCCGGCCGAGCACCGCCTGCCACAGCCCGCGCGGCAGTCCGGCGCGCACGGCGGCGTCGATGGCCCACAGCGCGGTGAGCGCGGTCTGGTTGTCCGGGCGCGCCACCACCGCGTTGCCCGCGACGAGGGCGGGCAGCGCGTCGGAGACGGCCAGGGCCAGCGGGTAGTTCCACGGCGAGATCACCGCGACCACGCCCTTGGGCCGGTGCCGCACGTCGACCTGGGTGAGCACGGGAAGCACCCCGCGCGGTTTGCGGGTGGCCAGCAGCCGTGCGGCCACCGAGGCGTAGTACCTGGCGTTCACCGCCACGTCGCCGACCTCGTCGAAAGCGTGCGCGCGCGCCTTGCCCGTCTCGGTCTGCACGATGTCGAGGATGGTGTCCTGCTCGGCCAGCACGATGTCGTGGAACCGGCGCAGCACCGCCACGCGTTCGCGCACCGGACGCAGCGCCCATTGACGCTGCGCTTCGCGGGCCGTGGCGAACGCGGTCTCGATGTCGGCGGCGGAGGACTGCGGCAGATCGGCGATCTTCGCGCCGGTGGCGGGCGCGAACACTTCGACCGCGGGCGCGCCGCCCGCGACGGCGTGCGCGAGCAACGGCCGCACCAGCGCGGAGGGCAGCGCGTCGGCGGTGGCCGGGTGGGAGGCGGTGGTCATGGTCGGCCCTCTCGCGGACGGTGGGCCGCGCCGCATGCGCGCCCTATTTAATGAACAGTGGTGTTAGATTAATGTCTATGTCACAGCTCGTGTCAAGCTGTTCGTCGTGGCGCACAGATATCCAGGGGGCCGCGTTGTGAGGTGGCACCATGCCTGCTGAGTCGGCGGCCGCCCGCCGCGGCCGGCCGCCGCAGACCCCGGAACAGGCCGAGGAGGTGCGCGCCCGGATCGTGCTGGCGACGGCGGAAGTGTTCACCCGCACGGGTTCTCGCGGGTTGAGCGTCGCGCAGATCATCGAGCAGGCCGGACTGGCCCGGCCGACCTTCTACCGCTACTTCGCCAACGCGAACGAGCCGCTGCTCGCGGTGCTCGACAGTTCCAACGACGGGTTGGTCGGCGGCATTCGCGCGGCGCTGACCGGCACCGACGAGCCGGTCGAGCTCGGCATCCGGCTGATCGACGCCTACCTGGACTGGGCGCGCGGGCACGGCCCCATGCTGCGGCCGCTGTTCGCCGAGCTGCACGATCCGGGCTCCCCGGTGTCGGCCTACCGGGAGCGCGCGCTCGACGACATCCGCGCGTTGGTGCGCGAGACGTTCGCCGGACTCGGCCGCCCGGTGCCGAGCCCGCTGGACCTGGACGCCGCGCTGCACCTGTGCGAGTACGTGGTCTACCGGATCTCCGCGGGCACCGCACCGGGAGCCGAACCGGACGCCGACACCGTGGCGGCGGCACGGCTGACGATGATCCGCGTGCTGCTCACGACGCTCGGCACGCGGGACGACCTGGAGTACGCGCTGACGCTGCCGACGATCTTCCCCGCCGAGCCGTAGCCCGGCCCGCGGTCAGCGCGGCACCGGGGTGACCGGGCGGCTGTCGAGGACGCGCTGTTCGACCCGGTGGATCAGGTCGTGCACGCGCGGGTCCCGGGTCAGCCTGCTGTCCAGCACCACGTTGATCGCGCCGCGGAACAACGCGTAGGGCTCCCATTGCGGCGGCGCGATGGTGCGCGCCGCGCGACGGGCGATGCCGTCGGCGATGGACTCCGCCGCGTCGCGCACGGTGATGCGCAGGTTGAGCGGCCACGGCAGCAACGCGCCCAGATCGGCGCCGAGTTCGTCCTCGTCCAAGGTGCCGTGGGTCATCGCGGTGTCGACGATGCCGAAATACGCCACGCCGGCGGTCGCGCCGACCGCGGCCAGCTCCACCCGCAGCGCCCGCCCGAACTGCTCGACGGCGGCCTTGCTCACCATGTAGGGCGAACCGGCCATGCCGGGCGCGAACGCCGCGGCGGAGGAGACCACCACCACATGTCCTTTCGCGGCCACGATGTCGTCCAGCGCCGGATGCACGGTGTTGAACACCCCGGTCACGTTGATGCCGATGACCCGATCGAAGTCGCCGGGGTTCATCGTCCTGATGGTCGCCGGCTCCGGCACCACTCCGGCGTTGGCCACCACGACATCGATCCGGCCGAACCGCTCGCGCACCTGAGAGATGGCCTCGCGCATGCCGATTCGATCGGAGACGTCCGCGCGCACGACCAGCGCCCGCTCCCCCATCGAGCGGCCGACGGCCGCCGCCGCGGCCTGGTCGATATCGATCAGCGCCACCGAAGCGCCCGAGGCGTAGAGTCTTTCGGCCAGCGCTCGGCCGATGCCGGTGCCCGCCCCGGTGATCACCACCACCCGGTCGCGGACGTCCAGGCGGTGCTCGGCGGGCGGCGACACCAGCTGACGCAGCAAGTCGACGATCACGGCGCTCACCCGGCCCGCAGCAGGTAGGACTCGGGATCGAACCGACTTGTCCGCCTGCGATATTCGAAACTCCAGTTCGGGTACAGGCCCGCGTTGCCGCCCTCGGCGGTCTGGTAGTAGCTGCGGCAGCCGCCGGTCAGCCAGGCGGTGTCGCGGCTGCGCTCGTTCACCTCGCCGAGGAAGGCTCGCTGCACCTCCTCGCGCACCGCGATCCGCTGGATGTTCCGCGCACGCATGGTGGTCACGGCATCGACGATATAGCGCACCTGGGCTTCGATCATATAGATCGCGGACTGATTGCCCGCCGCTCCGAACGGACCGAGTGTGCAGAAGAAGTTCGGGAAGCCCGCCATGGTCGTGCCCAGGTAGCTGCTCGGCCGTTCCCGGTACCGCTGGCCGATGGACCGGCCGTCGATGCCGTGCACCCGATCGAAGACCGCTGGTGGAACGCCGAATCCGGTGCCCCAGATGATCGTGTCCACGGGGCGCCGCACGCCGTCGGCGGTGACGATCGAACCGGCGCGGATCTCCCGGATCCCTTCGGTGACCACCTCGACGTTCGGTCGGGTCAGCGCCGGGTAGTAGGCATCGGAGAAGATCGCCCGCTTGCACCCGATCACGTAATCGGGGGTGAGTTTGCGGCGCAGTTCCGGATCGCGCACCTGCCGCAGCAGCTGGAGCCTGCCCAGCGCCTCGTACGGATGCCGGAATCGCTTGTCCACGAAGCCGACCAGGCCGAATCCTTCGATGCCCGTGTAATACAGGCCGCGCAGCGCTCTGCCGAGCGCGGGCACCCGCCGCAGCAGCGCGCGTTCGGCGGGCAGCGTGCGGCGATCCAGGCGGGAGACGATCCACGGCGCCGAACGCTGGAAAACGGTCAGCTGACCCACCACCGGCTGGATCTCCGGGATGAACTGCACGGCCGACGCGCCCGTGCCGATCACCGCGACCCGCTCGCCGGTGAGATCGTGCTCGTGATCCCAGTGCAGCGAATGGAATTGCTTTCCCGCGAAGGTTTCCGCGCCCGGCAACCGCGGGATCCGCGCCTCGCTGAACGGCCCGACGGCGGAGACCAGGACGTCCGCGGTCAGGTCGCCGCGACCGGTGCGCAGCCGCCAGCGCGTGACCGCTTCGTCCCAGCGCGCCTCGAGCAATTCGACGCCGAACCGCATGTGCCGCAGCACATCGTGGCGCGTCGCGACCGAGCGCAGGTAGGCGAGAATCTCCGGCTGCGTGCCGTAGGTGCGCGACCACTCGGGGTTGGGCGCGAAAGAGTACGAGTACAGCTGCGAGGGCACGTCACAGGCGCAGCCCGGGTAGGTGTTCGCCCGCCAGGTGCCACCGAGGTCGTCGGCGCGCTCGAGCAACACGAAATCGTCGATGCCCGCCGCGCGCAGCGAGACGGCGAGACCGATCCCGGCTATCCCCGCTCCGATCACCACGAGCGGAACGTGCTCCGGTTGCGCAGCCACTGCCATGTCCTCCTCCCACCGCGGGCGACGTCGCCCGCCGGGCTCACAGATCCAGTTCGAGTTCGCCGCCGCACGCGCGGGAGACGCAGGTCAGCATCGTGTCCGCGCGCTCGGAGTCGAGCAGCGTCCGGTCCCGGTGCTCCACCGCGCCCGCGAGCACCCTGGTCTTGCACGTGCCGCAGAAACCCTGCTGGCAGGAGTAGGCCACGCCGGGCAGCACGCGGCGGATCGCGCTGAGCGCCGACTCGTCGGCGGCGACCTGCACGTCGAACCCACTGCGCCGCAGTCTGATCCGGAACGGCTCGCCGTCGCGCACCGGCAGCGGCGAGAACCGCTCGGTGTGCAGCGATGCCGACGGATCATGCAGCGCCAGCACCCCGCGCGCGGCCTCGGCCAGCGGCGGCGGACCGCAGACGTACACCGCGGCGCCTGGCGGCGTCTGCTCGAAGATCATCCGCGCGTCGGGTACGCCGAACTCGTCGTCCGGCCGCACCACCACATCGCCGCCGGTGTAGCGGGCCAGGTCGTACAGGAACGGCATGCGCGTCCTGGACCGGCCCAGGTACATCAACCGCCACGGCACTCCCGCACGCTCGGCCGCGGCGACCATGGGCAGGATCGGCGTGATCCCGATGCCGCCGGCGACGAACAGATAGCACGGGGCCGCGACGAAGGGGAACGCATTGCGGGGGCCGCGCACGCCCAGTCGGTCGCCAACCCGCAGATCGCGGTGGATCTCCGCGGAACCGCCGTCACCGTCGGCGATGAGGCGCACCGCGATGCGGTAGAACCCCCGGTCGGCGGGGTCGTTGGTGAGCGAGTACTGCCGCTGGCGACCGGACGGCAGGAAGACGTCCAAGTGCGCGCCCGGCGTCCACGCGGGCAGCGGGCCGCCGTCGGGATGGCGCAGCCACAGGCTCACCACCCCGTCGGCCTCGGCGCCGATCCGGTCGACGACCACCTCGAATTCGTAGCCGCTGCGGCGCACCGGATCGGGGCGCGACAGCAATCGCGCGGCGTCGCTTTCGACGAACAATCGTTTGTAGGCGTCGGCCGCCGAGCCGATCAGGCGCAGCGCCGGTCCGGGCTGGAACCGCTCGACGGCGGTCACGCGCGCGCCGCCCGTGCCGCGGGCGACTGCGCGAGGTAACGCAGCGCGTTGTCCATCGGGCCCAGCTGCGAGGGATGGAAGCCCGGCCGCAGGTAGCGCGGGATCTCGGTGAAGAACGTCGTGAAGCTCGGCACCACACCGCGCACCGAGGCGCTGGCCAATTGCAGCGGCCAGAACCGGCCTTTGTGCTTCGACGGGTCTTTATGGAAGAGATAGCCGCCGGAGATGACGAACAAGACGAGCAAGCCCGCGCTGGCGAGCAGCGCCTGCCGCGCCTTGCGGGCGTAGCCACCGTCGACGTGCATGTACGCGTCGTAGACCACGCTGCGGTGCTCGACCTCCTCGGCGCCGTGCCAGCGGATCAGATCCAGCATCGCCGGGTGCATGCCCTTGGCCTCGAGCTTGTCGTTGGTGAGCAGCCATTCCCCGATGACCGCGGTGTAGTGCTCCATGCCCGCGAACAGCGCGAGCCGCTCGCACAGCCACTCCCGCTTGGCCCGGCCGGACAGTCCGTGGTCGCCCAGTATCCGGTCGACCAGCCAGGTGACCCGCTCGACCATCGGGCCGACCTCGAGACCCAGCCGCTCCAGCTGTTCGCGCGCCTTCTCGTGCGAACTGGCATGCATGGATTCCTGGCCGATGAAGCCGCGGACTTCCTCGCGCAACCGCTCGTCGTCGATCAGGGGCAACGCCTCGGCCAGCGCCTGCGCCATCGCGCGCTCGCCTTCGGGGAGCACCAGGTGCATCACGTTGATGATGTGGGTGGCCATCGCCTCGCCGGGGATGTAATGCATCGGCACCGTGGCGAAGTCGAACTCCACGGCCCGCGCGTTGATGGCGTGCGCCTGGTCGGCATATACGGCAGAACCCATCTCGCACCCCTCGTGATCGATCGGTTCTTCGCAATGTATTGGTGACATCACATGCTGTCAACATCACATGATGTCAATTCGGACGCTATGAGAGGATGTCGGCCATGGACGAAGCCGACGGGTCGATTCCCGGCATGCGCCGCTGGCGCGGGCAGTCCCCCGCCGATCGCGTCGCCGCACGCCGGGAACAGCTGATCGAGGCGTGCACGGAGCTGATGGCCACCGTGGGCGCGGCCGAGACGTCCATGCGCGGCGTCTGCAGGCAGGCCGGCCTCACGGAGCGCTACTTCTACGAGAGCTTCCCGAACCTGGACGCGCTGCTGACCACCGTGCTGGACACCGTGGTACTGGGCGCGCGCGACCGGCTGCTGGACGAACTGCCCAACGCGCCCGTCGAACGCGACGCGATGTTCCGCCACATGGTCGCCGTCTTCACCGACTACCTGCTGGAGGACCGCCGCCGCGGCCGGATCATGTTCGTCGAGTCGCAGGCGACGCCCGTGCTCCTGCCGCGCGCCTACGAACTCATCGGCCTTTTCACCGCGCCGATCGCGCTGGTCATCAGCGCGGGCGACTACACAGGACCGATGCCGGACGAGCACGATCACGAGCTCAACGCCAGCGCCATCTTCGGCGCGCTCGCCTACCTCTACCGCCCCTGGCTCGACGGCGAGATCCTGGTCTCCCGCGAGCGTTTCGACGCGCACGCCTCCGACGTGCTGGAACGGATCGCCACCGCGCGCTCCTCGCTGAGCACCGAAGCCTAGCTCCGGACGCCGCGCGCCCGTGCACGCGTCGCGGTCACTCCGGTCGGCGAATCACCCGCGGCTGGCGGTCGAACGGAGTTCGACGCAGCATTCACCCGCCGCGGGCGCCAGGATCGCGGTCACGCTGTCGGCTTCCAGACCGTCCAGAAAGCCGCGCAGATAGGCGTGGTTGATTCCGCACACCAGGTGGGGGGCCTTGGCCGCCAGCGGGTGGAACGGGCAGTTCCGCAGACGCAGGCAGCCGGAACCTTCCCGGCTGGGTTCGAACCCTTGATCGGTGAGCGACGAGCGCAGCAGGGTCAGCGCGCGTTCCGGGCCCAGGCGCCCCGGCCGGAGTTGCCGACGTAGCGCCCGTCCGTCTTCGGCGCCGCGATCACCCGCGACCCGGATCGCCGCCTCGCGCGACGTCTCGCCGGCCGACTCGGCGAGGACGGCGTCGGCGAGTATCTCCGCCAGCACCTGATGGCGCCGTTCGGGGATGCTCACCTGAACGTCGGTGTCGGCCGGCTCGTAGACCTTCGGCGCGCGCCCCACCCGCCGGACGCCCCCGACCTGCTCGTAGCGGGCCCGCAGCAGCCCGGCGTCGACGAGCTTGTCCAGATGGAACGCGGCGAGCTTACGGGATATCCCGACCTGTTCGGCGGCCTCGTCCCTGGTCACCGGACGGCGGGCGCCACGGATGTACCGGTACATCCCGCGCCGCAGTTCGTCATCCAAGGCGGCCACGGCACCGATCGCCGCATCGCTGGTCACCCGATCACAATAACACTCATAGTGCTGGCCGAAGCAGGTCTGGCAACGACTTCACGTGCTGGACTTGACCGGTGATAGCTATTTCACCAATAATATTTGTCGTAATGAGCGCTACAGGAGATCGTCGTGACCAGTGACATGCAGCAGGCCGAACGCTTGGTGGGCGGGATGCTCGCCGAGCACACCGTGCGTCCGTTACGAGTCGTCCACGACTCCGGCGCCACCATCGACCTGGCCGCCGCCGAGCGCGCGGCGGGCGAGTTCCTCTCCGCTCTCGGCGTCGGCCTCGACGACGAACACCTCAGGGCCACTCCGGGCCGGATGGCGCGCGCCTATGCCGAACTGTTCACTCCCCGCCCGTTCGACCTGACCACCTTCCCCAACGACGAAGGCTACGACGAGCTCGTGCTGGCCCGCCGCATTCCGTTGCGGTCGGTGTGCGAGCACCACCTGCTGCCGTTCGTCGGAGTCGCCCACGTCGGTTATCTGCCCGGCGACCGCATCCTCGGGCTGTCCAAGCTCGCCCGCATCGTCGAGCACTTCTCCTGCCGCCCCCAGGTGCAGGAACGGCTGACCAAACAGATCGCCGATTGGCTGGCGTCGAATCTGAGCCCCAAAGGCGTCGGGGTCGTCATCGAAGCCGAGCACACCTGCATGACCCTGCGCGGCGTGCAGGCCGTCGGCACGACCACGGTCACCTCCACCATGCTCGGCACGCTGCGTGACGATGCCCGCTCCCGCCAGGAGTTCTTCTCCCTCACCGGCATCGCGCCATAATCACGCCGTCGCGCGCCTGCCCTTGCGCCGGCCGATGGCGCCGATCGCTGTCTGCCACAACGATGTTCGGCGACGATCGGCCCACCGTCCGCACCGGCCGCCGCACCCTCACCCGGCGCGCGCTTCGCAGTGAAGTCACTCACATCCGGCGAGAGAGACAGCCCGCCGAGCACTCATCGATTACCGCCATCCGGCAATAACCGATCGGTAGCCATTCACGGGGCGACACATTCGCCCGCACCGCGGGCCGCACACGCCTTCGGACACGAAACAGCGCGACAAACCGAAACGGCAACTCACATCGCAATACTGCGAACGCCATAGCCAGCCGGTCACCGGTTGGTGATACCTCACGAAACAGATACTCTCCGCAGTGATTTCCGTCTCAGACGGAACGCTTCAAGGCGATATAGCCATTCGTTGTTACCGTCGGGTAGTGTTCACCGCACCGACGATCAGAGTCGATCCGGAACCGTAATTCCCCACGATTTCAGGAGCGCTCGTGTCTCCCCATTCCCGTTTCGAATCCATCGGCGCCTATCTGCCTTCCAGAGTTGTCACAACGGCTGAACTGCTCTCCGGCCTGAAAGAACCGCCTTCATTCGATCTGGAGAAAATCACCGGCGTCCGCGAACGCCGGGTCCGCGATACCAGGCCGGAAAGTCACGAAGACTCGTTCACGCTCGCCACCAAGGCTGTCGAAGACTGTTTGTCCAGGTCGCAGTATGCGCCGGAGGAGATCGACGTGATCATCTCCGCCTCGATCACGCGCAGCAAGCACGCCACCAGGATGTACATGGAGCCGTCCTTCGCCGGTTCGATAAGCCGCCTTATCGGTGCGAAGAACGCGATCACCTTCGATATCACGAATGCCTGCGCCGGAATGCTCACCGGCACGTACATCCTGGATCGGATGATCCGGTCCGGCGCCGTCCGCAACGGCCTCGTGGTCAGCGGCGAGGCGATTACTCCGATCGCCGAGACCGCGGTCGCCGAGATTTCGCAGAAATACGATCCGCAGTTCGCCTCGCTGTCGGTCGGTGATTCCGGATGCGCGATCGTCCTCGACCAGGCGGTCGACGAAAACGACATCATCCACTACATCGAAATGATGACCGCCGCGGAATATGCGCAGTTGTGCCTCGGCATGCCGAGCGGCAAGACGCAGGGCATCGCGATGTACACCGACAACCGCAGGATGCACAACGAGGATCGCTTCCTGCTCGGCACCAACACGCAGCGGAAATTCCTCGAGGCGCAGGGCAAGACCTTCGCCGACGAGAAATTCGACTATGTCATCCACCATCAGTTCGGCGCCGCCGCCATCCCGTGGATGAACGCGATCGCCGAGCGCGAGTTCGGCAGCCCGATGCCGCCGGACCTGCGGGTCATCGAGAAGTACGGAAACACTTCCACCACTTCGCATTTCATCGTGCTGCACGATCAGCTCAGCGAGCAGAACATTCCCGCGGGCTCGAAGCTGCTGCTGGTGCCCGCGGCTTCCGGCATCGTCACCGGGTTCCTGTCCACCACCATTTCGTCGCTGAAGGTCTGAGGTCCGGTCATGAGCGTGCGTATCAAGTCCACCGCGATCAGCCGGGGCGGGGACACCAACAGCATCGTCGAGCACAACGGGCGCGCGGCCAAGCGGTGCCTCGAACGTGCCGGTATCCGTCCCGACCAGGTCGGCCTGCTGATCAACGCGGGCATCTTCCGCGATTCGAACACCGTCGAGCCCGCGGTGTCGGCGCTGATCCAGAAAGCGGCCGGCATCGGCCTGGAATACGCCAAGGACGACCCGCGGACGTTCTCGTTCGACCTGATGAACGGCGCGGTGAGTGTGCTCAACGCGGTGCAGGTGGCCACCTCGGTCCTGGAGACCGGCAGCGCCGAGCACGTGCTCGTCGTCTCCGGCGACACCCATCCGTCCCTGTTGCGCTCCGTCGGTGACGAACGGTTCCCGTACGCCACCTGCGGCGCGGCCCTGCTGCTCGAGCACACCGACGAGCCGACCGGCTTCGGCCGGGTGCACACCGCCGCGGGCGAGGGTACGCCCGCGATCGAGGCCTACGTCGACGTCACGACCATGGGCAATACGGGGCGCGGCGCCATGACGGTGGAGCGCGAGCCCGGCTTCGAGGAGCGTCTGCTGGACGTGGCGATCGACGTCGCGCGCCGGGCGCTCGCCGAGTCCGACCACGTCTCGCTCGACGAGATCGCGCTGATCGCCTCGACGCCGAGCCTGCAGTTCCCGAAGAGGCTGGCCGCCGCCCTCGGCATCGACGAAAGCTCGGTCCGCACACCGGATCTGCGCGACGGCGACCCGCACACGGCGGCGCTGACCGCGGCCTACGACCAGGCGGTGGCGGACGACACCCTGGCCCCGTACCGCCAGGTGCTGTTCGTCGCCGCGGGCGCGGGTCCTTCGGCAGCGGCGGTGCTCTACCGGCTGCCCGTCCTCGCCGGGGCGCCTGCGTGACAACGGGGACCTACTGGCAGGCCATCGATCGGTTCCGTGCGGTCGTCCGCACCGACCCCACCCGCGTGGCCGTGCGCTACGCGGACGGGGTCGGCCCCGATGGCCTGCCGGCCTACCGGCACCTGACCTATCGCGAGCTGGACGCGTGGTCGGACACGATCGCCCAGCGGCTCACCGCGTCGGGAGTCGGTACCGGGACGCGCACCATCGTGCTGGTGCTGCCGAGCCCGGAGCTGTACGCGATCATGCTCGGGCTGTTGAAGATCGGCGCGGTGGCCGTGGTGATCGACCCCGGCATGGGTGTGCGGAAGATGTTGCGCTGCTTGCGCGCCGTGGATGCCGAGGCGTTCATCGGTATCCCACCGGCCCATGCGCTGCGCGTGCTGTTCCGGCGCGGCTTCCGCACCGTCCGCACGACGGTGACGGTCGGCCGACGCTGGTTCTGGCGCGGCGACACGCTGCGCGACTGGGGCCGCACGCCCACCGGCTCGTTGCCCACCGCCCGCCCGGCCACCGAGGACGACCCGCTGGTGATCGCGTTCACCACCGGCAGCACCGGCCCAGCGAAGGCCGTGCAGCTGACCCACGGCAACCTTGCCGCGATGGTGGAGCAGGTGCACCTGGCGCGCGGTGAGGTGGCGCCGGAAGCCTCCTTGATCACGCTTCCGCTGGTCGGCGTGCTGGATCTGCTGCTCGGCTCGCGGTGCGTGCTGCCACCGCTGATCCCCAGCAAGGTGGGGGCGACCGACCCGGCGCACGTGGCCGACGCGATCCGGAGGTTCGGGGTGCGCACCATGTTCGCCTCCCCCGCCGTGCTCATCCCGCTGCTGGAATACCTGCGCGCCCACCCGATTCCGCTCGACTCGCTCGAGAGCGTCTATTCCGGTGGCGCGCCGGTGCCGGACTGGTGCATCGCCGGGCTGCGCGCGGTGCTCGGCGCGGACGCGAAGGTGGTCGCGGGATACGGGTCCACCGAGGCGCTGCCGATGTCCACCATCGAGTCGCGGGAACTGCTGGACGGCTTGGTCGAACGGGCGCACCGCGGCGCGGGCACCTGTATCGGCAGGCCCTCCTACCAGGTGCAGGCGCGCGTCGTCGCCATCACCGACGACCCCATACCCACGTGGGACCGGGCCGAAGAACTCGCGGGCGGGCTGGCGGACACGCGCGGCATCGGCGAACTGGTGGTGAGCGGGCCGAACGTCAGCACCAGGTACTACTGGCCGGAGCAGGCGAACGCGCTGGGCAAGATCGCCGACGGCGACCGGATCTGGCACCGCACCGGCGATCTGGCGTGGATCGACGAACAAGGACGGATCTGGTTCTGCGGCCGCAAGAGCCAGCGCGTGGTCACGGCGCGCGGACCGATGTTCACCGTCCAGGTGGAGCAGATCTTCAATACCGTCGCGGGCGTGGCCCGCACGGCGCTGGTCGGGATCGGTCGGCGCGGCGCGCAGCGGCCGGTGCTCTGCGTCGAGCTGGAGCCCGGCGCGGACCCTGCCGTCGTCGAGCCCGCGCTGCGGGCCCACGGGGCGGGATTCGAACCGACCAGGACGATCGCCGACTTCCTGGTTCACCCGTCGTTCCCGGTGGACATCCGGCACAACGCCAAGATCGGGCGCGAACAGCTCACGGTGTGGGCGGCCGAGCGCCTGGGAACGGACACCTGATCATGAAAACGACCGTATTGCGGGCGGTTCCCGTCCTGGGATGGCTGTATCTGGCGGGCGGCGCGCTCGCCGCGGCTACCGGCCGGGTCCCCGGCAGCCGGATCCTGCGCACCGTCTGGTGGATCGACGCGTTCCTCAGCGTCGTCGTGCACGCGGCCCAGATCCCTGCGGCCTTGCGCGCCGCCGACGGCTCCGGCCACGGCAGGCTCCGGACCGCGGTCCTGACGCAGATCTTCGGCCTGACCTGGTGGCGGACCCAGCCCGGCAAGGAGGAAAGGCAATGAGCAAAGTTCTGGTGACCGGCGCGTCCGGTTTTCTGGGCGGCGCGCTGGCGCGCAGGCTGGTGCGCGACGGCGAGCACCACGTGTCGATCCTGGTGCGTCGCACCAGCGATCTGTCCGATCTGGGCCCCGACCTGGACAAGATCCAGCTGGTCTACGGTGACCTGACCGATCCCGCGTCGCTCGAGCGGGCCACCCGCGGCGTCGACATCGTCTTCCACAGCGCGGCCCGGGTGGACGAGCGCGGCACCAGGGAACAGTTCTGGAACGAGAACGTCAGGGCCACCGAGCGGCTGCTGGAGGCCGCCCGGCGCGGCGGAGCCGCACGGTTCGTGTTCATCTCCAGCCCGAGCGCGCTGATGGACTACTACGGCGGCGATCAGCTCGACGTCGACGAATCGGTGCCGTACCCGCGGCGCTACCTGAACCTGTACTCGGAGACCAAGGCCGCGGCCGAGCGGGCGGTGCTCGCCGCCGACACCGACGGGTTCCGCACCTGCGCGTTGCGCCCGCGCGCGATCTGGGGTGCGGGCGACCGGTCGGGCCCCATCGTGCGGATGCTCGGGCGAGCCGGCGCGGGAACGCTGCCGGACCTGTCGTTCGGCCGCACCGTGTACGCCTCGCTGTGCCACGTCGACAACATCGTCGAGGCCTGTGTGCTGGCGGCCGCGTCGGACGAGGTGGGCGGCAAAGCGTATTTCATCGCCGACGCCGAGAAGACCGACGTCTGGGGATTTCTCGGCCAGGTGGCCGCCCAGCTCGGATACCGGCCGCCGACCAGGAAACCCAACCCCGAGGTGATCGGTGCGGCGGTGCGCGTCATCGAGACGATCTGGCGCGTTCCCGCCGTCGCGACCCGCTGGTCGCCGCCGCTGTCGCGCTACGCCGTCGCGCTGCTGACCCGCAGCGCCACCTACGACACCAGCGCCGCGGCACGCGATTTCGGCTACCGGCCGGTCGTCGACCGCGACAGCGGGCTGACCGCCTTCCTCGCCTGGCTGGAAGACCAGGGCGGGGCGGTGGAACTCACCCGCCGTCTGCGCTGAGCACTTCATCGGCACCGGAGACCAGCATGAGCAACGCACCCGTCTTCCGCAGAAAGATCACCCCCACCGAACGCCTCTATTTCTCCACCCGGCAGGTGACTCCGCCGTTCGTGATGCACCTCGCCGTCCACGGCGACGGCAGCCTGGACCCGGCCGCCTTGCAGGCCGCCGTCGACCTGGCGTCGGCGGCCGCCCCCGGCGCGCGCTTGGTGCGCGACGGCCGCGACTGGGTGGACAGCGGTCTGGCCGCCACCGTGCGCGTGGTGCCGGGATGGTCGCTGAACTACGACGCCCTGGAGCACGACGCGGTGCTGAACAGCCCGATCGGTCCCACGCCTGACCGCACCACCGAGGTGCTGCTGCTCACGGGCGCGCAGACCACCGTGCTGTTCCGCGCCTTCCACGGCGTGATGGACGGCATGGGCCTGCGCCTGTGGGTCGACGACGTCTTGCGCGCCTTGCGTGGCCGGCGTCCCGTCGGCGCGCCGCACCCGGTCGCGGACGCCGAACTGGTCGCGCGGACAGGCGCTGCGGGCCGACCGACGCTGGTGCTGCCCACGTTCAAGGCGCCGTCGGGGCGCGGCCGCCAGGATCCGGCGGCCCCGCGCTGGCTGCTGCGCCACCGCACGATCGAGGCGACCGGCAAGGGCATCGTCGCGCGGGTGGCGGCGATCCTGGCCGGGGAGTCGGATGCGAAGTCGCGCTTCATGATCCCGGTCGATCTGCGCAGGCACGATCCGGCCCTGCGCTCCACCGCGAATCTGGCGCTTCCCCTGTTCCTCGACGTGGCGCCCGGCGAAGACTGGGAGACGGTCAGGGAGCGGATGCGCAGCGGGCTGCGGGAGAAACGCGAACTGAACGAATTGGACAACGGCAAGTTGTCGAAGTTTCCGGACGCCGTCATCCGCGCGGTGCTGCGCGGCAGCAACTGGCTGGGCGCTCGGCTGAATCGGAACATGGTGTCGGCCACCGTCTCCCACCTGGGCGCCTTCGATCTCGACGAGATGGCGGTGCCCGGCTGGACACCGACGACCATGCGGGTGCTACCGCAGCACAGCGGCGCGATGCCGCTGCTGTTCGCGATGGTCGAATCGCGCGGGAAGCTGGAGCTGACCGTCTCCTGCCGCAACGGCGCCGGCATCGAGCCCCGCCTGGAGGCGCTGCTCGACACGATCACCGCGCGGCTCGAGGCCGAGCTCGCGCCGCACGATGCGGCCGTGGGATGACCGCCGTCGCCCGGGTGGTCCTCGCCCGGCCACGGATGGTGCTCGCCGTCGTCGCCGGGGTGATGCTGCTGTCCGGCCTGCTCGGCATCGGAGCGTCGGACAAGGTCACGGCTGCCGGGTTCATCGATCCCGGCAGCGAGTCCGCGCACGTGGATCAGCTCGTCAGCGAGCACTTCGGACCGCAGAACCCCGACGTGGTCGTGCGCTACACCGCTCCGGAGGGACAGACGCTCGACGACATCGGCCCCCGGGTTCGGGAGGCGCTCGCGCGGATCGATCCGGCGATGCTGCAACGGCCGATCGAAACCTATTGGAACGCCGGATTCGCGCGCAAACAGTTCCTGCGGTCGGCCGACGACCGGCACGCGCTGGCCGTGGTCTATCTCGCGGGTGACGCCAACCAGCGCGTCGCCGCGTATCCGGACATCGAACCGCTGCTCCGCGTTCCGGGTGTCCCGGCCGATCTGTCCGGCTACAGCGCGGTCTCCACGGAGATCAACGCGCAGTCCCAGCACGATCTGGTCCGGGCCGAAGCGCTCTCGCTGCCGCTGACGCTGCTCATCCTGGTGCTGGTGTTCGGCGGTCTGATCGCCGCGTCCTTCCCGGTGGTGGTCGGCGGCCTGACCGTGCTCGGCGCGAGCGGCGCCATCCGCGTGCTCGCCGAACTCACCGAGGTCAGCACGTTCGCGATGAACATCGCCTCCTTGCTCGGCCTCGGGATGGCGATCGACTACGGACTGTTCCTGGTCACGCGGTTCCGCGAGGAGGTCGCCGACGGGCACGACGCGCGCTCCGCGATCATCCGCACGTACGCGACCGCAGGGCGCACCATCGCGTTCTCGGCGCTGCTGCTGGTCTGCGCGTTCGCGGGGACGTTCGTCTTCCCGCAGGCGGTGCTGCGTTCGCTCGGCATCGGCGCGATCACGGCGGTGGCGCTGGCCGCCGGGCTCTCGCTCACCGTGCTGCCCGCACTGCTGGCCCTGTTCGGCGCGCGCATCGGCACCGCGCGCGCGATCGATCGCACCGACCGGTTCTGGGGTGGCCTGGTCGACCGTGTGCTGCGGCGGCCCGGTCTGGTGACGGTGCTGGTCGGCGCCGTCCTGCTGGTCTTCGCGGCGCCGCTGGCCGGGCTGCGGCTGGGCGACATCGACCATCACGCCTTGCCGCCGGGCAACCCCATGCGCGTCACCATCGAGGAGCTGACCGGGCAATTCCCCGCGGCGGGCAGCGGAGCCACCATCGTGCTGCGCGGCACGGACGGGCCGCCGCAGTCGGCCGCGGTGGACGCGGCCGCGGCGGCACTCGGCACGGTCGACGGTGTGCGGCAGGTCGTCCAGGTGGGCCGCGCCGAGGATTTCGTCGTCTTCCACGCGTTTCTGCGCGACACCGATCGCACCGAGGCGGCGAGCGACTCGGTGCGCTGCATGCGCGGTCTGACGCCCCCGGACGGCACCGTGCTGTGGATCGGCGGCGACACCGCGGCCACCGTGGACAGCGTGCGGTCCATCGTCGCCGCCATGCCGTGGATGATCCTCGTCATGGTCGGCGCGACGGTGGTGCTCTTGTCCACCGCGTTCCGCTCGATCGTGTTGCCGCTCAAGGCGGTCGTCCTCGCCTTCCTCAGCCTCGCCGCGACCTTCGGCGTACTGGCCTGGATCTTCTGCGGCGGGCATCTGGCCGGCGCGTTCGGCGTGAGCACGGGCCCGATCGCGGCGGGCATGCTGGTGCTGATCATCGCCGTGGTCTTCGGCCTGTCCACCGACTACGAGGTGTTTCTGCTGTCGCGCATGGTAGAAGCGCACGACGCGGGCGCCGACACGGCGGCGGCGGTGCGCCTCGGCACGGTCAGGACCGCGCGCGTGATCACCGCCGCGGCAACCCTGCTGGTGATCGTCACCGGGGCGTTCACCCTCTCCCCGCTCACGCCCATGCGCTTCCTCGGCCTCGGCATGATCATCGCGCTCGTCGTGGACGCCACCCTGGTCCGCATGCTGTTGGTGCCCGCGCTGGTCCAACTGATGGGCCCGGCCAACTGGTGGTCGCCGCGCCGCCGCATCATCCCGGCCACCGTCGGCCGCATCCGCGACCGCACGCCGACCGCGCGCTGAGCGCCATCCGCGCGGGCATCATGTCTGCCGTGCGCCGGTCGGCTGCGCGGGCGTCCCCGCCGGCTGGCGCTCGCTCGCCACGGCGTCACGGTTGCATTCCCGGAATACGCGCCGGGTGCCCTACGGAGTGAGTGCCTTACTCGACTCCGCGGCGGTTCTCTGGGTGAATCGTGCACCGAGGCGCGTCGTGGGACAGAGCCGTCCGGCATCTGCGCTGGCGGAGCCGTTGTACAAGAAATCGCGGACGGTCGCGCCGAAGGGGAACCGCCGGTCACCACGATTCGATCAAGGGGACGTCGTGCTCCTGCCGCCGCCATTCCTCGGTGAGGCGGCCGAGTCGGTCCGGGGCGGCGATGCCGCGCACGCCTGCGATCTTGTCGTCGCGGACTTCCAGCACCACCAGGCCCACGACACGGTCGCCGAGCGTGGCGACCATGGCCGGGCAGCCGTTGACCACGGCGGCGTGGATCGCCGGGGTGCCACCGGCGAGCCTGCGCTTGGCCGGCGTCGGTTTGAAGCCGGCTCGCACCGCGCCTGCGATCCGCTCCGGGGTCGCGTACCGGATCAGCTTCCCCGCCAGGCCCAGCCCGGCGCCGTCGGAGATGCCGGTGGCGTCGTCGGTCAGCAGCGCGACCAGCCGTTCGGTCCGGCCCGATGAGGCGGCGTCGACGAACGCCTCGACGATGCGGCGCGCGCAGGCATGGTCGATGTCCGCGCCGTTGCGGGCGGCGGCGATTCGGCGCCGGGCTCGGTGGGTGTGTTGCTGACTCGCGGACTCGCTGATGCCGAGGATCCCGGCGATCTCGGCGTGGCTGTAGTCGAAGGCCTCGCGCAGCACGTAGACGGCCCGTTCGACCGGCGAGAGACGCTCCATCAGCGTCAGCACCGCCAGGGTCACCGATTCGCGCTGTTCGACGGTGTCGGCCGGGCCAAGCATCGGGTCGCCGTCGAGGAGCGGTTCGGGCATCCAGGCGCCGACCGCGCGTTCGCGCCGCAGTCGCGCCGACCGGAGCCGGTCCAGCGCCAAGTTGGTGACGATCTTGGTCAGCCACGCCTCCGGCACTTCGACGTACTCGCGGTCGGCGGCCTGCCACCGCAGGAAGGCGTCCTGCACCGTGTCCTCGGCGTCGGCGGCCGAGCCGAGCAGACGGTAGGCGAGTGCGGCCAGCCGATTCCGGCTGGCCTCGAAACGCGCCAGGGTGGCCGTGTCCATGAGCGTGACTCTATGCGGCGATCGCGTCGAGGGAGCGCTCTCGGGCGGTGGCCGAGCGGTAACGGCGACTCGGCCTTCCGAAGGTCGGGTGGCTCACGCTCCAGGCGGCGGTCCCGACGATCGCCGACTTGACGCGCGCGGCCGCCCGGCCACGCAGCGCCCACGACTTCGATCGCGCCGCACCGTCCACGAACTGGAAGATCCCGTCCTTGCGACCGAGGCTGATGTGGTTGCCGACATACGACAGCGCGGTCGTCGGGATCTCGCGCCCGGTCCGGTCCCCGATGATCGCGGCCGTCGCCTGCATGCTGGTGTATCCCGCCGAAGCGCAGGACATCGGCAACGGGCGACCGTTGTCGCCGATGACGAAGACGCTGTCACCGGCGACGTACACATCCGGGTGGGAGACCGACCGCATCTGACGGTCGACCTCGATCCGGCCGTCGGGGAGCACCTCGAGGCCGCTGGCGGCGGCGATCGGGTGGACGGCGAACCCCGCGGCCCACACGGTCGCGTCGGAGGCGAGGGCAGTGCCGTCGGACGCGACCGCCGCCGCCTGCTCGACGCGCTCGATGGTGGTGTGCTCGTGGACCGTGATACCGAACCGATCGAAGGCGCGCAGCAGGTGGCGGCGGGCCTCGGCGCCCAGCCAGCCGCCCAGTTCGCCGCTGGTGGCGACGGCGACCCGGAGCCCGGGGCGGGCTTCGGCGATCTCGGTGGCGGCTTCGATCGCGGTCAGGTTGCCGCCCACCACCAGCACTTCGCCGTCCCCGCGCAGCTCGTCCAGTCGTGCGCGCAGCCGCAGCGCGGACGGCCGCGCCGCCACGTGGAAGGCGTGTTCGTCGACGCCAGGAACACCGTGATCGGCGACGGTGCTGCCGAGCGCGTAGAGGAGGGTGTCGTAGCCGAGCCGGTCGACGCCATCGCCGTCGGCGACCGTGACAGTCCGGTGCTCGACGTCGACGCCGGTCACCCGCGCCACCCGTAACCGGATGCCGGTGCCTGCGAACACCTCCGCCAGCGGCCGGTGCGGGAGATCATGCCCGGCGGCGAGCTGATGCAGGCGCAGCCGTTCGACGAAATCCGGTTCGGCGTTGACCACGGTGATCTCGAAGTCGTCGGAGTGGAGCCGACGCGCCAGGTAGCCGGCGGAGAAGGCTCCGGCGTAGCCTGCCCCGAGGACGACGATGCGGTGCTTCATGGTTCGCTCCTGTCTGGTTCCCGTGTTCCCTGAACGAGACAGCTGCCGGATTCCTGACAGCGTCAGGCAGTGATGTGGATCACCCCGAGGTTCACTCGGCGGACAAGCCGGTGGGACGGTGCCTCCGCAGCAAACCGATCCCGTCGCCGCGCCTTTTCGGTCCCTCACCGGCACTGCCTGGCTGTTGCGGCGAAAACTCCTGCGGGGCCGCTACGGCACCAACCTGTTCGGATTCACGGTCTACGATCTGGCGATCGACCTGCCGTTCCTGCCCGCCCATCCGACCTTCGGTCTCACCGGCCCGCACGGCCGCGCGGACAGCCCGCCGATCGAGGGCACCCTCACCAACGGTGGCGCCAGTTGCACCGGAGGCGGCCGGGGCGCCCTGTTGTGCACCTCGAAGGGCCACAGCTTCAGCTTCGGCTGGTCGGGCACGCAGATCAGCTGACCGAGGAAGCCGCCCGGCCCGCGCGCAGTGCGGGCCGGGCGGCATGTTCATCGCGCCCCGCCGCACCTCCCGCATCGCCCGACATGTGCACCGCCTTCCGGACCCCGCGGTGCTACGCGACCAGTTCCATCAGCCCGCGTGGATCCCACGGCATCGGCCCGGTCGGGAAGCTGAGCCGCGCCAGCCGGTGCGGCGGGTCCGCGTCGAAGTGGGCCACCGCGGGCGGCAGGAATCCGCCGATCACCTTCTCCACCATCGTGTTCAACCCGGACAACCGCGGCCGTAGCCGTACCTGCCAGCTGGTGATGCGCCCGGCCGGTACGTCGACGACGGTGCGCTGCTCCACTTTCGCCCCGAGCGGGACGTGGACAGAGAAGGCCAGCCACAGATCGACGCACTCCTCGGCGCCCTCGGCGAAGTCGAGGCCGCGCAGCAATGTCAGGCCACCGGCGAGCGGCATCACGTTGGCCGGGAAGGGCGCGATACCGCCGCCGAACTGAAGGTGGGTGGTGCCGATGAAGTTGGCTTCCTCCCGGCTGACCACCGCGGCGCCCGAGCGGGTTTCGGCGCGGTAGCGCTCGGCCGACAACCGGTCCCCCGAGCGCTGGAACCGCTGCTCGACGGTCATCGCGAAGTTCGCGTGCCCGAGACCGACCTCGAGCATCGAGCGGTAGCCGTCGCCGTCGTGCGACACCACGCTGATCAGGTTCAGCTTCGGCGGCCGGTCGGCGACGGTGACGGTGTAGACGGATTTCTCTCCGTCGGGGATCCCCGGATCCCGGAATGCCGTGTGCACAGGTCCTCCTCACCGTGTCTTCCCGGCCGCCGCCGCGAACACCGCTCGCAGCGTGGCCACATAGCGCTCGACGGAATCGTGCGCCACCGGCGTGTCCGGGTAGATGACGCTCAGCGTGGTCTCCGACGCGAGCCGGTTGATCCAGATCAGCACCTGCTCGGAGGCGGCCCGATTGGCGTACAACCCGCACGACGCCAGGTCGAAGAACTCGTTGCCGAGCAGTTCTCTGGCGTCGACGTAGGAGATCATCGGCGTGGACCAGCCCGGTTTCAGATCCAGATCGGAGTCGGCGGGCAGCAGTTCCACCACGCGCTGGAACGAGGTGGGGGCCAGGCGAAGGCCATTCTCGTAAGCGTGCTGCGCGAGGGCCGCGGCTCGGCCGAAAGAGGTGGCAGACCCGAGCGGGAAGGCCACCGGAAGCAACGTCACATACCAGCCGACGGACGCTCGTTCGGCCGCGGAGCTACGGGTGCTGACGGGCGTCATGCCGAAGTAGTAGTCGCTGTCGACGAGCTCGCGCTCGGCCAGCGCCGCCGCGGCGAAGATGCCGCCGACGAACTCCGCGCCGTTGTCGCGGCAGACCCGCTCGAACCGCAGCGCGGTGTGCTCGTCGAACAGCGTGACCGTGCGGTGCGCGCTGCGGTTGTAGACATCGGTGCGCCTGCCCAGATTCAAAGGAAAAGAGGGCAGTTCGCCGTCGTTTCCGCGAATCAGCTCCAGCCACTTCTGCACGCCGGGCGAGGCGAGCGTCATCCGGCCGGTGTACTCTCGCTCGGCGGTGCAGTAGTCGAGATAGCTGGCCGCGGGTTGCAGCATGCCGACGTCTTCCCACACCTCGCGCAGGTACAACAGCGCGAGGTCGAACCCGGACAGGTACTGGCCGAATCCGTCGGTGTGCAGATGATCGACCGCCAGGTAGACCGTCGTGGAGTCCTCGCGTTCGATCGCCCCGAAGGTGAAGCAGTCCCAGTCGAAGGGCCCCGGCGTGGTCTTCTGCACATGGTCGCGGATGGCCCTGGCCTCGTCCACGTGCCCGTAGTCGACGGGCACGAAATCGACGTCGCCGGCGGGCACGAGGTGCCGTTCGATCGCACCGGCGGCGTCGACCCGGAACCAGGTCCGGAAGGTGTCGTGGCGCAGCAGGAACGCGTTGACCGCCCGCGTCATCGCGGCACGGTCCAGCCCGCCGGCCGGGATCTCCGCGGTCACCAGGCACAGGCCCGAGTACCGGAAATCCGCGTCGGCGTGCCGATCGGCGAGGCGCAGATACTGCTCCTGCTGGTGCGAGGGCGGGGCCGGGTGCACCGGCGCCCGCCGGGCGCGCGCCACCGACTCCGGTGACGCCACCCAGCTGACCAGCCGGCCCGGCCCCGGCTCCCATTCATCGATCAGCCCGAAACGGACCACGGGAACTCCTCGTTTCGACGACGGCGGCCGGTCACGGCTTGGCCCCGGCCGCCAGCAGCGCCCGAGCCGGTTCGGGCGCTGCGCCGTTCGACGCAGACGCCGGGGCCGGATCCGCGACCGGCTGTGCCTGACCGGACTCCGCGGCGAGAATCAGCTCCGCCACCTTCGGACCCGCCTGCTCGAGGCTGAACGACCGGCCCATCTGCAGCGACATCAGGTCGATGCCGAGCGTCTTGGTGACCCGCGCCCCCAATTCCACCGCCATCAGCGAATCCAGCCCGAGTTCGGGCACCGGAACGGTCATGTCGATGGACTCGACCGGCACGCCCATGACGACGGCGAGTTCCTCGGCCATCTTGCGGGCGACGAAGGCTCCGCGCTTGCCCTCTTCGATCGCGGCCACCTCCGCCCGCAGCCGGGCCAGTTCGGAGGTGTCCTTCGCGGAGGCCTGCGCGAGCGCGGTCGTGCGCCCGGTGCGGGTCAGCTGTGGGAAGGTGCCGGTCAGCTTGGCCCAGTCGGTGGGGATGATCGCCGCGCGGGCCACGCCCAAGCGCAGCGTCTGCTCCAGATAGGCGGTGGCGTCGGCCATGTCGATGGGGTCGAAGCCGACCAGATCGAGGTACTTCAGGGCCGTCTCGTCGGCGGCCATGCCGCCCGTCGCGCCGGACAGGTGCCCCCAGCCGACGCACAGCGCACGCTCGCCGGCCCGGGACCATTCCTCGGCCAGCGACTCCACCGCCACGTTGGCCGCGCAGTAGTTGTACTGACCGTAGATGCCGTACATCGAGCCGCCCGAGGAGCACAGCACGAACATGTCCAACCGGATGCCCGCGTCGGCTACGGCCCGATGCAGCACCCTCGCACCGTGCACCTTCGGGCGATACACCCGTGCCAGCTCGTCGAATTGCATGGCGGCCAGCCGATTGTCGGCCACCGCGCCCGCCGCGTGGAACACTCCGCGCAGCGGGTGCTCTGCGCTGTGCGACCGCGCGACGATCGCGGCGACCGCCTCCGGATCGGTGACGTCGGCCCGTTCCTCGACCACCTCCACGCCTACCGTTCGCCACGCCTCCAGCTGACGGCGGGCCTCCTCCGTGCTCGCGCCGCCGCGGCCGAGCAGAACCAGCCGCCGCGCCCCGCGCAGCACCAGCCAGCGCCCGATGGCCATCCCGAACCCACCGAAACCGCCGGTGACGAGATAGGTCGCGGCGCTGTCGATCTCGATCTCCGGCAGGTACGGCCGCACCGCAGGGGTGGGTGAATCCATGCGCAGCGCGATCCTGGCCAAGCCGGTGGAGCGGATGGTCTCCTCGAAGGCCCTGCCCACCTCGTCGGTCTCGAACAGCCTGTAGGGCAGCGGCTGGTAGGTGCCCGCGAGCACCTTCTCGTAGACCCGCTGCAGCAAACGGGCCAGCCGCTGCGCGTCGACGGCGACCAAGCGGTCCAGATCCATCGAGAAGTACGCCAGGTTCTTGTCGAAGTTCGCCATCTCCAACAGGCCGCCGGTGTAGATGTCGGCCTTGCCGACCTCCACGATGCGCCCGAATTCGGCGACGGCGTTGAAGTTCTGGCGCAGGATCTCCCCCGGCGCGCTGCTGAGCACCACCTCGACGCCCTTGCCTCCGGTCAGCTCCAGCACGTCGTCGACGAAGTTGAGCGAGCGCGAGTCGATCGCGTGATCGGCGCCGAGGGCGAGCACGTGGGCGCGGCGCTCGTCGGTGCTGGCGGTGCCGATGATGCGCGCCCCGCGATCCTTGGCCACCTGGATCGCGGCCGTGCCGACACCGCCGGCCGCGCCGTGGATCAGCACCGTCTCGCCCGGTTCCAGCCGGGCCAGATCCAGCAGCGCGTACTCGGCGGTGCCGAAGGCGATGGTGCTGGTGCAGTAGGCCGGATCGGCGTCGGCGGGCAGCGGGATGGCCAGTTGCCGGTCGACGACGACGTAGCGCTGCATCATGCCCTTGGCGGCGACGGCGACCAGATCCCCCACGGTGACGTCGGTGATCGCGGCGCCGACCCGCACCACCTCGCCGACGCCCTCCATTCCGGGCACGGTGCCGAAATAGGTCGGCGCCAGTTCGCGCTCGCCGAGCAGTCCGATGACCTTGAGCGGGTCCTTGTAGTTGAGGCCGATGATCTTCATCCGCACCTCGATCTGGCCCGGTCCCGGTTCGGGCCGCGGGCACTGCCGCCACGCCAACGCCGACAGCAGGCGCGTGCGGGGCATCTCCAGTGCGAAGTTGGCTTCCGGGTCGGTCAGCGGCTCGGCGGTGTCGAGGGCGTCGAGGCGCTCCTGCAACGGCTTGGTCACCATCGGGACCCAGCGCTTGCCCGCGCGCAGCACCACCTCGTCGAGGTTGTCGTTCCAGAAGGCGCCGGGCACCGCCAGCTCCCCGATCAGATCGCCGATCGCGGTGTCGGGTTCGACGTCGATCAACCGCCAGCGCAACGCCGACTGCTCGTTCAGCAGCACCCGGCGCGCACCGGCCAGCGCGGCGTGATTCGAGTTCGGCGGGACCGGGCTGTCCGGCAGGGCGAACGCCTGTTCGGTCACCAGGGTGGCATGGCACCACCCGTCCCCGAAGACGCTCTGCGGCCCCTGTTCGGTGGTCTCCGGGTGCACGAACTCGTCGAGGGCCACCGCGATCCGCTCCAGGGTCCACAGATCGGCCACATCGTCCTCGACCCCGCCCGCGACCACGCAGACGTGCAGCCGGTCGGCGCCCTCCGCCTTGGCGGCCGACAGTGTCGCGGCCAGATCGGCGGCGAGTTCGCGGCCCGCCACGCCTGCCACGTAGAGCCGGGAGCCCGGGAGCGCGGCGGCCAGTTGCCCCGCCCGCGTGCAGCTGCTGCCCAGCGCGATGATCACCGTGGACACCGAATCCTGCGGCAGGGCGGCGGGATCGATGGCGTCGCGCGGTTCCAGCGTCTCGGTGTAGTAGAAGTCGACCATCCGGTGCAGCGGATCCTGGCCCGGCGCCAGCGCGCCGATCTGCAGGCCGCTCAAACGCATCACGAGGTTGTGCTCGTCGTCGAGCAGGTCCACGTCGGCGCGCAGCCTGGCCCGTGGGTCGCGCCGCGCGACCACGGTGATCCGCTCGGGCAGCGGCGCGACCAGCCGCACCGCCGCGACACCGACCGGCACCAGCGTGCCCTCGTCGATCCTGGCGTCGGCGAACAGCAGGGCCGCGGACTGCATCGCGGCATCGACCACCGCGGGGTGGGCCAGATGTCCGGAGTCCGCGGCGATGGCGCCGTCGACGGTGGCCACCACCGCGTCCGCGCCGACGCGCACGGAGGTGACGCGGCGGAAAGCCGGTCCGTACTGCAGTCCCGCCGCGGCCAGGCCGCTGTAGAACATGTCCGGGTCGACGTCGAGACCGACGTCCAGGGTGGGCACCGTGACCTTGGTCGGCTTGTGGCTGCCGGTCAGCGTGCGGCCGAACGCGTGCACCGTCCAGGCCGTCCCGGTCGCCGAGCGCGATCGGATCAGGAACCGGCCGCTGGCCTCCTCGACGGTGAGCGCCACCAGCGGCACGTCCGGCGCGCCCATGATCAGCGGGGCCACGAACCGCACCTGTTCCAGCGCGACCCGTTCCACGCCGAGCCGGGACGCCGTCGCGCTCAGCGCGGCATCCAGGTACGCCGCGCCCGGCATGATCTTGACGCCGTTGACGACGTGGTCGGCCAGCCACGGCAGCAGCTCGGTGCCGACCTGCAGCAGCCAGTCCGGACGGCCCTCCACGTCGGGATCGCCGAGCATGGCGTAGGCGCCCGGTGTGCCGAGCCGGGCCTGCTCGAACAGCGGCAGCGCCGCGTGCAGCCGGGTCCGCTGCCACGGATAGCGCGGCAGCGGCACGTGCGGGGTGGCGGGATGCCGCGCCGGGAACAGCTCGTCCAGGTCGAGCACGCCCGCGCCGTAGAGGCCGATGAGGGTGCGGCGGATGCTCACCGAATCCGGCTGCTTGCGATCCAGCGTCGGCACCGTCGTGCCGTTGACGTCCGCGCCGAGCAGCGCTTCGCGGATATTGCCCGAGAGCACCGGGTGCGGGCCGACCTCCAGGAAGACCCGGTGGTCCGCGCCGATCAGCTTCGTGACCGCGTCGGCGAACAGGACGGGCTGGCGCACGTTCGCGCACCAGTACTCGGCGTCCCACTCCGGGCCGAGCACCGGTTCGCCGGTGACCGAGGAGTACAGCGGCACGGTCGGCGCCGCAGGCGTCAGCCCGGCCAGCGCCGTGCGCAGCTCGTCCAGGATGGGGTCCATCAACCGGCTGTGGTACGGCACCTCCACGCGCAGCCTGCGCGCGAAAACGCCGTCCTCGGTGAGCTTCTCGGCGAGCGCATCGAGGCGGTCGGCATCACCGGACAAGGTCAGCGAGCTCGCGCTGTTGATCGCGGCGACATCCACCCGCTGGTCGTCGCCGACGAGCTCGCGGGCCCGCTCCGGCGACATCCCGACCGCGAGCATGCCGCCCGAACCGGCGGTCGTCGCCTGCAACCGGGCCCGGTGATAGGCCACCAGCACCGCGTCGCGCAGCGACAGCATGCCGCTCACGTAGGCCGCCGACACCTCGCCGACGCTGTGCCCGACCACGGCCGCGGGCCGGATGCCGTACTCGGCCAGCTCCCGCACCAGCGCCACCTGCACGAGGAAGTTGGCCGGCTGCGCCACCTCGGTGCTGGTGACCCGTGACTCCTGCTCGGGCCGCAGCAGCTCCTCGATGATCGACCACCCGGCGACCGAACGGAACTCCGCGTCGACCGCCTTCGCGGTGTCGGCGAAAACACCCTCGCCGCTCAGCGATTCGCGCGCCATCCCCCACCACTGCGGGCCCATGCCAGAGAACACGAACACCGGTTCGGCCGTCCGCGCCACGATCGTGCGCGCGGCGTCGCGGCCCTCGCCCGCGGCGAACGAGCGCAGATCGCGCACCAGCTCGGCGGTGTCGCCGAGGAGCACGCCCGTGCGGTACTGGTGGTGCGCCATGCGGGTCCAGGCGGCCTCCGCCAGCCGTTCCGGATCGGCGCCCGCGGCGATCAGATCCCCGAACCGGCCGGCCAGCGCACGCGCCGCGCCGGTGCTGCGCGCCGAGATCGGCAGGACGCCGAAATGCCTCGCCGGCGCGACAGGCGGGGTAGAGCCCTGCCGGAACTCCTGCAGGATGGCGTGGGCGTTGGTGCCGCCGTAGCCGAAACCGTTGACCGCGACGGTCATCGGCTCGGCGTCGTCCGGCAGCGCCTCCGCCTCGAGCTGCACGTGCAAGCCCAACTCGTCGAACGGGATGTCGGGGTTCGGTGTGTCCAGCCAACCCTGCGGCGGGATGGTGCGATGCCGGATGGCCAGCGCCGCCTTGATCACGCTCGCGATACCCGCCGCGGCCTCGGTGTGCCCGAGGGTCGACTTCACGGAGCCGACGCCCAGCGAACGGGTGCGCCCTGCCGGCGCGCCGAACACCCGGCCGAGCGCGCGCAACTCGACCGGATCCCCGACCAGCGTGCCGGTGCCGTGCGCCTCGACATAGGTGATCGCCTCCGGCGCGAGCCCGGCACGGTTGCACACCGAACGGGCCAGCGCCTCCTGGGAATCGGCGTTGGGGACGGTGATCGCGGTGGTGCGGCCGTCCTGATTGGAGCCGGTCGCCTTCACCACCGCGTAGATCCGGTCGCCGTCGCGGACGGCGTCGTCGAGCTTCTTCAGCGCCACCATGCCCGCGCCCTCGCCGCGCCCGTAGCCGTCGGCCGAGGCGTCGAAGGACTTGCAGCGGCCGTCCGCGGCCAGGAAGCCGCCCTTGCACATCAGGACGAAGGTCTCCGGTTGCAGCATCACGTTCACCCCGCCCGCGAGCGCCACCTCGCAGTCGCCGTTCTCCAGCGCCTGACAGGCCAGATGAAACGCGACCAGCGACGACGAGCACGCGGTGTCGACCGTGAGCGCGGGGCCGACGAGGTTGAGCGCGTAGGCGATCCGGTTGGACAGCATGGTGTAGGACGCGCTCGCCGGAGTGTGCATGTCGGTGTGGAACAGGGCCGGGCCGACCACGCCGATCACCGACTGGTCCACCACGAACCCGCCGACGTAGACGCCGATCGATCCGCCCGCCGCGCGCCGCGCGATCCCGGCGTCGTCGAGCGCCTCCCAGGTCACCTCGAGCATCAGGCGCTGCTGCGGATCCAGCACGGTCGCCTCGCGGGCGGAGATGCCGAAGAAGTCCGGGTCGAATTCCCACGGGTCGATCGTCATGAACGCCGCGCGCTTGGTGTAGCTGCGCCCCGGCGTCCTCGGTTCCGGATCGTAGTAACGGCGGTAGTCCCAGCGATCGGCCGGCATATCGACCACGCCGTCCCGTTTGTCCAGGACGAATTCCCAAAAGGTGTCGGGCGAGTCGATTCCCCCCGCAAACCTGCAGCCGATGCCGACAATTGCAATATCCGACATGCACATCCTCCGGGTCGGATCCAGTTCGACCGCCATTCTTTTCCGGCGATCGGCGAATTAGATTGTGCGCAGCTGGCGTCCGGCCCAGCGTAACGGCCGCCACACCGGCAGGCGCGGGCTCAGGGAGACTTCACAACCGGCCGGTGAATCGAGTTGTGGCATCTCGAAATTCTGGATCGCAAGCCGGTGAAATGCGTTGATATTGCTAGGTTTCACCTGTTCCCGGCCCTCGCCGAAATACGATGTCATCGGTTAGGAGGCGGCATTGTTCGCCGAGTTCACGCACTGGACCGATATGCTCGTCCGGCGGCGATTCACCGTCATCGGGGTCGTCGTCGCCGCACTGCTCGCGCTCGGCGGGTACGGCCTCGGGCTGGACGAACATCTCAGCGTCAGCGGGTGGAACGATCCGACCTCGGAATCGGCGCGGGCGGCCCGGCTCAAAGACGAGGCGTTCGGCCACGATCACATCGCCGATGTGCTGTTGCTGTATCGCGCCCCGGCAGGCAGGACGATCGACGATCCCGCCTTCGCCGCCACCGTCGTGGGCCACTTGAACAGCCTGCCGCAACGCTTCCCTGACCGGATCACCAAGATCAACGCGACCTACTGGCCCACCGACACCGGGCTGCACCTGCCGGATGTCTTCGGTTCCCAGGACCGCGAGTACGCGTTCGCCTCCGTCGCCATACGCGGCAGCGATGACACCGAGATCATGCGCAACTATCGAAAGGTCGCCGATCAGTTCCGGATACCTGGCATCGAGATGGAGGTCGCGGGCGGGCAACCGGTCGCGGCCGCCCTCAACGACACCATGGCCCACGACCAGCGCCGCATGGAGCTGTTCGCCGTGCCCGCCGTGGCGGTGCTGCTGTTCTTCCTGTTCGGCGGCGTCGTGGCGGCCGCGCTGCCGCTGATCGTCGGCGGGCTCACCGTGCTGGGGGCGTGGGGAGTCATTCGCGCCATGACCACCGTCATGGAGGTGAACTCCTTCGTCTCGCCGGTGGTCTCGATGGTCGGCCTCGGCTTGGCCATCGACTACGGCCTGTTCATCGTGAGCCGGTTCCGTGAGGAGCTGGCCGACGGGCGCGAGCTGCCGCAGGCGGTGCGGCGCACGGTCGCGACCGCCGGGCGCACCGTGGTGTTCTCCGCGACCATCGTGGTGGTCGCCGCAGGCGCCATTCTGCTGTTCCCACAAGGTTTTCTGCGCTCGTTCGCCCTCGGCGCGATGGTAACGGTGGCGCTCGCGGCGCTGATCTCGATCACCTTGCTGCCCGCCATGCTGGCCGTGCTCGGCCCCCGCGTGGATCGTCTGGGTTTCAATCGCTTCCACGCGCGGCGGGCGAGCGACCGCGAGGCGGACAATCCGTGGGGCCGCGTCGCCGGGTGGGTCATGAAAAGACCGCTGGCCGTGGCGGTTCCGGTGGTGGCCATCCTGGTGCTGCTCATCGCCCCGGTGCGCGACGTCGCGTTCGGCGGTATCTCCGAGCGTTTCCTGCCGCCGCGGCATCCGGCCCGCACGGCGCAGCAGCACTTCGACCAGGTCTTCCCGCTGCGGCAGATCAATCCGGTCGACCTCGTGCTGATCACCCACAACACCGCCGATATCGACGGGGTGGTCGCGCGGGCGGGCCTGGCTCCCGGACTCATCGCGCCGTTCCCGCGCGCGGTGCAGGGACCGGCGCATCCGAGCGTCTTCACCACCTCGACCGTGCTGCGGGACGCGCACGAGGCGAACGCGACCATCGACTATCTGCGTTCCATGCCGGTGCCGAAGGGAACGACCGTGCTGGTGGGCGGGCAGCCCGCGGTCCAGCGCGACAGCGTCGACGCGCTGCTGCGCCGGATGCCGCTGATGATCGCGCTGGTCTTCCTCGTCACCACCGTGCTGATGGTGCTCGCCTTCGGCTCCCTGGTGCTGCCGCTCAAGGCCGCGCTGCTGAATCTGCTCGGGCTCGGCTCCACACTCGGCATCCTGACCTGGATCTTCGTCCAGGGCCACGGCGCTGACCTGCTGGAATTCACCCCGCAGCCGATCATGGCGCTGGTGCTGGTGCTGATCGTCGCCGTGATCTACGGGCTGTCGACCGACTACGAGATATTCCTGCTCGCCCGCATCGTGGAGGCACGGGCGGCGGGCGCGACGACCACCGAGGCGGTGCGCACCGGCATCGCGCGCACGGGCTGGATCATCACCGCCGCCGCCCTGATCCTGCTGGTGGTCACCGGGGCGTTCGCCTGGTCGGATCTGGTCATGATGCAGTACATCGCCTACGGCATGGTCGCGGCGCTGTTCATCGACGCGACGATCCTGCGCATGCTGCTGGTGCCCGCCACCATGCGCCTGCTCGGCGACGCCTGCTGGTGGGCGCCTTCCTGGCTGCGGCGCGTCGTCCAGCGCGGCGGGCCGGACGGGACCTCTAGCGAACCGGAGACCCGCACCGAAGCCGTCCACGGCTCCGAGCGCGCCTAGCCTCGGCGGAGGTTTTGTGTTCGGCCGAGCCATGGACGCTGCGCGCGGGCATCGCGCCGTCTTCGGCGGCAGTGCCGGCGCCCACGCACCACTGAGAAGGAGAACTTCGCGATCGGGCGATGATCGGGTGGGGCGCCGGGCGGAATCGCGTAGCTGGGGTCAGCCCGCGATCGACCAGCTGAACGGACTCGTAGCCGCCCGCGCGCGGTCCGGCAAGGCCCGCGTGAGCACGGCGAGGCCGAAAGCCGCGGCGGCGATGGCCGCGAGCATGACCATGCTGCCCGAGAGCGTGTGCGCGCGGAAGAACAGCGCGCTGAGCACCGCCAGTCCGACCGAATTGCCGATCTGCTCGATGGTGGGGAGCACGCCAGAGGCCTCGCCCATGGCCCGATCGTCCAACTCCGCCAGCATCAGCGGCTGCAGCGGCACGCCGAACACGCCGACGCCGAACCCCGCGAGAAACGTCGGCCCAAGTACCAGCGGGAGGTTGACAGCGCCGTCACCCACATACAGGTAGCCCACTCCCACCGCGACGCATCCGCCGAACAGCGCGATCCCTGCCGACAGCGCCAGATTTCCCCAGCGCCGAACCAGCAACGGCGACAGCACCGCACCCGCGCCCGCGCCGAGCGCGAACGGCGTCATCGCGACGCCGGTGCGCAGCGCGGAGAACCGCAGCACGTCCTGCAACAGGATCGATACGGTGAACACGAACGCGGTGAACAGCCCGAAGAAGATCGCGACCAGGGCCGATCCGACGGCGAAGCCCCGGTCGGCGAACAGGTCGAGCCGCACCAGCGCCCGACCGCCGCGGCGGCGCGTCGCGCGCTCGTGTGCCACGAACACCGCGCCCAGCACCACCGCGGCGGCGATGTACACCCCGTGCACCGGGCGCCAGCCCGCCTGCTGGCTGTCGGACAAGGCGAACAGCAGACCGAACAGCGCCGCGGTGGCCACCACGGCGCCGCGCGGATCCAGTGGTTCCCGATCCGTCGCCGGGCCCGGCCGCAGGTAGCTCGCGGCCAGCGCGATCGCCACCACGCCCAGCGGCAGATTCATCAGGAAGATCGCGTGCCAGCCGAGCCCGAACGGGTCCACGGTGATCAGCGCGCCGCCCAGGATCGGGCCGAGCATCCCGGCGAAACCCGCTGTGGCGCCGTACACGGCGAAGGCGTACTGATGGTGCTCGCGGCGGAAACTCGCGGTGATGATGGCGATGGTCTGTGCCGCCATGCCCGCGCCAGCCACACCCTGAACGATCCGCGCGAGCACCAGTTCCGTAGCGGCGGTGGACATCCCGCACCACACCGAGGCCGCCGTGAAGGCCACCGCCGACCACAGGAACATCCGCCTGCGTCCGACGATCGCGCCGACGCGAGCGGCGGTGAGCAGCACGCAGGCGAAGGCCAGCGAGTATCCGGCGACCACCCACAGCTGCTCCGACCGCGACGCCCGCAACTCGGCGGTGACGACCGGCAGGGCGGTGTTGACGATCGTCACGTCGATCATCTGCATGAACACCGAGATCAGGCAGGCCCCGAACGATCCGAGCGCCACCGCGGCCTCTTTGCGGGTCATCGCAGCGCCGCTTCCATCATCGGCCACGAATTGTGCAGATCCTGATGCCAATAGCCCCAGGAGTGGGTGCCGTTCGGCCGGAAATCGAAGGTCGCCGCGACACCCAACTGGCGCAGCCGGTCCTGCAACTGGTGCGTGCACAGGTTCGCCACCGCCTCCAGCGGCGCCCCGATCACCAGTTGGTAGAGCAGTTGCGTGAAGTCGCCACGCGCGCCGTCGAGGTTGTCGATCGGTCCGGGCAGCCCGGTTCCCGTGGAGACGTAGATGGCGGTGCCGCGCAGCCGTTCGGCGTGCAGGTAGGGATCGTTGGCGCGCCACGCGGGGTCGGTCGGCGGCCCCCACATGTTCGACACCGTGCCGCGCTGCTGGGTGACCACCGCCTGAACCACCGCCTGACCGGCGGGATCGCTGGTGCGCACGCAACCGCTGTAGGAACCGATGGCCTTGTACAAACCCGGTGCCGCCATGGCCAGCTGGAACACCGAGGTGCCCGCCATCGAGATGCCCGCGATGGCGTTCGTCCCGGTGCCGTTGAACGTGGCGTCGATCAGCGGCGGCAGCTCCTTGGTCAGGAAGGTGGACCAGCGCTGCCTGCCGAGGACGGGGTCGTCGCTGCGCCAGTCGGTGAAATAGCTGCCCGCGCCGCCGAACGGGATGACCACGTTCACCTGCTTGTCACGGAAGAAATCGACCAGATCGGCGCCGTCGAGCCAATTCCCCTCCGATCCGCCGTCGGCGCCGTTGAGCAGATAGAAGGTCGGCGCGGGCAGGTCCGGATCGGCCGCGCGCAGCACATGAATCCGGGTGGTGCTGTTCATCGCGGCCGAATACACCTCGAGTTCGGATTGCCGGTCGGATTCGAGCCGGGTTTCCACTATGCGTGAGCCGTCCGCCGCCGCGACCGATTGCGGTGGATCGGCACGGACCGGCTGTGCGCCGATCAACGCGTAGGACAAAATGAGGACCGCGGCGATCACCGCGCCTGTTCGATGCGAATATGCGGGCATGTCGACTCCTGGCCCCGGGTAGGAGGGCTCGAATTCGCAGTCAACAACATCGGGTGGACAGGTCGCCGGATTTTCCGGCGATTCTGTGTGCGATACCAATTCCCTGCGGCGGCCATTTGCCGGATTTCCCAAATCGGGCGTGCGGCCATTGCGGTCCCGGTGCGGCGAAACCTAGCGTCGAGCGCATGGCGTCCCGTCGACCGTGCCGCAGCTCGCGCGGAACCGCCTGGCGCGCAGGCATCTTGGCGCTGTCGATGCTGATGTGCTCCGGCAGCCCCGCGAGCGCCGAGCCTGCCCCGATGACCCGTGCGCACGGGCGCGCCGTCGAATTGACCGTCTTCTCCCCCGCGATGGCCGCACCGGTGTCGGTCGTCGTGCTGCCCCGCCCGGACCCGTCCCGCCCCGCTCCGGTGCTGTACCTGCTCAACGGCATCGACGGCGGCACCGGCGGCGACGGCTGGACCGACCGGACCGACATCGACCGGTTCTTCGCCGACCAGCAGGTGACCGTGGTGGTGCCGGTCGGTGGCGCGGGCAGCTATTTCACCGACTGGCGCGCCGACGATCCGGTCCTGGGCCGCCAGCGCTGGACCACGTTCCTCACCCGTGAGCTGCCCTCGCAGATCGACGCCACCTTCGGTGGAAGCGGCGCCAACGCCATCGCCGGAGTCTCGATGACGGGCACTTCGGTCTTCCAGCTGGCCATGGCCGCACCGGGTTTGTACAAGGCCATCGGCTCCTACAGCGGCTGCGTGCGCACCAGCGATCCCGCCGGGCAGGCCATGGTGGCCACGATCGTGACCGCCGAGGGCGGCACGGTGTCGAACATGTGGGGACCGCCGGGTGATCCGGCCTGGACGGCCAACGATCCTTACGTGCACGCCGATCGGCTGCGGGGCACGACGATCTACGTGGCCGCAGGCAACGGGCAGGCCGGCCCGCTGGACCAGCCGCACAGCACGGGGATCGACGGCAACGCCACCAAGCTGGTGGACCAGCTGGCCATCGGCGGCATGCTCGAAGCCGTCTCGGACCGCTGCACCCGTGCCCTGCGCGACCGCTTCCAGGAACTCGGCGTCCCCGCCACCTTCGATCTGCGCGCCAGCGGCACCCACTCCTGGGGCTACTGGCAGCAGGACCTGCACAACAGCTGGCCTTTGTTCGAATCGGTTCTGCGCTGAGAACTTCGCGAACCGGGCGCCGGCTTCGCTTCGGAACGCCGCCCGGGCGCGCACGCTGTACTCGAGCGGTAGCCGGCATCAGCACATCGCAGGGCTGCCCGGTTCAGGAGCTGCCCTGCTGGCCGCGTTCGCCTGTACCGGGCCGGACGAGCGAAGCCGAGGTGGATGAATGTGACTTGCGCCACTTCATGTCGGATCTGAGCGCCGGCGCGTGTCTCGATGGCATGACTGATTTCAACGCCATCACCAAGGTTGTCGTTCTCGGCGGCGGATACGCCGGTTCCGTAGCTGCCAATCGGCTGCGGCTGCGTCCTGACGTCGAGATCACGCTGGTCAACCCGCGGCCGGAGTTCATCGAGCGGATGCGGCTGCATCAGTTCGTGGCCGGCACCCACGCGGCCGCCATCGGCTACGACACACTGCTCGGCGCGGGCGTGCGGCTGGTCGTCGACCGCGCTCTCCGTATCGATACGGCCACCCGCACCGTGGAGCTGGGCTCCGGTCGTGAATTGGACTACGACTACCTCGTTTACGCGGTCGGTAGTACCGCGGCGATGCCGGCATCGATTCCCGGTGCGGCGGAGTACGGCTATCCCATCGCCGAATGGGAGCACGCGCAGCGGCTGCGCGAAGCGATCGGGAAAGTGCCCGCGGATCAGCCGATCGTCGTCGTCGGCGCTGGGCTCACCGGAATCGAGACGGCCGCCGAACTGGTCGAGCAAGGCCATACCGTCACATTGGTGTGCGGAGGTAGGTTGGCGGCGAGCTTCTCGGACCCGGCTCGGCGGTCGGTCGGGAAGTGGCTGGCCGGGAACGGAGTCGATGTGCTGGAGAACGCGAGGGTAGCCGAGGTGCGGCGCGATGCCGTGGTGCTGTCCGATGGCAGTACGCTGCCCAGCGCGGTCACGATCTGGGCCGCCGGGTTCGGTGTGCCCGATCTGGCTTCACGTAGTGGCCTGCGCACCGACGCGCTGGGCCGCCTGCTGACCGACGAGACGTTGACCAGCATCGATGACGACCGAATCGTCGCCGCGGGTGACGCGGCCGCCCCCTCGGGCCGCCCGCTGCGGATGAGCTGCTACGCCGCACAACCTCTGGGCGCCCAAGCCGCGGACAACGTGCTGGCCCGCATCGCGGGCGCCGAGCCCGCCGTGCTGGATGTGGCTTTCGTGGCCAGCACTGTGGGGTTGGGCAGCCGCGCCGGTGCGATGCAGTTCAGCCGTCGCGACGACACTCCGGTGAATCTGCACATCAGCGGGCGTGTGGCGGGCTTGATCAAGGAGAAGGTGGGTCTGGCGGGTCCGGTGGGAACCATTCGCAAGGAGGCCCGCAAGCCGGGCGCCATCCCATCCTTCATGGGCCTCGGCAGGCGGAAGGACATCCGGGGAACCGAGCCGGAGGCGGTGTCGCACCCGTGACCGGAGTCGACGAGCACACCGAGCGTTTCCTGCATCTGCGACCCCTGCTGTTCACCATCGTGTACGAGATCCTCGGCTCCGCGACCGAGTCCGACGATGTGCTGCAGGACAGCTACCTGCGGTGGAGGAACGTGGATCTGGCAACTGTCCGCGACACCAAGTCGTATCTGGCGCAACTGGTCACCCGGCAGGCCCTCAACGCGTTGCGGGTCAGTGCCGGTCGCCGCGAGGAGTACGTCGGCCCGTGGTTGCCCGAACCGCTACTGCTCGCCGACGGCGACGCCTCCGCCGATGTCGTACTCACCGAGTCGGTATCGATGGGGATGCTGGTGGTGCTGGAAACGCTCACCCCCGCGGAGCGGGCGGTATTCGTTCTGCGTGATGTATTCGGCTTCGACTACGCCGAGATCGTCGCGGCGACGGGTCAATCCGTCGACGCCGTGCATCAGATGGCCCGTCGTGCCCGCAATCACGTCCAGGCGCGGCGCAAGCGGTTCGGTCCCGTCGACACCACGAGAACCGCGGCGGTCACCGAACGATTCATGTCCGCCGCGACCACGGGTGACATGGAGGGCCTGCTGGCGATCCTCGCACCGGACATCACCTGGACCACCGACAGCGGCGGCAAGGTGACCGCGCTGCGAGACCTGGTCCTCGTCGGCGCAGAGCGAGTGGGCGCCGTGCTCATGGCGGTCTTCCGGTACGCGCGGCGACACCCTGACGTCCGGATTCATGCGGTGAACTGCAACAGCCAGCCCGCACTCGCCTGTTATATCGGCGACAACCTGGAGGCGGTGCTGGTGTTCGAAATCGCCGACGACAAGATCGTCAACGGCTACGGCATCCGGAACCCCGACAAATTGGCTGCCCTCGACATTCCCCGTGTCATCAGCCGTACCGCCGCACCGCGACCATGACACGCTCGGATCCCGACGTCGTCGGTGAACCGTGCGGGTCCCCATCGGACCGATGCTTTCGGCCGCGCACACGACCCGTCGTACGCGGCCGGGGCTGCGCGGCGGCGCGGACCGCCAGGGTAGACGCGGCGGGCGCCGCGCAGGGTCATCGCGGTCCTTCCCGGCGCGACAGCCCGCTGGCGCGCAGCACCCGCCGCGCGATACCGGCGCGGATGGACTCCTCGGTGCCGATGATGCGGACGTGGCGGCGCGCCCTGGTGATCGCGGTGTACAGCAATTCCCTGGTGAGCAAGGTGGATTCGGGCTCGGGCAGGACGACCGAGACGGTGTCGTACTGGCTGCCCTGGCTGCGGTGGATGGTCATGGCGAAGACGGTCACCACGGCGGGGAACTGCGTCGGATGCACCAGGTACGGTTCGCTGCCGCGTTGCAGCGCCGCGCGCAGCGAACCGTCGGGCATCCGCACGACGACGCCGGTGTCGCCGTTGTAGATGCGCGCCTCGTGATCGTTCGCGGTGACCAGCAGCGGTTGTCCCGGGTACCACGGCGCGTGGTGGGAATCGGGGCCCGCCCCCGCGACGGCGGCCCATTCCGCGGCCATCCGGTCCCAGCGCTCGACACCGAACGGCCCCTGGCGGTGCGCGCACAGCAGGCGATGCGATTCCAGCGCGTGCAGCGCGCCCGCCGCGTCGCCGTCGAGCGCGGCGGCGGTGACCGCGGTCGCGGCCCCCACCACGTCGGCGCGGACCGCGGTCAGCTCGTCGGGCGCGCCCAGCGACACTTCGTCACCGCCCGCGCGCAACAGCTCGAGCGCGGCGTCGGCGTCGCCCGCCCGCACCGCGACGGCCAGCTCGGCGATCCGTCCGCCGAACCTGCGGCCCCGTGTCAACCGGACGATGCCGCCCCGCAGGCGGGTGCGCTCCAGCACGGTCAACGCCTCGGCGTGCTCGCCGGTCGCCTCCGGGCCGAGGATCTCGTCGAGCACCGGATTCGGAGTGGCGGCGACGGGCCCGGCGACCAGGTCGGCGAGCACCGCGCCCGCGTCGACCGAGGCGAGCTGGTCCGGGTCGCCCACCAGCACCAGGCGGGTGTCCGGGCGCAGCGCCGCCAGCAGCCTGCTCATCATGGTCAAGGAGACCATCGAGGTCTCGTCGACCACGATCACGTCGTAGGGCAGCCGGTTGAACTCGTGGTACTTGAACCGGGTGCTGCGACCGCGCTGCCAGCCGAGCAACCGGTGCAGGGTGGCGGCGGTGAGTTCCGGCAATCGCAGCGCAACCGCTTGCTCGCGAACGGCTTCCTGCAGGCGTGCCGCCGCTTTCCCGGTGGGCGCGGCCAGCGCGATGCGCAGCGCGGGCAGCTTCGGCTCCGCCTCGCGATGCGCGGCCAGCAACGCGATGATCCTGGCGATGGTGTGGGTCTTGCCGGTGCCAGGTCCACCGGCGACCACGGTGGTCCAGTGCGTCGCGGCGAGCGCGGCGGCCAGACGCTGGCGATCCGGCGCCGTCGCCGACGGCCCGTCGAACAACCGGTCCAGTTCGCGGCGCACGATCGCGGGATCGACCACCGGATGGTGCGCGGATCGCTCGGTGAGCACCCGCCGGATCGTCTGCTCCTGCCGGTAGTACCGATCGAGGTAGAGCAGCGGACCGGAATCGCCCGCCCCCTGGGATTCGACCAGGCGCAGCGGCCGCAACGGACCCGCAGGTCCCCCGCGCACCAGCGGGCTCACCCGCAGCGCGGCGACCACGGCGGGGATGTCGGGCCACGGCAGCGTCGCCGGATCGATGCCCGCGTCCCACGTCTCGTCGGCGTCGACGCCGATCTCCCGCATCCGGTGCAGTTCCAGGCACACCGATCCGGAGCGCACCGCGCGCACCGCCAGCGCCGCGGCGAACAGCACCGGCTCCGACGATTCCCGGCCCAGCCTGCCCAGCCGCAGCGCCACGTGCACGTCCGCGGCCGACAGCACACCGGCCTCGTTGAAGACGCGCAGCAGGCCGGTTCCCCGCTGCGCCACCTGGATCGAGGTCACCGCCCCGCCTCCCCCGCCAGCAGCGCCGACAGCGCCACCACCAGATCGGCGGGCGGGTGCCAGTCGAAGACGCCGCAACCCGCGGGGGTCCGCGGTCCGATCATGCCGCGCACGAACAGGTACCGGACCCCGCCGAGATGCCGAGCGGGGTCGTAGCCGGGCAGCCGCCAGCGCAGATACCGGTGCAGCGCGACGGAATACAGCAGCGCTTGCAGCGGATAGTGGGAGCGCAGCATCTCCGCCGCCATCCGGTCGCGGGTGTAGTGCGCGACGGTGAGATCGCCGGTGCCGAGCCGGTTGGTCTTGTAGTCCACGACGACGAAGCGCGGATGCGCGCCGCCCGCGACGCGGAGCACGGCGTCGATGCTGCCGGTCAGGTATCCGCGCAGCGGGATGTCCTCCAGCGCCGCCAGCTGGTCGGCGTAGGGCAGCATGTCGTCGTCCGCCGGAAGATGCTCGCGCAGCAACTCCGCCACGCGCCGCAGCGTCGCCGCGGTGGCGCCGACGCGGTCCCCGCCCGCCAGCGGCAACTCGAACTCGAGTTCGCTGAGACGGTCGCCTGCGGCGACATCGGCCAGACAGCCACCGTCGAGCGGGGTGCGCAGCACCGCGAGCAGCGCGGTGGCCAGGCATTCCGGATCCAGCTCCGCCATCAGCTCGGCCACCGCATCGCGGCACCGGTCGCGCACCTCGGCGTCCAGATCGCGACGACCGGTGTCGATCCGTTCCAGGACGCCGTGCACCAACGTGCCGAACTCCGCTCCATAGGGCAACGCGTTCATCAGCGACGCCGCGCCAGCGGCCTCCGGTTCCGCCGCGCCGATCGAGGAGGTGCCCTCGGGCTCGTCGCCCTGCCCGCGCGCGTCCTCCGGCTCGCTGTCGGATCCGGGCGCCGCCGGACCGTGCGCGGAGGCGGTCAGCGCCGAGTACGACGTGCGCCGCCACTGCTGGTCCAGCACCCGGTCGAAACGTGCGGCGGCCAGTGCTCCCGGTGCGGGCGCCGTGCGCGCCCGCCGGATCGCCACACCGTCGGTCCCGGCCACCGCCGTCACCGAGATCGCCGCGCCCGCCTCCTGCGCCCAGGACGAAAGGGATTGCGCGGCAACGGCATCGGCGGGAACCGCGGCTCGGGCGGCGACGGCGGCGCCCCGATCGGAGCGCCCGAAGACCATGCGGTGCAGCGGTGAAGCCGCGGTGGTGATCGCGGGCGCCCACCAAGCGACGACCTGGCACATGGCGCGGGTCAGCGCGACGTACAGCAGCCGCAGTTCCTCGCCCGCCTCCTCGGCTTCGCCGCGCGCCTTGCGTTCGGCGTAGCCGGGCGCGTCCGGGCCGCCCACGTCCAGCACGCGCGCGCCGTCCTCGGCGTGGAACAGCAACGTCGCCGGATAGGGATTCTTCGCGCTGTCCCACGCGAACGGCAGGTACACCACCGGGAATTCGAGTCCCTTGCTGGCGTGGACGGTGGCGATCTGGACGGCGGCGGCGTCGCGGTCGAGCCTGCGGCTGCGGTCGGCGACCGCGCCGGAGGCGGGATCGCGCACCCGGTCGGCCAGCCATCGGGTCAGCGCGGTCAGCCCCAGTCCCTCGGTGAGCGCGACCTGGTCGAGCAACTGCGCGAGGTGCCGCAGGTCGGTGAGCTGACGCTCCCCGTTCTCCACGGCGAGCAGCCGCGGCGCCAAGCGGGTTTCGGCCGCGATCTTCTCGAACACGGCCGCGAATCCCGCGCGGCCGAACAGCCGCGCCGCCTCACGCAACTGGGCGCTGACCCGGCCGACCAGATCGGCTCCTCCGCTATCGATCTCGGCAGCGGTCACGCCGAGCAGCGGTGTGCACGCGGCCAGCCGCACCCGATCGCCGCGGTGCGGCTGTTCCAGCGCCCGCAGCACCCACAGCCAGTCGGTGGCGCTTTCGGTCGCGAAGACGCTGACCCCGCCCGCGAGCACGGAGGCGACGCCGACGCGATCCAGCGCGGCGCGCACCACGTCGATCTGCGAGCGGGTGCGCACCAGCACCGCGATGTCGCCGGGCCCGATCTGCCTGCGCGCCGGGTCGCTCACTCGGAGCGAATCCCCCTCGGCGGCAACCATTTCCGCTTTACCGTCCAGCAGAACACCGGATTCCAGCAGGCGCACGATGTCGGCGGCGAGATCGTCGGCGACCTTCGCCCGCATGCGGCCGACGGCGGGGAAGCCGGACTTGTTCAGCGGCCCCGCTCCCGTGCGCGGCAGGCACCGGATCCGCAGCGGCGTGACGAGTTCGCCGGGTCCGGACAACCGCGACCACGGCCTGGTCGGGGCGACCGGATAGACGCGGATCTGCTCGTGCCCCAAGGCCGCCGCGCCGTGCAGGTGGTCCAGCGCGGCGAGCAGCCCCGCGTCGCTGCGCCAGTTGGTGGTGAGTTCTCTGCGGACGTCGGCGTGCGCGACCGCGTCCAGGTAACTGAGCACCTCCGCGCCGCGGAAGGCGTAGATCGCCTGTTTGGGATCGCCGACCAGCACCAAGGTGGCATACCCGTGGAACGACCTGCGCAGGATGTCCCATTGCAGCGGGTCGGTGTCCTGGAACTCGTCCACCAGCGCGACGCGGTAGCGCGCCCGGATCCGCAGGCACGCGCGCGGGCCGTGCTCCGGGTCGGCGAGCACGTCGTGCAGCAGCACCAGCAGGTCGTCGAAGTCGCGCAGCCCGGCCAGCCGCTTGCGGCGCTCGGTCTCCGCGCGGACGGCCTGCGCGAACGCCACCCGCTCGCCCGCCTCGCCGTCGGGCGCCAGCGCCGCGTGCCGGTCGCGCACCGCGGCCAGCGCGAGCGCGCGGGCCTCCTTCACCGAGAACGGCGGTTGCGATCGCGCGTAACGGTGCAGATACAGATCGTCGACGACGGTGCCGACCAGGTCGTCGACGGTTTCCACCAGCCGGGTGCCGGGGTCGTGTTCGCCCGCGAGACCGAGTTCGTCGAGCATGCGCTGGCAGAAGCTGTGCGTGGTGGCGATGGTGCCCGCGTCGAAATCCGACAGGGCGGTCAGCAACCGTCGCCGCCGCGACCGGACCTCGTCTTCGTCGGCCTGCGCGAGATGGCGGACCAGTTCGTCGGCGTGCGCTCGGGCCGCGCCGGGATCGGCCAATCCGGCTGCGACGGCGACGAATCGGTCCCGCGTGCGCTCCCGCAGTTCCTGCGTCGCCGCGCGGCTGAACGTCACCAGCAGCAATTGGGACACCTCGATCCCCGCCTCGGCGACATAGCGCACGGCCAGACCGACGATGGCGTGCGTCTTGCCGGTGCCCGCGCTGGCCTCCAGCACGGTCGTGCCGGTGGGCAGCGGCCCGTACGGTTCGAACGCGTCGGCGTCGAAAGCGCCCGCAGGGAAGGAGGTTTCCTGCACGGTCATGCGTGCCTCCCTCCTGTGCGGCCGGTGGTCCCGCGCTCCGCGGTCGCCCGGGTGTCCGGCCACGCCGGACGGTGCTCCCGAAGCGACTGTCCGAGCCGATATTCTGCCGCGCGCGCCGTCGCGCCCCGGCGACCGACACGCGCCGCGGCGCTGTGTCGCGCGCGTTCGCACCGGAACCCACCCCGGATGCGCTCCGAACGGGCCTGCTCGCGCTCGATCACGGCTGACCCTGGCTTTCCGCGGCCAGCAACGGCGTCCACATGCGCCGGGCCAGCGCGCCGAAGCGGGTGCTCTCGCCGGGTTCCCCCGCCGGGGCGGGCGCGGCCATGAGGTCGTCGAGCCGGGGCGCCGGACCCCAGATGTAGCGCAGATGGCGGTCGGTGTGATCGCCGAAAGGCCCGGGGCCGTTGGGCCCTCCGTTGAATTCGCGTTCCGCCGCCGCGATCGCGTCCTCGGTGTTCGCGCCGCGGAAACGGCGTTCGGCGTAGACCGCGGTGGCGGTGGGCGCGACGGGAAGCGGTTCGGTGAGACCCGCGTCGCGCAACGCGACCAGCTGGCGCAGGATCTCCATGGCGGCGGGCGCGTCGGGTGGGGTGAGCTCGCAGCGCCAGGCGGGACGCCCGAACTGGCCGCGGCCGGTGCTCACCGCCCGCCATGGGCGGTCCTCGGTGACGGTCAGCGCCAGCAGCGAGACCCACGCCCCGATCCGGTGTTTGGGGGCCAGCCGGGAGAAGGTGGTGCGAACCAGGGTGTCCCCGCGCACCTCGGGCACGGTTCCGGTGAGCCGCCGCCCGTTCCCGAGGTCGACCGCGATGTCCACCGCGCGCGCCGGGCCCGTGTAGTCCGCCTGCGCGGCGCGCACCAACCGGTCCACGGTGTGTTCGACCTCGTCGAGCACGGCGGCGCCGAATCCGAACGGCGGCAGCGTGCCGCGCCGCCACTCCGCCGCCCGAAGCCCGGCCGGGTCGGCGCCGGTGAGGCGGGCCGCGAGCAGGCGTTCGCCCAGCTCCCACTTGGCCAGGCCGTCGAGTTCGATGGGCAGCCGGTCGGCGATGTCCTCGTCGTGCTCCGGGACCCGCAGACCGAGCCGCTGCCACAGGAACGCGCGCACCGGGTGCTCGGCGAACGAGATCAGATCGGCCAGCGCGACGTCCGCCGTCTGCGCGGCGGGCAGCGGCGCGGCCAGGAATGCGGGCCGCGGACGCACCGGTCCGTCGGCCGCGTGCGCGCCGGCCAGGGCCACGGTGTCGAAGCTGAACGGATGTTCGGCCCGGAAGTTGCGGCGATCGAAGGATTGCAGCGGATGCCGCGTCACCACCGCGCGCATCGCCTCGGCGCCGACGTGGGCCCGCAGCGCGTCCAGCAACTCGGCCACCGGAATCGCGGGCGGGCGGTGTGCGCCGCTGACCGGGTCGGCGCCGGTGTGGAAGACCAACAGCGTGTCCCCGGCCGCGAGCACCGCGTCCAGCAGCAGTTGCCGGTCCTCGCTGCGCGGATCGCGTTCGCCGAGCAGCGGTTCGCGGGCGAGCACATCGTCTCCGTCCGCGACGCTCGCGCGCGGGAACATCTCGTCGTCGAGCCCGAGCAGCACCACCACGCGGTGCGGCACCGACCGCATCGGCACCATCGTGCAGACGGTGAGCTCGCCGGTGCGGAAGTTGGCCCGCGTCGGCCGCGCCGCCAGCCGCGAACGCAGCAGCACACCGACGTCGGCCAGCCGCAACGACACATCGCCCGCGTGGTCGGTGGCGGCGGCGAGTTCCTGCCTGGCCTCGGTGCGCACCCACGCCTGCGCCTCGGGCACGTCGGTCAGCAGATCCAGTGCCCGGCCGAGCACCGCCGCCCATTCGTGCGCGGGCCGGGGGCCGCGCAGGTCGCGCAGGCACACCGCGAGCCGATCGATGAACTCCGCGAAACGCCCGGCCAGATCGACGTCGTTGCTGTCCACGTCGTCCAGAGGCAGCGCAAGATCCAGCCAGTCCTCGGCGGTCTCCCCCGCCGTGACCCCGAGCAGGATCCGGTCCACCGCGCTGTTCAGCGTGTTCTGCGCGAAATCGGCGAGCCCGAACGCTTGGCGCTGGCGCTGCCCGATGCCCCATCTGGCCCCGGATTCCGCCGCCCACTCGCGCAGTCGCTCGATGTCCTCGTCGTCGAATCCGCACCGGCGCCGGACGGTTTCGGCGGCGGCGAGATCGAGCACCTGGGTCACCGTCACCCGTCCGTCGGCCAGCTCGAGCAGCACCGCGATGACCGCGAGCAGCGGATTGGTCACCCCGCGCCCCCGGTCGGCAAGGCGCACCCGCAGCAGATGCGCCGGGTGCTCCGGATCGCTCTGCGCTTCCGGCGATCCCGGCGTGCGCTGCCCGAAGGCCGCGCGCACCAGCGGCGCGTACGCCTCCACCTCCGGACACATGATCAGCACGTCACGCGGCTGCAACGTCTCGTCGGCCGCGAACAACCCCAGCAGGCATTCCCGCAGCACCTCCACCTGCCGCGCCGGGCCGTGGCACGCGTGCACCTGCACGGTGCCGTCGGCGCGGGCCGCACCCGGCGCGGGCGGCCACCGGTCGTCCCGGATACCGCGTTGCAGCGCGCGCAGCAATGTCGCGGGCGAATCGTCCTCCGTCGCGATGTCGCCGGACGCGGCGCGCGGATGGTAGGTGTCGGAGCCGACGGCGGCGGACGCGGCCAACCGCTGCTGCAACTCCCGGACGTCGCGAGCCAGCCCCGCCGAGAGCGGATGCTCGACCGCCGTGGCGCTGCGATCCTCGGCGCGCGACCGGGCAGCGGGCAGCTCGCTCAGAGCCGACCAGAGGACCGGACTCGGATGCACGAGCCACACGTGAACCTCGCGCCCAGCGGCCAGCGCCGACAGCACCGCGAGCTGGTCGCTGGGCAGCCGGGTCACGCCGAACAGCGACAGCCGCGGCGGCAGCGCGACCAGATCGGGCCGTGCGCGCAGCCGCGCGCAGGCGGCGTCGAGCCGTTCGGCCGGGCTCGGCGTCCCGATCTCGGCGCGCAGCCTACGCCACAGCATCGGCTGCCAGAGCAGGTCGTCGGGAATCGGGGCGCCCGCGCCGTCGGTGTCCCGGCCCGCAGCCCACTCGGTGATCAGGGCGGGACGCTGCGCGGCGTAACTGTCGAACAGCGCGGCGAGCTGAGCGGCGGTCGCATAACGCCGTCCGGCGCGGTGCTCGCCGCCCGCGGCGTCCCGCGCGCCGAGATGCCTGGCGAGTACAGCGCACCACGGCTCGGACAGCGAGGCGTCGATCACCCGCAGCAGCGTCCACACCGCCCGTTCCTGCGCCCACGGATCCTCCGCCTGCGCCACCCCGCTCGCCGCGGCCAGGGCCTCGGCGACCAGCGCCGCGGGAGAGGGGAAGGCGATGTTCGCGCACACGCCGTCGGCCGCGCCGCCCGCGCCGAGTACCCCCGACAGCGTCTGGGCCAGCCAGCGCTCCACGCCTTTCGCCGGCACCGCGACCACCTCGGCGGCGAACGGGTCGTCCTGCGGCGACGCCAGCACCCCGGCGAGCGCGCGGGCAAGGACGTCGGCGCGCTCGGCACGGTGGATGTGCAGCGGCATCTGCGCCCTCTCGATCGCCGGTGTCCGGCAGCACCTGCCTCGGACTTCGTGCACGTTTATACGCGCAGCGACCGACGCGCAACTGCACCGCCCCATCCTGAGGTCAGTGAAATGGACCACACCAGAACGGATTACTCCGCCGTGTCACGCCGGAACCGTCACGGCGATGTGCGACAGTGCTGCACCGGGGAGGAGAGTTTGCACCGGGGCGGAACGAGAGAGCTGCACCGAAAGGCTGGTTCGCGTTCATGGATGCGATGGTGATTCCCCTGGTCCCGAGAGGCGGATTCACGGTCCGCCGGATCGGTGACCGCTGGGAGCTGATCAACTCGCGCCACTACGGTCGCACCGTCGTCCTGCATTCCTGGCCACGGGAACGCCACACCGAGGCCTTCGAGCACTGCTACCGGCTCAACGGACGCACCGTCGAGGAACTGCGCGCGGCCTTCCGCTGACCCGCCTGGCCGGGGGCGATGAGCGAAATCCGCTGCGGCGCAAGGGGCGGAAACGGGCATAGCACACCCCGGATGCGAGCTCAAGACGTGCGTCCGGACTCGTGATGTGCGATCGTGGTCCCTCGTGCGTTACCCGTCCCCCGCCACCCGGGCCGTTCCCCGCGTGGCCGCTTCCGCCTGTGTCCTCGCCGCCGCGGCGATCATCGCCCCGAGCCTGCCCACCGCGCTCCCGATCGCGGGCGCGGCGCCGCTCGCGCACACCCAAGGCTGCCTGCCCGGTTTCGACTGCGATCTGAGCAGCCGCATCGCGAAGGCCGACGCCTACCTCAACAGCCGTCCCGGTGTCACCGGCTACGTCCTGCGCGACCGGGTGTCGGGCGGCGTCTACGCCAACGCCAACGCCGAGAACGCGGTCTGGACCGCCTCCACCATCAAGCTCGCGATCGCCGCGGACCTGCTCAACCGGGCGCGGGTCGGCGCCATCAACCTGACGCCCGAGGACCGCGGCCTGATGGAGGGAATGCTCGCGACCTCGAACGACGGCGCCGCCGACCTGCTGTGGACGAAGTACGCAGGCATCGACCGGATGGCGTTCAACAACGCCTTCCGCGCCAACGGGATGACCTCGCTGGTCCCGCAGCCGACCAACACCGCGCTGTTCCCGGACTGGTCGTTCCAGAAGTGCACCGCCGCCGACCTCGACCGCCTGATGGACCACGTCCTCAACCACATGCACCCCGACGACCGCAACTACCTCGTCGACCGGATGCGCGCGGTGGACTCCAACCAGCACTGGGGCGTCTGGGGCGCGGGCGCGAGCATGCGTCCCGGCCTGAAGAACGGCTGGTCGGCCGAGCAGGGCGGCTGGGTGGTCAACTCGGTGGGCTTCGCGGGACCGGGCGAGCGCTACACCCTGGCCATCATGAGTTCGCTGGGTGACGCGGGCGGCTACACCGAAGGCGCCGAGACCGACACCAAGCTCGCGGAGATCCTGCTCGCGGGCCGCTGACCGCACGGCCGCTCAGGCGGCCGCGCGCCTGCGCAACGTCATCGGCGCACCGTCCCTGGGGAAGGGGATCGTGGTGAATCCCCAGGGCATGCGGTATTTCTCGGGGATCCGCCACTCGTATTCACGCACCAGTGCCGCGGTCACCGTCTTCACCTCGAACGTGCCGAAGTGCATTCCGATGCACTTGTGCGCGCCCGCCCCGAACGGCATCCAGGCGAGGCGGTGCGATTTGTCCTCGCGCCGCTGTTCGCCGAATCGCTCCGGATCGAAGCGCTCTGGGTGGGTCCACAGTTCGGGCAGCAGGTGGTTCACCTGGTAGGCCAGGTCCACCGGGGCGCCGGCCGGAATGTAGTGGCCCGCGATCTCGGTGTCGCGCACGGCACGGCGCGACAGTCCGGGAACCGGCGGCATCAGCCGCAGGCTTTCGCGGACCACCAGGTCCAGGTCGCGCAGCGTTTCCAGGTCCGCGATGGCGGGCGGGGCGTCGCCGAGGCGGGCGTCCATGTCGAGCACTTCGGCGCGCACTCGCTGTTGCCACTCCGGGTGCTTGCCCAGGTAGTAGGCGACGGCCGTCGCGGTCGTCGTGGTGGTGTCGTGCGCCGCCATGATCAGGAAGATCATGTGGTTGACCACGTCCGCGTCCCCGAAGACTCCGCCGTCCTCGCTGCGCGCGTGGCACAACCCGGAGAAGAAGTCAGCCGTCTCGACGCGGCGTTTGTCCGGAAGCATCGCGGTGAAGTAGTCCTCGAGCACTCTCCTGCCGCGCAGCCCGGCGCGCCAGTTGCCGCCAGGCACCGGATGCCGGATGATCGCCAGCCCCGCGTGCGTGCAGTCGACGAACGCGTCGATCAGTTGCCTGCGCCGGGGGCCGACGTCGGCGGCCATGAACGTCTCGCCCGCGATCTCGAGGGTCAATTCCTTGATCGTCGGATACAGCCGCACCGTGCGTTCGGCGTCGCGCTCCGGCGGCACCCAGTGTGCGATGGTGTCGCGTACCACCGGTGTCAGCGCCGCCAAGTGGGCTTCCAGCCGGTCTCTGGTGAACGCCTGCTGCATGATCTTGCGGTGGAATTTGTGCTCGTCGAATTCCAGCAGCAGCAGGCCGCGCCGGAAGAACCGGCCGATGAAATAGTCCCAGCCCTGGCCGAAGTCGCGGCGCCGGTGCCCGAGCACTTCTTCGAGCGCCTCCGGTCCCGCGACCAGCACCCGGTCGACGCCCAGCGAGGTGTTCAGCGAGACGGGTCCGTACCTGCGGTAGCGCTCCATCATCTCCGCTGGGCCCCAGCGCATGTAGTGCAACGCCCGGCCCAGGTAGGGCAGCCCGGCATCGCCGCGCACCGGGACGGTGCCGCTGCCCAGCGGCGGGGTGGCCAGCACCTGGCGCCGTTCCGGCAGCAATCCCAGCGCCCGGTCGATCAGATGGCCGTGCGGTACCTCGATCAGCGCGATGTTCTCCGATTCGGCCTGCACGCTGGGCTTCCGGCCGATCGCACGGTCACCGGCGACCATGGCAATCCTCCCTGAGCGACAGTTACCATCGTAGGCTCCCGACCTCGTCCACCCGGCCGGTTCGCTCGGGTCGATCCTCCCCTACCCGGCCCGGCGGCGGTGCGACTTCGCACCGCAACACGCCAGGAACGGGGATCTCGCCGTGACGGTGCCCGGCGCGGCGGCTACGGTTTAGCTGTCAGGAATCGCCGCCGGGGACGACCCCCAAGGTCCATCGAGGAGCAGGACGATGAGCACTCAGACTGTCGAGAACGGCCGGCACCGGGTGGTGGTGATCGGCTCGGGCTTCGGCGGCCTGTTCGGCACCAAGCACCTCAAGCGCGCCGATGTCGACGTCACGCTGATCTCGAAGACCTCGACCCATCTGTTCCAGCCGCTGCTCTACCAGGTCGCCACCGGCATCCTTTCGGTCGGCGAGATCGCGCCGGCCACCCGGCTGGTGCTGCGCAAGCAGAAGAACGCGCAGGTGCTGCTCGGTGAGGTCACCGACATCGACCTGACCGCCAACACGGTGACCTCCCGCCTGCTCGACCAGGACACGGTCACCCCGTTCGACAGCCTGATCGTCGCGACCGGCGCGCAGCAGTCCTATTTCGGCAACGACCGCTTCGCCACCTACGCGCCGGGCATGAAGACCATCGACGACGCGCTGGAGCTACGCGGCCGCATTCTCGGCGCCTTCGAGCAGGCCGAACTCGCGACCACCCAGGAGGAGCGCGACCGGTTGCTCACCTTCGTCATCGTCGGCGCGGGCCCGACCGGCGTGGAGCTGGCCGGGCAGATCGCCGAGCTGTCCGACCGCACGCTGGAGGGCACCTTCCACAACATCGATCCGCGCGACGCCAGGGTCGTGCTCATCGAGGGCGCGGGCGCGGTGCTCGGCCCCATGGGTCCCAAGCTCGGCGGCAAGGCCCAACGGCGCCTGGAGAAGATGGGCGTGGAGATCCAGCTCAACGCCATGGTGATCGATGTCGACGCGTTCGGCGTCACGGTGAAGGACTCCGACGGCACGGTCCGCCGCATCGAGTCGGCGTGCAAGGTGTGGTCGGCGGGCGTGCAGGCCAGCCCGCTGGGCAAGCTGATCGCCGACCAGTCCGACGGCACCGAGGTCGACCGCGCGGGCCGGGTCGTGGTCGAGCCGGACCTGACCGTCAAAGGCCACCCGAACGTCTTCGTGGTCGGCGACCTGATGTCGGTGCCGAACGTACCGGGGCAGGCGCAGGGCGCCATCCAGGGCGCGACCTATGCCGCCCGGCAGATCAAAGCCGGGCTGAAAGGCCAGACGCCGCAGGAGCGCAAGCCGTTCAAGTACTTCAACAAGGGCAGCATGGCCACGATCTCGCGGTTCAGCGCCGTGTGCCAGGTGGGCAAGCTGGAGTTCGGCGGGTTCATCGCGTGGCTGGCCTGGCTGGCGCTGCACCTGTACTACCTGGTCGGCTACCGCAGCCGGATCGTCACCGTGATCCAGTGGTTCGTCACCTTCCTCGGCCGCAGCCGCGGGCAGATGGCCGCCACCGAGCAGTGGGTGTTCGCCCGATTGGCCCTGGAGGCGATCAGCAACGGCGACGACGAAGACGCCGAACAACTCGCCGCCGCCCTCGGCGCGTCCACCAACAGCAGGGTCGCGGTGGACAAGGCGCACACCGACGCGAAAGCGGGCTGATCGCGCCGTCGTCGCGCGTTCGACCAATCCAGGTCGCCCAGCGGATCCGAATGTGAGGCGTCGACGTCTCCTTCGGATGAAAGGTGATCTATGGGCACAGGCAAGCACCGAGCACCCAGGCCGCACCGGGCGAAACTGGGCTCCCTGGTCGCCGTGGGGACGGTTCCTCTCGTGCTGGCGCTGGTGGGAACCGGGACGGCGAACGCCGAGCCCGATCTACCGGTTCCGGTGACCAGGACGGATTCCGAACCGGCCCAGTGGCCCGCGGCCGAGGCGCCGAACGTGCGCCCGTACGAGGGTCTGCGGATCCCCGACGACGTGCTGAGTTCGTTGCAATGGGCACGTCCACTGCCCGATCACCAGTATCTGGCTCCGCTGGTAGGGCTGCACGCGCCGGTCCCGGTGGCCCCCGTGCCGCCGATCGCGCCGCCTTCCGGCAAATTGCGCTTCGGCGACGTGCAGGTCGACGCGCCGGAGTGGCTCTACCGGGAGCAGGCGATCCAGATCAACGACACCGCCGCGATGGCCGAAGCGAATATGGCGACGTTCTTCGATTCGATCGGGATGGAGCGCACGCGATCCGACCGCGTCGCCGGTCAGACCATGGGCGCCGCCGCGATCGGCGCGGCGGCGGGCTTCGTGTTCGCCAGCCCGTTCGCCCTGTTCGGTGCGGCCGTCGGCGGCGGTCTCGCCTTGGCCATCGGTCTGCCGTTCGCGCCGATCGGCCTGGCCGCAGGCCCGATCGGGGCCGCCTACGGTGCGGCGCTGATGGCCGCCCCGCTGTCCGCCATCGGCGCGGGCATCGGCGCGGGACTCGGAGCGGTGCACGCGCTCAGCGCGCCGCCGCGGGCGCTCAGCGCACCGGAACCGGTCGCCCCGGCCCCGGCCGAGACGGCAACGGAGGCCGCGGACACGGCCAACGGCTGACCGGATGACGTTTCCGCGAGGCGAGCCGAAAGGGTGGGAACCCGACGACGCTGTCGAGCTCCCACCCTTTCTTTCTCCAAGCCTCGGTCGAATTACACCTGAATGGAACGAATCCCACATACGGCACGGGAGCGGTCCCGACAGGCCGCCCCGGATGCGAGCGCACCACGGCGGCACTTCCGATCGCCGTTGATCAGCCCTTCACCTCGGCGCGTTCCACGCCCGACACCCGCAGCACCGATCCGGTGCGGGTGAACAAACTGCCGCCCGCTGCCAGCGGCAACCGGCTCTCCCGCAAATCGGCAGTCGCCGCCGTGCATTCGTCCGGGTAGACGAGTTCGCTCTCCAAAGCACGCGGCGCGGACAGCGCGTCATCGGCCGGCGTGCCCGCGCCCAGCGCCAGCCGGTGGCGCAGTAGGGGCATGTCGTCGACGTCGGCGATCAGATCTCCTCGCCACTGCCCGCCGTCCTCGCCCGTGCGTCCGAGCTGAACGCGCTCACGCATCCGCAGCCGGGCTCCGGCATCCAGGCGGATTGTGGTGACCGTCTGGTGCCGAGCGCCGCCCGCGACGATCATCGGCTCGGGATCGAAATCCAGCACTCCCCCGCTGCCGACCTCCAGCTGCCAGCGCCCGGACGACAGCGGCGTCGCCCGGCCGGGTAGCGCCAGCGTGGCCGCGACCGAGCGCACCACCAGTTCGGCGCCCGCCGCGACCACGATCACGATGTCGAGTTCGTCGCCGCCCAGCGGCGTGGCGGCAGTGCCGATGAGGTGGACCGTGCGCGGGCCGGTGCGGCGGGCCGACAACCCGCCGCTCGCGTGGATCTCCGGAAGAACCCCTGGACGAGCGACGATGCGTAACTCGGTGCGCACCGGCGGAACTCAGTGCGCGGCGGCGGATTCGCCGGCGCCCGCCCGGTCCTGCTCGGCGACCTCGCGCAATCGCTCGCGCACCCAGGCCAGCACGGGCGTCGCCGCGGGGTCCTCGGTGAGCGAGACGAGCACCGTCGGCCGGTTCGCACGCACCCGCGCCGCGTCGCGCTCCATCACGCCCAGGTCCGCGCCGACCAGCGCAGCCAGATCCGTCTTGTTGACCACCAGCAGATCCGAGAACGTCACGCCGGGACCGCCTTTGCGCGGCACCTTGTCGCCGCCCGCCACGTCCACCACGAAGATCTGCACGTCGATCAGGCCCGAGGAGAAGGTCGCGGTCAGATTGTCGCCGCCGGATTCCACCAGGATCAGATCCAGCGGCGGATTGGCGGCGACCAAATCATCGATGGCGTCGAGGTTGGCGGTGATGTCGTCCCGGATGGCGGTGTGCGGACACCCGCCGGTCTGCACGGCGGCGATCCGCTCGTCCGGCAGGACCGCGTGCCTGCGCAGGAAGTCGGCGTCCTCTGTGGTGTAGATGTCGTTGGTCAGCACCGCCAGCGACAGCTCGTCGCGCAACTGCCTGCACAGCGCCGCCACCAGCGCGGTCTTGCCCGAACCGACCGGGCCGCCGATGCCGATGCGCAGGGCCTCCCCGGGCGTGCGGGCCCGTTTCGGCCGGTCGTGACCGTGGTCGTGCGGCTCACCGTCGATCAGATGCGGGGGCATGGCGCGGTCTCCTTCTTCCGGGGCGTCAGCTCGCGAACAGGGGCATGTCCCGCTGCCGGTGGCGCTCGGCGAGCACGTCCTGCAGCGGGTCGGACATCGCGGCCAGGCCGGTCACGGCCTCGGCGGCGACGCGGTCGCACAGGCCGGCCAGCCGGACCGTGCACGCGGCGATCGCGGCGGGATCGAGGGCCAGCAGACGCTGGGCCGCGGTGGCGGCGCCGGTGAGGGTCGTGTAGACCACCACACCGGCGATCTCCCCGGGCTGCACCGCGGCGGCCGGGCCGACCATTCCGAAGACCGTGGACAGATGCGGTGTCGTGCCGAGCGGCGACCAATCGTGTCCCGGCCACAGCTGTTTCGCCAGGCGCGCCAGACCGCGCCCCTGGGCGCGGGAGGCCGCCCGCGCCGCTGGCGCGGGCGTGCGCGCATCGGCTTCCGCCTCCGCCCGCGCCGGCTCCAGTTCCCCCGCGCACACCGCCGCCGCGAGCGACGCGGCCACCAGCGCCGAGGTCAGGACGCGGCGGCGCAGATACAGCTCCACCGTCGCGACGTCGCGGACCAGGCCGGAGGCGACGGCTTCTTCCACCCCGCCGGAGTGCACGTGCCCGCCGATCGGCAGCCGCGAGTCGGCGAGCGCGAGCACCGTCGTGAGACCGGCCGGAGCGATCGGAGCGGATTCGCGCATCCGTCGATCCTATGTCCCGGTGTGTCGTGCGGAAGTCGTGGTCGTTTCCCGGATGTTCCGGTCAGCGGCGGAAGGCGCGTTCCATGAAACGCTGGGCGCGGCCGCGGGTCAGGTCGGTCCACGCCTGCACGGGGGCCGACCACCACGGTGCGATTTCGCGCGGCTTCGCGGTCACCGCGTGGCAGACCAGGTCGGCTGCCTCGGCCACGGTCAGGCCGGGGACCCGGCTGAAGTCGGTGGGCGCGCTCATCCTGGTGTGCACGAGCGGCAGGTAGATCGAGGTGGCGGTGACACCGTCGCCGGACACCTCGGCCGCGACACTGCGCAACCAGACGTCGAAGGCGGATTTGGACGCTCCGTAGGCGGCCCAGCGCGGCGCGGGCGGCATGCGCACGCCCCACGTGGATACGTTGACGAGGTGGCCTCGTCCGCGGGCGCGCATGGCGGGCAGCAGCGTGAGCAGCAAGCGCACCGGACCGAGGTAGTTGACATCGATGGTGCGGGTGAAATCGTGGAAGCGGTCGTAGGACTCGTCGATCGGGCGGCGGATCGACTTGCCCGCGTTGTTGATCACCACGTCGAGGTGGCCGTGCTCGTCGAGTAGGCGGTGGCCGAGCCGTTCGACCGCGCCCATGTCCGTGAGATCGGTCGGGTAGCTGTGCGCGACGCCGCCCGCGGCGGTGATCTCCGCGGCCAGCCGCTCGAGTTCGCCGCCGGAGCGGGCGACGAGCGCGACGGTCGCGCCCGCACCGGCCAGCTTGCGCGCACTGGCCTTGCCTATGCCGTGCGATGCCCCGGTGACCAGCACGTTCTTTCCGTCGACCGCGGCGCGCAGCGCCTGTTCGCGCGGACGCGACGTGGGATACAGCAGCCGTGTCGCCACCCGTTCGGCGATCGGCCTGGCGTTGTTCGAAGCCGGGGCGTGGTCCACGACTTCGACTGTAGGCGTCGATCACCGTGCCCACCGGCGAGTTCGCCGCATCAGTGCGCGCCGGAGCGGTCCCGCACGAGTTGCGGCAGGTCCTGGCGGGTGAGGTAGGCGGAGATACTCAGCTCGCCGTCGGCGCGCCGGACCAGGAAATCGCTGTAGAGGTCGAGGGCGGGCGCGTCGCCGATGCTCATCGTCCAGTGCGCCGAACTGAGCCAGCAGTGCCCGCCGAGTGCGATGGTGGACTGGGCGGCCAGCGTCGCGCGCGCAGCGGCGAGCCCGCGGGCACGGGCGCGAGCGCCCGCGATGAATTCCGCGCGGGTGACGCACCGGCTCGTCGTGGGCGTGACCACCAGGATCTGCGGATCGAAATAGCCTGGCAGGGCATCGAAGTCGGAGGCGGCAACACTGTCGTCGTAGCGGCGGAGGAAAGTCTGGACCGCTTCGATGCCGGGTGCTGAAGCGCCATCGGCGAGGGGGATGTCATGCGAAAACATGACATTTAATATTATCACGAACGCCGTTCGATTCGTGGGAGGCGCGCCGACGCGCCACTCGAGCATTTCTACTCACGCGCCCGGCGGCGTTCGCGTGGTCGAATGTAGCCGGCGCACAGACTTTCTCACCGCGGCTTCGCCCGGTGCATTCGACGAGGGGGAACGAGGTGTCGACGCCGGACGCACAGGTCTCGATCGCACAGTGGATCGCGCGCGGGATCGCGATCGTGGTGCTGGTTCCGATCCGTCTGCTGTGGGAGGGCATTGCCTTCCTCGGTCGCGCGATCGGAGCGGCGCTCGTCTTCGTCGCACGCTACCTGCTGGTTCCGGCAGCCGAGCTGATCTGGCACTGGGTGCTGCGGCCCGCGTGGATAGTCGCGAAGGATTTCCTGTGGGGCTGGGTGGTGCAGCATCTGCTGTGGGGCTCGGTGCTCACACCGATGCTGTCGCTGCTGCTGGAATACCTGCTGCGACCGCTGCGGCGCGCGGTAGAAATTTTTCTGTGGCGCACGGTGATTCGTCCCGTGGGGGCGTGGTTGCTGCGCTGGGTCGTGTATCCGATCGCATATGCCGTCGCGTGGGTATGCCACCGCACCCTCGAGTGGCTCATCGTCTGGCCGCTGTCGCAGTTGTGGCGTTGGGTGCTGCGCCCGCTCTGGAACGCGGTGCGCGCGACCGCGCGCTACGGGTGGCGCGTGGCGACCCTCGTCGTCGGTGTGCTCGTCGTGCTGCCGTGCCGGGCGCTGTACCGCTACGTGTTGCGCCCGGTGTTCGGCGCTTCGGCCGTCGTCTGGCTCGCCTTGGTGGTGCGTCCGGTCCGCTGGGTGCACGGCGCGGTCGTCCGGCCGATGAACCGCTGGGCAGCCGAGATAGTGACCTCCGTCTTCGGCCACTGATCCCGGCCGCGCGGCTCAACTCGGACGCGGAGCGGCGAAGCGCGCGATCAGCGCCATCGCCGTGAGCACGGTCGCGCCGACGGCCACCGCGACGTGCATGCCGTCGACGAAGGATTCGCGCGCCGCCTCGACCAGCGCCGCGTTCGCGCCCGCGTGCTGAATGGTCTCGCCGAGCGTCGCCGCGTAGTCACCCCCGGACCGGAAGATCAGCGCCGCGAGCGAACCGAGCAGCGCCAGGCCGAGCGCATTGCCGAGTTCGAAGCTGGTCTCCGAGATGCCCACCGCCGACCCGGCCCGCTCCGGCGGCACCGACGACACCGAGACCTCGGACACCAGCGTGAAGGCGAGGCCGTATCCGATGCCTGCGATCGTGGAACCGGCCAGGTACCAGCCGAGTCCGTCGTGCGCGCCCACACCGAGCAGCATCAGGTTGCCCGCGGCGGAGGCGAGCAGCGCGAACACGAACGTCGCGCGGGCGCCGAAACGATGTCCGACTCGGGCGCCGCCCATCGAGCAGACGAAAACCGCGATCGCCATCGGAATGCCGAGCAGCGCCGCCGCCAGCGGCGTGCGCCCGGTCACCGACTGCAGATAGATGCTGGTGAGATAGCTGAGACCGGCCAGCGACATCATGCCGGCGAGACTGGCGCCGATGGCCACCGAGAACTGCGGCCTGGCGAACAGCCGCAGATCGAGCAGAGGGTCGCGCAGCTGCCGCTGCCTGCGCACGAACACGGTCAGGATCACCGCGCCCACCAGCGCGACGACGACCGCTTGCGCATCGATGCCCTCGGTGGCGGCGTGTTTGATCCCGTACACCACCGGCAGGATGCCGCCGATCGACAACGCGACACTCGGCAGATCCAGCGGTTCCCGCACCCCCGCTCGGTGTTCCGGCAACACGAACGGGCCGAAGGCGAGCAGCACCAGCAGCACCGGAAGATTGATGAGAAACACCGAGCCCCACCAGAAGTGGTGCAGCAGCGCGCCGCCGATGATCGGCCCGACGGCCGAGCCGCCCGCGAAGAACGCCGTCCAGATGCCGATCGCGGTGGCCCGCTCCCGCGCGTCCGGGAACAGGCTGGAGATCAGCGCCAGGCTGGACGGCAGCAAGGTCGCACCGCCGATGCCCATCAGCGCCCGCGCCGCGATCAGCACGCCGGCGGTGGGGGCGAACGCGGCGATCACCGACGCGATGCCGAAAACCGCCGCGCCGGTGAGCAAGATGTTGCGCCGACCGATCCGGTCGCCGAGATTGCCCATGGTGATCAGCAGGCCCGCGATCAGGAAGCCGTAGATATCCAGGATCCACAGTTGCTGATCGGCGGAGGGGTCCAGATCGAGGGTGAGCGTCGGCAGCGCGAGGAACAGCACCGAGATGTCCATGGACACCAGCAGCACCGGCAACAGCAGAACCGCGAGCCCCAGCCAAGCGCGTCGCGAGCCCGTCGTGGCCGGTTCGGTCCTGGCCGGCCGCACGTGTGTCATCACCGAACTTCCTCTCCATGGCGCGTACGTCGTACGCATGAGCCCGGGTACAGTGTACGCATGCTGCACCGCGCCGCCATTGTCGACACCGCGATCGAGCTCGCCGACGCCGAGGGCTTGGACGCGCTGTCCATGCGGCGCATCGCCGATCGGCTCGGCGTGGGAGCCATGTCGCTGTATCGCCACGTCGCGAACAAAGACGAATTGCTCGCGCTGATGACCGACGAAGTGGCCCGGCGCAATCCGTATCCGCCCCCCGAGGGGCAGGGGTGGAGCTGGCGCGACCGGGTCCGCATCGCCGCCGAAATCGACTGGGCCCTGTATCGGCAACATCCGTGGGTGCTGCTCACCTTCGCCACACCGCGTTACAGCTTCGGGCCGCAGAGCCTGGCGTGCCTGGCCTGGCTGGTGGACGGGTTCCTGGAACTCGGCGTGTCCACCCGCGAGGCGACCGGCATGTCCTTCGCCGTGTGGAACTACATCTCCGGCGCGACGCTGCCCGAGATCAGCGCCGAGCTGATGGCGCGCAAAGGCATGGACCCGGCGGGCGAGAACGGGCTGCGGACGCTGCTCGACGGCACGTCCCAGGGACCGGTCCCTTCCGCGCTGGCCGATCTCGCCGGCAGCGGCGTGCGGAACCTGACCCAGGAGGAACTGCTCTACGACGGCCTGGACGCGCTCTGCGACGGTTTCGAGGCCAGGGCGGCGCGGCGCGAGCGGTTGACCTCGACCTGACTTGATGTTGGAACCGGCGCTACGAAACCGGGGTGCTGGAGCCCTGGCCGAGCCGGTTCACCCGACGCTGTCGCCGTTCACGACGGCGTAGGCGAAGCCGTCCCAGCCTTTGGCGCCGACGGTCTGCACCACGGTGGCGTCCAGGCTGGGCTCGGCTTGGAGCAACTCGACGAGTTCGCGACTGGCCTGCGCGTTCGGGTCGTCGGACCGCTCGTCGGCGATCGCGCCGCCGCGCACGACGTTGTCGACAATGATCACCGAGCCCGGCCGGGTCAGCCGCAGCGCCCACAGCACGTAGTTGGAGTTGTTCACCTTGTCCGCGTCGATGAAGACCAAGTCGAACGGCTCCGGATCCTCTTCGGCGAGCACGGGCAGGCTGTCCAGCGCGGCGCCGACCCGGATCTCCACTCGGTCGCCGACGCCCGCCCGGTCCAGATTCGCCCGCGCCACCTCGGCGTGCCGGTCGGCGAACTCGAGCGTGATCACCCGCCCCTCCGGTCCCACCGCGCGGGCGAGCCAGATGGTGCTGTATCCGCCGAGCGTGCCGATCTCCAGCACCCGTCGCGCGCCCACCGTCCTGGCCAGCAGATGGAGGAACTTTCCCTGGGGCGGTGACACGTCGATCGCGGGCAGGCCCGCGTCCTTGTTCGCCGCCAGCGCCGCGTCGGAGTCGGGATCCGCCACGAGGGTCTGCACTAAGTAGCGGTCCACTTCGGCCCATCCAGGTGTCGTCATATCTGGCAGTCTGCCACCCGATTCCGCCCGCGGACGTGCCTGCCCGAGTAGCGTTCGGCACAGAGAGACGTACATGTTTCGCAGCGCGCCGACGACTGGACGGACGGAAACGACATGACGAATCTTGCGCGGGCCGTCACGGTCATCGCCTGTCTGATCGCCATGGGCGCCACCGCCCCCGCCGGGGCCGAGCCCACCGGCGGGGCCGAATACGTCGCCCTGGGCGATTCCGGGGCGGCCACCACGGGCGTGCGGAACTTCGACATCTCGGCACCGTTCCGATGCCTGCGCTCCACCGCGAACACACCGCAGCTGATCGCCCTGGACCTCGGCTTGCCGATCGACGACCGCACCTGCAACTCCGCCCGTATCGCGGACCTCGCCGCCCCGCAGCAACCGGGCATCCCACCCCAGTTCGACGCCCTCGGCCCCGCCACCAGATTGGTCACGGTGCACATCGGCGCCAATGACGCGCTGATGGCCGAGCACATCGTCGCCTGCCATGTCTACGGCCTCACCGGCGTGGGCGGGTGCGCCGGTCCGGACTGGGCCGCCGACATCGATGCGATCGCGGAGTCCTACGCCACCGCACTGCGACAGATCTCGGCCCGCGCGCCGCGGGCGCTGATCGTCGTCGACGGCTGGCCGCGCTACGTGCGCGACGGCGGCTGTCCGGCGCTGGTCGGTCTTCGCCCGTCCGACGCCGCGCCCATCCAAGCCGCCTTCGACCATCTCAACGCCGTGGTCTCCCGCGTCGCCACCGCGCACGGCGCGATCTATGTGGACACCAGCGCCGCGTCGGAGGGCCGCGACGCGTGCGCGCCCGTCGGCGTCCGCTGGATGGAGCCCGTCCTCGCCACCGAGACGCTTCTGCCCTACCACCTCAACCCGCAGGGCATGCGGGGCATCGCCGACGTGGTCGTCCCAGCGATTCGCGCCGCCGGACTGCCAGGCTGAACGATCCGGCCGCATCGACGCGACCGCCCCGGACGCGAATGGAGGCCGGGGCGGCGCGCGACGCTATTTCGAGAAGTTCTCCGGCGGCTGCCACGGACGGCCGTGCGGGTCGTCCTGACGCTGGGCCGGAGGTTGTTGCGGCGGCTGCTGGGCCGGGAAAGCCTCCTGCGGAGGGATGACCGGCTGGTGCGGCGAAGGCTCGAACCCCTGCGGGGGCGGTGTCGGGGTCAGCCCCTCCACCGGCGTCCGCGCCGTCGCCTCGGCAGCCCGCATGGCGCGCTCGATGGTCGGGTCGGGCGCCGTGTCGAACCAGTCCGCGACATCCGAATCGTCCTCCGGCTTGGCTTCCGCGCCGTCGGAGGCCGGCGGCTCGTACCGGAACACGCCGTCCTCGCCTTGCGTGCCGAAGCTCTTCGCGAACCCCTCCAGCGCCTTGCCGAAGTCGCTGGGCACCAGCCACACCTTGTTGGCGTCGCCGCGCGCGACCATTGGCAACGTCTGCATGTACTGGTAGGCAAGCAATTCCGGTGTCGGCTTGCCGGATTTGATGGCGGCGAAGACCTTTTCGATCGCCTTGGCCTGGCCTTGGGCCTGCAGGTACGCGGCGGCGCGCTCACCCTGCGCCCGCAGGATGCGGCTCTGCCGTTCGCCTTCGGCGGCCAGGATCGCCGACTGCTTGGCGCCCTCGGCGGACAGGATCTGCGCCTGCTTGGAACCCTCGGCCGTCTTGATCGCCGATTCGCGCTGGCCCTCCGCGGTGAGGATCATGGCGCGCTTCTCGCGGTCGGCCTTCATCTGCTTCTCCATCGACTCCTGGATCGACGGAGGCGGATCGATGCTCTTCAACTCGACCCGCGCCACGCGCAGCCCCCAGCGCCCGGTCGCCTCGTCCAGCACACCGCGCAGCTGGCCGTTGATCGCGTCGCGGGAGGTGAGCGTCTGCTCGAGCGTCATGCCGCCCACGACGTTGCGCAGTGTGGTGACGGTCAGTTGTTCGACGGCGGCGATGTAGTTGCTGATCTCGTACACCGCCGCCTGCGGGCTGGTCACCTGGAAATAGACCACCGTGTCGATGTGCAGGGTGAGGTTGTCCTCGGTGATCACCGGCTGCGGCGGGAACGACACCACCCGCTCCCGCAGATCCACCTTGGCGCGGACGCGATCGGCGAACGGCACGAGGAACGTGAGCTGGCCGGAGACCGTCCGCGAATACCGGCCCAACCGCTCGATCACCGCGGCCTCGGCCTGCGGCACCAGCGCGATCGACTTGAAGACCACCACCACGACCAGCAAGATGAGGACGGCGGCAACGATCAGTACAGCCATCAAGGCCCCTTCCAGACGACGGCGGTCGCGCCGTCGATCTTCATGACGTATACGGTCGTACCCGGTTCATAGACTTCGGTCGTGTCCATCGGCCGCGCGGTCCACACCTCGCCGTTCAGCTTCACCTGACCGGAATGCGCCGCGACCTGCTCGAGCACCAGCGCGGTCTTGCCGGGCAAGGCGTCCACGTTCGTCGGCGTCGGCGGTGGAGTTCCGAAGCGACGCCGGATGATCGGGCGCACGCCGAGCAGCATTACCGCCGAGATCACCGCGAAGACGACGGCGTCGGCGACGACGGAGGTGCCCGCCGCCGCGCTGACACCGGCGGTGCCCAGCGCGGCGACACCGAGCATCAGCAAGGTGAAGTCGCCGGTGAGCATCTCCGCCGCCGCGAGCAGAATGCCCGCGACCAGCCAAAAAATTGCGGCCACACGACCACTGTAGTGCGCGGATCATGATCTCGGGCGCGACCTTCGCGAGTACTGCCGAGGAATTCCGCGCGCGGACGCGCGGTGCCCCTGGTGCGCCGAAAGCCACAGCGGCGGTGCTAGCTTCAGGCAGGTGAGCGGGCGCGACAGGTACGGCGACATCTTCTCCGGACATCTTCGATCGAAGAAGCGGGCGGTGCCCGTGGTCACCGCGGAACGAGACCTGGTCGTCGAGGACGCCGCCACCGGATTCTGCGGCGCGGTGGTCGGATTCGATCGCAGCTACGACGGCGAGTTCGTGAAACTGGAGGACGCCCGCGGCACGGTGCGCCTGTTCGCGCTGCGCGAGGCCGCGTTCCTCATCGACGGCGAGCCGGTGACGCTGGTACGGCCGCGGGCCGCCCCACCGAAGACGCCGAACCGCTCCGCCTCCGGCTCCACCCGGGTCGACGGCCTGCGCGCCCGGGTCGCCCGCGGCAGCCGGATCTGGGTGGAGGGCGTGCACGACGCCGCGCTGGTGGAGCGGGTGTGGGGTCACGACCTCCGGGTCGAGGGCGTGGTCGTCGAGCAGTTGGAAGGGCTGGACAACCTGGCCGCTCGGCTCGCGGACTTCCGGCCCGGCCCGGGCAGGCGGGTCGGCGTGCTGGTCGACCACCTGGTGACCGGATCGAAGGAGACCCACCTGACCACAGGGCTCGGGCCGCACGTGCTGGTCACCGGGCACCCGTTCGTCGACATCTGGCAAGCGGTGCGCCCGGCCACCCTCGGCATCGCCCGGTGGCCGCAGGTGCCCCGCGACGAGGACTGGAAGACCGGCGTCTGCTCGCGCCTGCGCTGGGGTTCCCCGCAGGACGGCTGGCGGAAGGTGTACGAGGCGGTGTCCTCCTTCCGCGATCTGGAGGCGCCGCTCATCGGCGCGGTGGAGCGGCTCATCGATTTCGTCACCGAACCGGACTAACCGCCGATCGCGGGCGTCGCGCCTGCGGTGCCGGAGGGTATCCGCCCGGGCACGTTCCTCGCGGGCGGCGTGGCCCCCGCGGTTTCCGCGCTGCTCGCCGATGCCGTCGCGGATGGATGCCCACCGGTAGCGCCCACCCTTTATGCTCGATGATTATGTGCTCTCCAAGTGCGACGCTGACGGTGTGGGCGAGCTCCTGGCTGGCCGGCTGCAGTGCGCCCGACGACGTTTTGGCCGCCTTGCACGCCTGGGCGCCCAAGCACACCATCGCGGCGGGTGATCCGATCACCGGCGGTCGCACCGACCTACCCTGGTCCGCCCACGGCTACCAGCCGGGGAGCGGAGTCATGGCGCTGCTCAAAGTGATTCGCGAGACGATGGCCCAGCCCGGCGCCCAATTGCGGTTGGTGCTGCCCGTCCCCGGCGACGTCAGGGGCATCCCCGCGGGCACGGCGTTCGCCGCCGACGCGATCGAGGCGGGCGAGGGCATGCTGATCGGCGTCCCCGGCGCCGAGGGCACCGGTCTCATCCCGCACTGGGCCGAGGACGACACGCTGCAGTGGACCGTCTACAGCGCGCCCGTCCCCGCGGCGCCCGGCTCCGACATGTCCCTCGGCGAAGCCGAATACGCGATGCGCGAAGCGGTCCGCGACGCCGCCGACGCGCTGATGAAACTGCACACCACGGCGCTCGGCGCGGCCGACTCCGATCCCCGCGAGCTCATCGAAGCCGAACTGGCCGACTACTCCCGGCACGACTATCCCGAGTCGATTCCGTTGCGCGCCAGGCGCATTCTCGACACGGCCGATCATGTCGCCGCCATCCTCACGGTCGCGCAGCGTGAGCCCGCCTCCGCGCCGACCTCCGCCAGCGCGATCGGCGCGCAGGAATCGCTGCTGCGGCCGCTGTGGGACGCGATCCGCGCCGCGCGCCTGGTCGCCGTGCACGCCTCCGCGCGCGGAAGTCGCTGATCTCATGTCTCGGGCGGTCTGACATGCGCTTCCCCCGTCGTCGCCGCGCGGCCGCCCTCACCGCACTGACGGTTCTGCTCGGTCTCACCTTGCCCGCCCCCGCCTCGGCGATCGTCGGCGGCGCCGAGGCGACGACAGCGGAGTACCCGTGGCTGGCGGCCATCGGCACGCCGTTGTTCCTGACCCGCGCTTCCGGGCAGTTCTGCGGCGGCGCGCTCATCGCGCCGGACCGGGTCGTCACGACGGCGCACTGCGTGGCCTTGGCACAGACGCTGGCACAGACGCTCACCGTCACCTTCGGCCGCGACGACCTGCGCGGAAACGACGGGAAAACCGTGCGCGTCAGGGACATTCGCATTCATCCCGGCTTCCGGGCCACCGTTCTGAACATGACGACCGCCTATCACGACGACGTCGCGATCCTCACCCTGGACGAGCCGCAGCCCGGCCCGGCCATCACCGTCGCGGCGCCCGCTTCGGGCACCGCGACCATCCTGGGCTGGGGCGCGACCTCCGAGACCGACGAGGCCAACACTCGATTGCGCGCGGCGAACCTCCCCCTGGCCACCGACGGCGAGTGCGTCACCGCCTATGGTCCCGCCTTCGATCCGTCCACCATGCTCTGCGCAGGCACCCCCACCGCGGACACCGCTCAGTACGACAGCGGCGGACCGCTGCTCGTCGACGGGCATCTCGCCGGACTCACGTCCTGGGGAGTGGGCGCGGCACGCCCCGGCTTCCCCACGGTCTACACCCGCCTGAGCAGTCCGGATTTCTGAGATCCCCGTGCGCGCGTCTCACCGCTGCGGCGGGTACGGCGGCTGCTGCGGCGGGTACTGGTGCTGCGGCGGGTACTGCTGATACTGCTGTTGACCCTGCGGTGGATACGGCTGCTGGTACTGGGGCGCCGGATACTGCGGCTGTTGTCCTTGGTAATTCTGCTGCGGAAGATACTGCTGAGGGTACTGCTGTTGCGGATACTGCTGCTGGGGCTGATTCGACTTGTTCCGCTTGCTCAGCCAGATCACGAGCCCGATCACCAGGGCGACGACCCCGATGCACAGCAGCAGACCGCCGATCGAGAAGCCGCCGCTGCCACTGCTACGGCCACGGCGCCTGGCCTCGGTGGCGTCGAGCGCCACGGTCCATACGGTCGCATCGGACCAGGCGTGCGGGTCGAGCACGGCGGCGTTGGTCAGCACGTCGGCATAGGTCATCGAGAGTTACCCCCCAGAGAATCGGATTCGGCGATCGGTCGCAGGCGATGCTATCCGCGACCGCTCGTCCTCAATTCCCAGTAGTGGGACGACGCGTGATCGCACAGCAGCCGACGGCACACGGCGCGCCGTCGCGCGTACAGCCGTAGCCGGGGACCGCACCGAGCCGCCGTGGTTCGGCTCCGCGCAGTTGCTCGGAGATCAACTCGACGACCAGCTTCGCGAAGCGGGGGTCACTCCCCGGCGTCGCGACCCGCGCGAAACCCATACCGAGCTCGGCGGCTTTCTGCGCGGCCTCGTTGTCCAGATCCCAGATCACTTCCAAATGATCGGAGACGAAACCCACCGGACACACGACCACGGCCTCGACCCCCTTGGCCGCGAGATCGTCCAGGTGATCGACGATGTCCGGCTCCAGCCACGGCACCTGCGGCGGACCCGAACGTGACTGCCAGACGAGGTCGTAATCGGTGAAACCGGTTGCGACGGCGCACAATCGGGCCGCGTCGGCGACCTGACGGCTGTAGAGGCGGCCGCCGTCGGCGGGCGGGCCCGCGGCCGCATCGGCCGACACCGGAATGGAATGCGCGGTGAACACCAGTCGCGCCGAGGCGCGCTGCCCGGCGGGGAGCCGATCGCGCGCCGAGCGGATGGCATCGGCGAACGTCTCGATCAGCAGAGGGTGATCGAAGTACTGGCGCAGCTTCAGCAGCTGCGGCGCGCCCGCGCCGAACGCGGCACGCGCCCTGGCGATGTCCTCGTGGTACTGCAGGCAGCCGGAGTAGCCGCCCCACGCCGAAGTCGGGAAGACCAGCGCTGAGCCGACACCGTCGGCGGCCATCCGCGCGACGGTGTCCTCCACCATGGGATGCCAGTTCCGGTTGCCGAAGTACACCGGCAACTCCAGGCCCGCGGCGGCCAGTTCGGCCTCCACCGCCGTGATGATGTCGCGATTGAGCGCGTTGATCGGCGAGACACCGCCGAAGTGCAGATAGTGCTCGGCGACCGCTTCGAGGCGTTCGCGCGGCACTCCCCTGCCCCGGGTGACGTTCTCCAGGAACGGCATGACGTCTTCGGGACGCTCCGGACCGCCGAAGGACAGCAGCAGCAGCGCGTCGGCGGTTCGAACCACGGTGTCTCCCATCCGATCGCTCAGTTGATCGCCATGTTCTCCGGGAACCAGGTGTTGTGGCTGGCTCCGCCGTCGACGTAGATGATGGAGCCGGTGGTGCCGGGCAGCCAGTCCGACAGCAGCGTCACGATCGACTTCGCCACCACCGTGGGGTCGTCGACGTCCCAGCCGATCGGCGACGCGCCGTCCCAGTAGACGTTGAGCTGGTTGAGCTTGGCGGCGTCGTCGGTCGCGGTGCCCGCGATCGCCTTGGCGGCCAGCGTCTTGATCGGGCCCGCGGCGATGAGGTTGGACCGGATCTTCTTCGCCGCGCCCACCTCGCGCGCGACGTACCGGTTCACCGACTCCAGCGCCGCCTTGGCCACGCCCATCCAGTTGTAGAACGGCATCGCGGTGCGCGGATCGAAGTCCATGCCGACGATCGAGCCGCCCTCGTTCATCACCGGCAGCACCGCGCGCGACAGCGACGCGTAGCTCCACGCCGAGATCTCGAACGCCTTGGCGGCGTCCGGGCCGGGACCGTCCAGGAACGGCCGAGCCTCGGGACCCATGAGGGTGCGCGGGGCGAACGCGATCGAGTGCAGCACTCCGTCGATCCCCTGCGGAGCCAGTTCGCGCAGCTTGTCGGCCAAGCCGGCGAGATCCTCTTCACTGGTCACGTCGAGCCCGATGGCCGGCGGGACCTCCTGGGGCAGGCGCTTGGCGATCCGGTCGATCAGTCGCAGCCGCTCCGGAATGCCGGTGATGATCACCTTCGCACCCTGCTCCTGCGCGACGGCCGCGGCGTGGAACGCGATCGACGAATCGGTGATGATGCCCGTGACCAGGATGGTCTTGCCTTCGAGCAGTCCGCCCATGAGTTCTCGGTTCTCCTGAAATTCGATTGTGAGGTTGGCTGCGGGCGGCCTGGAACCGGCCGCGCTACGCGTTCGGTGTGATCAGTGGCCCATGCCCATGCCGCCGTCGACCGGGATGACGGCGCCGGAGACGTAGGCGGAATCCTCGGAGGCCAGGAAGCTGACCACGGCCGCGATGTCCTCGGGCTGGCCGAGCCGCTGCAACGGGATGAACTTCTTGGCCATGTCGCGCATGTCCTCGGGCAGGTCCGCGGTCATGTCGGTCTCGATGAAACCCGGGGCGACCACATTCGCGGTGATCGAACGCGAACCCAGCTCGCGCGTGATCGAGCGGGCCAGACCGATCACGCCGGCCTTGGACGAGGCGTAGTTGATCTGGCCGGCCTGGCCGCTCATGCCGACCACCGAGCCGAGGAAGATCATCCGGCCCCAGCGCGCGCGCAGCATGGCGCGGTTGGCCCGCTTGGCGCACCGGAACGCACCGGTCAGATTGGCGTCGAGCACCCTGGTGAACTGCTCTTCGGTCATCCGCATGAGCAGGGTGTCGTCGGTGATGCCCGCGTTGGCCACGAGCACCTCCACCGCACCCTGGTGCGCCTCCACCTCGGCGAAGGCGGCGTCCACCGACTCGCTGTCGGTCACATCGCATTTCACACCGAACAGGCCGTCCGGCACCCCCGACCCACGATGCGTGACGGCCACCTTGTGACCGTCGGCAAGCAGACGCTGCGCGACCGCGAGTCCGATGCCGCGGTTTCCGCCGGTCACCAGGACCGACCGGGATGTGATGTTCGACATGGGGTTCAACCTACCTGGTCGAATCGGCAGGCCACGATCGGGCCGTCACGTTCGTCCGAGCGCCATCAGAGCCCGGCTTCGTTCGTGAAACGCCACAACGCCGGCGCCCGATCGGGGCCCGTTCACGCGGACCGGCCGGTGGTCCAGGAGACCACCGGCCGGTCGGCATTCGATCGATGCGCCGCCTTTCACTCACCTTCGGCGAGCGACGCGAGAGGCACTGCTCAGCAGCTGGGGCACCAAGTCACGGACAGCGCGTCGAACCCCAGATCCGCCACCTGCTTACCCGGCCCCACATAGCGGTACGGTTGTCCGCCGCCACAGTTGGAACCGGAGCTGAACAGCAACTCGACGTTCGTGTTGTTGATCACCGATCTGGTGCTCGGATCTCCCGCGGGTCCGCAGTAGTTCCGGAAGTTCTTCGTGTTGAGCGTGACCACCTTCGCCGTGCCGGAAAATCCCGCGCCGGAGTACTGACACAGACTGCCGGACGGACAGCCCGCCGCCGACGCCTCCGGCAGCGGAGCCGCGACCAAGGCCAGCGCGGCGAACGCGATAGCGGTGACGATTGCAGAAATTCGCATGATTCCGCCCCAAGGAGGGCGGCACTCCCTTACCGCCCGTCCTGGGCACGCTAACACACTTCCACGGCGACGGCTCGCGGTATTCGCCTGCGCGCCTTGGCGTTCGCAGCGCTAAGGCAAACGCTGGCGATACACCAAGCCGATCACCACTCCCGCCGCCACGACCACCAGTCCGAGCAGCAACCACGGGCGGCTGGCGTCGCCTCTGGTCAGCTCGTACCCGATCTGTTGCTCCAAGGTGTCGTAGACCTTGGTCAACTCCTGCAGTGACGACGCGGTGTAGAACTCCCCGCTGGACAGCCGCGCTATCTCGCGCATGGCGTCGTCGTCCACCTCGACGCGCACCTGATCCTTGCTGCCGTCCTCCCGGGGGATCTCGACGACGCCCCAGCGGGTGCCGAAGGAGATGGTCGAGATCGGGACGTTCTTGCTCTTGGCCAGCCGGGCGGCGACGTACTCGTGCCGGGGGTTGTCGACGTCCTTGAAATCCGGAACGGTCTGCTTTCCGTCGGACATCAGCACGATCCTGGCGGGCGGCGGCTCCTGGGCTCCGCCGAGCACCGTGGCGAGCGTCTCGATCGCCTGCAGCGCGGTGAGAATGCCCTCCCCGGTGGCCGTGCGCTCGGCCAGCCGCACATTGTCGATCGCGGCCTTGACCGATTCGTGGTTCGTCGTGGGCGAGACCATCACCGAGGCGGTGCCGGCGAAGGTGACGAAGCCGATGTTCACGCCCTCGGGCAGTCCGTCGACGAACTCCTTGCCCGCTTTCTTGGCGACCTGGATGCGGCTCGGGGCCACGTCGGTCGCCTCCATCGACAGCGACACGTCCATCACCAGCATGACGGTCGCGCGGTTGCGCGGGACCTTCTTGACCGCGGTCGGCCCGGCGGCGGCGACGGTGAGGAACGCCAGGCCGACCAGCAGCAGCGCGACGGCCACGTGCCGGAACGGGCCCGGCCGCGACGGAGCGACCTTCTCCAGCAGCTCCATGTTGGTGAACTGCAGCATGTGCTTGCGCCGGTTGCGCTGCACCAGGACGTAGCCGAGCGCGATCAACGCGATGACGACGAGGAATCCGAGCCAGATCTGCGCGGTGAAATGCGAAATACTCACTGACGTGGCACCCGCCCGGTCGGGGCGCCCAGACTGTGGCGCCGGGTGGACACGAACCGGACCACGTCGGCGATCCAGTCCCGATCGGTTCGCAGGGTGAGCACCGGAGCGCCACAGCTGCGCAGGGCCTGTTCGACCTGCTCACGGTGGCGCTGCGCGGCAGCCGCGAAATCGGCGCGCAGGGTGGGGGTCACGCTGAACTCGCGGGTGCGCCCGGTCTCCGGGTCGTGCAGCACGACGTCGCCGATGTCGGGCAACGCCAGGTCGCGAGGGTCGAGCACCTCGACCGCGAGCAGATCGTGCCTGGCCGAGATCGCGCGCAACGAACGCTGCCAATCGATGTCACCCAGGAAATCGCTGATGATCACCGCCAGTCCGCGCTTGCGCTGCGGGCGGCGCAACGATTCGATGCCGCCGCGCAGGTCGCCGCGCACACCGTCGCGGGCATGCGGGGTGGTCGCGATGCTGCGCAGCAGCGACTGCGCGTGGACGCGCCCGCCGCGCGCCGGGATGCGGGTCAACCGTTCGCCGGTGGCGACGACCGCCCCGATCCGGTTGCCGCCGCCACTGGTCAGATGGGTGATGGCGGCCGCGGCGGCGATGGCGAGGTCACGCTTCTGGCAGGCTGCGGTGCCGAAGTCCAGGCTGGCCGACAGATCGACCACCATCCAGGTCTCCAGCTCGCGGTCGGCGATCATCTGCCGCACGTGCGGATGGGTGGTGCGGGCGGTGACCGACCAATCCATCTGGCGCACGTCGTCACCCGGCTGGTAGGCGCGCGCCTCACCCGGCTCGGAGCCGGGGCCGGGGATGAGCCCGAGGTGATCGCCGTGCAGCACGCCGTCGAGCCTGCGGCGCACGGTGAGTTCGAGGGTCTTGAGCGCGACCGTGAGCCTGGGGTCGGTCAACTCCCCCGCGTGGAAGGACGGCGGTGCGTGGGACGGCGACGTCGGCACTGGCGCGACCCGATCCGATGCCGAGGTCACTTCGGCGGAACGGTGCCCGCGGGCTGCGACTGCTGCCCGTTGGGCGGCTGGGGCACGGCCTGCTGCGGCGACGGCGGCTGGGGCGCCTGCTGCGGGCCGCCCTGCGGCGGCGCGGCGGGCACGCCGGGCGCGACCGCCTGCGGGGCGACCTGCGGCAGGCCGACGGTCTGCAGGACGCGCTTGATGACGTCTTCCGGGCTGATCTCGTCGGCGAGCGCGTCATAGGACAGCACCAGGCGATGGCGCAGCACGTCCGGGATCACCTCGACGACGTCCTGCGGCACCACGTAGTCGCGGCCGCGGATCAGCGCGACCGCGCGGGCGGCGGCGATGATGCCGAGGCTGGCGCGCGGCGAGGCGCCGTAGGAGATCCAGCTGGCCACGTCCTGCATGCCGAAATCGGCCGGCTTGCGGGTCGCCGCGATCACGCGGACCACGTAGTCGACCAGGGCGTGGTGCACGAAGGTGTTGGCCGCGACCTTCTGCAGGCGGATCAGATCCTCCGGCTGCAGGATCCGGCTCGCCTCCGGCGGCGTGACGCCCATCCGGTAGATGATCTCGCGCTCTTCCTCCACGGAGGGGTAGTCGACGACGACCTTGAACAGGAAGCGGTCGCGCTGCGCCTCCGGCAGCGGGTACACGCCCTCGCTCTCGATCGGGTTCTGCGTCGCCATGACCAGGAACGGATCCGGCATCGGGTAGGTCTTGCCGCCGATCGACACGTGCCGCTCGGCCATCACCTCGAGCAACGCCGACTGCACCTTGGCCGGCGCGCGGTTGATCTCGTCGGCGAGCACGAAGTTGGCGACGACCGGGCCGAGCTCGGTGTCGAACTCCTCGCGGCCCTGCCGGTAGATACGGGTACCGATGAGGTCGGTCGGCACCAGGTCGGGCGTGAACTGCACGCGGGCGAACGAGCCGCCGACCACCTTGGCGAAGGTCTCCACGGCAAGGGTCTTGGCGATGCCGGGCACACCTTCGAGCAGGACGTGTCCACGTGCGAGCACGCCCACGAGCAGTCGCTCGACCAGGCGATCCTGGCCCACGATCACCCGCTTGACCTCGTAGATCGCCTTCTCCAGGGTCTGGACGTCACGCTCGAGGGTGCTGGGCGTGGAGACCGGCGCACCCTTCGCCGAGTTCGCTCCGCTCACACCGTCCGTCGAAGTCACCAACATCCCCGCTTTCGCCTTGGTCCTGTGCGTGCTGCCACAACTATTCCAGGTAATCACCGCCTGTGCCGCAACCGGACCCGACAGAATGGGAATTCCGCGGTGCCACGGCCGGGCCGAGCACCCGGAATGTCCGGATCAAGAGACGATGCGCACCGCGAACGGCATGATGCCGCCCTCGCGGACGGGGGACACCTTCACCACGTCGCCGGACTCCGGCGCCTCCACCATCTTCCCGTCGCCGAGATACAGCGCCACGTGCTGACTGCCGTTCGGCCCCCAGAACAGCATGTCGCCGCGCTCGCGATCGCCGACCGGCACGCGGGTGCCCGCGTTGTACTGGTAGCCGCTGTAGTGCGGCAGCGATACCCCGATGCCGGCGAACGCGTAGACCATCAGCCCGGAGCAGTCGAAGCCGACTTTGTCGAAGTCCCCGTAACTGTCGGCGACGCCGCCGTCCCGGATGCCTCGCGTCGGCCCGTCCTCGTCGCCGCCACCCCAGGCGTAGGTGACGCCGAGCTGGGACATGGCGCGATCGACCACGATCTCGATCGCCGACGAACCGCCGACATCGGGTGATTTCGGTCGAGGCGCGCTCCGCCGCGGCGGCGGGGAATCGTCCAGTTGGGTGTGCGGGCGCTTGCCCGCGCCGAGTTCGGCCGCGCGATCCTGGGCTGCCCGGTCGGCGGCCGCGCGGGCGGCGGCTGCCGCGGCGGCGGCCCGGACCGCGGCCTCCTCGGCTCTGCGCAACGCGTCCCAGGCGAGGAAGGCCTCGCGCTGATCCTGCAGGCCCGCCACGTTCCGCCGCGCCTGATCCAGGCGGCCCTGCGCGTCCTGGCGCTGCCGCAGCAGGTCGTCGCGCTGGGCGGTCTGCCGGTCGAGTTCGGCCTTGGCGGCGGCGACCGCGTGCTCGGCGTCGGCCTTGCGCGCGGCGGCGACCGCGGCGGCCGCGTCGGCGTCCGACTTCGCCCGCCGCGCCGTGGAGTTCTTGTTGCCTTGGTCGATCTGCGCGCGCCGCAGGCTGTCCAGCACCTGCTGGCGGTTCTTCGACACCAGCGCGAGGAGCTGGGCCCGGTCCAGGGCGACCGCGGGGGTGGCCGCGGCGAGGTAGGTGACCATCGAGTCCGAGCCAGGGTTGGTATAGACCTGCGTGGCGAACTGATCGAAGTTGTGCCGCGCCTGGCCCACCTTCGCCGCGGCGTCGGCCAAGGCGATCTGGGTGTCCACCACCACGGCCGCGGCCGCGTCGGCGGCGTCGCGCGCGTCCTGCAGGTCGACCAGAGCCTTGTTCACGTCCTCCCGGCGCTGCGCGACGGCGTCGTCGAGTTCCCCCAGCTGGTGATCGACCGCGGCGACCTGGTTGATCAGGGACCCGACCTCGGCGACCCCGGCGTCGACCTGCGCTCCGGCCTGCGCGATCTGGCCGTCGCTGGGATTTGGCGGAGGAGGCGGGACAGCCACTACCGGCCCAGCCGTGACCACTACAGCCACCGAGATCAGCAAACCAACAGCGACCGATAGTCGGCGCCGAGCGATCAGCCCGCCGTCGTTGCGCATCGCACCTCCAAGGGACCGGATACCGGTAATCCTCAAGGCATCAGGCGAACCATGCCGCACTTTGGTCGACAGATGGCCTCTGAAGACACATATTCCCCATCAGGGACGAATCGAACCGTATGACACTTACGTCACTCTCGCCCCCATTTCCTTCATTGCCCGAAATTTGCCAAACTTTGAACTATCTTTCGTAGGCAAAACCAGACCAACCGCTCGGAAAAGTAGCGCTGCGGATGCTGACGCCCCGCTCAACCCCCATATATGACCTCGGGGGTCTTCGCATCCAGCGAAGGCCACAGACCGCTCGGACAGTCGCGTCAGGAAATCCGCCCGGCGATGAACGACACGCCGTTCCGGCGCGCGAGACCTCGAAAACCGACCGGGCCGAGCCCCCGGGCACAGTCGGCGCCGCGTGGCGCTAGTGGGCGCGAGCCTCCGGCGAGCGTTGTTCGGCGGCTCCCCGATCGCTCGCCACCCGCTCCGGCTCCGCGTCGTTCGTCTCCCGCCGCGCCTTGACCCAGTACAGTCCGGCGATGACCGCCACCGTCCCGGCCAGCAGCACGCAGGTGATCGCGGTCCAGGACATCGACTCCGGGGTCTCCAAGCGACTGGCGAAGATGCTCGCGGCTTCCCCGCTCTTGCCCTGCGTGCCCTTGGCGGCGTCCTCGGCCCACTCCAGCCGCACGCGGCTGATCGTGTCGCTGTAGGTGCCCACCCAGTCGTCGCTGAGGACGACCACGGTGCCGTGCTGCGTCTTGCCCACTTCGGTGGCCAGGTCCCGTAGGCTCGAGTCGTGTCCTGGATTGCCGGGGACGACCACGATGCTCAGCGGGATTCCGTGCGATCGCGCCTCCGCGGCGATGGCGGCCAGTTCGGTCTTGTCCTTACCCGTCAGCGTCGCTACGTGATCGTCGGCCAGATCGGCGGTGAGCTTGCGCACGGTGTCGGTGGTGACATTGGGCGGCAATTCGGCGGCCATAGGGGTGAAAACCGAGTTGAGCGGGGCGGTCATCTTCCATCCGGTCTGTCGAGCCGCATCGGCAACCGAAGCGACGGGCATCCAACACTGCAGGGCGAGCAAGATCCCCCTTGCTGGCTCGAATGCACAGTACGCGACGGAGTGTCGCATCCCGCGCGCACGGCACGCCGAACCGCCCCCAGGTGTTTCACAGGACAAGCGTACTGTTAAGGTCGTAGCCGCGAGGAACCGGCGCTCGAGCGGCGCCGGAGCACCTCCGAAGACTCGGCCGCCGGCACAGCCCCGCCGGTGGCCGCCCTCACAGACGAGTGGAGCTGACGTGACGACAAGTATCGATACTTTCGGCGCCAAGGGCACCCTCGAGGTGGGAAGCAACTCCTACGAGATCTTCCGCCTCTCCGCCGTGCCCGGCACCGAGAAACTCCCCTACGCACTGAAGGTCCTCGCGGAGAACCTCCTCCGCACCGAGGACGGCGCCAACATCACCGCCGATCACATCCGCGCCATCGCGAACTGGGATCCGACGGCGCAGCCGAACACCGAGATCCAGTTCACGCCCGCCCGCGTCATCATGCAGGACTTCACCGGCGTGCCGTGCATCGTCGACCTCGCCACCATGCGCGAGGCCGTGGCCACCCTCGGCGGCGACCCGGACAAGGTGAACCCGCTCGCGCCCGCCGAGATGGTCATCGACCACTCCGTCATCATCGACGTCTTCGGCCGCGCCGACGCTTTCGAGCGCAACGTCGACATCGAATACCAGCGCAACGGTGAGCGCTACCAGTTCCTGCGCTGGGGCCAGACCGCGTTCGACGACTTCAAGGTCGTTCCGCCGAGCACCGGCATCGTGCACCAGGTCAACATCGAGCACCTGGCCCGCGTCGTCATGGTCCGCAACGGCCAGGCCTACCCCGACACCTGCGTCGGCACCGACTCGCACACCACCATGGTCAACGGCCTCGGCGTCCTCGGCTGGGGCGTCGGCGGCATCGAGGCCGAGGCGGCCATGCTCGGCCAGCCCGTCTCGATGCTGATCCCGCGCGTCGTCGGCTTCAAGCTGACCGGTGAGATCCAGCCGGGCGTGACCGCCACCGACGTGGTGCTCACCGTCACCGACATGCTGCGCAAGCACGGCGTGGTCGGCAAGTTCGTCGAGTTCTACGGCAAGGGCGTCGCCGAGGTGCCGCTGGCCAACCGCGCCACCCTGGGCAACATGAGCCCCGAATTCGGCTCCACCGCGGCGATCTTCCCGATCGACGACGTGACCGTCGACTACCTGCGCCTGACCGGCCGCTCCGACGAGCAGGTCGCGCTGGTCGAGGCGTACGCCAAGGAGCAGGGCCTCTGGCACGATCCCGACACCGAGCCCGCCTACTCCGAGTACCTCGAGCTGGATCTGAGCACCGTGGTGCCGTCCATCGCGGGCCCGAAGCGCCCGCAGGACCGCATCCTGCTGTCGGAGTCGAAGATCGCCTTCCGCAAGGACATCCACAACTACACCAACGACGCGGAGAGCGGCCCCGCCGCCGACACCCCGCACAGCAAGCTGGACGAGGCCGTCGAGGAGTCCTTCCCGGCCAGCGACCCGGCTGTGCTGTCCTTCGCCGACGACGGCGCCGAGTCGGTTGCGTCGGCCGCCAACGGCGCCGAGGGCCGTCCGTCCAAGCCGGTGCGGGTGCGCAGCGAGGAGTACGGCGACTTCGTGCTCGACCACGGCGCCGTCGTGGTCGCCTCGATCACCTCCTGCACCAACACCTCCAACCCGTCGGTCATGCTCGGCGCCGCCCTGCTGGCCCGTAACGCGGTGGAGAAGGGCCTGACCCGCAAGCCGTGGGTGAAGACCTCCATGGCGCCGGGCTCGCAGGTCGTCAACGGCTACTACGAGAAGGCCGGCCTGTGGCCGTACCTGGACAAGCTGGGCTTCAACCTGGTCGCGTTCGGTTGCGCCACCTGCATCGGCAACACCGGCCCGCTGCCGGAGGAGATCTCCAAGGCGGTCAACGACAACGATCTCACCGTCACCGCGGTGCTGTCGGGCAACCGTAACTTCGAAGGCCGCATCTCCCCCGACGTGAAGATGAACTACCTGGCCTCCCCGCCGCTGGTCATCGCGTACGCGCTCGCGGGAACCATGGACTTCGACTTCGAGAACGACCCGCTGGGCAAGGACACGGAGGGCAACGACGTCTTCCTGAAGGACATCTGGCCCTCGCCGCAGGAGATCCAGGACACCATCGACCGGGTCATCAGCCGCGACATGTTCCTCGAGGACTACAAGGACGTGTTCCGGGGCGACGAGCGCTGGCGCAGCCTGCCCACCCCGGAGGGCAAGACCTTCGAGTGGGACGCCGAGTCGACCTACGTGCGCAAGCCCCCGTACTTCGACGGCATGCCGCAGACGCCGGAGCCGGTCACCGACATCAAGGGCGCCAGGGTGCTGGCGCTGCTCGGCGACTCGGTCACCACCGACCACATCTCCCCGGCGGGCAACATCAAGCCGGGCACCCCGGCCGCGCAGTACCTGGAGGCCAACGGCGTCGAGCGCAAGGACTACAACTCCTACGGCTCGCGGCGCGGCAACCACGAGGTGATGATCCGCGGCACCTTCGCCAACATCCGGCTGCGCAACCAGTTGCTCGACGACGTCTCGGGCGGTTACACCCGCGACTTCACCCAGCCCGGTGGTCCGCAGGCGTTCATCTACGACGCCTCGCAGAACTACCAGGCCGCGGGCATCCCGCTGGTCGTGCTCGGCGGCAAGGAGTACGGTTCTGGCTCCTCGCGCGACTGGGCCGCCAAGGGCACCAGCCTGCTGGGCGTGAAGGCGGTCATCACCGAGTCGTTCGAGCGCATCCACCGCTCCAACCTCATCGGCATGGGCGTCATCCCGCTGCAGTTCCCGGCGGGCGAGTCGGCCGCGTCGCTGAAGCTGGACGGCACCGAGACCTTCGACATCGAGGGCATCACCCAGCTGAACGAGGGTGTCACCCCCAAGACCCTGAAGGTCACCGCCACCAAGGAGAACGGTGACAAGATCACCTTCGACGCGGTGGTTCGCATCGACACCCCCGGTGAGGCCGACTACTACCGCAACGGCGGCATCCTGCAGTACGTGCTGCGCAATATGATCCGGGCCTGATTGCTCCGCCTTCGGCGGCGCGTGTTCGTAGGACTCGCTCCCGGAGGAGTCGCGATCGCGCGGGCGGCGACGGCTCCATGAGCGCCAGTGCTCCGGATCCGTTGTCGCCGGCGCTCGGATCACGCTCGCCTCGCTCGTACTGTGAGAACCCCCGCATCGGTGGACCGCCGATGCGGGGGTCCGTGTTTCCCCGCTGGAGGATTCCGTGCCCAAGGTCAGTGACGATCACCTCGCCGCCCGGCGCAGCCAGATCCTCGACGGAGCGCGCCGCTGCTTCGCCGAGTACGGCTACGACGGCGCCACCGTGCGTCGGCTCGAGGAGGAGATCGGGCTGTCCAGGGGCGCCATCTTCCACCACTTCCGCGACAAGGACGCGTTGTTCTTCGCCCTCGCCCAGGAGGACGCCGAACGCATGGCCGACGTCGCGGCCAATCAGGGCATCGTGCAGGTGATGCGCGACATGCTCGCCCACCCCGAGCAGTTCAACTGGCTCGGAACGCGTTTGGAGATCGCGCGGCGGCTGCGCACCGATCCCGAGTTCCGGGCCGGATGGACCCAGCGTTCGGCCGAACTCACCGCCGCGACCCTGGCCCGCCTGGAACGCCGCAAGGCCGCGGGCGCGCTGCGCGACGACGTGCCGACCGACGTGCTGCTCGGCTACCTCGACCTCGTGCTCGACGGTTTGATCGCCCGCATCGCCTCCGGCCACACCAACGAGAACCTGTCCGCTGTCCTGGATCTGGTCGAAGCCTCCGTCCGCCGCAAGCAGTGACGGCGGCTCCGGCTAGTACGTCGCGTTGAGGTACTCCGCGGCGTGGGTGGTCCACAGGACGTTCGTGCCCGGCATGTTTCGTCCGGAATAGAGCACGTGCTGGCCGTCGGGCCACGGCGTCAGATAGCCGACGACACCGCGCACGGCGGTCGTGTAGCGCCCGAGGTTCGCGATCGGGTCGCGCAGCAGGATTTCGAGCAGTTCGGCGAAGATCAGCGGCGCGACATCGCCGATCCGGGCGCCTTCCACGAAGGAGAACGGCGAGATGCCCACGTCGATGATGCGCAACGGCGAATCCGCCGGGGACGCGGTGATGATGTCGCCCGGGTTGGCGTACTCACGGACGTCGACCGAGGCCGGCCACGCTCCGCGCTGCCCGTGCAGGCCGAACGTATTCGCCGGGCAGAGGTTCGCGACCGACTGCCCGGCTCGGCGCAGCGGATTGGCGATGTTCACCACGAAGGCGATCTCCAGCGGCGAGCCGTCGGTGTTCTGGTACTTTCCCGACCGCACGCCCTCCAGGATCCGGCTGGCGCAGATGCCGCCGAGCGAATAGCTCAGCAGGCCGCAGACATTCGGCGAGTCCTGGATCGCCCGCACGCCTGCGGCGATGCCGAGCCGCACCGACGTCTCCAGCGAAGAACCCCAGACCTCCGGCACGGGGCCGACGGAAGCGGGCCAATCCGGTTCGAAGCAGCTGAACTTGCCGGTGTCGAGTAGTTTGGCGACCTCGTGCAGCATGCCCGCGGGCGTTCCGTCGGAGTTGCGCGGCTCCCCGGTGCCGCGGAGAGTGATGATGTCGATCATCGTGGCCTCCTTGCCCACCGCACCGACCCCTTCGGCACGGAATCTCAAGGTAGAGCAGGGACGCCGTCTCGGCACGAGTATCGGGCTACCTCATCGCGGCACGAGTTCTCGCATGTAAAGCGCGATTCGACGAGCCGAAGGGTGCGTGAGCTACCGCGGCTACGCGTCCGGCTCCATGCTGCTGAGCAGGATGCGCGCGAGCCGGTCCAGTTCCTGTCGTTCCCCCGCGGTGAGCACCGACAGCATCCGCGTCTCGTTGGCGGTGTGCTCGGTGACCACGGTGTCGACCAGTTCCCGCCCCGCGTCGGTGAGCCCGACGCGCACCGCCCTGCGGTCCTGCGGGTCCGCGACGCGCCGCACCAGTCCCGCCGACTCGAGCCGGTCCAGCCGTCCGGTCATGCCCGCCCGCGACAGCATCAGCGTGTCGGCGAGCACCGACGGATTCAGCTCGAACGGCGCGCCCGAACGGCGTAGCGCGGCAAGCACGTCGAACTCGCCGCGCTGCAGGCCGTGCTTGCCGAACACCGCCTCGATCTCCCGCTGAGCCACCAGCAACAGCCTGCCCAGACGTCCGGCCACGGCCATCGCCTCCAGATCGAGGTCGGGTCGTTCCCGCTTCCACTGCGCCACGATCGCGTCCACGGCGTCCGTTTTCCGCTCGGTCATGGACAGGATCTTATTCGCCAGGATATAGTTCGGTGTCGAATTATCAATCACCGAATCAATTGGAGGCTCCGATGACCATTCCCGCCCCGCGCAAGGACGCCGCGATCCGTCAGCCACAGGACGCGGAGACCCTGCGCACCACGTCGGTCACCATGCGCCTGCTGATCGACGCCGAGGAGGCGGGCGGCGGGCTGAGCACGCTGGAGGTGGCGATGGATCGCGGAGCGGACGGCGCGGCGCCGCACTATCACACGCTTTCCGACGAGCTGTTCTATGTCGCGGAAGGCGAACTGGAACTGCTCGCCGGTGACCGCATCGTCACCGTCGGCGCGGGCGGTTCGATCGTGGTCCCGAAATTCATGCCGCACGCCTTCGGCGCCGCACCGGACAGCACCGCGCGAATCCTCATCGCGCTCACGCCCGGTGTGCAGCGCTTCGAGTACTTCCGGCTGCTGGAACGAATCGCCGCGGGCGAATCCCCGCTGACCGATCTGGCCGCCGCGCAGGACGAGTTCGACAATCACTTCGTGGACGCCCCCGCTTGGTGGGCGCAGCGCAACGCGCACCGGAACTGAACTCGGCGCGCGATTCCCGCTCGCCCGCAGCCGATTTCGAGCGAGTCGGGCCCAACATAAGGCGGCGCTGACACGACGCGCGCCCATGCGGTGGCCACGCGCCGGGTGCGCCGATGGGGACGAAAGCACAGATGCACAGCCGCCAATACCGGGCTATGAGCAGCGTCGGCGCATCACCGGAGATCAGCTGTGCGGTTGCTCTGTAAGTATTTCCACGCTACCGGAAAACTTTCGGAACTCGGCCGGTATAGATCGGAATTCCGTTTGCCACGGGCCGCGAAATATCGCGATCCGAGCCGATCGCAGCACATATCGCGATATGATCGCTCACACGCTTGGGGGTCGTGGCAAATCGTGAGCAGATCGGAGAAACGGCTATGACCGACGCAATCCACCTTCCTGGGACGACGCCGAAGGCCGACCGCGTTCCTCCGCTCCAGGGCCTGCTGGTCGCGGAATCGGACCGGCAGATCAGCGTGCGCGTCGCCGAGGGAACGTGGACCTTCAGTCGGTCCGATGTGCTGCGGGTGGTCGATTCCGCCGCGCCGCACGCCGATCAGGACGGGCGTCCGGTGCTGGTGGACATTCGGGCGGGCGCCACCGCCGATTTCACTCGCAGGCTGCGGATCGACCTGGTCGATCGGCCGATGACCATCCCGGAGTCGCCGTCGGAGGCCCTCGGCGACGAGCAGTTGCGTCAGCTCACCGAAACCTGGGCCGACCGCCTGCAACTCGTCGACTGCCCGAGTGCGGGCGGGGCGACGTTCACCTACTGCCAGACCAAGTCGATGAACGGCAGCGACGACGGCATCAACTGCGACAGCCTCGACTGAGCGGCAGGCGGATGACCGCACGCCTGCGCGGTTCGGTCCTGATCGTGTCCGAATCCGATGATCTACACGCCACCGCGATGGCGGCGACGCTGCGAGAACATCACGGGCTCGCTCCGATCCACCTCGACCTTCGCGATTTCCCCCGGGAGTCCGGCAGCTTCCGGCTGGACCGCCTCGGCACCACACGCTCGCTGTCGCACCTGATCGGCCTCGACGACGTGCGGTCGGTGTGGTGGCGGCGCCCGCACCACGCGCAGGTGCCCGCGGGGGTCCGCGCCTCGGACAATGATTTTCGCCAGGCCGAGTGCGACGGATTCATCCAGGGGCTGCTGTGGTCCATCCCCGCCTTCTGGGTCAACGACCCGGGCGCCGACCGCACCGCGGCACGCAAGATCGTCCAGCTGGAGACGGCGCTGCGGGCCGGGTTCGCGGTGCCGGAGACGTTGATCACCAACGATCCCGAGGAGGCGCGCAGCTTCGTCGAATCCAGGCCGGGCCCGGTGGTTTACAAGCGCACCGGCACCAGCAGGGCGGAATTCGCCGAGACCAGGATCATCGGCAGGAACGATTTCGGCAGGCTTGCCGCGATCCGTTCGGCGCCGACCACCTTCCAGGACTACGTCGACGCCACCTGCGATCTGCGCGTGGTCTGGGTGGACGGGGTCGAATGGACCGTGCGCATCGACTCGCAGGCCGGCGTCGGCAAGGTCGACTCCCGCCTGGACACGTCGGTCGACTTCACACGCGATCACCTGCCCGCGTCGGTGAGCAAGTCACTGGCCACGCTGATGGGCGCGCTCGGATTGTCCTTCGGCGTGCTCGACATTCGGCTCGGGCGCGACGGCGAGTACTACTTCCTCGAGGTCAACCCGCAGGGCCAGTTCGCCTACTTGGAGATCAAGACCGGGCTGCCGATCTTCCGCAGCCTGGCCAACCTGCTGGTGGACGGCGACGGCACGGTCGAGGGCTACTGAGCCCGGCCCCAGGGCCGCGGCGCGACCGAGGACCGGAACGCCGCGCCGCGGCGCACGGTGGCGGACTGCGCATCCGACCGCACCGGGACAGCAGCCGCCGAACCTCCGTCGACGGACGGGATTCACCGCCTGCGAAGACCCATGAGTTCGCCGAGAGCATTCCATCGGTCCGCGACCTCGGCGGGCAACTGCGCGCCGATCCGTCCGGCCCGACAGCACCCGGTTCGGCGCGACGACCAGCGGCGACGAGGTGCCCGGATTGCGTTGCGGCGTGGCTCGATCGGCCGGTGGACGTGCGCCCGGCAACCCGGGCATCGACGCCGCCGTGCGGCTCGGCGAGGTAGGTGTCCGGTGCACGGCCGTCGACGTCGATCCGGTCGAGCGCTCGCCCGGGCGGCCGCGTAGCCGCCCGGCGTCACACCGTTACGCGCTATTGGCTCTTGCGGCGATTGGCTCCGCCCCGGCTGCGGAGCTGCACGTGTGACTCCACCAGCACGTTGTGGATGAAGCCGTAGGAGCGGCCGGTGGACCGCGCCAGTGACCGGATGCTCGCACCCGCCTCGTATTGCTTCTTCAGCTGGGTTTGTAGGCGGTCGCGTGACTTCCCGGTGACGCGTGTGCCCTTACCCAATGTGGCCTTGCTTTGTGGCCTGTCGCTCATGGCTTCCTCCGAGTCGCCGAGCAGCGTCTTTCCAGGCTAAGCACTCAGCAGGCCGTGATCAACGGGTACCTGTGATGAATCTCACGCGAGCTGAATAAGTTCCAGGTATTCGGCCGACCAATGGTCTTCCGTCCCGTCCGGGAGCAAGATCACGCGTTCCGGAGACAACGCCTCCGCTGCGCCCGGATCGTGCGTCACCAGCACCACCGCGCCCGCATAGGTGCGCAGGGCGTCGAGCACCTGTTCCCGCGACACCGGGTCCAGATTGTTCGTCGGCTCGTCCAGCAGCAACACGTTCGCCGCCGAGGAGACCAGTCCGGCCAGCGCGAGCCGGGTCTTCTCACCGCCCGACAGCGTGCCCGCGGGCTGGTCGAGCTGCGGACCGGAGAACATGAACGCGCCAAGCAGGCCGCGCAGATCCTGCTCACCCGCGTCCGGCGCGGCGTGGCGGATGTTCTCCCACACGGTGGCGTTGTCGTCGAGGGTGTCGTGCTCCTGGGCGAAGTAGCCGATCTTCAGACCGTGCCCGGGCACCAGACCGCCCGCCGTCGGCTGCTCGACTCCGGCCAGCAGACGCAGCAGCGTCGTCTTGCCCGCGCCGTTGAGCCCGAGCACCACCACCCGGCTACCGCGGTCGATCGCGAGGTCGACGCCGGTGAAGATCTCCAGCGAGCCGTAGACCTTGGTCAGGTTCTCCGCCATCAGCGGCGTCTTGCCGCAGGCCGCCGGCTCGGGGAACTTGATCCGGGCGACCTTGTCGGCGACGCGCACGTCGTCGAGTTCGGCCAGCAGGCGATCGGCGCGCTTGGCCATGTTCTGTGCCGCAGTGGCTTTCGTGGCCTTGGCGCCGAGCTTGGCCGCCTGGGCGCGCAGCGCGCTCGCCTTCTTCTCGGCGTTCGCGCGTTCCCTGCGCCTGCGCTGCTCGTCGGTGGCGCGCGCGTCCAGGTACTTCTTCCAGCCCATGTTGTAGACGTCGGCCTCGCCGCGCACCGCGTCCAGGAACCACACCTTGTTCACCACGTCGGCGAGCAGATCCACGTCGTGGCTGATGACGATCAGACCGCCGTCGTGGTTCTGCAGGAAACCACGCAGCCAGGTGATGGAGTCGGCGTCGAGGTGGTTGGTCGGCTCGTCCAGCAGCAGGATGGTGTCGGAGCGCCCGCCGCTGCCGTCGGAAGCGGCGAACAGGATGCGCGCCAACTCGATTCGGCGCCGCTGACCACCGGAGAGCGTGCGCAACGGCTGGCCGAGCACCCGGTCGGGCAGGCCGAGGCTGTGGCAGATGCGCGCGGCCTCGCTCTCGGCGACGTAACCGCCCAGCGCCGAGAAACGTTCTTCGAGGCGGCCGTACTTGCGCACCGCCTTCTCCCGCTCCTTGTCGTCGGCGACCTCGGCCATCAGCGCCTGCTGCTTCTCCATCTCCCGGATCAGCGTGTCCAGGCCGCGCGCGGACAGCACCCGGTCGCGAGCCAGCACGTCCAGGTTGCCCTCGCGCGGATCCTGCGGCAGATAGCCGATGTCGCTGGAGCGCAGGATCTTGCCCGCGTACGGCTCGCCCTCGCCGGCGAGGATGCGCAACGTGGTGGTCTTCCCCGCGCCGTTGCGCCCGACCAACCCGATCCGGTCGCCCGCCTGCACCCGCAGCGCCGGTCCGGGAGCGGACAGCAGGGTGCGGACTCCGGCCCGGACCTCCAGGTCGGTCGCGGTGATCACAAACTTCTCCTCGGGGGATCGTGGTGCTGGACGCGTGCTCGATTGTGCGAGCCGACGCGCACGAGAACCACCGATTTTACCCGGGACGGCGACCGCGCCCGCATACCAGCACCCGCATGTGACGGCGGTAACGGACGACGCGATCGCCTGCGCTACCGTGCGATGCCATGAGTACCGATCTATTGGGCAAGAGCGCTCTGGTCACGGGGGCCAGCCGTGGCATCGGCAAGGCGGTCGCGGCGGAGTTGCTCGGCCGCGGCGCGAACGTGCTGATCACCGCGCGGAAGAAGGATCCGCTGGAGGAAGCCGCCGCGGAGCTGCGCGAGCTGGGCCACCAGGGGCAGGTCGTCGCCTTGGCGGGCAACTCGGGCGTCGCCGAGGATCGGGCCGCCGCGGTCGAGCGCGCGGTCGCGGAATTCGGTTCGCTGGACGTCCTGATCAACAACACCGGCATCAACCCGGTCTTCGGCTCACTGATGGACGCCGACCTCGACGCCGTGCGCAAGATCTTCGACGTGAACGTGGTCGCGGCCCTCGGCTACATCCAGGAGGCGTACAAGGCGTGGATGCGCGACCACGGCGGCGCCGTGGTCAACGTGGCCAGCGTCGCGGGCATCCGCTCGACCGGCGTGATCGCCGCCTACGGCGCGTCCAAGTCCGCGCTGATCCATCTCACCGGCGAGCTCGCCTGGCAGCTCGGTCCGAAGATCCGGGTGAACGCGGTGGCGCCCGGCGTGATCAAGACGAAGTTCGCCGACGCGCTGTACTCGGCCGACGAGGAGCGCGCGGCGAGCGTGTACCCGATGAAGCGGCTGGGCAGCCCGGAGGACGTGGCGCGCCTGATCGGATTCCTGGTCTCCGACGAGGCGGCGTGGATCACCGGCGAGACGGTCCGGGTGGACGGCGGGCTGCTGTCCACGGGCGGGATCTGACCGCACACGAGGTCGCCTGCGCTAGCGGAACGCCAGCGCGCCGAGCGTGTCGGCGTGCCGGTAGCGCAGGTATTTCTCGACGGTGGCGGCATCGACCGCGGCGGTGGCCGTTGCCAGCGTCACCACCACGAATTCCTTCTCGGTGCCGTCCTTCCACTTGCCGTTGGCGTAACCCTTGATGTAGCTACCGGGGCGCAGCCTCAGGTCCGCGTCGGTGAACCGGTCCTTCGCCGCGGCGGCCCGGCCCTCGTCGGCCATGCCCAGCACGAACTGGGTGAGCATGAGCGCGCCGCCCTCGGCTCGATACACCAGCTCCGCCGCGTAGACGCAGCCGAGATCGGTGAGCTTGCCCGCCGCCTCGACGGGATGGCAGTCGGCGTGGTCGCGGCCGTCGACCCACTCGGCGTGCAGTTCCACGCGGTCGAACCGGAAGTCCCAGTCCTTGGCGTATTCGGTGTAACTCAACCTGCCCGGCGCAGGGCGCGCACCACGCGAGGAAGGGCTCGCGGGTCGCGTGCTGGTGACGCCGCCGGCGCGCGTGGTCGCTTCGGCGGACGTGACCGCCGCTTGCGCGTGCCCCTGCTCGCGGGGCGACAGCGCCACGCCGACACCGACCGCGACCAGCACCGCGACGACGGCGACCACCAGTGCGACGATCAGGCCCGTGGGGGACCTGGGCGGCGGCGGCAGCGGCGGCGCCTCCCACGCCTGCATCGGATACGCGCTCGGCGGGGACATGGTTCCCCAGTCCGGCGCGTACCGCGCTTCCTCCGGTTTTCCGTGACTCGCCGGGCCACCGCCGAAGCCGGAGCCGGACGGATAGGTCATCGCGGTCGCCCTCCCACCTCTCCCAGCAGCCGTCCCACCCCGTGTGGGCCTCCCCGAAGCCGCCCGAGCGACCCTACCCGATCGAGCCTTCTCGGGCGCCGCGAGATCAGAGCCGGACCGGCTGACGCCAGTCCTCGCGCCCGGCGACCGCCGTGGCGGCAGGAGCCTCTTCGATCCCGAACCGCTCGTGCAGCCTGCGCAGCGGTCCGGGCGCGTACCAGTTCCAGTGGCCGAGCAACTCCATCGCCGCGGGCAGCAGGAAACCGCGCACCAGGGTCGCGTCCACCAGCACGGCGAGTGGAAGCCCGATGCCGAACGCCTTCATGAAGGTGATGTCCGAGGCGAGGAAGCCGAGGAAGACCAGCGAGATCAGCACGGCGGCTGCGGTGACGATCCGGCCGATCCGCTCCAGCCCGGAAGTCACGGCCAGCGCGTTCGACTTGGTGCGCCGGTACTCCTCGCGGATGCGGGCCAGCAGGAACACCTGGTAGTCCATGGCGAGCCCGAACGCGACGCCGAACAGCATGACCGGGACGGTCGGCGGGAGGTCACCGGTGACCGTGAAGCCGAGCAGCCCGGACAGGTGCCCGTCCTGGAAGATCCACACCAGCGCGCCGAAGGTCGCGGTGAGGCTCAGGAAGCTGAGCACGACGGCCAGCAGCGGCAGCACGACGCTCCCGGTGAGCAGGAACAGGACCACCACCATGATCAGCACGACGAACGCCAGCGCGTAGGGCAGCGCCGAGACGACCGAGCCGATCGCGTCCGCGTTGGCCGCCGCCACGCCGCCGACCAGCACCGGTGAGGCGGCGGGCGTCGCACGCACGTCGTCGGCGATCCGGTCGAGCACCGTGGGGTCGGTGGTGTCGGGGACCACCGTCAGGTAGGCGGCGTTCGCGGCGCGGAAACGGTCGTTCGCCGCGGTGGGCGGGGCGAGCAGACCGCCGTGGCTGTAGCTGCCGGTGGCGGTGTCGACCCGGCGGACGTCATCGATCTCCGACAGTTCCCTGGCGTAGGCGTCCAATCCGGCCGCGCTGTAGGCGCTTTCGGGCAGCACCGCGAACAGCCCGTTCTGTTCGGTGGCGGCGAAGTCACGCTGGATGGTCTCGGTGACCTGGCGGTTGTTCATCGACTCCGGCAGCGACCGCTCGTCGGGGAAGCCGAGTTTCACACCGAGGAACGGCGCGCCCAGCACGAGCAGCAGGGCGGTCACCGCCAGGCCGATCGGCACCGGCCGCATCATCACGAACCGCGCCAGACGGTGCCAGGCGCCCTCACCGGGCGCGGGACGGGCCGCGCGCAGGAACCACCACAACTGACCGTTGTCGATCTTGGTGCCGAGCAGGAACAGGATCGCGGGCAGCACGGTCAGCGACACCGTCGCGGCGATCACCGCGACGGCCAGACCGGCGTATCCCATCGACCGCACGGCCAGCAGCGGGAAGAACAGCAGGCCCGACAGCGCGACGGCGACGGTGACGGCGGAGAACAGGACGGTCCGGCCCGCCGAGCGCATGGTCGCGGTGACCGCGGCGGCGGGCTGCCGACCGGCGACCAGTTCGTCACGGTAGCGGCTGATGATGAGCAGGCTGTAGTCGATCGCCAGGCCGAGGCCGAGCAGGGTGGCTACGTTGGTCGCGGTGGCCGCCAGATCGGTGACGCTCGCGATCAGCCACAGCGCGCCCATGGTGATCATCACCGTGATCATGGCGACCACCAGCGGCAGGCTGGCCGCGACCAGACCGCCGAACACCAGCAACAGCGCGATCAGCGTGATCGGGAACGCGATGGACTCGCCGAGCACGACGTCTTTCTCGCTCTGCTGCACGGTTTCGTGCAGCAGCATCGCGTAGCCGCCGACCCGCACCTCCAGCGGGCCGTGGGACCCGCCGAACCGGTCGGCGAGATCGCCGACCCGCTGGTCGACCTCCGCCTCCTCGCCGAGGATGCTGGCCACGATCAGGCCCTTGGTGCCGTCGGTGCTGCGCAGCGCGGGCGATTTGTCGGTCCAGTACGACGTCACGCCCGCGACGCCGGATTCCGACTTCAGCTCGGCGACCAGATTCGTCGCTGCGGTGGCCGCGGCGTCGTCGTCCACCGACCGGCGAGTCTGCACCAGCAGCACGAAATTCGGGGTGGCCTGGCCGAAGGTGTCGCGCAGCACCGCGGTCGCCCGGCTCGATTCGCTGTCGGGGTCGATGTACCCGCCGCCCTGCACTTTGTCGAACAGCGTCGCGCTCAGTGTGCCCATCGCCAGCGCGAGGACCGCGAACACGGCCAGGATCCACCGGCTGCGCCGCCTGGTCAGTTCGAACACTGCGTCTACCCCTAACTCGTTCCGGTCGTGCCGCTTTCGCGCTCGGGCTCCAGCGGTCGCCGGTCGGCAACCTGCCCGGCGCGCCATCCGCGGCGCGCCGGTGCGCCGACACCCGACACCCGACACCCGACACCGGAGCCGGATGCGTGCGCCAGCGCCCCGGCATCCTAGCAACGCGGGACAAACTCCGGTGAGCCCGAACACATTCCGTCGGCGCGCCGAGTGCGGACGCCCGCCTGCGCGCGACTCCACTTCCGGCTGGGGAACCCGGCGACCCGGCCGGTCCTGCGGGCAGGATCGGATTCGATGCCGTGGCTGCGCGACGGTCCAGCGAACAGATGAGAGGCTCGAACCCATGCATCGCAACGCGCTCCCACGGCTCCGGGCGAACGCGGCGTGAAGCCGGACCTGGTCGTCTGCGGTCTCGGCCCGGCCGGACGCGCGCTCGCCCACCGCGCCGTGCTGCGCGGGCTCACGGTCATCGCGGTCGATCCCGCGCCGGAGCGCCGGTGGACGGCCACCTACGCGATGTGGGCCGACGAACTGCCGGGTTGGCTGCCGCCTCAGGTCGTCGGGGCGACGGTTTCCCGGCCGATGGCCTGGGGAACGCGCGCGCACCGATTGGATCGCCCGTACGTCGTGCTGGACACCGCACGATTGCAGACCTCGCTGCACCTGGGCGATGCGAACGTGGTCTCCGATCGCGCGATCCAGGTCGGCCCCGGCCACGTGACGTTGGCATCCGGCACGAAGATCACCGGTGGCCGGGTGATCGACGCGCGCGGGCTCACCCGCTCACCCGCCCGTGCCGAGCAGACCGCCTACGGCGTCATCGTGGACGTGCGGCGCTGCGCCGGGCTCGACCCGCTGTTCATGGACTGGCGTCCGGACAACGGCGCCGCCCCCGGCGACCCGCCCTCGTTCCTCTACGCCGTTCCGCTGGACGGCGAGCGGATGCTGCTCGAGGAGACCTGCCTGGCGGGCCGCCCAGCGTTGACGGGTGCGCACCTGCGCACCCGCTTGCGAGCGCGGCTGCACGCCAGGAACGTCCCGCTCGCCGGTGACGAGCCCGTGGAGCACGTTCGCTTTCCGGTGCAGGGCGGCCGTCCTGGGCCGCGCAGGTTCGGGGCGGCGGGCGGGTTCCTGCATCCGGCGACCGGGTACAGCGTCGGCGCCGCGCTGGCTGCCGCCGACGCCGTGGCCGCGGGCCAGGACGTGTGGCCCGCCACGGCACGCATCGTCCATCGGTTGCGCGGCGCCGGGCTGCGCGCGCTGCTGGCGTTGCCGCCGGGCGATCTCCCGCTGTTCTTCGACACGTTCTTCGCGCTGCCCCCGGACGCGCAACGCGCGTATCTGTCGGGACGCACCGACCTCGCGGGCACGGTGACGGCGATGAGCGCGCTGTTCGCGGCGCTGCCCGGACCGCTGCGCCGCCGTGTCGCGGCCGCGACACTCGGTGTCGCGGTTCCCTCGCGAGGTCGGCGGGCTTCGGCCATGATGGGAGGATGAGATCGATCTGGAAGGGCTCGATCGCATTCGGGCTGGTGAACGTTCCGGTGAAGGTGTACACCGCCACGGAGGACCACGACATCCGGTTCCATCAGGTGCACGCCAAGGATGGAGGCCGGATCAAATACGACCGCGTCTGCACCGTGTGCGGCGAATCGGTCCAGTTCACCGAGATCGACAAGGCCTACGAGTCGCCGGACGGCGACAAAGTGGTGCTCAGCGACGAGGACTTCGCGAAACTTCCCGTAGCGGAGAAACACGAGATCCCGGTGCTCCAGTTCGTGCCGTCGGAGCAGATCGACCCGATCCTGTTCGAGAAGAGCTACTACCTGGAGCCGGACTCCAGCACGCCCAAGGCCTACGTCCTGCTGGCCAGGACGCTGGAGAAGATCGAACGCACCGCCCTGGTGTACTTCACGCTGCGGCAGAAGACCAGGCTGGCCGCACTGCGGGTGCGCGAGGGCATTCTGGTGGTCCAGACGCTGCTGTGGCCGGACGAGGTCCGCTCGGTGGAGTTCGAATCCCTCGACGGTGTCGCCGAGCCACGGCCGCAGGAGATCAAGATGGCCGAGACGCTCGTCGAGGCCATGTCCGACGACTTCGATCCGGAACAGTTCACCGACGAGTACCAGATCGAACTCAAACGCGTGCTCGACGAGGCGATCGCCAGCGGCACCGGCAAAGTGCCCGAACAGCCGGAACTCGCGCCCAGCGGGATGGATGCCGAGGTGGTCGATCTGGTCGCCGCACTGCAGCGCAGCCTGGAGGCCAGTGGCCGCCGGACCGCGGGCGGCGACGGGGGCGAGCCGAAGAAGACCGCGAAGAAGGCCGCGGCCAAGAGCGCTGCGAGCAAGAGCGCAGCCGCCAAGAGCAGCGTGTCGAAGACCGGTGCGGCCAAGAGCGCGGCGAAGAAGACGCCCGCGAAGAAGGCGGCCAAGAAGGCGCCGGCTCGCAAGGGCGCCTGATCGCGCTCGATGCGCCGGAATCAGTCCCGCGCCGCGCGCCGCCTGCCCTCTTCGAAGAACTCCAGCAGGGCTGCGACGGTGTGCACCGCGGTGCGGGGCCGCAGCGCGCCGAACGGCGCGTTCCAGAAGTCGCCGCCGCGCGGAGTCCACGGCCCGATGTAGGCGTAGGGCCCGGGATGGGCGTCGTCCCCGGGCGAAACGCCGTAGTTCACCTCGTCGACGGTGCTCGCCAGATCGAAATGCTCCGGCCACAGCACGGGCGTCGTACCGGGCGCCAGACAGCGCAACGCCTTGTCCCCCAGGGCGAACCAGTCCTCGATCAACCCGGCCGCCGAGGGATCCACTTCGATCACCGCATCCGGATCCACTCCGATGGTGCCGGAGTAGACGTCCTTCGGCGCCACCGGTTCGAAGCCCGCGGCCTCGGCGACCTCCCGATAGGTCCCCGCCAGCCGGGTCTTCCCTTCCGGCCAGACCAGTTCGTCCCCGGCAACCGACACCGGCCACCGCACGCCACCGAAACCTCCCGGCACGACTCCCAGCCGGATGGTGCCGAACTCCCGGTACTGCGGCCCGGCGATCAACAATTCGGCGGCCGCGTGCAATCCGACTCGCGAGCGCCGATACGTCATCTCGTCCACCCACGCATCATCTCCGCTGCCGATGCTCCTGCGCACAGGTTCGGCGGCAGAGCTGCCGCGGGTGCTCGGGTCAGCCCGACCGGGCGGGGATGCCCTCACTGGAGCCGAAGCTCGCTTCCTCGCCGCTGACGAGTCCCAGCAGCGCGAGCGGCCGTGGCGTCACCGCGATGGTCAGGTAGGAGACCGTGATCGCCCAGCGGTTCACCGCTCTCGGCACGGCGAAGGTGTGGTAGGCGCGCGTCACCGCCTTGGCGGGCAGGCCGGACAGGCGGATGCCCAGGGGATTGGCGACCGCGAAGCGTGGCCCGAGGTCGACGACCAGCCCCATGTCGCGGTGCTTGTAGTCGGCGGCCGCGCCGATGCCGAGACTCGCCGCGACGTTCCTGGCGAGCGTCTTGCCCTGCCGCATGGCGTGCTGCGCCGTGGGCGGGGTGATCCGGCCCGGCTTGGTGAGGTCGGGCACCGCGGCCGCGTCGCCGCCCGCGAAGACGTCCGGATGGCCGGGCACGGTCAGTTTCGCGTCGACGACCAGGCGGCCCTTCTCCAGCGGCAGGCCGAGCGTGCCGAGCACCGGTGCGCCGGTCACACCCGTGACCCACGCGACGGTGTGGGTCGGCACCACGGTGCCGTCGGTGAGCACGACCGAATTCTCGTCGAGCTTCGTCAGCGAGGTCTCCAGCCGGATCTCGATGCCGCGTTTGCGCAGCACCTTCAGCACCTTGTCGCTGAGCCGCTCCCCCACTTCCGGCATCACCCGTGGCGCCATGTCGAGCAGGAGGAAACGCACTTCCGCGGGATCGAATCCGCGCCGCGCGGCGTAGGCGTCGGCGAGGGCGCGCAGCTGCGCGACGAGTTCGGTCCCCGCGTAGGAGGCCCCCACGACCACCACCGTGCGCCGCGCCCGGCGTACCTCCGGGTCCGGCTCGTCGTCGGCGAGTTCGAGCTGCCGGAGCAGTTGCTCGCGCAGGTACAGCGCCTCGGCGACGGTCTTGAGCCCGCGAGCGTGCTCGGCCAGGCCGGGTATGTCGAACAACCGGGTGACCGACCCGGGGGTGAGCACCAGCCGATCCCAGGACAACTCCCGCGGCGGGTAATGCTCACCGGAAACCGTGATCGTCTTGTTCCGCAGATCGACCGACCGAGCGTTCGCGACCACCAACCGCACCCGCGGCAGCGAATCGGCCAGCGAAATGGCGACGAATCGTGGGTCGATCAGGCCACCGGCCACATCCGGCAGCAGCGGCGTATAGAGCATGTAGTCGTTGGGCGTCACGAGCACGATTTCCACGTCCCGGTCCGCCTTGGCCACGATGCGGCAGAGCTTCTGGGCGCAGGTGAATCCCGCGAACCCGCTACCGACGATCACGACCCTTTCCGGGCGCGCGGTGTTCCCCTCCGGCACGGATACCTCCTCGGTGTCGACTCCCGGACGCGATTCCCGCCCTCGCACATCCGAAACCGCACCCTGGCCGCCGGAGTCTGCGCGCCGCGACCGGCCCGTGGTTTGGCATGCCGAGGGAGTGGTAGTGCGTCGGTGTCCGCTGCTCGAATCGACGATTTCGCGAAAGGAGCACAGCATGGGCCAGGTGAACCCCATTCAGGTGCAGAAGTACCTGTCCGGCATCGACTATCCGTGCGACCGCGACGGCATTGTCACCAAAGCCCGGGACAACGGCGCCGACAAGGACATTCTCAACGCGCTCGAGGCGATCCCCGACCGGACCTACGACGGTCCCAACGCGGTCAGCCAAGCCGTCTCCTGAACGGCCGCGACCACGGGCCGGACGGCTCAGGCCGTATCGGACCCGTGGTCGCTTCCGGTGGAATCGCGGCCGACATGGAAGCGCCGGTGATACCACTGGGCTGCTTCGGCGAGGACGCCGGAGGTCAGACGAGCCAGCGGCCGGATGTCGGTCAGCAGAGGTTCGTGATCGGGTCCGAATCCGGCGACCCGGCCGGTCAGCAGCCAGGCGTAGCGGTCGTGTTCCGCCCCCAGATCCGCGTATTGGTGGATGCGGCGGGCGATCCAGTCCACCGCGGCGCGCGTCCACCATTCCTCGGGTTCTATCGTGCTGACCGACAGGCCCGGCATCTCGTGATCGGCCTCGTAGTCGCGGCTGCCTCCGGCCTGTCGATCGTGTTCGGGGCCGCGCGAGTAACGCAGGTACACGGTCTCCTCGGTGCGCTCGATGAACTCGGTGACCTCCGACAGCCGCCGCAGGATCGGCAGTTCGTCCGCACCGAGTCGCCGCCCGTGCGCCGCCGTGCCGGCATGGCGCGCGTCGGGCGATCGTCGCCGTTCGTTCGCGTCCACGGTCTCGGATTTCGCGCCACTCATGCGGTCCGGATGCCCCGCTCCCACGCGCTGTAACAGTGGATCGGCCGGGATCTCGCGCCGGACCTGGCCACGTCCCGCCCTGGGGTAGCCACGGGGATGCTCCGCGCGGTTCGCGCGGTCGCGTTTTCCCAGCGTTCGAACGATCGCGTGGCGGGTGTATGAACCCGGCGCGACCGGGTAGGCGACTGGTGTACGAAGTTCGTCCCTGTACTCGGCGAGGGCCGAAGCCGCTGGTCGGCACGCTGTCGGCGGCGGTCGCCACCCAGCCCGGCACTCAGAAGGAGGAACGCTGTGGACGCATTGACATTCCTGCGCACCGACCATGAAGGCGTACTCGGCATGCTCGAGTCCCTCGAACGTGGCCGCGGCGGCGGCGAGGCGGAGGTCCGCGCGCGCGGTGATCTGGTGACCACGCTGGTGATCGCGGAATCGCAGCACGAGGCGATCGAGGAGCAGTTCTTCTGGCCCGAGGTCCGCCGCACGATACCGGACGGCGACCAGCTCGCCGATCGGGCGATCGACCAGGAGGACGGGGCCAAGAAGTTGCTCCAGCAGTTGAAGAACTCCCAGGCGGGCAGCCCCGAGTTCGAGCGAGCGCTGACGGAGTTCATCCCGGCGGCGCGCGCCCACATCGAGTTCGAGCAGTCCGAGGTCTGGCCCGCGTTCCGGGAGGCGATACCGGCGGAGACGTCGAACGAACTGGGGCGCAAGATGGCCGCGGCCAAGGCCATGGCGCCGACCAGGCCGCATCCCGGCACGCCGTCGACCCCCGGCTACCTGAAGAGCGTGGGCATGGTCGCCGCGGTCGTGGACAAGATCCGCGACATGCTCACCGGCAGGCGCTCGCACTATCCGCCGACCGCGCCACCGGCCTGACCGTCCCGGACCACCGGGCGGGCTGGCGACGCAACCGCTCATTTCCGGAATCGGGCTTCCAGTTCGGCGAGCCGGCTGGCCCGAAAGGTGCTGCGCCGCTGAGCTATCCGGCGCCCGACGTGCAGGCCGTCAGCCGGACCTGCCCCGGCCGGGGGATGGCGCTGCCGAGATCGGGGAACGGCGGAGCGCTGGGGCCGAGGGTATCGATGGCCCGGCGTTCGGCTTCGGCACGGGTGGCGCCCCACGCCGATCCGTGCCTGCCGTCGGCGCCGCGCGCGACGGACCCGCAGGCGTTCCAGAACTGCACGACCGTCCGGCAGTCGGGGGCGCCGCAGTGGGCGCGCGCCGCGGAGTCGGCGGCGGCGGCGCTCGTGTAGTCCACCGCCGAGGTGACAACGCCCGTGCTGGACGAAAGCGCCAGCGCGCCATAATAGGTCGCCGCCCCCGCCTCACCCGCGGGAGCGCCGACGATCGCGCAGGTGGCGGCGGAGACCGCCGCAAGCCCGAGTGCGGCCTTGTGCGGCACCGACATCTGATGATCCTCCCCGTTCCGACCGATTCGAAGCTCAGATCATGGTCCGGCCCGTGCCGCTTTGTCGAAGTGCGGACTTCCCACTATCGGCGGGTGCGCCACATCGAATCCGGCGCGACTGTTCGCTTCCGAGCATCCGTCCTCGGCGAGCGCGGAGCATCGGCCGTGCGCCCAGGGCTGGACCAGAGCGGTGCAGAAGCGTCACCGACTGTCGCCCCGACCGCACTGCCGGGAATGCCCGCGGCGGATACGACTCAGCCGCCGGGCACCTTGTTCCAGGCGCTACCGGCGGCTGCTCTCCGTTTCGGCTATTACACCGTGAAGCCGAGGGCGCGCAGCTGCTCGCGGCCGTCCTCGGTGATCTTGTCCGGACCCCACGGCGGCATCCACACCCAGTTGATCTTCAGGTCCTCCACCAGGCCGCTGCGCACCAGCGCGTTGCGGGACTGGTCCTCGATGACGTCGGTCAGCGGGCAGGCCGCCGAGGTCAGCGTCATGTCGAGGACCGCGATGTTGTCCTCCTCGACGCGCAACCCGTAGACCAAGCCGAGATCGACGACGTTGATGCCGAGTTCCGGGTCGACGACGTCACGCATCGCCTCTTCGATGTCCTCGAGCAGCTTGATGTCCTCGGCGGACAGCTCGGGCACGTCGGCGGCCGGTTCGGCCTGCTCGGTGGTCGGTGTGTCGGTCATGACGCCTTCCCGTTTCCCTCGGACGGTTCAGTTCTCTTCCGCGGCGGGCGCGGGCTGCTCGGGGCCGATCCGCAGGACCGCGTCCTTGAACGCCATCCACCCGAGCAGCGCGCACTTCACTCGCGCTGGGTACTTCGACACTCCCGCCAAGGCGACGCCGTCGCCGATCACGTCCTCGTCGCCCTCGATGGTGCCGCGGCTGGAGATCATCTCGCTGTAGGAGTCCACCACCTTCAGCGCCTGCTGCACCGGGAGCCCGATCACCTGGTCGGTGAGGATGGAGGTGGCGGCCTGGCTGATCGAGCAGCCCTGCCCGTCGTAGGAGACGTCGGTGACGTCACCGTTGCCGTCGAGCTGCACGCGCAGGGTCACCTCGTCGCCGCAGGTCGGGTTGACGTGGTGCACCTCGGCCCCGAACGGCTCGCGCAGGCCCCGATTGTGCGGATGCTTGTAGTGGTCCAGGATCACTTCCTGGTACATCTGCTCCATGCGCATGACTTATGCAACTCCGAAGAAGCTCTGAGCCTTCCGCACCGCGGCGACCAGCGCGTCCACCTCGGCGAGAGTGTTGTAGACCGCGAACGACGCCCGCGCGGTGGCGGCGACGCCGAAACGCCGGTGCAGCGGCCACGCGCAGTGGTGGCCCACCCGGATGGCGACGCCCTCGTCGTCCAGGATCTGCCCGACGTCGTGGGCGTGGATGCCGTCCACCACGAACGCCACCGCGCCGCCGCGATCGATGTTCTCGGTGGGCCCGATGATGCGCACGCCGTCGATCCCGGCCAACCCTTCCAGCGCCGCGCCGACCAGCGTGTGCTCGTGCGCCGCGACCGCGTCCATGCCGATCTCTTCCAGATACCGCACGGCCGCGCCCAATCCGATCACCTGCGAGGTCATCGGCACACCGGCCTCGAAGCGCTGCGGCGGCGGGGCGTAGGTGCTGTGGTCCATGAAGACCGTCTCGATCATCGACCCGCCGGTGATGAACGGCGGCAGCTCCTCCAGCAGCGAGCGGCGGCCGAAAAGCACGCCGACGCCGGAGGGACCGAGCATCTTGTGCCCGGAGAACGCGGCGAAATCGACGCCGAGCGCACGGAAGTCGACCGGCATGTGCGGCACCGACTGGCAGGCGTCGAGCACGACCAGCGCGCCCACCGCCTTCGCCCGGCGGACCAGTTCCTCGACCGGGGCCACGGCGCCGGTGACGTTGGACTGGTGGGTGAACGCGACCACCTTGGTGGCGGGCGACAGTTCCAGCGAGTCCAGGTCGATCCGGCCGTCGTCGGTCACGCCGTACCACTTCAGCGTGGCGCCGGTGCGGCGCGCCAGCTCCTGCCATGGCACCAGATTCGCGTGGTGTTCCAGCTCGGTGATGACGATCTCGTCGCCGGGGCCCACGTGGTGCGGGAACCGGTCGTCGGCGAACGCGTAGGTCACCAGGTTCAGCGACTCGGTGGCGTTCTTGGTGAACACGATCTCGCCCGCGTCCACCCCGACGAACCGCGCGATGTCGGCCCGCGCGCCCTCGTAGGCGTCGGTCGCCTCTTCGGCAAGCTGGTGCGCGCCGCGGTGCACCGCGGAGTTGCTGGTGATCAGGAAGTCGCGTTCGGCTTCGAGCACCTCGATCGGCCGCTGCGCGGTCGCGCCGGAGTCCAGGTACACCAACGGTTTCCCGTCCCGGACCGTGCGGTTCAGGATCGGGAAGTCGGCCCGGATGCGGGCGACGTCGAGGGTGCGGACCGTAGCGGTCATATCAGGCTCCAGCGGTAGCGGACTGGGTGAAACGAACGTAGCCGTTGGCGTCGAGTTCCTCGGCCAGCTCGGGGCCGCCCTCGGCGACGATCCGTCCACCGACGAAGACGTGCACGAACTCCGGCTGGATGTAGCGCAGGATGCGGGTGTAGTGCGTGATCAGCAGGACGCCGCCGTTCTCACGCTCCTTGTAGCGGTTGACGCCCTCGGAGACGATGCGCAGCGCGTCCACGTCCAGACCGGAGTCGGTCTCGTCGAGGATGGCGATCTTCGGCTTGAGCAGGCCCAGCTGGAGGATCTCGTGGCGCTTCTTCTCACCGCCGGAGAAGCCCTCGTTCACGCTGCGCTCGGCGAAGGCGGCGTCGATCTCCAGCTCGCTCATCGACTCCTTCACCTCCTTGACCCAGTGCCGCAGCTTGGGGGCCTCGCCGCGCACGGCGGTGGCGGCGGTGCGCAGGAAGTTCGACATCGAGACGCCGGGAACCTCGACCGGGTACTGCATGGCGAGGAACAGACCCGCACGGGCGCGCTCGTCCACCGACATCGCCAGCACGTCCTCGCCGTCGAGCGTGATCGAGCCGGAGGTCACCGTGTACTTGGGGTGACCGGCGATCGCGTAGGACAGCGTCGACTTGCCGGAGCCGTTCGGGCCCATGATGGCGTGCGTCTCACCGGATCGCACCGTGAGGTTCACGCCCTTGAGGATCTTGATGGGCTCGGCGGTCTCATCGGGGTTGGCGACCTCGACGTGCAGGTCCTTGATTTCCAGGGTGGTCATCGAATTCGGATTCCTTTGCCAGGTATGGGGTCGTTGATCAGGCGCCGATGGCGGCGAGTTCGGCCTCGATGGCCGCCTCCAGCCGCTCCCGGACCTCGGGCACCGCGATCTTCTGGATGATCTCGTGGAAGAAACCGCGCACCACCAGGCGGCGGGCGGCGTCCTCGGGGATGCCGCGGGCGCGCAGGTAGAACAGTTGCTCGTCGTCGAAGCGGCCGGTCGCGGAGGCGTGTCCGGCGCCGACGATCTCGCCGGTCTCGATCTCCAGGTTCGGCACCGAGTCCGCCCGCGCGCCGTCGGTGAGCACCAGGTTGCGGTTGACCTCGAAGGTGTCGGTGCCCTCGGCGGCGGCGCGGATGAGCACGTCGCCGACCCACACGGTGCGGGCGTCGCCCTTGGGCGAGTGCGGGTCGCCTTGCAGCGCGCCCTTGTACAGCACGTTCGACTTGCAGTTCGGCACCGCGTGGTCGACCAGCAGGCGCTGCTCGAAATGCTGTCCCGCGTCGGCGAAGTAGAGGCCGAGCAGTTCGGCGTCGCCGCCGGGGCCGTCGTAGCGGACGTTGCCGGTGAGGCGCACCAGGTCGCCGCCCAGGGTGACCGAAGTGTGCCGCAGGGTGGCGTCGCGGCCCAGCTTGGCGTGGTGCGCGGTGGCGTGCACCGCGTCGTCGGCCCAGTCCTGCACGGCGACGACGGTGAGCTTGGCCGAATCGCCGAGCACGAATTCCACGTTCTCGGCGTAGGTTCCGCTGCCGCGCTGGTCGATGACCACGGTGGCCTTGGCGAAGGCTTCCAGGCGGATCTGCAGGTGGCCGTAGGCGGTCCTGCCCTCGCCGGGGCCGGTGATCGTGACGGTCACCGGCTCGGCGACCTCGACCTCCTTGCCCACCGAAACGACGGTGGCCTGCTCGAAGCCGGAGTACGCCTGCGCGGCGACGCGATCGGACGGCACGCCGCCCTGGCCGAGCCGCGCGTCGGAGCGGTCCACGGTCTCGACCGTGACGCCCTCGGACGCGTCGACCTCGACGGTCGCGCTGCCGTCGCGCACAGCGGTGCCGTCCTGCAGCCCGCGCAGGCGGCGCAGCGGGGTGAACCGCCACGCCTCGTCCTTGGCTGAGGGCACCTCGAAGGCGTTCACGTCGAACGACGTGAAGACCTCACCCTTGTTGATCGCGGGGGTACGAGCCTCGGCGGCTTCGGCGATGTTCTCCACGGCCATCAGCCGACGGCTCCTTCCATCTGCAGTTCGATCAGGCGGTTGAGTTCGAGCGCGTATTCCATCGGCAGTTCCTTGGCGATCGGCTCGACGAAGCCGCGCACCACCATGGCCATCGCCTCGTCCTCGGTGAGGCCGCGGCTCATCAGGTAGAACAGCTGGTCTTCGGAGACCTTCGACACGGTCGCCTCGTGCCCCATGGTCACGTCGTCCTCGCGGATGTCCACGTAGGGGTAGGTGTCGGAGCGGCTGATCGTGTCGACCAGCAGCGCGTCGCACTTCACCGTCGACTTCGAGCCGTGCGCGCCCTTGTTCACCTGCACCAGGCCGCGGTAGGAGGCCCGGCCGCCGCCGCGCGCCACCGACTTCGACACGATGGTCGAGGAGGTGTGCGGCGCGAGGTGCAGCATCTTGGCGCCGGTGTCCTGGTGCTGGCCCTCGCCGGCGAACGCCACCGACAGCACTTCACCCTTGGCGTACTCGCCGGTCATCCAGACCGCCGGGTACTTCATGGTGACCTTGGAACCGATGTTGCCGTCGATCCACTCCATGGTCGCGCCCGCCTCGGCCTTGGCCCGCTTGGTGACCAGGTTGTAGACGTTGTTCGACCAGTTCTGGATGGTGGTGTAGCGGCAGCGGCCGCCCTTCTTCACGATGATCTCCACCACCGCGGAGTGCAGCGAGTCCGACTTGTAGATCGGCGCGGTGCAGCCCTCGACGTAGTGCACGTAGGCGCCCTCGTCGACGATGATCAGGGTCCGCTCGAACTGGCCCATGTTCTCGGTGTTGATCCGGAAGTAGGCCTGCAGCGGGATGTCGACGTGCACGCCCGGCGGCACGTAGATGAACGACCCGCCCGACCACACGGCGGTGTTCAGCGCGGAGAACTTGTTGTCGCCCGCGGGGATCACCGAGCCGAAGTACTGCTGGAAGATCTCCGGGTGCTCCTTGAGGCCGGTGTCGGTGTCGAGGAAGATCACGCCCTGGGCCTCCAGGTCCTCGCGGATCTGGTGGTAGACGACCTCGGACTCGTACTGCGCGGCGACACCGGCGACCAGCCGCTGCTTCTCCGCCTCGGGGATGCCCAGCTTGTCGTAGGTGTTCTTGATGTCCTCGGGCAGCTCGTCCCAGGACGCGGCCTGCTTCTCGGTCGAGCGCACGAAGTACTTGATGTTGTCGAAGTCGATGCCGTCGAGGTTGGAGCCCCAGATCGGCATGGGCTTGCGATCGAAGATGCGCAGGGCCTTCAGCCGCTGTTCGAGCATCCATTCCGGCTCGTGCTTCTTCGCCGAGATGTCGCGGACAACCGCCTCGGACAGACCTCGTTGCGCGCTGGCGCCGGCCACATCCGAATCGGCCCAGCCGTAACCGTATTTGCCCAGTGAGGCGATGGCCTCTTCCTGGGTGAGCGGTTGCACCTGGTCGGTGGTCGTCGTCATTCGGCACTCCTTCCGGAGTCGTTCGTTCGTACCGCTGCGGGCTGTGCAGCGGTTGGTGCTGAAGTTCCGGTCCGTTCGGCGGGCAGGACCAGCAGCGGCACGTGCGTGGTGCACGCGCAGTCGCCGTTGGCGATCGTGGCCAGCCGCTGCACGTGGGTGCCGAGCAGCTCCCGGAACGCCTCGAGCTCCGCCGCGCACAGCTGCGGGAACTCCTCGGCGACGTGCGCCACGGGGCAGTGGTGCTGGCAGATCTGCACGCCCGCGCCCACCTTGCGGGTGGTGGCGGCGAACCCGGCGTCGGTGAACGCCTCGGCGATCTCCTCGGCCTTGGCCGCGGTCTGTTCCGTGGTGTGCTCACCGACCGGTTCGATCCCGGCCACGATAGTGCGTGCTCGTTTGCGGGCGAACTCGGTGATGGCTTGTTCGCCGCCGATCTCCCCGAGCTGCCGTATGGCGGCTCCGGCCAGATCGTCGTAGGCGTGGCCGAGTTTGCCGCGTCCGGCCGCGGTGAGCTGGTATTGCTTGGCCGGGCGGCCCCGGCCCTTCTGCTGCCATGGCGCCGATCGGCTGGCGCGCGCCTGACCGGAGTCGATCAGGGCGTCCAAGTGCCTGCGCACGCCCGCCGGGGCCAGGCCGAGCCGGTTCCCGATGGCGGTGGCGGTGATCGGTCCTTCCTCCAGCAGCAGCTGGACGATGGCCGCTCGGGTGTGCCCTTCGCCGCCGACCGTCGCGGGCGCAGCAACCGACCCGGCGTCGGCCTTGCGACCGGCTCCTTCGTCGTTCCTCCGCAAACCCACGGTTTTCACAACATCAGTGTGGCGGAATTCGTTCCCGAAATCTAATAAGGGTGCCCTGAGTCAACGGCTCGGCCGACCTGCGCCGATACCGGCACAGCGCAACCACGCCCACCGGCGTTCCGGACAGCTGTCCACCCGGCAGGACCCGGGTCGCGGCCCGGGTTTCCCGGCTGACCTGCGCAGAGGAACGCCGATCGGAGCTGGTCGAGCCGAGTCCTGGGCAGCCGGAAGGGGTGGGCAAGGTGCACACGGTCCGCTCACCGCGACCGGTCTCGGGCGCCGCGAATACCCGCAGTGCGATTCGTCACAGGCGTTTCAGCGCACGGCGACCAGTTTCATCGGCGTCTCCAGCAGCGCGTCCACCGCCTCGTCCCACGCTGCCGTCACCGTCGTGACCAGGGACGGATCGAAACGACCCGCCGCGACCAGATCGAGCACCTCGGGAATGACCGGGCGCACGTGCGCGCGGCCGGTGTGGAAGGTGCAGCAGCGGGTGTACATGTCCAGGATCGGCAGGGCGACGTCCTGCGATTGCACGCTGACGCTCGTGCACCAGCCGTCGTACGCCGCCGCATCGATCGCCGCGCGCAGCGCCTTCGCCCCGCCCGCCGCCTCCACCACTATCGGGAACCGTCCGACCCGCGCGTCACGCGGGCCTTCGGTCGCCTCCGCGCCGAGCGAGCGGGCGATCTCCAGCCGCTGGACCGAGTCGTCGAGATAGACCACGCGGGCCGAGCCGAGGGCGGCCGCGAGCCCGGCGGCGTACAGGCCGATCGACGGCGCGGCGGGGCCGCCGATCACCAGCACTTCGGCGGCCGGATCGGCGGCCAGCTGCGGGCCCACCGAGCGGTAGGCGTCGGGGATGTTGTCGCTGGCGCTGGCCACCGCGACCGGGTCGACACCGGACGGCAGGCGCACCAGCATGGCGTCGGCATGCGGCACCAGCGCGAGGTCGGCCCACAACCCGCCCCAGTCCAGCCCGCCCATGGCGCCGAGACCGAAACTCGACAACCGCGGATGGCTCGTGCAGTTCCCGGTCCGCCCGCGCAGGCAGGCCCGGCACGCGCCGCACGAGATCTGGAACGGCACCACGACCAAGTCGCCCACCGCGACCTCGCGTACCTCCGGCCCCACCTCGACCACTTCAGCGACGCCCTCGTGCCCGAACGGATACGGCCCCGGCAGCGGGAACGCGCCGCGCAGGACGGCCGGATCGATGTCGCAGGTGGCCAGCGCGACCGGCCGCACGAGCGCCTGGCCGGGCCCGCTCAGGACGGGGTCGGGGTGTTCTTCCCAGCGCATCGCACCGGGGCCGGTCAGCATCAGACGCTTCATCGTCCGAGTGTCGCTAGAACGTTCTTTCTAGTCAACGGTTTCCGCCGCATCGTGTTGCTGCGCTGGGATTTCCGGAAATTTTCCGGATGAGGGCGCCGCCCCGGCCTGGGTGTCGACGGCACCGTCCCGCGCCGCGACAGCGCCGATCCCCGCCGCCGCGAAGGTCGTCCGGATCAGCCGCTCCATGGACTTCGCCACCGTGCGCAAGGGTGCGTCCGATTGGCGGATCCGGGCCAGGATGGTGGCGCCCTCGTAGGCGGCGACCACCGTGGCGGCCAGTTCGGCCGCGTCTTCCCCGCCGAGGCCGAGTTCGGCGAGCAGACCGGCGAACGCCTGCTCCATCGTGTCGAAGGCGCGCACGCACGCCGAGCGCACCGCCGCCACATCGCTGCCGCCGTCCAGCGCAGGCGTGCCGACCGGACATCCGTCGGTCCACTGCGAGTCCGCGAGCTTGCCTGCCATGAATTCGAACAGCGTGGCCAAGGTGGCGAACACGTCGGTCGGCGCCTGCCGGATCATCCGGCCGGTCAGCACGCCGGTCCCGGTGATCGCCGCGACCGCGATCTCCTCCTTGCCGCCGGGAAAATGGTGGTAGATCGAGCCGTACGGCAGTTCGGCCGCCTCGCTCAAAGCCTTCAGACCGAACCCGTGATACCCGTGCCGCGCCAGCAGCCCGGAGGCGGCCACCTCGATCCGCCGCCTGGACTCCGAAACCATGCGTCGATTGTGCCGCCTGAGCCGGGCGGGTCCGGGCGAAACGACCGGGTCCGTTCGCAGTGCGGGATGCGCCGCGCGAGAGTCCCTGGCACCCAGACCCGCCGTCACCGTCGTCGGCGCGCAGTGCAACTAGGCTTCGTTGCGTGGCGGTACTGGACGGCGCGCGGCGCAGGACACTGGCGTTCGGGCGCCGGGCACTCGGACTCGACGTGCCCGCGGCCGATCACACGATCGCGGTGCTGCACCGCGACGAGTCGGAAGTCCCCGGTCTCGATCGCAAAGAGCTGGCGCAGCTCGACCGGATCCGCCTGATGGGCGCGACCGGCACGGTGCTGATGGCGATCAGCGCGCTGGGCATCGGCGCGCAACCGGTGCACCAGAACCCCACGTCCGGCGTGCGCGTGCTCGGCATCTTCGCCCGTGCCCACACCGGCTCGCTGGCCATGTGCATGACCGGCACCGTCGTGGTCGTCCTGGCCTGGCTGCTGCTGGGCCGGTTCGCGGTGGGCGGCATCGGCGGCTCCCCCGTCCACCGGCTGACCCGCTCGCAGCTCGATCGCACGCTGCTGCTGTGGCTGATCCCGCTCAGCGTCGCTCCCCCGCTGTTCAGCAACGACGTCTATTCCTATCTGGCGCAGAGCGAGATCGCCGCGCGCGGCATCGACCCCTACGAGGAAGGCCCGGTCGCCGGGCTCGGGATCGACAACGTTCTCACCAACAACGTCCCGACCATCTGGCGCGACACTCCCGCGCCTTACGGTCCGCTGTTCCTCTGGATCGGCCGTGGCATCGCCGAGCTCACCGGCGACAACATCATCGCGGGCGTGTGGGTGCACCGCATCCTCGCGCTCGGCGGCGTGGCATTGATCGTCTGGGCGCTGCCCCGGCTGTCGGTGCGCTGCGGCGTCGCGCCGGTGAGCGCGCTGTGGCTCGGCGCGGCCAACCCGCTGGTGCTGTTCCACCTGGTCGGCGGCGTGCACAACGACGCGCTCATGCTCGGCCTGATGCTCGCGGGCCTGGAGTTCTGCCTGCGGGCCATCGAGGACACCCACCCGTTCGACGGCCGCGCCTACGCGTGGCTGATCGGCGGCGCGATCATCATCACGCTGTCGTCGTCGATCAAGTTCACCTCGATCATCGCGCTCGGTTTCGTCGGCATGGCGCTGGCCCGCAGGTGGGGGGCGTCGCTGCGCACGGTCGCCGTCGCCGCCGCCATGCTCGGCGCGATAGCCATCGGCACAACGCTTTTCATCAGCTCGGTGAGCGGCCTCGGCTTCGGCTGGATCTACACGCTCAACACCGCGAGCGTGGTGCGCAGCTGGATGTCGCTGCCGACGGTGCTGGGCATCATCACCGGATTCGGCGGCGTGCTGCTCGGGCTCGGCGATCACACCACCGCGCTGCTGAGCATCACCCGCCCGATCGCCGCGCTGGTCGCGGCCTTCTTCACGGTGCGCATGCTGGTCGCCACCGGCACCGGGCGGCTGCATCCGGTGGGCGCGCTCGGCGTGGCGCTGGGCGCGATCGTGCTGCTGTTCCCGGTGGTGCAGCCGTGGTATCTGCTGTGGGCGATCGTGCCGATGGCGGCGTGGGCGACGCGGCCGGTGTTCCGCGTTCCGGCGGTGGCGTTCTCGGCGATCGTGAGCGTGATCCTGATGCCGCGCGGCGCCGATCTGGAAGTGTTCCAGATCGTGGGCGCCGCGATCGCCACCGTGATCGTCGGAGTGCTGTTCATCGTGATCACGCGCAATTCTCTGCCGTGGCGCGGACAGACGGGGGTGTCGGCTCCGTCACAGGTGCCCACCTCCTACGGTGTGAGATCGTGAACGCACCCTCCGGACCCGCCGTCAGCGTGGACGGCGTCGTCAAGCGTTACGGCGACACCACGGCCGTGGACGGCCTGACGTTCGAGGTGGAGCCGGCGCGGGTGCTCGCGCTGCTCGGCCCCAACGGCGCGGGCAAGACCACGACGGTGGAGATGTGCGAGGGATTCGCCGCGCCGGACGCGGGCACGGTGCGCGTGCTCGGGCTCGATCCCATCGCCGATTCCGAACGGCTGCGGCCCCGCATCGGCGTCATGCTGCAAGGCGGGGGCGCGTATCCCGGTGCGCGTGCGGGCGAGATGCTCGACCTGGTGGCCGCGTACTCGGCGGAACCGCTCGACCCCGACTGGCTGCTGCGCACCCTCGGCCTCCAGGACAACCGCCGCACCCCCTACCGCCGCCTCTCCGGCGGCCAGCAGCAGCGACTCGCCCTGGCCTGCGCGCTGGTGGGCAAGCCGGAGATCGTGTTCCTCGACGAGCCCACCGCGGGGCTGGACGCCCAGGCCCGGTTGATCGTGTGGGAGCTGATCGACGCGCTGCGCCGCGACGGGGTGACCGTGGTGCTGACCACGCACATGATGGACGAGGCCGAACAACTCGCCGACCAGCTGGTGATCATCGACCACGGCCGTATCGTCGCCTCCGGCACCCCGGCCGAGGTCACCGCGCACGGCGCGGCCGGGCAGCTGCGCTTCTGCGCGCCGCCGAAACTGAACCTGGAACTGCTGGCCAACGCCCTGCCCGAAGGGTTCGCGCCCCGGGAGACCACCCCGGGCACCTATCTGGTGGAAGGCGAGATCAATCCGCAAGTGCTCGCGACCGTCACCGCGTGGTGCGCGCGCATGAACGTGCTGGCCACCGACATCCGGATCGACCAGCGCCGCCTCGAGGACGTCTTCCTCGACCTGACCGGACGGGACCTGCGCGGATGAGCGAGCACGACCGGACCGCCAACCGCTTCGCGCCGGGCACCTTCGCCCCCGCCCCGCGCCCGAGCGGCCGCGCCGCGATGCTGCTCGCGCAGACCAGGCTCGAGCTGATCCTGTTGCTGCGCAATGGCGAACAACTCCTGCTGACCATGTTCATCCCGATCACCCTGCTGGTCGGCCTGAGCCTGCTGCCGTTCGGCGACCTCGGCACGCACCGGGTGGACAAGATCGTGCCCGCGGTGATGATGGTGGCGGTCATGTCCACCGCGTTCACCGGTCAGGCCATCGCGGTCGGCTTCGACCGGCGCTACGGCGCGCTCAAGCGCCTCGGCGCGACGGCGCTGCCGCGCTGGGGCGTCATCGCGGGCAAGAGCGCGGCCGTGCTCATCGTGGTCGTGCTGCAAGCGGTGCTGCTCGGTCTCATCGGCTTCGCGCTGGGCTGGCGGCCCGAACCCCTCGGCCTGCTGCTGGGCGCGGCGGTGATCGCGCTCGGCACCGCGACGTTCGCGGCCATGGGCCTGCTGCTGGGCGGCACACTCAAAGCCGAAGTGGTGCTCGCGCTGGCGAACATCCTGTGGTTCGTCATGCTCGGCGTCGCCAGCATCGTGTTCGCCTCCGAGGACCTGCCCACGGCGGTGAGCGTGCCGGCCCGGCTGGTGCCGTCGGGGGCGCTGGCGGAAGCGCTGGAAAGCGCGATGCACACCAGCGTCGACTGGTTCGGGATCATCGTGCTCGCGGTCTGGGGCGCGGTGGCGGGCGTCGCGGCCACTCGCCTCTTCCGCTTCCACTGAGCCGCAACGACGAAATGTAGTAGACCGGGTGCGGCGGCCGGATCGGGCCCGGCTACCATTTTCGACGTGCTGTATCGCGCGTTCTTGCGACTCGTCGACAAGCTGCCGCTGCCCTCGTCGCGAGTGCAGCGCCTGATCGCGCTCGCGGTCATCCTCTCCCAGGCGGGCATCTCGGTGACCGGCGCCGTCGTGCGGGTCACCGCGTCCGGTCTCGGCTGCCCCACCTGGCCGCAGTGCTTCCCCGGCAGCTTCACGCCGGTCGCGGTGTCGGAGGTCCCGGCGATCCATCAGGCGGTGGAGTTCTCCAACCGGCTGCTCACGTTCGTGGTCACGCTGTGCGCGGCCGCGATCGTGCTGGCCGTGACTCGCGCGCGCCGCCGCCGCGAGGTGCTGGTGTACGCGTGGCTGATGCCGGGCGGCACCGTCGTGCAGGCGATCATCGGCGGCATCACGGTGCGCACCGGGCTGCTGTGGTGGACCGTCTCGACGCACCTGCTGGCCTCCATGGTGATGGTCTGGCTCGCGGTGGTGCTGTACGCGAAGATCGGCGAACCCGACGACGGTATCGACACCGTGCAGGCTCCCGCGCCGCTGCGCTGGCTCACCGCGCTGGCCGGTGTCGCGCTCGCCGCCGTCCTGATCGCGGGCACGTTGGTGACCGCCGCAGGACCGCACGCGGGCGACAAGAGCATCGAACGCCCCGTGGAGCGGTTGCAGGTCGAGATCGTCACCTTGGTGCATCTGCACTCCCAGCTGCTGGTCGGCTACCTCGCACTGCTGATCGGCCTGGCCTTCGGCCTGTTCGCGGTCGGCATCGCACCCGCCGTGCGCACCCGCTTGTTCGTGCTGCTCGGCCTGGTGTGCGCGCAAGGGCTGGTCGGCGTCGTGCAGTACTTCACCGACGTGCCCGCGGCGCTGGTCGTCGTGCATGTCGGCGGTGCCGCGGCGTGCACCGCCGCCACCGCCGCGCTGTGGGCATCGCTGCGCACCCGGGAACGAGTGGCCGCGCCGAAGCCCGACCCGGCGACCCGAGCCGCCTGACCCGCACCGGCCCGGCACAGGCGGCCGGGCCATCGGCGCGACGGTCCTGCGGGCGATCGCCCGGTTCGCTCGGTGGCTCCGGCTTCCACCGCCCGGTGAAGGTCTTAGGTCCCCATCATCGGGGGCCACCGACCCCGGTGCCGCCGCTGGTGTCGCTGCGAAGGTGAGAGCCGACCCTGTCGCAGCGGCCATCGGAGATGAAATGAGCACACCAGCCGACCGTCGGTCGATCATCGTCGGAATCGACGGCAGCCCGACCGCTGTGGGCGCAGCGCGCTGGGCCGGAGCCATCGCGAGCCGGCAGCACGCCGCAGTGGTGTTGCTGAGTGTCTTTCCGGCGCCGGATTACCAGCTGACGTCCTACTCCCGGGCCGAGGCCGATCTGCTGCTACCCGAACTCCGAGCGGTGGCGAAGCAGAAGGTCGAGCAGGCGTGCGCGGCCGTGCGCGCCGAGCAGCCGGAGCTGGAGATCCGCCAGGTCGTGGAGGACGGCAAGCCCGCACGCGAGCTGATCGCGCACAGCGGGGACGCGCGCATGGTCGTCGTCGCGGCCAAATCCCGAGACCGGCTCTCCACGCTGCTGCTCGGCTCCACCGCGCTCACGGTCGCGAAGAAGGCGGCCTGCCCGGTGACCGTGTGGCGCGGGAGGCTCGACCAGCCGCGGCCGGACACGCGACCGGTGCTCGTCGGCGTGGACGGCAGCCCGGGTGGGTCCGCCGCCGTCGGCGAGGCGTTCGAACTGGCGTCCGCGCTGGGCGTCGAAGTGACCGCCTTGCACGCGTGGAACGACCCGGACCTGCTGCAATGGACCCCGGTGCCCGACACGTGGAGCGCGCTGGCCCAGCAAGAGGAGCAGCTGCTGTCCGAGCGGCTGGCCGGATGGTGCGAGAAGTACCCGGACGTCACCGTCACCAAAGTGGTCGAAAAAGCCACGCCCGCCCGGGCACTGCTCGAGCATGCCGAAAAGGCGCAGCTGGTGGTCACCGGCAGTCGTGGGCAGAACCGCCTGACCGGACTCCTGCTCGGCTCGACGAGCCAGAACCTGCTGCATCATGCGGCGAGCCCGGTGGTGATCTGCCGTGGACAGTAGGACAGCGGACGCCGGCGACGGGCCATTGCTCCGCACGCCGCTGGTCGAAGGCCACGACGTGCGCCTCGCGCCCCTCGGACCGGTCGCGGAGGTCCTGGGCTTGACGATGGTGGTAGCCGTGCTCGCCGCCTTGTCGAGGATTCCCGCGTGGACGTCGGATTACGGCGTCATGGTGATCGCCGCCGTCATCCTCTATCTCGCGGTCGCGACCGGGCTGGTGCGCTGGGGCGGCGAGTACCGGCGCGATCGGCGCCGCGACACCTGAATCTCGCCACTGAGCCCGCTCGCGGGATCGGTCGCTCGTCGGGCGCCCCGAGTCGTTCCCGGTGAACGAATCGGGCGCGCCGGCGCATGCCTCTCTTGGTCGCGGGCCGGGGCGCAGATCAGCGCACGCTCTCCGGAGCCCTCCCGACCACCCGCTGAAGCGCCCGCAAGTCCGCGTCGAGCGTCCGGAACAGCCAGTACACGGCGACGAACGCGAGTCCGCCGACCGCGCACAAGCCCAGCACCGAATCGCGCACCAGCGGAAGTTCCTCGGGTTCCAGCAGGCTGAAACCGGCCAGCACGCCGACCAGCGGCACCGACGCCGTGACCGCGAGATAAACCGTGGTTCTGCGGCGCAACGTGCGGATGACGCCGGAGTCGTGCGCCGTCGTGCGGCTGTAGCGCAGATAGACCGGATAGACACACCGCACGATGTAGAACGTCGACAGGAAGAACGTGTAGGCGACGGAGATCACCGCCGCCATCAGAACGGTCGTCGCCGCGTGGACCACCAGCCGCGCCGGGAGGTCGGTGAGCCACAGGCACAGGAACACTCCGGTCACCGTGGCCGTGATCCCGGTCTGGAAGGTGTTCAACGCACACATGTCTCCCCAGAACAGGGTTCGCGACCGCACCCGCGCGAGCAGTGCGTCGTCGTAGCGTCTGCCCGCGCGTAAGCCGCGCGGAACCGCCAGTAGATCACGCGACATCAACGCGTAGATGACGATGGACAGCGGCCCCGCGACCAGCACGAAGACGAACACGCCCATGTTGAGCTGCCAGTTCGTGTGATCGGGCAGGCGCTCTCTGATCAGTTCCTGCACGTGCACCGCCATATAGATCGTCGCCAGGCCGACGCCGACCAGCGAGGACAACCACAGGACGGGAGTGGGCCTGCGCGCGAGCCGGGCGCGCCAGCTGCCGGGGGCCGGATAGACGAGATCGCGGGCGCGCTGCTCCAGGCACAGGTCCAGTTGCTGCGCCAGTTCGGAGCCGGACGAGTAGCGGTCCGCGCGGTCGGGCGACAGGCACTTCAGCAGCACGCGGCGCAACGCCATCGGGCAATCCGGCGGCAGCTGCGACAGGAACGCCGGATCGACGGGTTTGCGCCGCAGTTCGATCATGCGCGCCAGCGACGTCTGCGAATCGCCCGCCGAGGTCTCGTCCGCGAAGGGACGTCGTCCGGTGAGCAACTCCCACAGCATGACGGCCAGCGCGAAGATGTCGCTTCGCGTGTCCAGGTCCGCGGCGGTCACGGGCAGGTCGGGATGGCAGGCTTCGAGCTGCTCGGGCGACATGTACGCCAGCGATCCGCCGAAGTACGCCAGGGGGCTGGTGCCCCGGACGCGTTTGCTGAAGCTGACGTTGAAGTCGGCCAGCTTCGGAATCCCCTCCGCGCTCAGCAGCACGTTCGCGGGTTTGATGTCGCGATGCAGCACCCCTCGCTCGGACGCGTGCTGCAGCGCGTCCGCGAGCCTGCGCCCCAGCCACACCACCGTCTCCGGCCAGGTCAGGCCCGCGATCCGGAGCCGGACCGCCGATTCCGTCGGCCGCACCTCGCCTTTGTCGGCGAGCACCTGGTCGATGGCGTCGAGCAGCAGTTGCCCGCCGCGCCGCTCCTGCGGCGCTGTGCGCGACAAACGCAGCACGTCGAGCAGTGTTCCGCCGGGCAGGTACTGCATGTAGAGCAGCTTCAGCTCGCCGTCGGCGATGAGTCGCTGGTCGAAGATGCGCACGATGTATTCGTGGTCGAGCTGGGCGAGCGTCTGCGGCTCGTTGCCGTGGTTGTGCGAGATCTTGACCGCCACCAGCCGCTGCATCGACTGCTGCCGCGCGAGGTACACCTGAGCGAAGGCGCCGACCCCGATGCGCATCAGAAGGTCGAAATCGTCGACTCGATCGCCGACGTCGATGGCCTCCAGCGCGACCTGGGCGCTGGGACGAGCGATCATCGTGCTGCGGTAGTCGCTGGTGATCCGGTCGAGATCCGGATCGGCCGCCGTCGCGGTGGCGGTACCGTCCGAATCGGCGGCGTCGCCGTGGCCGCCACGGCGCATGGCGTGGAATTCCTCGTAGACCAGATCGGCCGGGAACGGAGCGCTGCGCAGCTCGGGGAATTCCGCGCGGTAGTCGATCAGCCGTTTGGGGAAGTGGTAGCGAAGCCAGCGGAACTCGAGGTCCACCTTGATCAATTCGATCAGCATCGTGTGCCGATCGGCCGGTTCGCGGGGCAGATAGGAGGACAGATCGGGCGGGAATCCCGACGCCCAAGCCTCGGAGAATCGCGCCACGGCGGCGGCGAGCGCCGCACGGGTCCGTTCCGCCGAATCGGCGAGATCGATCGGTTCGCGCATCGGTAGCTCGGAGTCAGCCGTTGCGGGTCAGCCGGCGGCTACACACGATGCGTCCTTGCCTCGCAGGTGTTCCACATCAGCTCCTTGACGTCGAATTACCCTGCTCAAGGGTATCGCTCCGCGCGCGGGTGTCGCGGCATCAGCGCAAACGCCTCCCGATGGATTGCTCAGCGGACGCTCGCGCCCGGCGTCCCGCGCTCGACTCGGGTTCGGTCGCCGTCCGCTCGTCCGAACTGCCGGGAATGGCAGCGCCGAGGCCGTGCTCGAGACCACTGGTATCCCGCTCATCCGGCTGGAACGGGCAGCGAAAACTCCCATGAGTAGAACGCGCGCCGCACCACCTAGTACACCGCCCGCACGTCGCACGGCACCGGGTATGCCCGGCAAACCTCGACTTCGGAGGGGCGGCGGGGCCAGCGCTCGACATGGAGACCACGATCCGTCTGCGAGTACACCCGGGCGGTCGACGGAAGACCGGCCGACAGTGCGGACGCCGGGCAGCGCCGAGAACACCGGAAGCACCGCGCCCGTCGGCCCAGTGAGCGTATCGCTGAGAAACAGCGCGACAGGGATGGCGAGACCACCCAGAAGCTCGGACAGGGCGACAGATCGGACGCCAGGCAGCGCCCCGAGAACGCCGGAAGCACCGCGAGCACGCCCGCCGCCCCCGTTGGCCCAGTGAACGTAGCGCTGAGAAACAGCCCAACCGGGACCGCCCATAAGCAGGGTGACGCGACGAGTTGGGCCAGGACGGGAACCGGACGCGGACCGCCGGACCTGCGTCAGCGCCTTCCCATCCTGGCCCAGCCGAGCGGCACGACGATGCGGCCGGGTTCCGGTTGCACGGGCAGCGCGACTTCCCGTCAAGCCCGTCTCGGCGCTCGGAGACGCGGCCGCGTCCACTCCCCGGCTGACCCACTGCTCACGGGTCGAGGAACAACCGCTCGTTCGGCAGGCGGGGCAGGCCCGTCGGATCGTCCGGGAGCACCGTGGCCGCGTCCGCATAGTGGCGGGAGCTCCACTCCTGGACGAAAAGTGCGGCAGCGCTCGCACAGGCCGCGAAGTTCAGGCGCACGTCGTGGAATTGGACCGAGACATGGACATCGGGCTCTTCCGGGCGCGGCGACCGCTGCTGCGGCCCGGTCACCACCGGCGTCCCGCGCGTACCCGGATCGCCGCGACGACGACCGAACCCGACGGCCGGAACGTATCGCGCGGCGGTTCGACCCACACGCGGAAGCACGGCGACCGGTCGGCGGGCGACGGCAGGGCGATCTGCGCACCGCGGCGCGCGACCGACACGTCCAGCCGGAACAGCTCGGCGAACAAGGCGACTTCGTCGGGCAGGTCCGGCCGTACCAGATAGGTCCAGCGCTTCGAGCGAGGATGCGAGATGATCGGCCCGAGCGCGGACCGCCGGAGCTGCAACAGCGCCTTCACCTCCTGGCCGAGCCGAGCGGGCATGGTGATCGCGCCGACTCGGCCCGCGGGCACGATGATGCGGCCGAGTTCCGGTTGCACGGCCGCCGGGAGCCCGCACTGCCGGTAGAAACGGCACCGGCTGGCCGGGGTGTCGGCCGCCGGATCGCACAGGTCGCTCACCGCGTGCCCTCCCGCCCCGCCGCGCCGGGATCACCGACGCGGCGCGAGGCCGTCGCGCGCCGATCGTGTCCGCGCAGCGATCGCGACGGCATCACGTCGAGGCGCGGTCGGTTGCTATCGGCGACTCGCGGACGACGACGGCGAAGGCGATGCGCATGGCGCTGGACGACTCGCGCCCGGAAACCGTTGCGAGACAGTTGATCCGGTAGGGATAGCGTGGAGCCGGGCGCGGACGCCGACACCGCGCGAATCGCACCGAGCTCATTTCGATCACCGATCGCCACCGTCGCGATCGCGTCACCGTGCCGCTTCACGAACGTGTCGTTCCACGCGAAATCGACTGCCACTCCCCGCATCACGTTTGCCTTCCCCTGCTCATCGCGTTGTGAGCACCCGCGCCTGGAGCGCGACCGTTGTCGCGCGCACCGACGTGCCCGTCCCGAAGGCGAGTGCTCGCGACAGCTTGGCGGGCTGCCGGACCGGCGTTGTCCCGGTGCGGGACACCTGGCGGCGCGTCTAGCATGGGGTTTCGATCAGCATCCGGCGAGGAGAGCCGATGAGCGAGGGTCAGGGGAACGACGAGGGCCGGTACATCGGCCGACAGGTGCGTGCCATTCGCGCGCGCCGTGGGATCTCGCAGCAAGTGCTGGCCGATCGGGTCGGCGTAAGCCGGGGCGCGATCGCCAAATACGAGAACGGTGAGCGCCCCATCGATTCGCGGCGGACCCTGCACGCCCTCGCCCAAGCGCTCGGCGTCGCGGTCGGTGATCTGACCGGCGATCAGGACGACCGGTTCGACCCGTCGTCGGCCGGGTTCCACGCCGCGGTGCCCGCCATCGAAACCGCGCTCTGGACCCGGGGGGATACCACTCCGACTGCACCACCCCGCAGCCTCACCGAACTCGCGGCGACAGCACGTCATGCTGCGCATCTGCGACGCGCGTGCGACTACGCGGCACTCGGTCCGCTGTTGCCTGCTCTACTCACCGACTGCTATCGACACGCTCGTGATGCGACCGGAGCCGATCGCGATACTGCGTGGGACGTGCTCGCCGCGGCGTCGTACACGACAGCCGCGTCCTTGAAGGCCAGAGGGTACTCGGCGTTGGCTTGGACAGCAGCACAAGAGATCGAGCACGCAACCGCGAACATCAGTGGCACTTCGGGTTCGGCTACGGCAGCCTTCACTCGAAGCCAGATCCTGCTGTCCCGCCCCGGCTCATTGACTGCCGCGCTCGACGGCGCGACGAACGCTGCCGAGCGCCTCGGCCCGGAGGTGCGAAGCCGTGGCGAGATCGAAACCTACGGCATGCTGCACTTGCAGGCCGCGCTCGTTACCGCAGCGCTCGGCGGCGACCCTGACGACCACCTGAACGAAGCGAGCCAGCAAGTCACCCGGCTCGACGAGGTTCCCCCGGAAACCGCGACTCTCCGAAATCCGACGTTCGATGCCGCGAACGTGATCCTCTGGCGCATGTCAGCGGCAATGGAGAAACGCGAACCAGGCCAAGTCCTCGAACTCGCCCCCACCCTCGACCCGCAGACCATCCCCGCCGAAGGCCGCCGAGCCCAGTACTTCGTCGAGATCGGCCGCGCCCACGCCCTGCGCCGCGACTACCGCAACTCCCTGCACGCCCTCCTGCGCGCCGAACACATCGCCCCACAGCAAGTGCGCGGCATGACCCACGTCCGCGAACTCGTCGGCCACATGATGCGCACGGCCCACCGCAACCTCACCACCGGCGACCTCGGCCGCCTCGCCAAACGCATCGGCGCGGTCCCCTCCTGACACACCTGCGACTCCGGGCAACATATCCGTTGCGCCACAGTAGATTGCAAGACTTGCGCATCCGGCTTCGGCGGACCGGCGGCGGGCGACGAGGGACAGCGGAACTGCGTGACGCTGGAAGCCGAAGAACGGCACCGGCGTGATCGAACCGGACGACGACGCCGCCAACACCCTCGTCCGGTTCCACTTGTCGAATGCTCGCGGCGATCTGAACATCACCAAGATTGCCGAGGGCCTGCCGGTCGATGTCGAGATCGAATCGGCTCCTCGAGGGAAATTCGCCTGCCGCGCCGTATCGGTCCATCGAAGAGATCGGCCGAGTACCGAGAACGCCGGTGGCGGTGCTCGACGGGACTCGACCGGGCTCGAGCCGCCCTCCGGCGGCGTGGCACCATGAAAACGTGGACGCCAACGGAAATCCCGTGCTGTACGCCCTCGTCACCGGTTCGCCCCCCGCCCGCGATGTCGGCAAGTTGATCGCCCTGGCACAGGCCGACGGCTGGGAGGTGTGTGTGATCGCCTCGCCGTCGGGAACCGGGTTCATCGACGTCGACGCGCTCCGAGCGCAGACCGGTTATCCCGTGCGCAGCCAGTACAAGGAACCCGGCACGCCGGATGTGCTGCCGCCCGCCGACGGCATCATCGCCGCACCGCTCACCGGCAATTCGATCGCGAAATGGGCTGCGGGGATCTCGGATACGCTTCTGCTCGGTCTGCTGGTCGAAGGGCTCGGCAAGGGCCTGCCGATCGTCGGTGTGCCGTACTCGAACCGCGCGCAGATCAGCTTTCCGGCGATCCAGGAGGGGATACGCAAACTGTCCGAGTGGGGCGTCACCATCGTGATCGGCGAGGGCGAGCCGCACGAGCGGGGCACCGGGGAGGCGCGCCTGCCCCTCTTCCCGTGGCAGGCGGCCTGGAAAGCGCTTCTCGAGCATCCACGCCGGGACGGGACCGCTCCGAGCTGACCACCGGTTTCGGCGTCGCTCGCCACCGTCCGCCCGTTTCGCCGCCCAGCATCGCGCATGGCCTGGATGGCCGGCCCGAGCTACTTACCATCGCAGCCACCCTCCCCGCATGCCGCCCCTCGCGCACTGCCGAGCGACAACCACGCCTGACCGTCGGCATTGTCCACCCCGCCCGGACGCGCACCAGCCCGCTCCGTTGCCTGCACTCGGGCGCGCTTCCCCGACGGCGTGGCGGCTCGCTCGGAACACCTCGGCCGGCTCCAGCTCGGAGGGCAGCGTCGCCTCGGGATAGTCAGCGCACGAACTCAGCCCACGGGGGCGTTCGGCCCGATCCACTGGTCGAACAGCCGATCCACGGCCCCCGTCGCGAGCTGAGTGGTCAAGTACGCGTCCAGCAAGGCCGCCAGGACAGGATCGTCCTTGCGCACCAACAGCACTTTCCCGAACGAGTCGAACGGCGCTTCGGGATGCAGCACTTGCAGATCCGGATGCTGACGGACGCGGTAGCGGCCCTCGACCGAATCGGTGACGAACACGTCGGCGCGGCCCTGCTCGATCTCGCCGAAAATCGTCAGATTGTCCGGCCACAAGGTGAGTTGCGCGTCGGGGAAGTGCTTGCGCGCGAAATCCTCGTTCGTCCCACCGCGATTGGCGATCACGCGAACGCCGGGACGGTTGATCTCCGCGACGGTCGAGTACGCCGCGCCGTTCGCGCGATGGGTGATCGGGGCCTTGCCGTCGGTGCCGTAGGTGATCGAGAAGTCCGCGAACGCGCGCCGCGACGGCAGGTCGGAGATGCCCCCGACCGCGAGGTCGCAGTCCCGTTCGGCGAAGTCGGTTTTCAGCGTCGCCCAGGTGACGGGCACGAACTCGATCGGACGGCCGAGCAGCGCGGCGAAACCGCGCGCGAGATCGACGTCCACCCCGCGGTGCTCCCCCGCGTCGTCCCTGAGCGAGTACGGCGGGTAATCGCCGGGCGTGCAGGCGCGCAACGCGTTCGGGGCCTGCGCGGCCGCCGGAATCGCCACGGCGGCGAGCACCGTCCACCCGGCGATCAGCACCGCGCCGATCCGGCCGGGCAGCGTCAGGCTACGCAACGATCACTTCTCGTTGCGCGCCTTGGGGAAACGGGCCTGCTTGGCGACCCAGCCCGCCATCTTGGCCCAGTGGCCCTTGCGCGGGGTGACGATCGAGGTGAGCTCACGATCCCATTCGTCGGCCTCGGTGAGACCGTCGATCGTGGCGACCAGCTCCTTGGCCGTCTCCAGGTCCGGGACCACCCGGTCACCGAGCACACCGTCGGCGCCGACCAGGGTGACACGCACACCCGCGCGACCGATCGGCTGGAGCACGGCCGTGGCGGAACGTCCGTGATCGGCGACGAACCCCTTGACGGACTCGACGAGGGCGCCCGACAGCTTCTGCGGCGCCGTGGCGGTTTCAGCACTCATGGCACGCAGTTTACCGACCGGTAGGCAGCGCGCCCGCCGCTCGGGTGTAGAACTGGATCTCATGCACGCCATTCAGGTTTCCGAACACGGTGGTCCCGAGGTCCTGAAGTACGTGGAGGTGCCCGATCCGCGGATCGCGCCGGATCAGCTCCTGGTCGACACGCAGGCGATCGGCATCAACTTCATCGATACCTACATCCGCACCGGGCGCTATCCGCAGGCGGTCCCCTACATCCCCGGCTCGGAAGGCACCGGCGTCGTCACCGAGGTCGGCTCGCAGGTCACCGAGTTCGCGGTCGGCGACCGGGTGGCCTGGGCCGCAGCGCCGGGCAGCTACGCCCCGAAGGTGGCGGTGCCCGCCGCCGTCGCCATCCGGGTGCCGGACGGCGTCGATCCTCCCGTCGCCGCGTCGGCCCTCTTGCAGGGCATGACCGCGCACTATCTGATCGAGTCCATCTACCGGCCCGAGCGCGGGGAGGCGGTGCTCGTGCACGCGGGCGCGGGCGGTGTCGGGCTGATCCTGACCCAACTGCTCACCGCCCGCGGCGTCCGGGTGATCACGACGGTGTCCTCCGACGAGAAGGAGACGCTGTCGCGCGCGGCGGGAGCCGACGAGGTGCTGCGCTACGGCGACGGACTCGCCGACCAGGTGCGCGAACTCACCGACGGCGTCGGCGTGGCGGCGGTCTACGACGGCGTCGGCGCGGCGACCTTCGAGTCCAGCCTCGCCGCGCTGCGCGTGCGCGGCATGCTCGCCCTCTTCGGGGGCGCGAGCGGTCCGGTGCCGCCGTTCGACCTGCAACGCCTCAGCGCCGGCGGGTCGTTGTTCGTCACCCGCCCGACGCTGGCGCACTACACCAGGGACCGCGCCGAGCTCACCTGGCGCGCGGGCGACGTGCTCGACGCCATCGCCAAGGGCACGCTCAACATCAGAATCGGCGCGACCTATCCGCTCGCCGACGCCGAGCGGGCCCACCGCGACCTGGAAGGCCGCAAGACCACGGGTTCCATCGTCCTGCTGCCGTGAGCCGACGGCGGCGGGCGATCCGGCGGATCGTCCACCGCCGGATCAGTAGTCGCGGCCGGTGAGACCGCGATAGACGAAACGGGTCAGGCCCTCGACGGCCTGCTCGTCGGTCAGTTCGACGTTCCCTTCCTCCACCGCCGCCAGCAGGCTCTGCGTGAGCAGGAACATCATCGCCAGGCTGGCATCCGGGGTGCTCGGCAGCCGCAGTCCCCGGTCGGCGAATCCCTCCACGTGGTCGGCGATGTCCGCGCGCTGCCGACTGCCGAACCGCGCGACCATCCGCGCGAATTCCTCGTTGACCAGCGCCGCCTGGTTCACCGCTCGCAGCACGGGCGCGTGCTCTCGCGCGAAGGTCCAGTACCCGGCGATGTGATAGCGCACCGCGTCGGGGTCGCTGAAATCCGGGTTGTGACCGGGACCTTCCGCGCGCTCGTCCCCCGCCGCCGCCAAATCGTTCAGCAGCGCCTGCAGCAGTTCTTCCTTGCTCGCGAAGTGGTTGTAGAACGACCCGGCCGCCCGTCCTGCGGCGCTCGTGATGTCGGTGATCTTGGTGTTCAGGTAGCCGCGCTCGGCGAACAACCGCAACGCCGCGGCCTTCAACGCCTGCTCGGTTTCGGCCGACTTCTCTCTGCGACTCATCGACACCCACCTCACCTCCTTGACAACGCAACGTACCAAGCATGACACTGAATTCGCATTCACTGAATTTTGATTCATCAGGAGTACGCCATGACACAGCTCGTCCTCGTCGCGGGCGCCGGACCCACCGGCCTCACCCTCGCCCTCGATCTCGCGCGCCGGGACATCCCCGTCCGGATCGTGGACAAGGCGGCCACGTTCTTCGCCGGCTCCCGGGGCGACGGCATCCAGCCGCGCACCCTCGAAGTGTTCGACGACCTGGGGGTGCTGGACGCGGTGCTGGCGGCCGGAATGCCGACGCCGGTGATGCGCGTGCATCTGGGCGGCGAGTTCGTCACCGAACGCCGGATGAGCGAGCCCGTCGAGCCGACGCCCGCCGTCCCCTACCCGAACCTGTGGGTGCTCGGCCAGTCCCGCACCGAGGCCGTCCTGCGCGAGCGGCTGGCCGAGTTCGGCGTGCGGGTGGAACTCGCGACCGCGCTCACCGGCTTCACGCAGGACGACCACGGCGTCACCGCGACGCTGGAACGCGACGGCAGGCGGGAGACCGTGCGCGCCGCCTACCTGATCGGCGCGGACGGCGGCAAGAGCACCGTCCGCAGGACACTCGGCATCCCGTTCGAGGGCAGCACCGACGAATCGCTGCGCATGCTGCTCGGCGACGTGCGCGCCGACGCGCTCGACCACGAGTTCGGCTACTGGTTCGCCGACGCCGACGAGCCGATGCGGGGCATCGCGTTGTCCCCGCTGCCCGGTGGACGCCAGTTCCAGTTCGCCGCGCCGTTGACCGGCGACGCCGAGCCGAGCCTCGAGTTGCTACAGGAGTACGTGGACCGCTACTGCGGGCGCGACGACGTCACCCTCAGCGACCTGACCTGGGTCACCGTGTGGCGCCCGAACATCCGCCTGGCGCGGCGTTTCCGCGACGGCCGGGTGTTCCTGGCCGGCGACGCCGCGCACGCGCATCCGCCCACCGGCGGCCAGGGCATGAACACCGGCATCCAGGACGCCTACAACCTCGGCTGGAAGCTGGCCGCCGCGCTCGCCGGCGACGACACGCTGCTGGACAGCTACGAGGCCGAGCGCAGGACCGTGGCCGCCGGGGTGCTCGGGCTCAGCTCCGAACTGCTGGACAAACTGGTCGAGGGCGAGCAGGACGCGATGGAACGGGGACCGGAGACCCAGCAGTTGAACATCAGCTACCGCGACCCGGCCGAGCGCGCCGCGCTCGCAGTCGGCGATCGCGCGCCGGACGCACCGGTGAAGGACGAGACCGGGCGGCCCGTCCGCTTGTTCGACCTGTTCCGGGGGCCGCACGCCACGGTGCTGTCCTTCGGCGCGCAAGCGGAGGCAGGGCCGCACGCGTACGCGGTGGTGCGCCCTGGGCAGCAGGTGGCGGGATCGCACGTGGTGGACGTCGACGGACACGCCCACGCGGCCTACGCCGCGACCGAGGGCACCCGGGTGCTCGTGCGGCCGGACGGCTACCTCGGCGCGCTCAGCTGAAGAAGCTGCCGACGGTGTCCCAGCCGAGCACCGAGTCCACCGCGAGGCCGCAGAACACCACGGCCAAGTAGTTGTTCGACTGGAGGAACAGCCGCAGCGGCTTCACCGACTCGCCGCGCCGCACGCCCGCGTACAGCTGGTGGGCCATGAGCAGGAACCACGCTCCGGCCACCAGCGCAACCGCCGCGTAGATCACGCCGGTGGCGGGGACCAAGGCGAGCGTGGTGAGCACGGTCAGCCAGGTGTAGACGACGATCTGCTTGGTGACGGTCCGCTCGGTGGCGACCACCGGCAGCATCGGCACGCCCGCCGCGCGGTAGTCCTCCTTGTAGCGCATCGCCAGCGCCCAGGTGTGCGGCGGGGTCCAGAAGAAGATGACGCCGAACAGCGCGATCGCGGGCCAGCCGATGCCGCCGGTCACCGCCGACCAGCCCACCAGCGCCGGCATGCAGCCCGCCGCGCCGCCCCACACCACGTTCTGCGAGGTGCGGCGCTTGAGGCCGAGCGTGTAGACGAAGACGTAGAACAGGATCGTTGCGACGACGAGCACGCCGCTGAGCAGGTTCGCCTGCCACCACAGCCAGGCGAACGAGCCGACGCCGAGCGCGACGCCGAACACGAAGGCGTTGCGGGTGGGCACCGCCTCCCTGGCCAGCGGCCGCTTGGCGGTGCGCTTCATGACTTTGTCGATATCGGCGTCGGCGACGCAGTTGAGCGTGTTCGCGCTCGCCGCGCCCATCCAGCCGCCGAACAGGGTCGCCAGGATCAGCCGGATGTCGATGGTGCCGCGGTCGGCCAGCAGCATGGTCGGGATCGTGGCGACGAGCAGCAGCTCGATGACCCTGGGCTTGGTGAGCGCGATATAGGCCAGCACCCGCCGCATCAGCCGGGACGGTAGGCCGGGACCAGTGAACCGGTCGGCCAGCGCCGTCGCGGAGGAGCCGTGCGCACCATCGCCACCCGGCTGTTGCCCAATCCGCACTGTCTCTCCTCGCACGCTGTGCATCGCATCCGGCATCGACCAGCAGTGCACTCCTCCCGATGGTTACGGGTGTGCCCGCGCCGGACTTCCGTCCGCCCCGGCGCCCCCTCCGACCGGTGCGGCGCGACTACTACTACAAAGGATGGTAGACCCCCGCCGCGCTCCCCCCTCCCGTCGCCCCCGCACTACACCGCCGCAACACGACGCCCCCACGCACCACTCCGACCTTCCCCACCTCCCCGGTCCAGGGCGCTCCGGAACTCACGAGTGGCACATGCTGGAGGCGAATCACGAGTACGCCTCTCCGTCATGTGCCGCGCACGCGCGAACATGCAGCGAAACCCGGCCCGGGAAACCAACACAGGGTTAATGGTGTGCCGGTCAGTGGGCACATCTAGGGTAGGTGGGTATACCCGGTCAGCACGCCGTAGCTGCCGCGCGAACTTCGCCGCTAGAAACCCACCGCCGTCGACGAACCAATGTCAGGAGAACCTCGGTCGTGTCGATCACAGACGACATCCGCGCCCTCACTCAGCCGAACCACCCGGACGACTGGACGGATCTGGACACCAAGGCTGTCGACACCATCCGGGTTCTGGCCGCCGAGGCGGTGCAGAACGCCGGAAACGGCCATCCCGGCACCGCGATGAGCCTGGCGCCGCTGGCGTACACGCTCTACCAGCGCACCATGCGCATCGATCCGAGCGATCCGAGCTGGGTCGGCCGCGACCGGTTCGTGCTGTCGGCCGGTCACTCCAGCCTGACGCAGTACATCCAGCTGTACCTGGCGGGTTACGGCCTGGAACTGGACGACCTGAAGAACCTGCGCAAGTGGGGCTCGCTCACCCCTGGCCACCCCGAGTTCCGGCACACCGACGGCGTCGAGATCACCACCGGCCCGCTCGGCCAGGGCCTGGCCTCGTCGGTCGGCATGGCGATGGCGGCGCGTCGCGAGCGCGGCTTGTTCGATCCCGCCGCCGCGCCGGGCACCAGCCCGTTCGACCACTTCATCTACGTCATCGCCTCCGACGGCGACCTCGAGGAGGGCGTCACCTCCGAGGCGTCGTCCCTCGCCGGCACTCAGCAGCTGGGCAATCTCGTCGTGATCTACGACGACAACAAGATCTCCATCGAGGACGACACCACCATCGCGTTCACCGAGGACGTCGCCAAGCGCTACGAGGCATACGGCTGGCACGTGCAGGTGGTCGAGGGCGGTGAAGACGTCGTCGCCATCGAGGCCGCGCTGGAAGCGGCCAAGGCCGAGACCGGCAAGCCCTCGATCATCGTGCTGCGCACCATCATCGGCTACCCCGCCCCCAGCAAGATGAACACCGGCACCGCCCACGGCGCCGCCCTGGGCGCGGACGAGGTCGCCGCCACCAAGAAGATCCTCGGCTTCGACCCGGACAAGAGCTTCGACGTGGACCCGGCCGTCATCGAGCACACCCGCAAAGCCATCGAGCGCGGCCGCGCGGCGCACGAGCAGTGGCAGCAGTCCTTCGACGCGTGGGCCGCGGCCAACCCGGAGAACAAGGCGCTGTTCGACCGCCTGTTCGCGCGGCGGCTGCCGGAGAACTGGACCGCGAATCTGCCCAGCTACGAACCGGACCCGAAGGGCATGGCCACGCGCAAGGCGTCCGGCAAGGCGCTCGCCGCGCTGGCGCCGGTGCTGCCGGAGCTGTGGGGCGGTTCGGCCGACCTGGCCGAGTCCAACAACACCACCATGCCCGACCAGCGCAGCTTCGGGCCGGAGTCGATCTCCACCGGCATGTGGAAGGCCGATCCGTACGGCCGCACCCTGCACTTCGGCGTCCGCGAGCACGCCATGGGCGCGATCCTCAACGGCATCGCGCTGCACGGCCCGACCCGTCCGTACGGCGGCACCTTCCTGGTGTTCAGCGACTACATGCGCCCCTCGGTGCGCTTGGCCGCGCTGATGCGGGTGCCCGCGATCTACGTCTGGACCCACGACTCCATCGGTCTGGGCGAGGACGGCCCCACCCACCAGCCGATCGAGCAGCTGGCCGCGCTGCGCGCCATCCCGGGCCTGAACGTGGTCCGCCCCGGCGACGCCAACGAGACCACCTACGCCTGGCGCACCATCCTCGAGCGCGACAGCAGCGAGCACAGCTCGCACTTCTCGGTGTCCGAGCCGCCGCACCAGGACGGCCCGTCCGCCTTGGCGCTGACCCGCCAGGATCTGCCGATTCTCGAGGGCACCAGCTACGAGGGCGTGTCCAAGGGCGGTTACATCCTGGCCGAGGCGTCCACGGGCACACCGCAAGTGATCCTGATCGCCACCGGATCGGAGCTGCAGCTCGCGGTCGCCGCCCGCACTACGCTGGAGGAGCAGGGCATCGCCACCCGCGTGGTGTCGATGCCGTGCGTGGAGTGGTTCGACGCGCAGGACAAGGCTTACCGGGACGAAGTGCTTCCGCCCGCGATCGCCGCGCGCGTCGTCGTCGAAGCCGGTATCGCGATGCCGTGGCACCGGTTCGCCGGTGACGCGGGCGAGATCGTGTCGATCGAGCACTTCGGCGCCTCCGCCGACTACAAGACCCTGTTCCGCGAATTCGGCTTCACTCCGGAAGCCGTCGTTGCCGCCGCGCAGCGCACGCTCGAGAACGTGAAGGGATAAGCGCTCATGGCTCAGAACGAGAATCTCGCCGCCCTCTCGGCGGCGGGAGTGTCCGTATGGCTCGACGATCTGTCCAGGGACCGGATCAGCTCCGGCAACCTGCTCGAACTGATCGAGACCAGGTCCGTCGTGGGGGTGACCACCAACCCCACGATCTTCCAGGGTGCGCTCAGCCAGGGGCACGCCTACGACGGCCAGCTGAAAGACCTTGCCGCGCAGGGCGCCGACGCCGACGCCGCGATCCGCACCATCACCACCGATGACGTCCGCGCGGCCTGCGACGTGTTCGCTCCGGTCTTCGAGGCGACCGGCGGCGTGGACGGCCGGGTGTCCATCGAGGTCGACCCGCGCCTGGCGTTCGACGCCGACAAGACCGTCGCGCAGGCGGTCGAACTGTGGAAGATCGTCGACCGGCCCAACCTGTTCATCAAGATCCCGGCCACCGAGGAGGGCCTGCCCGCGATCACGGCCGTGATCGCCGAGGGCATCAGCGTGAACGTCACGCTGATCTTCTCGGTGCAGCGCTACCGCGCGGTGATGGGCGCCTACCTGGAAGGCGTGAAGAAGGCCAAGGTCGCCGGGCACGACCCGGCCAAGATCCATTCCGTCGCCTCGTTCTTCGTCTCCCGCGTCGACACCGAGATCGACAAGCGGCTCGAGGCGATCGGCACCGAGGAGGCGCTCGCGCTGCGCGGCAAGGCGGGCATCGCCAACGCCCGTCTGGCCTACGCCGAGTACCAGGACGTGTTCGACGGCGGCAAGCACACCTCCACGTACCAGACCCTGGCCGCGTCGGGCGCGAATCGGCAGCGGCCGTTGTGGGCGTCGACCGGCGTGAAGAACCCGGAGTACCCGGACACGATGTACGTCACCGAGCTGGTCGCCGGGAACACGGTGAACACGCTGCCGGAGAAGACGCTGCAGGCCGTCGCCGATCACGGCGTGATCAGTGGCGACACGGTCAGCGGCAAGGCGGAGGAGGCCAAGGAGGTCTTCGATCGGCTCGCCGCGGTGGGTGTCGACCTCGACGACGTGTTCGCGGTGCTCGAGCGCGAGGGCGTGGACAAGTTCGAGAAGTCCTGGGAGGAGCTGCTTTCGGCCACCGCCGACGAGCTGAAGTCGGCGTCGACCGGGAACGGCTGATCGATGGCCGGGACAGCGGCCGAGGATCGGCCCGACGCGGCCGAATGGCACAACCCGCTGCGGGACAAACGGGACAAACGGCTTCCGCGCATCGCAGGACCGTGCAGCATGGTCATCTTCGGCGTCACGGGTGACCTGTCTCGGAAGAAGCTGATGCCGGCCATCTACGACCTGGCGAACCGGGGGCTGCTGCCCCCGGCCTTCGGCTTGGTCGGCTTCGCGCGCCGCGACTACGCGGACGAGGACTTCGCCCAAGTGGTGCTGGAGGCGGTCAAGGCGCACGCGCGGACCCCCTTTCGCCAGGAGGTCTGGGATCAGCTTCTGGAGGGCATCCGGTTCGTCCAGGGCACCTTCGACGACGACGCGGCCTTCGACCGGCTCACCGACACCCTGACCACGCTGGACAAGGAACGCGGCACCGGCGGCAATCACGCGTTCTATCTGTCGATTCCGCCGAACATGTTCCCGCTCGTGCTCGACAAGCTCTGCGCTCACGGTCTGGCCCAGACCACCGGGCCCGACGCCGCGCGCAAGCCCTGGCGGCGGGTGGTGATCGAGAAGCCGTTCGGGCACGACCTGAAGAGCGCGCAGGAACTCAACGCGCTGGTCAACGGGGTGTTTCCGGAAGAGCGGGTGTTCCGCATCGACCACTACCTCGGCAAGGAGACGGTGCAGAACATCCTCGCGCTGCGCTTCGCCAACCAGCAGTACGAGCCGATCTGGAACGCCAACTTCGTCGACCACGTGCAGATCACCATGGCCGAGGACATCGGCCTCGGCGGACGCGCTGGCTACTACGACGGCATCGGGGCCGCGCGGGACGTGATCCAGAACCACCTGCTGCAACTGCTTGCCCTCACCGCCATGGAGGAGCCGATCAGCTTCGAGCCCAAGCAATTGCAGACCGAGAAGATCAAGGTGCTCTCCGCGACCAGGCTCATCGAACCGCTGGACGAGACCACCGCGCGCGGCCAGTACACCGAGGGCTGGCAGGGCAGCGAGCACGTGGTCGGCCTGTTGGAGGAAGAAGGGTTCGACCCGAACTCCAAGACCGAGACCTATGCCGCGATCCGGCTGGAGATCGACACCCGCCGCTGGGCCGGTGTGCCGTTCTTCCTGCGCACCGGCAAACGGCTCGGCCGCAGGGTCACCGAGATCGCGGTGATCTTCAAGCGGGCCCCGCACCTGCCGTTCGACCAGACCATGACCGAGGAACTCGGCCAGAACGCGCTGGTCATCCGGGTGCAGCCGGACGAGGGCATCACGACGCGGTTCGGCTCCAAGGTGCCGGGCTCCAGCATGGAGGTACGCGACGTCAATATGGACTTCAGCTACGGCGAGGCGTTCACCGAGTCCTCGCCGGAGGCCTACGAACGCCTGATCCTCGACGTGCTGCTCGGGGTGCCGTCGCTGTTCCCGGTGAACGCGGAGGTCGAATTGTCCTGGCGCATCCTGGATCCGGTGCTCGACCACTGGGCCGCGGCGGGAAGGCCGGAGCCGTATGAGGCGGGCACCTGGGGCCCGTCGTCCGCGGACGAGATGATCGCCCGTACCGGGCGAGAATGGCGGCGCCCGTGATCGTCGACATGCCCGACACCAAGACCGGCGAGGTCACCAAGCGCATCGTGAAGTTGCGCGAGAGCAACGGCGTGATCACCATGGGCCGCGTGCTCACGCTGGTGGTGTGCACGCTCGACAGCTCCGAGGCCGAGCACGCGATCGAGGCGGCGAACGAGGCCAGCCGCGAGCACCCCTGCCGCGTGGTGGTGCTCGCGCGCGGCGACCGGGAGGCGCCCACCAGGCTGGACGCGCAGATCCGCGTGGGCGGCGACGCGGGCGCGGCCGAGGTCATCGTGCTGCGGCTGCAAGGCGAACTGGTCAGCCACGAAAGCAGCGTCGTCACGCCGTTCCTGCTGCCGGACACTCCGGTGGTCGCCTGGTGGCCGCGCGGAGCGCCGGAGTTCCCGTCCAAGGATTCGGTGGGGCGCCTGGCGGGCCGCCGCATCACCGACGCCACCTTCGCGGCCGATCCTCAGGCGACGATCAAGAGACGACTGCAGTCCTATGCCAGCGGCGACACCGATCTGGCGTGGAGCCGGATCACCTACTGGCGTGCCCTGCTGGCGGCGGCCATGGACGAGCCGCCGTTCGAACCGGTGGACTCGGTGACGGTGTCCGGGCTGCGCGACGAGCCTGCCCTGGACATGCTGGCCGGCTGGCTGGCCGCCCGGCTGGACTGCCCCGTGCGCAGGCGAACCGGCCCGCTGCGGGTGGAGCTGCATCGGCCCACCGTCTCCATCGCGATCGAACGACCGCAGACCGGCCGCACCGCCACGCTGACCCGCACCGGCGAACCGGTGCAGCGCATCGCGCTGGCGCGCAGGGAGACTCGCGACTGCCTCGCCGAGGATCTGCGCAGGCTGGACGCGGACGAGATCTACGCCGAGGCGCTGGCCGGAATCGAAAGGGTGATCTATGAGTGAGCACACCGATTCGCCGTTCCCCAGCGACACCGTCGAGGTGCATCTCGACACCGAGTCGCTGGTGGCCGCCGCAGCGGCCCGGTTCGTCTCGGTGGTCGTCGCCGCACAGGCCGAGCGCGGTTCGGCGTCGGTGGTGCTGACCGGCGGCGGCACCGGCATCGCCCTGCTCGAGCAGGTGCGCAAGGCGCCGGGCGACATCGACTGGTCCCGGGTCGAGGTGTTCTGGGGCGACGAGCGTTTCGTGCCCGCGAACGATCCCGAGCGCAACGACCTGCAAGCCAGGCAGGCGCTGCTCGACCACGTGCCGTTGGATCCGGCGCGCGTGCACCCGGTGGCCGTGTCCGACGGCGAGTACCCCGATCCGGTGGAAGCCGCCGCCGAGTACTCCGCGACGGTGCACGCCCACCTCGCCGAACACGGCGCGTTCGACCTGCACCTGCTCGGCATGGGCGGCGAGGGGCACGTGAATTCGCTGTTCCCGGATACCGACGCGGTGCGGGAAGCGCACGAACTCGTCGTCGCCGTCACGAATTCGCCGAAGCCGCCGCCGGTGCGGGTGACGTTGACCCTGCCCGCGGTGCGCCGCAGCAGGCACGTCGTGCTGGTGGTCGGCGGCGCGGCGAAGGCCGAGGCAGTGGCCGCGGCCATCGGCGGCGCGGACCCGGTGGAGGTGCCTGCGGCAGGTGCGACGGGCATCGACTCCACCACGTGGCTGCTCGATCAGGAGGCCGCGTCCGCCCTGCGCTGAGTTACTGTCCGTCATCTCGTAAATCCGCCTGTCGTCACCCTCGGTTTTCGTAAGAACACCGTCAGATCTCCCGGACGAACGGCGGAGTTTACGAGATGATCGGTCGGTGACCGATCAGGCAGTCGAGCTGGACGAGCGGTTCCGGGCCTCCGTCGCCGCACTCGCGCCGCGCCCCGGCCGCGCGGCGCATCAGCCGATCGCACCCGGCGGCGCGATCACCGGCGCGGCATGCCTCGAGTTGTTCGAAGCGCAGGCGACGAGCAGGCATCTCGATTTCGCGGCACGCCGCCTCGGCGGCGCCCGGCAGGGCTACTACAGCATCGGATCGTCCGGCCACGAGGGCAACGCCGCTCTCGCGGCCGCACTGCGGGTCACCGATCCCGCCCTGCTGCACTACCGATCGGGGGCGTTCTTCGTGCACCGGGCCCGGCGCGTGCCAGGGCTCGATCCCATCCGGGACGTCCTGCTCGGGGTGGTGGCCGCGGCGGCGGACCCGATTTCCGGTGGGCGGCACAAGGTGTTCGGCAGCGCCGACGCCAACGTCATCCCGCAGACCTCGACCATCGCCTCCCACCTCCCGCGCGCCGTCGGGCTGGCGTTCGCGATCGATCGCGCGGCCCGGCTCGATGTCCCGTGTCCCTGGCCCGCCGACGCGGTGGTGGTGTGCAGTTTCGGCGACGCGTCGGCCAATCACTCCACCGCGGCCGGCGCGATCAACGCCGCGATCCACACGGCCCGCCAAGGGATCGCCATGCCGATCCTGTTCGTCTGCGAGGACAACGGCATCGGGATCAGCGTTCCCACCCCACCGGAGTGGATTCGGCAGGCCTACGGCAGCCGCCCCGGCCTGGCGTGGTTCGCCGCGGACGGTTGCGCCGCCGTCGACGCGCTGACCACCGCCGACACCGCGGCGCGGTGGGTGCGGGACCGGCGCGCGCCCGCGTTCCTGCACCTGCGGACCGTGCGCCTGCTCGGCCACGCGGGATCCGACGTCGAAACCGCCTACCGCCGTCCCGCCGAGATCGCCGCCGACCTCGCCCGCGATCCGGTCCTGGCCACCGCGCGACTGCTGATCGAGTCCGGCGTGGCCACACCGGCCGACGTGCTGGACCGGTATGCCGCCATCGGCCGCCGCGTCGCCACGGCCGCCGAACGCGTCTCGGCCGAACCGAAACTCGCCTCGGCGGCGGCCGTGATCGCCCCGATCGCGCGCGCCCGCCCTGCGCTGGTGCGCGCCGACGCGCTCCGAACCGGCCCGCTGCCGCACAACGATCGCGAACACCCCCCGGACGCGAACGCCGGCCCCGGTGCGCCACGCCGGAACGGCGCTGAGCGCACCGAGCAGATGACCATCGCGCAGGCGATCAACGACACCCTCGCGAGCATGCTGGCACGCGATCGCGACGTGCTCGTCTTCGGGGAGGATGTCGGCCGCAAGGGCGGTGTGTACGGCGTGACCAAAGGTCTGCAGAAGACGTTCGGCGCGCGCCGGGTGTTCGACACCCTGCTGGACGAGCAGAGCGTCCTCGGCACCGCGTTGGGCTCGGCGCTGGCCGGGTTCGTGCCGATTCCGGAGATCCAGTACCTCGCCTACCTGCACAACGCCGCCGACCAGATCCGCGGCGAGGCGGCCACGCTGTCGTTCTTCTCCGACGGCCGCTACCGCAATCCCATGGTGGTGCGGATCGCCGGATACGCCTACCAGAAAGGCTTCGGCGGCCATTTCCACAACGACAACTCGGTGGCCGCGCTGCGTGATATCCCCGGCGTCGTGCTGGCCTCCCCCGCCCGCGCCGACGACGCCGCGGCGATGCTGCGCACGTGCGTGTCGGCGGCCCGCGTGGACGGCAGAGTGTGCCTGTATCTCGAGCCGATCGCGCTGTATCACACGCGTGACCTGCACCGTCCCGGCGACGACGAGTGGCTGGCGCGCCCGTCCGCCGCCGGGTACGCCGAGATCGGCCGGGCCCGCGTCTACGGTGACGGCGCCGATCTGACCCTGGTCGGCTTCGCCAACGGTGTGCCGATGAGCCTGCGCGCAGCGCGGCGTCTGGCTCGGCACGGTATTCACGCACGGGTACTCGACCTGCGCTGGCTCGCTCCGCTGCCGGTGGACGATCTGCTGCGCCACGCGCGCGCGACCGGGCGGGTCCTCGTCGCGGACGAGACCCGCCGCAGCGGAGGCGTGGCCGAGGCCGTGTGCGCCGCGCTGATCGATGCCGGTTTCACCGGCCGTTCGGCGCGCGTGACCAGCGAGGACAGTTTCGTGCCTCTGGGTCCGGCCGCCGCGACGGTGCTCCTCGACGAGGATCGGATCGAAGCCGCGGCCCTGCGTCTGCTGGGCGAGGCGACCACCGCGCGAACGCGGCGCGCCGAAGCCCGGCATTCCGCGAAACTCGATTCGGCCGGGAAATAGTGGAAATAAATACAGTGAGAACACGGTGACCAGCAGCGGAAAGGACTCGCGATGACCACGATGTCCATGCTCGGCGAGGTACGGCCGGAGCACGAGCACACGGCCGACGGCGACCTGGTGCTTCTGCACTATCTGCGGTCGTTCCACAAGCCCGTGCTGGAGGTGTGGTCGGCGGCCACCGAGCGCGGCCAGCTCGCCCGCTGGCTCGGCGCGGTCTCCGGCGGCAACGGCAACCTGACCATCGACCTGTTCGACGGTCCCGTGTCGGGCCCGGTCGCGGTGCGCGTCGACCACTGCCAGGCGCCGCACGAATTGGTCGTGCACATCGACGGCTGCCTACTCGAAGTCCGGATGACCCAGGTCGGCGTGGTCACCACCGTGGAACTGACCCGCCGCCACGTCTGCCCCGCCGACGCGGGCGCCATCGGCCCGCGCTGGCAGTACCTGCTCGACCGTCTCACCGCCTACCTCGACTACCAACCGCTGCCGCGCTGGTCGGACTATCCGAAGCTGGCCGAGGAATACCGCTAGGCCCGCGGTCAGTAGAAGAACCCGGCGACACCCCAGCCGGGACGCGCCTGCGCCTCCCGGATCCACGCGACGCAGGACTCGATGGCGGCGAGCACCTCGTGGTCGACCTCCTCGCGTTGCGGTGGCGTGGTCGACTCCCATTGCACCAGCGCTTCCGCGCACTGCTCGGGCGTCCACTCGCCGTAGCCGGGCAATTCGTCGGGCTGCGGCAGCGAAGGCGGCAGCGAGTGGTACATGAACGATCGGACGCCGACCGCTTTGATGCCGAGCGTGGCCAGACCGTCGTCGACGTGGTCGAGCCAGCGGCCGCGGAACGCCGAGAAGTAGCGATTGTCCACGAAGCGGCCGTAGAACTGGCAGATCGTCTGGAAGGCGTAGCCGTACTGGAAACCGTAGGCGGGGTCGAACGGGCCGCCGTCGATGACGGCGCGCACCGCCTCGTAGCGGGTGGGCGCGCCGGCCGCGATCTCCTCGGCGAACCAGTCGTCGTCATGGGTGAGCTGGGCTTTGAACCGGCCGCCGATCATCCGCCGGAGCTTGTCGTCCCGGGACCCGATGGCGCCCTTGATCCGGTCCAGCTCGACGACGTAGATGCTCAGGCCATAACTCATTCACCGAACAATAGCGGTGCCCACCGACACCGAACGCGGCTGAGCCCGTGGAGGATTCGCTCAGGCCGAAAGCACGGCCGGATGCTCGGCCAGATGGGCCAGATGAGCGGTGAGCAACGCGTTCACCTGCTCGGTCCGCTCCAACTGGACGAGATGGCCGGCGTCGGCGATCTGGGTCACCGCGCGCAGGTCTGCGACGTGCGCGCGCATGGTGGCCAGCGGATCGCGGCCGCTGAAACCTTCCATGTCGGGATCCCGGTCGCCGTACAGGAAGTAGGCGGGCACAGTGACTTTCGCGTCCGCGTAGTCGGCGGTGAGTTCCCAGTTGCGGTCGAGGTTGCGGTACCAGTTCAATCCGCCGGTGAACCCGGTGCGCTCGAAATCCGCTGTCAGCGTGTCCAGTTCGTCCGCGCCGAGCCATCGCCACGGCAGCGCGGGGGCCTGCGGCAGCACGTCGAGGTAGCCGGTGCCCTCGGCGGGGAAACGCCAGGTGTCGAGGTAGTGGTAGTCGGCGCTGAGCGCGTGGTACACGCGGGCGAGGAACTCCCCCGGCCGCGCGCCCAGTTCCGCGTCCGCCACGCCGGGGGTCTGGAAGTAATGCAGGTGCAGGAAATGCCGAGCCGCCGCCTTGGCCCACAGCTGCGACGGCATGCGCGGCGGACGCGGCGCGAACGGATTGTTCAGGACGACGACCCCGCGCACCCGTTCCGGCGCGCGCAAAGCCAGTTCCCACACCAGGGCCGCGCCGAAGTCCAAGCCGACGAACACCGCTCGCTCCGCGCCGATGTCGTCGAGCAGGGCGAGCAGATCACCGCAGACCGCGCGATTGGTGTACGCCTCCGGGTCGGCCGGGACATCGGTGCGTCCGTAACCCCGCAGGTCCGGCGCGATGGCGCGGTACCCGGCCGCCGCCACCGCGGGCAGCTGACGGTGCCAGATGTACCAGGTGTGCGGGAAGCCGTGGCAGAAGACCACCGGTTGCCCGGTTCCCTGCTCGGCGACGTGCATCCGGACCCCGCCGGTCGTCACGAACCGATGCGTCAGCTCCACACGGACCTCCAAAAGCTAGAACACGTTATCGTTTCACGGTAGTGTTCCGGTTTCGTGAGCGGAATACCCGAAAGGCTCGAAGGCAAGGTCGCGGTGGTCACCGGCGCCAGCCGCGGCATCGGCAAGGGCATCGCGCTGGAGCTGGGCGCGGCGGGTGCCACGGTGCTCGTCACCGGCCGCTCGGCGGCACAGGGACGACTCCCAGGCACCGTACACGCCACGGCCGCGGAAATCGATGCCGCGGGCGGAACCGGCATCCCGTTCGTGTGCGATCACCGCGACGACGACGCGGTGGAGCGGCTGTTCGAGCTGATCCGCACCGAACACGGCAGACTCGACGTGCTGGTCAACAACGTCTACAACTCCCCCGCCGCGGCCCGCTGGCTGGGCAAGCCGTTCTGGGAGGTCCCGCCGGCAGCCTGGGACGAGTCGTTCGACGTGGGCGTGCGATCCCATTACGTGGCAAGCTACTTCGCCGCGCCGCTGCTGATCGAGTCCGGCGGGCTGATCGTCAACATCTCGTCGCCGGGCGCGCGCCGGTACATGCACAACGCGGTGTACGGCGTCGCGAAATCCGCCGTGGACCGGCTCACCGCCGACATGGCGCAGAATCTCGCCGGCACCGAGGTCACCGTGGTCTCGCTCTGGCCTGGCATCGTGAATACCGAACTGCTGCAACTGGTTCCGGCCGACGCCGAGGGCAGGCGGCTGGTCACGCTGCCCGGCGAGGGCACCTTCGACCTCGGCGACGCGCAGACGCCGCGATTCACCGGCCGCGCCGTCGTCGCGCTCGCCACCGACGCGGGCCGACGCTCCCGCACCGGACTTCCCTGGCCGGTGGCCGACCTCGCCGAGTACTACGGGTTCACCGACATCGACGGGCGCGTCCACCGCCTCGACCAGCGGGCGCGGTGACCGCGGGAATCAGGCGAACTTGATCTCCAGGCCGATGCCGAGGATGGCGATCAGCCAGATGACGCCGGTGAAGATGGTGACGCGGTCGAGGTTCTTCTCCACGACGGTGGACCCGGACAGGCTGGACTGCACGCCGCCGCCGAACAGGCTGGACAGACCTCCACCCTTGGCGCGGTGCAGCAGCACCAGCAGCACCAGCAGCACACTGGTGATGATCAGGAGGATATCCAGGAACATCCGCATGCCGGACAGTGTATGCGGTCGGTGCGACGGCACCGAATCAGGCACTCGGCCGACCCTAGCGCCGGTCGACGGCGACCAGATGGGTCACCTGCTCCCCTTCGGCGGCGCTGAACTTCGCGACGGCCTCTTCGCGCAGCTGGTCCTGGGCGGTGAGCCGAACCTGGTGCTGGTGCATGTGCTCGGCCCAGGAGCGCACGACGAACGCCTCGACATAGCGATCGATCACCCCGACGTCGCGATACAGGCGCCATTCCATCGCCCCGGTGCGCTGCCTGGATCGCCCGACGAAGGCCATGGCGGCGAGGAATTCCTCGACGCACCCCTCCGGGACGTCGTAGTTGCGCAGGATCAGCACCGGACCGTCGTCGGGATCGGGTTCGACCACCAGCTGGGGTTCCGGCCAGAACGCCGACGGGGTGAGATCGAGCAGTTCGGGATCGTTGCGGATGGGCAGCCACACCGTGCTCACCGCGCAGAACGCCAGCAGCGCCGCGGCCCACAGCAGCGCGGGCACCGTACCGATCGCGTCGGCGACCAGACCCCAGACCAGTGAGCCGATCGCCTGCCCGCCCATGAAGACCAGCAGGTACACCGACAGTCCCCGGGCACGCACCCAGGACGGCAGCAGCAACTGCATGGTCGAGTTCATGGTGGACATCGCCAGCAGCCAGGCCAGCCCCGCGAACACCAGCAGCACGAGCACCACCGGCACGACGCGCAGCAGCGCGCTGCCCGCCGTCGCCAGTCCGAACAGGATCGCGGCGACGGTCAACCGCTGCGTGGGGGTCAGCCACGCGCGCAACCGCGACAACCCCGCCGCGCCGAGCACCGCGCCGATGCCGAGCGCGCCCAGCATCAGACCGTACCCGGACGAGGACAACGCGAGCTGATCCCGCGCGACCACCGGCAGCAGCGCCCACACCGCGCTGGCGGGCGCGATGAACAGGATCGAGCGCAACAGCACCCGGCGAATGGCGGGCGCAGCCCGGATGAACCGCGTGCCCGCCTGCAAAGCCGCCAGCGGGCGCTCGGTGGGCAGCCGCCGATCGGTCGCGGGGCGGCGCCACACCGTCAGCACCGCGACGATGCCGACGAACGACACCGCGTTCAGCGCGAACACCAGCGTCGGCCCCGACAGCGACACCAGCACCCCGGCCAGCGCGGGACCCACCGCCCTTCCGATGTTGATGTTCATGCTGCCCAGCGCCGACGCCGCCGGGATCTGCTCGCGCGGGACCAGTTCCGGCTGGATGGCCTGCCAGGCGGGCGCGGTCAGCGCTTGGCCGCAGCCGAGCAGGAACAACAAGGTGAGCAGCACCGCGGGCGTGGTGTGCCCGGTGGCGGTCGAGACCGCAAGGATCATGGCCAGCACCGCCATCGTGGACTGCGCGCCGAGCAGCAGCCTGCGCCGATCCAGCAGGTCGGCGAGCACGCCGGACGGGATGGACAGCAGCATCACCGGCAGCGTGATCGCGGTCTGCACGAACGACACCAGCGCCGCCGCGTTGGGCTGATCGACCATGATCCACTGCGCGCCGACGGTTTGCATCCACGTGCCGAGGTTCGACACCAATTGCGCCACCCACAGCGCCCGGTAGACCGGAGAACGCAGCGGCGCCCAGGTGGAAATCGGCGTCGTCGCGGCAGTGGTCACCCGCCGGAGTTTAGTCGCGGGACGAACACCGGCTCGACGCCATGTCCTGCGCGGGCGCCGCCGGTCGCGACTGCCTCGCCGCGAGCAGCACCGCCAGGATGAGCAGGGCGGCGCCGGCCAGCCCCGGCGCGGTGAGGCGCTCGCCCAGGACCACCGCCGCCAGCACCGCTCCCGTGAGCGGCTCGAGCAGGGCGAGCACCGCGGCGAGCCCGGGACCGGCCGCGGCGAGCCCACGGAAGTACAGGGTGTAGGCCACGGCGGTCGGCGCCAGCCCCAGCAGCAGCGCCAACGCGACGCCGTGCGGCGTCGGGTCGAACGCGACACCGCTCGCCGCCGCGAGCGGAGCCAGCAGCACAGCGCCTCCGGTGAACCCCAGGCCCGTGATGGTCATCGCGTCGAGGCCGGGGACGGGCGTGGCGTTGATCACGGTGACCGTCGCGAACGCCGCCGCTGCCGTCGAGGCGAGCACCGCGCCCGCCAGCAACCCGCCTGCCCCCGGGTGGCCGGCCGGGACGCCGACCAGCAGAGCCAGGCCGCAGAGGGCGATGCCGATGGTTACCGCCCGTAGCCTGTCCACCGCACGTCTTCCGGTGCAATGCTCCAGCGCGGCGACGATCACCGGCGACATGCCGATCGTGATCAACGTGGCGAGGCTCACCGACGAGGTCGTCACGGCGGCGAAATAGGCCGCCTGGAACACCGCCGCGAGCACGGCCACCGCGCCGATCCGCCGCCACGCCAGCGGGTCGCGCGGCCACGGCCGCCGCGTACTCATCAGCAGCGCCACCAGCAGCAACCCGCCGACGGCGAGCCGGCAGGTCGCCACCGCGACCGGTGACAACCCGGTGGCCCGGTGCAACAGCGTGCCGAGCAGACCTCCGGTACCCCAGAGGATTCCGGCGCCGACGAGGTGGACCAGCCCCGAACGGCCGGTCGAGAACACAGATGAGGACATCGAGATTCGCGCTCCTGCGACGAGAGGGGTAGGGGGTCGCGGAAGCGAGGTGCGCAGTGATGCCGAAAAGGGCGCGCTCACCGCTGGGTGGCGCGCTGGATACCTACACCTCGCTCAGGAGGCGGGCGGCGGGGTGATGGGGAAGCACCGGTGCACGGCACAGATATTAGTACGAGGCGCGGCGAGTCATCCCATGCATTCCGGTTTCCGCCCAGGTGCGGTTGCCTCCCGCGAAGCCGCCGCGATCGCCGAAATCCTGGTGGGACGGCACGACATCGGTAGCATCGCCGCATGGTGGCACACTCGGCGCGACTGGGACCCGTCGTCCTGCTCGCCCTCTGCGCGATCACCGGGTGCTCGGGCGGCGAACCGAAGCGGGGCGCCGACGAATCGACTCCGGCGGACCGCACCTTCATCTCGACCGATGTCCAGGGCACGCCGATTCCCGGCGGCGGACCGCTGACGCTGGGCTTCACCGACAGCCGCGTCGCCGCGGACGCGGGCTGCAACAAATTCACCGGCGCGGTCTCCTTCGACGAGCACGTCCTGCACGTCTCCGGTCTGGCCACCACCCTCATGGCCTGCGAGGACGAGCGGCGCGGCGCCGACGAATGGCTCAGCGGGCTGTTGAATTCCGAGCCGAGCTGGCGGCTCGACGACGCGCGGCTGATGCTGCACAGCCCCGACCGCACCGTGACCTTGCTCGACAAGAAGGTCGCCCGGCCGGACAAACCGGTCAAGGGCACGCCGTGGCTGATCGGCGCGCTCATCACCGACAACAGCCAGATCCGCTCACGGGCCCTCGACGAGGCGCAGCCCACGCTCGTCATCGCCGAGGACGGCGGTGTCTCCGGCAACGCCGGATGCAACCGCATGACCGGCAGCGCCGAGGTGTCCGGTACCGGGATCACTTTCCGGATCGCCACCACGAAGATGATGTGCTCGCCGGAGGTGATGGAAGTCGAACAGGCCGTGCTGAAAGCCCTCGACGGCAAGACCACCGCCGCCGTGGACGCCGACACGCTGACCTTGCGCAACGACAACGGCGCAGGCCTGGTCCTGCACGCGCAGTGAGCGCGCCCGCTACTTCCTCCGTGTGAGCACCACGCGATCGGCGACCCGCTCCGCCTCACCGGGCGGCGCGAAGTAGATCTCCATGACCACCCGATCGGCCACTTCCGGGCGGATCACCGTGCGCATCGGAATGGTCTTGCCCACGAACTGCGGGCCGAGCACACCGGGATCGGTGAATTCACCGGCCATGACGATATCGGGATCGCCGCCGCTGTTCTTGGCACCCTTGTAACTCATCGTCATCGGCGTGACGCTGTCCACGGTGGTCCACTCGTAGCGGTTGTCCGTCGGTGCGAATCCGAGCAGACCGAGCCGGTAGTACGGTCTGTCCGCGAAGGTGCCCTCCGCTTGCTCCCGCAGGAAGTTGCCGCCGGTCTCGGCGATCCATTCCCACCGCGAGACGATCTCGCTCCTGATCGGATTCTCCGCCGTGCCACCCGCGATGTAGGTCGATTTCTCGCCCTTCCACTCCCCCACGAGCTGGTTCAGCCTGCGGTGCCCGGCGTCCTGCTGCTGCGGCGGCTGCGCCGCCGCGGTGGCGGACGCCGTGTCGTGGTGAGCGTGCTCGTCATGCGTGGTGTCTCCGGAACAACCGGCGAGGGTGGCCAGCGCGACGAACGCGACCGGAAGTGCGGCGTACAGCTTGCGTGGCATCACGGAAATCCTTGTCCGACCGGCGATTCGAGCCGCGTCATCATCGCACGACCGGACCGCTCCGGCGGTTCACCGCTGGGAAACGCGCGACAGCCCGGCATCGCGGGAGCAGCGATACCGGGCTGTCGAGTAGTGCCCGGGGTCAGGGCAGCGGGCCGCCCGCGGCGATGGCGGACAGAGTGGCGAACTCGTCACCCTTGAGCGAAGCGCCGCCGACCAGTGCGCCATCGATATCGGTCTGCGCGACCAGTTCTCCGACGTTCTTGGCGTTCACCGACCCGCCGTAGAGCACGCGGACACCCGCCGCGACCTCCGGCGAGGCGAGCTTCTCCAGTTCCCCGCGAATCGCGCCGCAGACCTCCTGCGCGTCGGCGGGGGTGGCGACCTTGCCGGTGCCGATCGCCCACACCGGCTCGTAGGCGATGACGATCTTCGAGATCTCCTCCGCCGTCAGGCCCTTCAGCGAACCGCGCAGTTGCTCGAGGTTGTACTCGACGTGCGTGCCCGCCTCGCGGATGTTCAAGCCTTCGCCGATGCACACGATCGGGGTGATCCCGTGCTTGAGCGCCTGCTTGGCCTTGGCCAGCACGGTCGCGTCGTCCTCGTTGTGGTACTGCCGCCGCTCGGAGTGCCCGACCACGGCGAAGGTGCAGCCCAGCTTGGCGAGCATGCTCGCGCTGATCTCGCCGGTGTACGCGCCCGACTCGTGCACCGAGACGTCCTGGCCGCCGTAGGTGAGCAGCAGCTTGTCGCCTTCGACCAGCGTTTGCACGCTGCGGATGTCGACGAACGGCGGGATCACCGCCACGTCCACCTTGTCGAAGTACTTCTCCGGCAGCGCGAATGCGATCTTCTGCACCAGAGCGATGGCCTCGAGATGATTGAGATTCATCTTCCAGTTGCCCGCGATGAGCGGTTTGCGTGCCATGCTCAGTCCTCCAACACCGCGATGCCGGGCAGTTCCTTGCCCTCCAGGTACTCCAGCGACGCGCCGCCGCCGGTGGAGATGTGCGAGAAGCCGTCCTCCGGCAGGCCGAGCGCACGCACGGCCGCAGCCGAGTCGCCGCCGCCGACCACGGTGAACGCGCCCTTGCCGGTGGCCGTCACGATCGCCTCGGCCACCCCGCGGGTGCCGGCGGCGAACTTCTCGAACTCGAACACGCCCATCGGCCCGTTCCAGAACACGGTCCGCGCCTCGGTCAGCAGCACCGAGAAGCGGTCCACCGAATCCGGGCCGATGTCCAGGCCCAGCCAGCCGTCCGGGATCTCGTGCGCCGGAACCACTTTCGACTCCGCGTCGGCGGCGAACTTGTCGGCCACCACGATGTCGCGCGGCAGATGGATGACGTCGGCGTACTGCTCGAGCAGCCGCTTGCAGGTGTCGACCATCTCCTCCTGCAACAGCGAGGCGCCCACCGAAAGGCCCTGTGCGGCAAGGAAGGTGAAGCACATGCCGCCGCCGATCACCAGCGTGTCGACCTTCGGCGCGAGCGCCTCGATGACCGCGAGCTTGTCGGAGACCTTGGAACCGCCGAGCACGACCGCGTACGGCCGGTCCGGATTCTCGGTGAGCTTGGCCAGCACGTCCACCTCGGCCGCGACCAGCGTGCCCGCGTAGTGCGGCAGCGCCTGCGCGACGTCGTACACCGACGCCTGCTTGCGGTGCACCACGCCGAACCCGTCGGAGACGAACGCGCCGTCGTCGCCGACCAGCTCGACCAGCGCCGCGGCCAGCTTGGCCCGGTCGGCGTCGTCCTTGCTGGTCTCGCGCGGGTCGAAGCGGATGTTCTCCAGCAGCAGCACGTCGCCGTCGGTGAGGCCCTCCGACCGCGCCAGCGCGTCCTGGCCCACCACGTCACCGGCGAGCTGCACGTTGCGGCCCAGCTCCTCGGCGAGCCTGGCGGCCACCGGCGCCAGCGACAGCTTCGGGTCGGGTCCGCCCTTCGGCCTGCCGAGGTGCGCGGTGACGACGACCTTGGCGCCCGCCTCGGCGAGCGCCTTGATGGTCGGCGCGGAGGCGATGATGCGGCCGGGATCGGTGATCTGTCCCTGGTCGTCGAGGGGCACGTTCAGGTCGGAGCGCACCAGCACGCCCCGGCCCTCGACCCCCTCGCCGAGCAGGTCCGCGAGTGTCTTGACAGCCATGCGCGTCAGAGCGACTTGCCGACGAGGCCGATGAGATCGGCGAGACGGTTGGAGTAGCCCCACTCGTTGTCGTACCAGGAGACGACCTTGACCTGGTCGTCGATCACCTTGGTCAGCGGCGCGTCGTAGATCGACGAGGCCGGGTCGGTGACGATGTCGCTGGAGACGATCGGGTCGGTGTTGTACTTCAGGATGCCCTTCAGCGGACCCTCGGCGGCGGCCTTGTAGGCGGCGTTGATCTCCTCGATCGAGGCCGACTTGCGCAGGGTGGCGGTCAGGTCGGTGACCGAGCCCGTCGGGACCGGAACGCGCAGCGCGTAGCCGTCGAGCTTGCCCTGCAGCTCGGGCAGCACCAGGCCGATGGCCTTGGCGGCGCCGGTGCCGGTGGGCACGATGTTCAGCGCGGCGGCGCGGGCGCGGCGCAGGTCGCTGTGCGGGCCGTCCTGCAGGTTCTGGTCCTGGGTGTAGGCGTGGATGGTGGTCATCAGGCCGCGCTCGATGCCGAACTCGTCGTTGAGCACCTTGGCCAGCGGGCCGAGGCAGTTGGTGGTGCACGAGGCGTTGGAGATGATGTTCTGGCTGCCGTCGTACTTGTCGTCGTTGACACCCATGACGATGGTGATGTCCTCGCCCTTGGCCGGCGCGGAGATGATCACCTTCTTGGCGCCCGCCGCCAGGTGGCCCTTGGCCTTGGTGGCGTCGGTGAAGATGCCGGTGGACTCGACGACCACGTCGACGCCCAGGTCGCCCCAGGGCAGCGCGGCGGGGCCCTCCTTGATGGCCAGCGCCTTGATCCGCTGGTCGCCCACCACGATGGTGTCGTCGCCGTCGAGGGAGACGTCCTGGGGCAGCCTGCCCAGGATCGAGTCGTACTTGAGCAGGGTCGCGAGGGTCGCGTTGTCGGTGAGGTCGTTGACCGCGACGATCTCGATGTCGGTGGTGCCGAGCGCCTTCTGCGCCTCCACCGCCCGGAAGAAGTTACGTCCGATACGACCGAAGCCGTTGATGCCTACCCGGACAGTCACGTTATCGCTCCTCAACTTTCCAGCGGATCATTCCGATGTCCACTCACACTAACGTCCTGCCGTGACCTCGCCGACACGCACCTGGCTTTCACACGGCCCGCGATGCCTGGTCAGACGCCCGACCAGCACGAGCGGCAGAGGGGCGGAAACACGCGATCCCCGCGACCGGGGGCGGCGCGGGGATCGCGGAAAACGCGTGCTCAGGCTTCGTCGAGCAGTTCGGCCGTGACGGCCGATTCGGTGTCGGGCACGCCCAGCTCCTTGGCGCGCCGGTCGGCCATCGACAGCAGCCGCCGGATACGGCCGGCGACAGCGTCTTTCGTCATCGGCGGGTCGGCGAGCTGGCCCAGTTCTTCCAGCGACGCCTGCCGGTGCTGCACCCGCAGCCGGCCCGCCGCGGCGAGATGATCGGGCACGTCGTCGCTGAGGATCTCCAGCGCGCGTTCCACCCGCGCCGCCGCCGCGACCGCCGCCCGCGCCGAGCGGCGCAGATTGGCGTCGTCGAAGTTGGCCAGCCGATTCGCGGTCGCGCGCACCTCGCGGCGCAGCCTGCGTTCCTCCCACACCATCCTGGTGCCGTGCGCGCCCATCCTGGTCAGCAGCGCGCCGATCGCCTCACCGTCGCGCACCACCACGCGATCGGTGCCGCGTACCTCCCGTGCCTTGGCCGTGATGCCGAGCCGCCGGGCCGCGCCGACCAGCGCCAGCGCCGCCTCTGGACCGGGGCAGCTGACCTCGAGCGCCGAGGAACGTCCGGGTTCGGTGAGCGAGCCGTGGGCGAGAAACGCACCGCGCCAAGCGGCTTCGGCGTCGGCGATGCTGCCGCCGACCACCTGCGCGGGCAGACCGCGCACCGGGCGGCCGCGGACGTCGAGCAGACCGGTCTGCCGGGCCAGCGCCTCGCCCTCCTTGGAGACGCGCACCACGTACCGGGAGGTCTTGCGCAGTCCGCCCGCGCCGAGCACGTGCACGTCGGAGCCGTAGCCGTAGAGCTCGAAGATCTCCCGGCGCAGCCTGCGCGCGATGGACCCCATGTCCACCTCGGCCTCGACGATCACCCGGCCGCCGACGATGTGCAGGCCGCCCGCGAAACGCAGCAGAGCGGACAGTTCCGCCTTGCGGGAACTCACCTGCGACACCGTGAGCCTGCTCAGCTCGTCTTTCACATCGGCTGTCATCGCCACGGGACGCGCTCCTTTCCACCCAACCCGGAACGCACATCCTGACCCATGTGCCGTCCCTCGACTCGAAGCCCTGCCATTTGCGGCCGAGGTTGCCGGATCAGTTGATCCAGTGCGGCGGCAAGTTTTCCGGGGTGATGCCGGTCCGTTCCCGCTTCGGCGACATCGGAGAAGGTTACTCGCGCCCGCAACTGCTCGGCAGCCCTGGCCACATGTTCCCGCTCGCGGCCCTCCGGCACGCAGCCGGAGTCGACCAGCACCTCATCGACGACGAATTCCGGTGCGTGCTGGGACAATACATGCAAATGCCGTTCGGCGGAGAACCCCGCGGTCTCCCCCGGCTCCGCGGCGAGATTGAGCACGAGGACTTTCCGCGCCCTGGTGTACACCAGGGCCTCCCGTAGCTCCGGGACGAGGACGTGCGGAATCACGCTGGTGAACCACGATCCCGGACCGAGCACCACGACATCGGCGTGTTCGATCGCCGAGGTCGCCTCCGGGCTGGCCGGTGGATCGGACGGAATCAGCCGCACCCGCCGCACCTTACCCGGCGTCGTGGCGATGGCAACTTGGCCGCGAATGCAGCGACTGACCCGAGGATCGGCCTCGAGCCCGGACACATCCGCCTCGATGTCCAGCGCGATCGGCGACATGGGCAGCACCCGGCCGGTGATGCGCAACATGCGGGCGACTTCGTCGAGCGCGGCCACCGGGTCGCCGAGCACCTCGGTGAGCCCGGCCAGGATCAGATTGCCCACGGAGTGCCCGGCCAGCGCGCCGGTGCCGCCGAAGCGATGCTGCACGGTCCGCGTCCAGACGCCGTCGGCGTCCTCGGCCAGCGCGGCCAGGGCCATCCGCAGATCACCCGGCGGCAGCACCCCCAGCTCGGCGCGCAGCCGCCCCGATGAGCCCCCGTCGTCGGCGACGGTGACCACCGCGCAGATCTTCCTGGTCAGCCGCCGCACCGCGGTCAGCGTCGCGTACAGCCCGTGTCCGCCACCCAGCGCGACGATGCTGGGATTGGATTCCCAACCGGTCATTCTCGCCCCAGATCTCGATGCACGACCCGGACCACGTCGGCGGACTCCTCCGCCGCGCCGGTGACCTCGCTCATCAACTCGCCCAGTGCCTCGGCAATCGCGACGCTCCGGTGCTTGCCTCCGGTGCAGCCCACTGCGACCGTCATGTATCGCTTCCCCTCTTGGCGGTAACCGTTCGTGGTCAGCTCGACCAGGTGGTGGCAGGTGCGCAGGTAATCCTCCGCACCGGGACGCGACAGCACGTACTCGCTGACCACCGTCTCCTGACCGGTATGTTCCCGCAACTCCGGTATCCAATGCGGATTGGGTAGAAAACGGACATCTAACACCATGTCCGCGTCCAGCGGAACCCCGTACTTGAAGCCGAACGACTGCACGGTGAGCTGCAACGCGGTGGGCGCGCCGCCGCCGTAGGCCTCTTCCATCTTGCGGTGCAGCTGATGGATGGACAGCTCGGTGGTGTCGATCACCAGATCGGCGGCGGCCTTCACGGCCGAAAGGCGCACTCGCTCGGCGGCGATGCCCGCCGACAGCGTGCCGTCCTTGCTCTCGCTCTGCAGCGGATGCCTGCGCCGCGCGAAACCGAAACGGCGGATCAGCACGTCGTCGGAGGCCTCGAGGAAAAGGACTCTGGTGCGCACGCCGAGAGCCCGCAGTTGCTCGGTGACCACCGACAGGTCGCCGGTGAAGAACCGGCTGCGCACGTCCATGACCAATGCGAGACGGCGGATCGGCGGCTTCGCCGAAGCGCCCAGTTCCACCATCCGCCCGAACAGCTCGGGAGGCAGGTTGTCGGCCACGTACCAGCCGAGATCTTCGAGCACGCGGGCGGCGGTGCCTCGGCCCGCGCCCGAGAGCCCGGTCACGATCACGACCTCGACCTGTGGGTTCGCCCCGCCGACGGCGCTGGACGAGGCCGCTCGTCCCGCGCTCGTCGGCGGGCTGCCCGCACTGCTGTTCGATTCGACGCGTGTCATGTCCTACCGGATCCGTCTCTGGGGTGCCTTCCGATCATCGCGCACCGGCTTCGGTATCGGCCGCAGACACAACGTACGCGAAACCGAAACTTCCGGTGCACTGTCGACTGACTATTCGGACTCGAGCGCCGCAAGGACCGCTTTCGCGGTCGCCAACCCGATGCCGGGCACCTCGGTGATCTCCTCGACCGTGGCCTGCTTGAGCTTGGCCACCGACCCGAAATGGGTGACCAGCGCGGTCCGGCGCGCCGTGCCGAGCCCGGGGACCGAGTCCAGCGCCGAGGCGGTCATCCGGCGGGAGCGTTTGCTGCGATGGAACGTGATGGCGAAGCGGTGCGCCTCGTCCCGGACCCGTTGCAGCAGATACAGCGCCTCGCTGGTGCGCGGCAGGATCACCGGATCGCTCTCGCCGGGCACCCAGACCTCCTCCAGGCGTTTGGCCAGTCCGATCACCGCGACATCGGTGATGCCCAGCTCGTCGAGCACCTCGGCGGCCGCCGCGACCTGGGGCGCGCCGCCGTCGACGACGAACAGGTTGGGCGGGTAGGAGAACTTGCGCGGACGCCCGGTGCGGGGATCGATGCCGGGGCGGGAGGTGAGGTCGAGCGCGTCCTCGTCGCCTCCGGTCGCGGCGAGATCCTCGTGCTCCATCAGGTCGCGCTCGCGGCGCAGCTTGAGGAAGCGGCGGCGGGTCACCTCGGCGATGCTGCCGACGTCGTCGGAGCGGCCTTCGCCCGCCGCTTCCCGGATCGTGTAGTGGCGGTACTCGGACTTGCGGGCCAGACCGTCCTCGAAGACCACCAGCGAGGCGACCACATCGGTCCCCTGCACGTGGCTCACGTCGACGCACTCGATGCGCAGCGGCGCGGTGTCCAGCTCCAAGGCGTCCTGGATCTCCTGCAGCGCTTGCGATCTCGAGGTCAGATCGCCCGCGCGCTTGAGCTTGTGCTGGGCCAGCGCCTCCATCGCGTTGCGCTGCACGGTCTCGGCCAGCGCCTTCTTGTCCCCGCGCTGGGGCACGCGCAGCTTCACCGCCGAACCACGCAGGTCCGACAGCCACTGCTGGACCTGCTCGACATCGGCGGGCAGCTCGGGCACGAGCACCTCGCGGGGCACCACGGCGGCGGGCTGCTCGTCGGCGGCCTGCTCGGCCACCGCGACCTGCTCGCCGTAGAACTGGGTGAGGAACTGCTCGACCAGCGCGGCGAGCTCCCCGCCCGCCTCCGGGACGTCGACCGCGTCACCCGACTTGTCGACCACCCAGCCGCGCTGGCCGCGCACCCGGCCGTCGCGCACATGGAAGACCTGCACCGCCACTTCCAGTTCGTCGGCGGCGAAGGCGATGACGTCGGCGTCGGTGCCCGTGCCGAGCACCACCGCCTGCTTCTCCAGCGCGCGGCGCAGCGCTTGGACGTCGTCACGCAGCCGGGCGGCGAGTTCGAAGTCCAGGTCTTCGGCGGCATCGTGCATCCGGCGCTCCAGCTCACGGACCAAGCGATCGGTGCGGCCCGCGAGGAAATCGCAGAAGTCCTCGACGATCGCGCGATGCTCCTCGGCGCTCACCCGCCCGACGCACGGGGCCGAGCACTTGTCGATGTAGCCGAGCAGGCACGGACGCCCGATCTGGCTATGCCGCCGGAAGACTCCGTTGGAGCAGGTGCGCGCGGGAAACACCCGCAGCAGCAGATCCAGCGTCTCGCGGATGGCCCACGCGTGCGCGAAGGGGCCGAAATAGCGGACGCCTTTGCGCCGTGCGCCGCGGTAGACGAACAGCCGCGGGTATTCCTCGTTCAGGGTGACCGCGAGCACCGGATAGGACTTGTCGTCGCGGTAGCGGACGTTGAAGCGGGGGTCGAACTCCTTGATCCAGTTGTATTCCAGCTGCAACGCCTCCACCTCGGTGGAGACGACCGTCCACTCCACGCTGGCGGCCGTGGTGACCATCTGCCTCGTGCGTGGATGCAGCCCGGCGACGTCGGCGAAATACGAATTGAGCCTGCTGCGCAGGCTCTTGGCCTTGCCGACGTAGATGACCTGCCGATGGGCGTCGCGGAATTTGTAGACGCCTGGTTCGACGGGGATCGTGCCCGGCGCGGGCCGGTACGTCGCTGGATCTGCCACCCATCCAGGGTATAGACCGGGACCGACAGCCCGGCCGACGGCGGCTCCCGGCGGAGTTCAGCGCACGGGGACGCCGAACCACGCCTTGGCTTCCTGGCGGCACAGCAGGTGCACGACGGCCGCCGATGTGGCCAGCGAGTACCCCGCGGCGACGAGGCCGACGACGGGCGGGACGGTCGCGAGGTCCCTGACCGCCCAGCACCCGACCACCGCCTGCAGCAGTGCCAGCGCGAGCGTCAGCCTGCGCACGGCGGGCGCGCCCTCGGCGAATCCGAGCACGAGCAGGCCCAGCGCCCACGCGACGCAGAACTGGGTGGATGCCGTCGCGGCCGCGTCGCCGCCGCGAGTCAGATTCATCAGCACGGGATACGCGAGTCCGAATCCCGCCATCCCGGCGACGGCTTCCCGCACGTCCCTAACCGCGTCTGGCATGGCCGTTTCCACGCCGACGGAGGGCTCCTCACCGGAGAACGCCAAGCTCACAGCCGTACCCCCGTTGGTAGGCGAACCGTCCGGCGCACCTGCGAACACGCCGGAATCGCACCGTAACACGGTGACGTCCGGCACAACTCGGACTTCGGCGAATGAACCCGATCGATCCCGCCGGGGCCGAGCGGGTTACGCCACCAGACCGTGCCGGCGCAGCGCGGTCAGCAGCGCGTCCGGGCGCTCGGCGGTGGCCAGGGCCTCGACCAGAGCGAATCGGCTGCCCAGCGCCTCGGCCCCGCCGTCGGCCTCGGCGCTGTCGCCGATCATCAAAGCGGCTTCCGCGGGCACACCCAGTTCCCCCAGCGCGGAACGGAAGATCTCCGGAGCGGGTTTCATCGCGCCGACCTCGTAGGAGAGAGTGAACGCGCCGACCAGCCGATCCCAGCCGCGCGCCGCGAACGAGGGCCGGATGTCGAACGGGATGTTGCTCACCACCGCGACCGGAATCCCCTGTGCGGCAAGCAGATCGAGAACGGCAGCGCTGTCGGGGTAGGGCGTCCACTCCAGCGGGTCCAGCAGCCGGGCGTACAGTCGTTCGGCGTCCTCGTCGGTGGGCACTCCCGACGCGCGCAGCACCTTCATCATCACCTTGCGATGCAGCGCCGGGTCCAGGTCGCGGTGGTCCCAGGCGTACTGCGTCTCCTCGTCGAACTCGACGACCTGGTGGACCGGCGCGGTCATCCGCCGCATGATCTCGGCCTTCTCGTCCACGTCGAACGCCTGCCCGTCCGGGCGGGTCAGCTCCGCGTACCAGGACTCGTCGGCCTCCAAGCGGAACAGGGTCCCGGAGAAGTCGAACAGCACCGCCTCGATCGCCACTCGGCCAGCCTACCGGCAGCGCGCGCGGCACCGGCGGGTCCGCACACCCCTTCCCGGTCCTCCCCGATTCGACACACGCTGCGGCCAGGGCGATTTCGCCGGTGGGAAGGAAACCGGCGCGGCCGTCGGTAGCGGGCGTTAGAGTCCCGGCATGGGGCGCAAGCGAGGAACTCGGGTCGCCGCGGCGGCGGCGTTCGCACTAACCGTCGGCATGGCCACCGCCTGTTCGTCCGGCGAAGACCAGGCGGGCGGCGTCTGCGAGACGGTGCCGAACGGCACGCCGGTGACGGCTTCCGCGGCCGGGCCCGCGGGCAGCGGCACCAAAGATCTCAGCACCAACCCGGAAATAGCGTCCGGCTATCGTTCGAACATGACGCCGGTGCGCACGCACACTTTCGCGGTGTCCACGGCGAACCCGGTGTCGACCAAGGCCGCATGCGAGGTCCTGCGCGACGGCGGCACCGCGGCCGACGCGCTGGTAGCGGCCCAGACGGTGCTGGGTCTGGTCGAGCCGCAGGCGTCCGGGATCGGCGGCGGCGCGTTCCTGGTCTACTACGACGCGAACACCAAGACCGTGGACGCCTACGACGGCCGGGAGACGGCCCCTGCCGCCGCCACCGAGAACTATCTGCGCTGGATCAGCGACACCGATCGCACCGAACCCAAGCCGAGCACCCGGGCCAGCGGCCGCTCCATCGGCGTGCCCGGCGTGCTGCGGATGCTCGAACTGGCGCATCGCGATCACGGCAAGACCGCGTGGCGCGAGCTGTTCGACCCGGCCATCGGACTGGCCGATCAGGGTTTCCGGATCAGCCCCCGCCTCGCGGGGCAGATCGCGGAGTCGGCCAAGGACCTCGCCGCGGACGAAGACGCAAAGGCCTATTTCCTCAACCCCGACGGCAGCCCGAAGACCGCCGACACCGTACTGACCAACCCGGCGATGGCGAAGACGCTCGGCGCCGTCGCCACCGAGGGCGCGCAGGCCTTCTACACCGGCGCCATCGCCCAGGACATCGTCGCGGCCGCGGGGCGGTCCTCCGGCGGGCGCACTCCCGGCCTGATCACCACCCAGGATCTGGCCGGTTACCAGGCGAAGAAGCGCACCGCCCTGTGCACCGGCTACCGCGAGCACGAACTCTGCGGCATGCCGAACCCCTCCTCGGGCGGCATCACCGTCGCCGCGACCTTGGGCATCCTGGAGAACTTCGACCTGGCCGCCCTGCGGCCCGACGGCATCGATCGCAACGGCGGCAAACCCGATGCCCAGGCGGTGCATCTGATCTCGGAGGCCGAGCGCCTCGCCTACGCCGATCGCAACAAGTACGTGGCCGATCCGGATTTCGTGCCGCTGCCGGGCAATTCGGCGCAAACCCTGCTCAATCGCGACTATCTGCGGCAGCGCGCCGGGCTGATCGATCCGAACCGCAGCATGGGCACCGCGCAGCCGGGTGACTTCGGCCCCGTGCCGCTCGGCGTCGGACCGCAACCGCCCGAGCACGGCACCAGCCACATCTCGGTGGTCGACAAGTACGGCAACGCCGCGGCGATGACCACCACCGTGGAGTCGGCGTTCGGTTCGTTCCACCTGGTCGACGGCTTCGTGCTGAACAATCAGCTCACCGACTTCAACGCCGATCCGCTGGGGGCCGACGGCGTGCCGGTGGCCAACCGGGTGCAGCCGGGCAAGCGCCCGCGCAGCTCCATGAGCCCGACGCTGATCTTCGGGAAGGCGCCCGACGGCTCGCGCGGCGCGCTCACGCATGTCGCGGGCTCGCCCGGCGGTTCGGTGATCATCCAGTTCGTGGTGAAGACGCTGGTCAACATGTTCGACTGGGGTCTGGATCCGCAACAGGCGGTCTCCGCGGTCGCCTTCGGCGCCGGCAACACTCCGTCCACCGGCATCGGCGGCGAACACCCCGCGATCGACGCCAGCGACAACGGCGACCACGACCCCCTGGTGCTGCGGCTGCGTCAGCTCGGCCATCAGGTCTCGGTGGCGCCACAGACCAGCGGCCTCAGCGCCCTGAAACGCGACGGCGCCGACGGTTGGATCGGCGGCGCGGATCCACGGCGAGAGGGCGCGGTCCTCGGCGATACCCGGTGATCGAACGGGCGGGCGCGGTCCGGTGAGCGCCCGCCCTGTCCCGGCGGTGGCACGTCGGGCAATCGCCGAGCCCACCGGGACTATCTCCTCCGGACCATCGGATACACGACCGGACCCCGGCCGATCGGCAGCTCGCCTTGCGGCTCGAACCCGAATCGCGCGTAGAACGGCACCGTGCCGCGGGTGTTCGAGATCAGGAAGCAGTCCTGCTCGGCCGCCGCCAATCGCCGTTCGAGCAGCGCTGTCGCCAGTCCCCGGCCCTGCGCACCGGGCATCGTCCCGATGGCGGCCAGGTACAGATGCGGCGTCCGCGGCCGTGCGTGCTCCATTCGCCGCCCCGCGGCCAGCGCCCGAGCCGTGCCCGGCCCCAGTGCCCGCAGCAAGGTCAACGGCTTCGCCGTCGGTGACACCACGTGCGCCGGTTCCCACAACGCCACACACGCGAGGGTGCCCTCCGCATCGTGCGCGAGATCGACCAGGCCGTTCCTTCGGCGCGACGCGATACGCGATTCCCAAAACAGCGGCAACGCTTTTCGCCGCCGCGGCTTCCTCGGCCAGAAGTAGGTCATCAGTGGATCGTCGGCGAAAGCCGCCGCGAGAACGGACGCACCTGGCTCCATGACCGCGAGGCTAGACGACCACGCGGACCCGCGCGAACCGGGCAGCGCCCGCTCACTTCCTCCCGGAATACTTCGCGCCGAGTTCGCGCAGCCGAGCCATCGCCCGCGCCGCGTGCTCCTTGTCGTTCGAGCGGATCGCCAGCAGCGGGACGTAGTCGTCGTCGACCAACTCCAAGCGCGCCCAGGACTTCCGATCAGGGAAGGAAACGCCTCGGATGTAGTCCCAAGGGAACTCGTTGTCGCCCAAGATGTTTCGCACCGACACGCCCCGCGGACCGACGCGCAAGCGCGGCCTGGTCAGCAACAGCACCGCCGCGGCGCCGAGCACGCCGATCCCGATCATCGCGATCTGATCGGCCACCCGGAAGTTCACGCCGGTGGACCCGCTGCGCAGCCAGATACCGCCCACCGTGAACGCGGCTGCCACCAGCACCGCCGCGATCCACGCCGTCCGCACCGCGCGCCGGGGCCGCACCTCGAAGTCCCACTCGGACGCGTCGTCGGCCGCGACCGCGTTCCTCCGGAAGATACGGACGACCGGCATCGCTACGCGGACTGTCGCAGGGCGCGCAGCGTCAGCGCGGCGTCCAGCGCCGCGGCGGCCGCCTGCTCGCCCTTGTTCTCATGGGAGTCCGGCAGCCCGGCCCGGTCCAGCGCCTGCCGCTCGTTGTTGGTGGTGAGCACCCCGTTCGCGACCGGCGTGCCCTCATCCAGCGAAACCCGGGTGAGCCCCGCGGTCACCGCGTCGCAGACGTACTCGAAATGCGGCGTGTCACCCCGGATCACCACACCGAGGGCCACCACCGCGTCGTGCGACTTGGCCAGCTCCTGGGCCACCACCGGCAGCTCCATCGCGCCCGCGCAGCGCACCACCGTGATCTGCTGGACGCCCGCGTCCTTGGCCACCCGCTCGGCGTTCGCCAGCAAGGTGTCGCAGATCTGGGTGTGCCAGCGCGAGGCGACGATGCCCAAGGAGAGGTCCTTGGCATCCGCCAGCGCGAAAGTCGGTACCCCGGTACCGCTCATCGATGTCCGCCTTTCGGAGTCGGTTCGCAGTTCAGTGCGCGGTCTCGCCGAGGTCGAGCTCGTCGAGTCCGATCAGGTCATGGCCCATGCGGTCGCGCTTGGTGCGCAGGTAGCGCAGGTTCTCCGCGTTCGCGCGCAGCGGCATCGGCACACGCTCGGTGATCCGCAGGCCGTAGCCGTCCAGGCCGACCCGCTTGGCCGGGTTGTTGGTGAGCAACCGCATCGACCGGATGCCCAGGTCCACCAGGATCTGCGCGCCGGTGCCGTAATCGCGGGCATCGGCGGGCAGGCCGAGCTCGAGATTCGCGTCCACCGTGTCGTGGCCGGAGTCCTGCAGCTGGTAGGCCTGCAACTTGTGCATCAGGCCGATCCCGCGGCCTTCGTGACCGCGCATGTACAGCACCACGCCGCGCCCCTCGGCCGCGACCATCTCCAGCGCGGCATCCAGCTGCGGACCGCAGTCGCAGCGCAACGACCCGAACACGTCACCGGTCAGGCACTCCGAGTGCACGCGGACCAGGATGTCGTCACCGTCGCTGATGTCGCCGCGCACCAGCGCGACGTGCTCGACCTCGTCGTAGATGCTCTGATAGCCGACGGCCATGAACTCGCCGTGCGCGGTGGGGATGCGCGCCTCGGCCACCCGCACCACATGCTTCTCGTGCCTGCGCCGCCACGCGATCATGTCCGCGATCGAGATCAGCGCGAGCTCGTGCTCGTCGGCGAAGACGCGCAACTCCTCGGTGCGGGCCATGTGGCCCTCGTCCTTCTGGCTGACGATCTCGCAGATCACGCCCGCCGGGCGCAAACCAGCCATACGCGCCAGATCCACGGCGGCCTCGGTGTGACCGGGCCTGCGCAGCACGCCACCGTCCTTGGCGCGCAACGGCACCACGTGGCCGGGCCGGGTGAAGTCGTCGGCCTTCGCGTCGGCGTCGGCCAGCAGCCGCATCGTCGTGGCGCGGTCGGCGCCGGAGATGCCGGTCGTGACGCCCTCGCGCGCGTCCACCGAGACGGTGTAGGCGGTGCCGTGCTTGTCCTGGTTCATCGCGTACATCGGCGGCAGGCCGAGCCGATCGCAGTCGTCGCCGGTGAGCGGCACACAGATGTAACCGGAGGTGTAGCGGATCATGAAGGCGACCAGTTCCGGGGTGGCCTTCTCCGCCGCGAAGATGAGGTCGCCCTCGTTCTCGCGGTCCTCGTCGTCGACGACGACGACCGCCTTACCGGCGGCGATGTCGGCGACTGCGCGCTCGATGCTGTCGAACCTGGTCACGTCTGCTGTGCTCCATCTCGAAATAGGTGCCTCACCACAGTACTGGGTTGAATTTGCAGCGCCTGCGGCGCTGCGTGTTCGCGGCTGTGTTGGTCTTGCCAGCGCCTGCGGCGCTGGGTGTTCGCGGCTGTGTTGGTCTTGCCAGCGCCTGCGGCGCTGGGTGTTCGCGGCCCTCTTGTGGCTCGCGGCCGAGCGGCCGCCGCTGGCGACTTCGTCGCGGACGCGGCGGCCACTCGGACGCGAGCCGGGCCGCGAACGGCGGATGCTCGGTCTCGCTGCGCTCGAAAGACGGGGTGAGGTTCATCTGGTTGCGCAAGGTCAGCAGCAGCGCATCCGCATGTCGGCCACTTCCTGACGGGCTGTCGGTCGGCGACCCCGCGCCCGCTATGCCGCGCATGCCGGCATCTCGGGCACGCCCCGGTCGACGGGCGACACGGGTTTCGTCTCGCTTCGCCCGAAAGACGGAGTGCGGATCCAGGCGCGCGAGATCGGGGCCGCCGCACCCGAGTGAAGTGCCCGCGGGGCTGGCACAACCCGCGGTTGCGCAGTGCTACCGAACTGACTGCGCTGAGCAATGATCACCGGCCCCCCGCGTTCGCCGCAGGGCGACGCGGCGCGGCGGAGTGATCGCCGATGCTGAGCGGCGCGACGGGGGAGGCGGGTTGCCCGCTGCGGCCCGCGCATGCCTATCGCACAACATAGGCCTACCCCGCGCGGAGGTCCGGTGAACGCCGACGCGCACCCTTCGTCCCGCGTGGGCGGGAACAAGCGGGCGGCCACGGTCAGCCGCGCTGCTGGAGGCGTTCGACGTACTTGGCGATGACGTCGACTTCCAGGTTGACGGTGGTGCCGACGGTGGCGAAGCCGAGGTTGGTCAGCGAGAGGGTGGTGGGGATGAGGGAGACCTCGAACCAGTCCCTGCTGCCGGTCTCGGCCGGCTCGTCGGAGACGCCGAGGCCGGAGACTGTGAGCGAGATGCCGTCCACCGTGATCGAACCCTTCTCCACGACGTAGCGAGCGATGTTCTCGGGCAGCGAGATCCGTACCACGTCCCAGTTGTCCGACGGCGTGCGCGAGAGCACGGTGCCGGTGCCGTCGACGTGACCTTGGACCAGGTGGCCGCCGAGCCTGCTGTTCAGTGCGGCGGCGCGCTCGAGATTCACCTTGGCGCCGACGTCCAGCTTGCCGATGCTGGAGCGGTTGAGGGTCTCCGCCATGACATCGACGGTGAAGGAGTCGCCGCCGACCACCTCGACGACGGTCAGGCACACGCCGTTCACGGCGATCGAATCACCGTGCCCGGCATCGGAGGTCACCAACTCGCCCTTGATCGTCAGCCGCGCGGCGTCGGTCAGCTGCTCGCTGGCGACGATCTCGCCGAGTTCCTCGACGATGCCTGTGAACATGTGCTGTGACTCCTGTCGCGTCGTTGTCTTCCGGTTGCGCAAACAGCGCGAGACCCGGCCGCTATTCCCGCGCCTCCCCAGCCTAGTGACGCGGCGTGGCCGTAGACAGCCGCGTTCCGGGCTCGGCGAGGGACGCACCCTACGCGGGAACCGACCGCGGGGCGGGCCGAGACAGGCGGAACCGGCCGGTCCCATCGAAAATGGAACAAAAGCTGTCCACACGCGCCGCGATCGACGGGCTCGCCGGGTATCGATTTCCCTTGGAAGCCATTAGGCATACCACGTGAATTGATTAACCCCTCGGGGTGTGATTGCCGATTCGTACCCGATACCCGAACGAAACACGGTTATAACGCAGAATCCGCGCTCGGACGGCGCAGGAAGCGATATCGTTACGCGGCCGACTTCTCGCGTTCAACTTTCCCGGCAACGCAGTCCGATGAGACGTTCTACCAGGGAACATGCCGGACGAACGGGGAAGCCTGCCACACGATGTTCACTCCTCGAGAAAACCGGAGAACACAGTGGAAGAAAGCAGGTCGAGCACAGCCGGGGGCGCGGTGTGACCACATTTCTCGATTCGACGCCGGAAATTCGCTGCTCACGGTATCGGCGCGAATTCCAGCTGCCCGCATCGATGGATCCCGGTTCGCACCGCATTCTCCTGCAGATCGGCGTCGACTACGGCGCGGTCACCATGCCCGCCGAACTCGGCGAGCAAGTGCTGCGGCAACTCCTCCAGGACGGAATCGCCGGGCCCGTCGTCGACCATCCGCGTGCCAAGCACTGGACCTTTCTCACCGGCCCCGCCGGACGCGACGACGTCAGCCCGGCGGTCTCGGCCGAATTGTTCCGCCTCTACGCTGCCGTGGCCTGCACGGGCAGCCAGGTGGTGCTGCCCTCACCGGACGACGAGCGCACCGGGTATCGGGTGTGGATCCGGTCACCGGAGGCCGGGGCCCGCCGCCCGCCGATCAACGCGGTGATCGAGACGATCCGCGCGGTCGCCGCGCGCCGGACGCGGACCGGCTAGCTCCGTTCAGCGAGCCCACGCCGAGGCCGCCTGATCGCGCAGCTTCTGCACGGTGGCCCCAGGGTCCGCGGTGCTGTAGACCGCGGACCCGGCGACGAAGCAGTCCACACCCGCTTCCGCGGCCGCCTCGATGGTGTCGGCGTTGATGCCGCCGTCGATCTCGACCAGCAGCCGCAGCTCACCGGCATCGACGAGGTTCCGCACGATGCGCGCCTTCTGCAGCACCTCGGGGATGAAGGACTGACCGCCGAAGCCGGGTTCGACGCTCATCACCAGCAGCGTGTCGAATTCGCGCAGGATCTCCAGGTACGGCTCGATCGGCGTGCCCGGCTTCACCGAGAGCCCCGCCTTGGCGCCCGCGGCACGGATGTCGCGAGCCACCGCGATCGGATCGTCGGTCGCCTCCGCGTGGAAGGTCACGTTGTGCGCGCCCGCCTCGGCGTACGGCGGCGCCCAGCGGCCCGGATTCTCGATCATCAGGTGGCAGTCCAAGGGGATCTCGGTGGCCTTCAGCAGGCTCTCCACCACCGGGAGGCCGAGCGTGAGATTCGGCACGAAGTGCGCGTCCATCACGTCCACGTGCAGCCAGTCGGCGCCTGCGACGGCCTGCGCTTCGTCCGCGAGATGCGCGAAGTCCGCGGACAGGATGGAGGGAGCGATCATCGGAGCGGCCGGACGCGGGTGAATCGGGTTGGACACAACGCCGGAGTCTAACGGTACCCAGGGTTGTCCAGCGCGGGAGTGGGTAGCCTGCATAGGGTGATCAATATTTCGGCGGAACAGGGGCTCTACAGCACCCCGGTGGAGATTCGGGTGGCGGCGTCGGTGACACAACTGCCCATCGTGCGTGGGCTCGCCGAAACTCTCGTCCTACTCAGCGATTTCACGCTGGACGAGGTGGCCGACATCCGGCTCGCCGTCGACGAGGTCTGCTCGACCCTGATCGCGGTCGCGGCCCCGGATACCAGCCTGAACTGCCGTTTCACCGTCGGCGACACCGAGTTGCTGGTCCGGGTCGACGGGCTGGCGGAGAAGCCGGGCCTGCCCGACCAGCGCAGCTTCGGCTGGCATGTGCTACGCACCCTCACCGACGCGGTGGAGGCAACCCAGGATTCGTTCGACCCGACGGTCTCCGGATATCCGACGACGGTCGAGTTCCGTCGGGTCCGGGGGAAGGCGTAGTGGCGGACGAAGACACCGTGTACGACTCCCAGCGCGACGACGACGCCGACACGCTGACCACCGAGGACGACGCCCTGGATGCCACGGAGACCCTGGAAGCCGCGGGCACGGTTCCCGGGTACGACGACGTCGGATTGCTCTTCGAGCAGCTCGCGACCAGTGAGGCGGGCACAGCGCGGCACAGCGCGCTGCGCGCGGAACTGATCAGCCGCTGCATTCCGCTCGCCGACCACATCGCCCGCAAGTTCAGCGGGCGCGGGGAACCCTTCGACGACCTCACCCAGGTCGCGCGGGTCGGGTTGGTGCACGCGGTGGATCGTTTCGACGTCGGGCGCGGCTCCAACTTCCTGTCTTTCGCGGTGCCGACCATCATGGGCGAGGTCCGGCGCTATTTCCGCGACAACACCTGGGCGATGCGGGTGCCGCGGCGGGTCAAGGAGACGCACCTACGCATCGGCGCGGCGATCGACAGTCTCTCCCAGACGCTCGGCCGCTCGCCGACGGCGAAGGAGATCGCCGCGGAGCTGGACGTCGACCCCGACGAGGTGACCCAGGCGGTCATCGCGGGCAACGCCTACCAGCCGAGTTCGATCGACGCGGCCACGCTCGGCCGCGACACCGACGCCTCGCTCCTGGATACCCTCGGCGAGGAGGAGTCCCAGTTCGATCGGGTCGAGGAATACGTCGCGATCCGTCCGCTGCTGGCGGGGTTGCCGGAGCGGGAGCGGCGCATCCTCACCATGCGGTTCTTCGAATCGATGACCCAGACCCAGATCGCCCAGCAGATGGGGATCTCCCAGATGCACGTCTCGCGCATCCTCGCCAAAACCCTTGCCCGCTTGCGGGAGCAATCCAGCCGGGAATAACCGCTTCGAGCGGGCGGCGCGTTCGCGCACCTTCGCCGGAGCGGTGAGCCACCACGCGTCCACGTGGACCGGCCACTTCCGGTAGGGCGCTCGGCATCGCGACCACTTCCTGCCAGGTCATCGTCATGCGTCCGAGTGTGCGTCGAAGGCAGGCGCACGACTCGGACGCAAGGAACATCGCGAACCGCTCAGCGCGGTTTACGCAACGCGGCGAGGAACATGGCGTCGGTACCGTGCCGGTGCGGCCACAGCTGTGCCCCCGGTCCGTCCCCGATGTCGGTGACGCCGGGCAGCAGTTCCCGGGTGTCGAGTTGCTCGGCGCCGAGGCGGCGCACGGCGTCGGCGACGACGGACACCGTCTCGGGCAGGTGCGGCGAGCACGTCGAATACAGCACCACTCCGCCCGGGCGCACCAGTTCCCATGCGGCGGCGAGCAATTCGCGCTGCAGCACCACGAGTTCGCGGACGTCCGCCGGAGTGCGCCGCCAACGCGCCTCGGGTCTGCGGCGCAGCGCCCCGAGGCCCGTGCACGGGGCGTCGACGAGGATGCGGTCGTAGCCGGGGGTCAGCCCGCTGGCGCGGCCGTCGGCGACATGGACGTCCACCGGCAGGTCGTGCACGGCCTTGCGCACCAGTTCCGCGCGGTGGGCGGCCGGCTCGACGGCGTCCACCCGGAACCCGTCGATCGCGGCGATCGCGCCGAGCAGCGCGGCCTTGCCGCCCGGTCCGGCGCACAGATCGAGCCAGCGACCGGTGTCCGGGCCGTCGAGCGCGGCGTTGAGCAGCGCCAGCGCCACCAACTGGCTGCCTTCGTCCTGCACCGCCGCCATGCCCTCACGGACCGGCTCCAGCTTGCCCGGATCGCCGCCCTCCAAGTAGACCGCGTACGGCGACCAGCGGCCTTCCTCACCGCCGGTCACCAGCGCGAGTTCCTCCGCGGTGATGTCGCCGGGGCGGGCCACCAAGTGCACCAGCGGGCGGGCGTCGTCGGCGGCGAGCACATCGCGCAGTTCCGTCGCTCGCTCGCCGAGCGCGTCGGCGAAGGCTTGCGCGATCCAGACCGGATGGGCGTATTCGAACGCCAACCGGCCGACGGGATCGGCGGGCGCGAGCGCGTCGACCCACTGCTCGGGGGTCTTCTCCCCCGCGCGCCGGAGCACGGCATTGACGAAACCCGCCTTGCCCGCGCCGAATTCGGCGCGCGTCAGCGCGACGGAGGTGTCCACGGCGGCGTGCGCGCCGATGCGAGTGCGCAACAACTGGTAGACGCCCAGCCGCAGCACGTCCAGCAGAGGTCCGTCGATCTCCTCGATCGGCCGGCCCGCGCCTTCGGCGATCACCGCGTCCAGCAGTCCCAGCGACCGGCACGCGCCGTAGGCGAGTTCGGTGGCCAGTGCGGCGTCTCGACCCGACAATCCCCGTTCGCGCAGCAGGGCGGGCAGAACGAGGTTGGCGTAGGCGTCGCGCTCCCGGACCGCCCGCAGCACATCCCTGGCGACCGTTCGCGGCGGATCGGCGGATTCGCCACGGTGCGGTCGTCCGGCGGCCTTGGCCCCTTGGCGCGGCCCGGTTCGACCGCCGGTGGAACGGTCCGATCGACCCGCCGCGGGGCGTCGGCCGGTGGAACCGCGCCGTTCGTCACGATCGCGGCCGCCCGGCTCGGCGCGTCCGCCGCCGGAACGCCTGCCTGCCGCCTGTGACCGGCCCGCACCGTCGCGATCCTGCTGCTTGCCGCCCTGCGCACGCGCCCGGCCCGCCTCGCCGGAACTATGGCGTTCGTCGTGCCGCCGGTCGCGCGCGTTGCCGTCGCCGGACCGATCGCCGCGGGTCATTCGACCACCGCGCCGGGCTGCAGGCGGGCGCCGCGCGCCCAGTCGAGCGCGGCCATCACCCGCTTACCCTGCGGCTGAACCTGATCGAGCCGCACCGCGGTGGTCGCGGTGCCGACGAACACACCGGACTTGCGGACCTCGATCACCCGCTCCGGCAACTCCTCTTCGACCAACTCGACCGGCCCCAGCTTCAGCCGCGTGCCGCCGACCTCGGTCCACGCCCCGGGCGCGGGGGTGACCGCGCGGATGCGCCTGCTGATGGCCAGCGCGGGCTGATCCCAGCGCACATGCCCGGCTTCGACACCGACCTTGGGCGCGTACGAGACGCCGTCGGTGGACTGCGGAATCGCCTGCAAGGTGCCGTCCTCCACCCCGTCGAGGGTCGCTTCCAGCAGCCGGGAGCCGCTGTCGGCCAACCGCTGCAGGAGGCTGCCCGCCGTGTCGGTGACGGCGATCTTCTCGGTCACCATGCCGAAGACCGGACCGGTGTCCAGCCCGGCCTCGATCCGGAAGGTGGAGGCGCCGGTGATCTCGTCACCGGCATCGATGGCCGCCTGCACCGGCGCCGCGCCGCGCCAGGCGGGCAACAGCGAGAAATGCAGGTTGATCCAACCGAAGCGCGGGATGTCGAGCACCTGCTGGGGAAGCAGCGCGCCGTAGGCGACGACGGGACAGCAGTCCGGCGCCAATTCGGCCAGCCGCGTGACGAATTCCGGCTCCGAGGGCCGCCGCGGGGTGAGGACCGGGATGCCGTGTTCGTCGGCCAACCGGCCGACCGGCGACCTGGTCACCTTCCGGCCGCGCCCCGCGACCGCGTCCGGCCGCGTCACCACGGCGATCACCTCGTGCCGAGCCGATTCCAGCAGCCGCCGCAGCGACGGAACCGCCGGTTCCGGGGTTCCCGCGAAAACGACGCGCATCAGCGGCCCGCTCCGAACGGGTTGGGCCGGCCCGCGCCGCTCATGGAGCGGGACGGACGCACCGTCACTCCCGCCCCGAACCAATCCGATTCGCGGATCACCCGCATCGCCTCCTTGCGCTGGGCCGGGTCGAGACGGTCGATGAACAGCACCCCGTCGAGATGATCGGTCTCGTGTTGCACGCACCGCGCCAGCAACCCTTCGGCCTCGAAGGCGACCGGCGCCCCGTCGACGTCCACACCGGAGGCCCGCACCCGCAGAGCGCGCCGCGTGTCGTAGCGCACACCAGGAATCGACAGGCAGCCCTCCGGCCCGACCTGCTCCTCGTCGCCGAGGACCTCCCACTGCGGGTTGACCAGGTGCCCCGCCGCCTCACCCGTGTCGTAGACGAAAACGCGCAGCCCGACCCCGATCTGCGGCGCGGCCATCCCGACACCGCCGTCGTCGTGCATCGTCTCGGTCAGATCGGTCACCAGCTGCCGCAGATCACGGTCGAACGCGGTGACCTCCGCGGCGCGGGCACGCAGAATGGGGTCGCCGAACAGGCGAACGGGCTGGATGGTCACGACTGACTCCCGGAAGCGGACGAATACGGTCGCCCCATTCTAGTGAGACGACCGGAAATCCCCGATTCACCAGCCGGAAGCTGATACAACTCCTATGCGGTCCGGGCGGGGTGTCGATCCCTCCGCCCGGCCGCCCGGAAAACCCCTGGTCAGCGGCATCACGATGAAATCGAGCGCGGGTTGCCGATGACGCGTCACCCGGGCGGCCCGCCGCGACGTGAGGATGGGAAAGCCACCGCGGCGGGCGGACGAAGGCCCCCACTGCCCGGGAGCCGCTCGTCCACCGATACTATTTCGTGCTAGTCGCGTGCACGTCCTCACGCGAACTTCCAAAAGGAGTCGGCGACCTGCCGCGGCGACAGCGGGACATCGCTTCGCCTTTCGTTGTCCCCGAGCGCTGCCCAGTGGTAGAACGCGCGACTCGTGGAAGATCCGTCGTCGCCGGAACCGACTTCCAGGACCGTGTGTGGGATTCGATTTCCGAACTTGCCTTGCCATAGGCCCTTCCAAGGACCGGCTCATGCAACGCTGGCCAGGCCGCCGCCAGCCGGACCGGCCGCTTCCGCTCAGTGGGACAGTCCTTGCCGGGAGTCCGTCGCTCGCGGCCACGACAATCGATCGACACGCACATGGTCTCCAGACCGAACTGCTTGTCGTGGGTCTGCAGGTTGTTGATCAGCGTGGTGGTGATGCGGGCGCCGGTCATGCCGAACGGGTGGCCCAGGGCGATCGCGCCGCCGGAAACGTTCAGCTTGTCCTCATCGATCTTCAGCTCCCGCGCCGAGCCGAGCACCTGCACCGCGAACGCTTCGTTGATCTCGACCAGGTCGATGTCGTCGATGGTCTTGCCCGCCAGCGCCAGCGCCCGCTTGCGAAGCCGATGCGATAGCTCCTGACTCAGGTCGACTCGCGGCGTACGACGTCGAAGTCAGGGGTGACCGGGCTCGGAGGCTTCTCGAGGTGGCCCACCCCGTAGAGCGCGAGGTCGGCTACATACCGAGCGAGTGCCCCTATCCCCATCCGCACCGTCGACAGCGCTGGAACGAACGCCCGCCCGAAGTCGGAATCGTCGTGACCGATCACAGCCAGCGGCGCCGGCACCCCGATTTCGGCGCGCAACGCGGCACCGACGACCAGAGCCGCGGTTAGATCGTTGTAGGCGACCACCCCGGTGACGCCGGCATCCCGCCAGTGCCGTACCGCCTCGGCCGCGGTTCCGTCATCGAGCCCCGCCGAGCGCACATCCAAAGACTCCAGCCCCAAGGCTGACGCTGTCCGCTGCGCCATATCTCGACGAAGGGCTGCCAGGTCGGCCAGTCGGGGGTCGTCCGGCATCGCGTAGGCGAGCCTGCGGTGACCGCGCGAATGCAAATGCCGTACTTGTTGTTCGGCGCCTGGCGCTACGAGGGGCGAATCGGAGACCGACTGCGTGAGAACGATCTTCGCTCCACTGGCCTTCGCCGACAGGGTGTCGGCATCGCTGAGGTCGTCCAGGCCGAGGATGACTTCAGGCCGCAGCGTCTCCCAAAGCGGCTTCGCCCGGTCATCGATGCGACGCGTATAGGTGACCAAGGTATAACCCGCCTGATCGAGGCGGAAGGACACGTCATCGAGGAATTCCGCCCAGCCGGCCTCCATCGGCCATGCCGGAAGCAGCATCATCACCAGGCGGGTACTGCCGCGGCGCAGAGCCTGCGCGGCAGGGTTGGGACGGTATCCGAGCCGCTCGGCCTCCGCGAGCACTCGTTGCCTTGTCTTGTCCGGAATCGTCTGACCAGGCGTGTTGTTCAGCACGAATCCGACGGTGGCACGCGAAAGGCCGAGAGATCTGGCCACGTCGGCAGCCGTCACCCGCTGTCCTGTCCCCCGCATCGCGCCACCCACCTCCCGCAGTGATCGCCACCGCACGTCTTGGTCCTGCCGTCAAACTAGCACGTGCCACGACTTGCATCCCGCCATGCTCACTCGCCCTGCGGTCCCAGCCGGCCACAGCACCGCAGCGAGCGGATCGCCCAGGTAGCCGGCGCCATTGCCCCTGCGAGACGAGTTTCCCGCTGTTGTACGTCCGCGGCCGGCGCCGGGGCGTCGTCCCGCTGTGGAGTCACCGGGAAAACAGAGCCCGCCGCGCACCCCTTGGCGGCTCAGGCCTCGGTCGTCCGGTCGGTGGATGACCGACCAGAGCCGCGCCCATCCCAGTGAGTGAAATCACTACCCGATCGGCCGCACTGCGACTGCTACAACGAGGGCGCAGCGCAAGCAGCCGTGCATCGCGGCCCAACCAGCTCGCTTGCGTTCTTTCATCCGAGGAGGGTGGACATGAGTCCGGTTCAGCAGGATTCGCAGGAAGTCCGCAATATCGAAGCAGCGGCGGCCCCGACGCGTTTCGCGCGCGGCTGGCACTGTCTCGGACTGATCCGCGATTTCGCCGACGGCAAACCGCATGCCATCGAGGCATTCGGCACCAAGCTCGTGGTTTTCCGCGGCGAGAACGGCGAACTCAACGTTCTCGACGCGTATTGCAGGCATATGGGCGGCGACCTCAGTCAGGGCACCGTCAAGGGCAACGCCGTCGCCTGCCCGTTCCACGACTGGCGCTGGGGCGGCGACGGCCGCTGCAAGGAGATCCCCTATGGCCGCCGGGTGCCGCCGCTGGCCCGGACGCGGACCTGGCACGCGCTCGAGCAGGACGGGATGCTGTTCGTGTGGAACGACCCGGAAGGCAAGAAGCCGACGCCGGATGTCGCCATTCCCCGGATCGACGGCGCGACCAGCGACGAGTGGACCGACTGGCACTGGTACCGCACCGTCGTGAACACCAACTGCCGCGAGATCATCGACAACGTCGTGGACATGGCGCACTTCTTCTACATCCACGGGTCGCTGCCGACCTACTTCAAGAACGTGTTCGAAGGCCACATCGCCACGCAGTACTTCAAGAGCGGGGCGCGCGAGGACCTGCCCGGACCCGAGGGCGCGCCCAAGCTGCTGGGCACTTCGTCGGTAGCGTCGTACTACGGGCCGTCCTTCATGATCGACGACCTGACATACCACTACGAGCAAGGCGATCACCACACGGTCCTGCTCAACTGCCACTACCCGATCGATGCGAACTCTTTCGTGCTGCAGTACGGCATCATCGTCAAAAAGTCGCAGGGTCTTCCCGACGAGCAGGCGATGGCGACGGCGATCGCCCTCGGCGACTGGGTGAAGATCGGGTTCGAGCAGGACGTCGTGATCTGGAAGAACAAAGCGCGCATCGACAATCCACTGCTGTGCGAGGAGGACGGCCCGGTCTACCAGCTGCGCCGCTGGTACGAGCAGTTCTACGTCGACGCCGCCGAGGTGACCCCGGAAATGGTGGACCGCTTCGAATTCGAACTGGACACCACCCGTCCGGTAGAGGCATGGCAGGCCGAGATCCGGGCCGATCTCGCCGCGCGCGCCGATCTGGCCGCCCGGGCCGGCTCCGCCGAGGCTTCTGCCTGATGACGCCGCGCATCGACGAACGGCTGAACGAGGCGCCGATGGCGCCGGTCCAGTGCGACCACTGCGGTGCAGGAGTCCTTGTCCGCAAAGCCAGCTGGCAACAAACCAGCGTTCAGTGGAACGCCGACGCGGCCGTCCGCTGCCCTGAGCTTCGCGACACGGTGGGCAACGACCCTTCGCTACCAGGCTGCGGCCGGCTGCGCGACGCCATCGCCGCGGCAGCCACATCGGGACGACTCAGGATTCCCGCGGAGTGCGGTGCCGTGGAAAGCGATCACGGGTCCCGCCCGTGTGGTGGCGCACCACGAGAAGTCGCGTAGCCCGGCCACCGGGGCGGCGGACGCAATGCGCTGCGAGAACTGACAACCTGATGACGACCCGGCGGCGGGCCCATCGAGTGTCCGGTGACATGGATGCGCCGCGTATCGACGCAGAGGGTGCTCTCCGCGTGCGTGCTCGAGGCGTCCAGCCGAGCGATATCCGGGCTGCCGGGTAGCAGGTTCCGGGCGCCGGGCACTGCCGCCCGCACCGCAACGGTGCGGGCGGCACCCAGCGGCTGCGGCTCATGGATGCGTCCGCGCCGATTTCGCGATGTCGCAGGCCGCGCGATGGGCGAATTCCATCGAGGCACCGATCGGGTTGCCGCCCCCGGGTAGGTGGGTCCGCTGACGGCAGCCATGGAGTTCCCCGCCGCGTAGAGTCCAGCGATAGGAAGCCCCGCGGAGTCGAGGACCCGGCCGTCGATGCCGGTGCGTAGACCGCCCTTGGTGGCGAGCGGAGGTCAGCGCGCCGCCTCCGGAACCGACCACAAGCACTTCGCACTGTTCGTCCCACTACCTGCGGAATCGACCCAGCTCATCGCCCATTACCTCCCGTTCCCGTGGCAACTGGCGTCGCCGGGATGCTGATGCCAGGCAGCCGCACGTCGACCGGACGGCGCCTTTCCGTTGACCGAGACGAAGCCGGGCACAGACTGCGGCGGCCTGCGGCTTGGTCTCTCGCCGGCAGTCCATTGAGCGGGATGCGGGCGTCCACCGGGCGTGCGAGCGAGTCACCATCGATGACTGGGCGGCGCCGTGTCTCGACGGCTCTGCCGATCATCGAGAGAAGGAGTACGTGCGCATGCCACACCTGCAGCGCTACGACAATCGCCGCGTCCTCGTCACCGGCGGCGGTTCCGGTATCGGCCAGGCCACCGTGCTGCGCCTTCTGGACGAGGGCGGTCGAGTGGCGGCCGCGGACATCAGCGAAGCCGGTTTGAAAGACACACTGGCCAAGGCCGGTGCGCACAGCGAGAACCTGACCACGGTGCTCATGGACATCGGTGAGGAAGCCTCGGTCAAGGCAGGTGTCGCGGAGGCAGTGGCGCACCTCGGTGGTCTCGACACGCTTGTCAACGCGGCGGGAGTGCTGCGGTCGGCGCACTTCGAGCAGACGACCGTCGCCGACTTCGAGCAGGTGCTGCGGATCAATCTGGTGGGCACATTCCTGGTCACCCGGGAGGCCATCTCGGCCTTGCGGGAGGGGACCAGCCCGGCTGTGGTGAACTTCAGCTCCACCTCGGCCGCGTTCGCGCACCCGTACATGTCGGCCTATGCCGCATCCAAGGCGGGCGTCCAGGCGATGACCCACGCACTGGCCATGGAGTTCAGCAAGCAGGGCATCCGGTTCAACGCCGTGCAGCCGGGCTCCATCTCCTCGGGTATGACCGACGGCAGTGGCGAGGCCAAGCAGAGCATCGGGCCGGGCCTGCCGGCCGACGCCGACTTCACGTTGTTCACCAAGGCGTCCCCCTCGCTCCCCCTGCCCGACGGCGCCATCTTCGCCCAGCCGGACGCCGTGGCGGCCGTGGTGGCGATGCTCGGCTCCGCCGACGCGTACTTCGTCACCGGCACCGAAGTGCGGGTCGACGGCGGCTCACATATGTGACACCGCGGTCCGCATCTGCGCGAGATAGACCACACTGATCCCGGCGGAAGCGGGCACCTTCGCTCGCGCGCTTCGACGCGGCTGCGAAAGGTGCCCGCCTCGTTTTGCTACTCGGATATCTCCCGCGCCGCAGCGTGCCGAGCCGCGATGTAACCGAAGACGAGTCCCTGGCCGATGGTCGCGCCTGCGCCGGGATAGGTGGCGCCGAAGGCGTTGGCCGCGGTATTGCCGATGGCATACAGCCCGTCGATGACCGTGCCGTCCTCGCGCAGCACCCGCGCATGCTGGTCGGCCACCACGCCGCCGCAGGTGCCGAGATCGCTGAGGATCATTTTCACCGCGTAGTACGGGGCTTTGGTCAAAGGCGCGAGATTGGGATTCGGCGCGACGGTGGGATCGCCGTAGTAGCGGTCGTATGCGCTCTCGCCGCGCGCGAACTCGGGGTCGGATCCGGCTTCGGCGTAACCGTTGAAGTTGTGGAAGGTCTCGGTGAACGCGGCCTCGGGAACTCCCATCGCGCGTGCCAACGCGGCGGGGTCGTCCGCGCGGTGCGCGATGCCCGCGTCGAACCACTCGCGGGGCAGCGGCTGACGGGGGAAGTACTGGCCCGCCATGATGTAGTTGTTGCGGTACCGCTGGTCGAACACCAGCCACATCTGCTCGGCGGCGTCTCCGCGTCGTTCCCGCAAGAGCAACTGCTGCCCGAAGGACATGTAGTCCGTGGCCTCGTTGACGAATCGCCTACCGGTCTGATCGACGACGAACGAACCGGGCAGAGATCGTTCCGCGAGCATGACCGAGGGCGCGGAACCCGGCAGCGGCGCGAACGCGGGGAACCACCAGGCCTGATCCATCAGCGCGATGCCGGCGCCGAGGTCCTGCGCCGCGACGATTCCGTCGCCGGTGTTGCCCTCGCAGCCGAGGCTGGCCCCGGCGGCAAGGCGCGCGGACTGGAACTTGTGCCTGGCCTCCATGTCGTGCTCGAAACCTCCTGCGGCGAGCACCACCCCGCGGCGGACGGTCACGGTGACTTCACGTTCACCCTGACGCACCACGGCGCCCGTGACCCGGTCCGCGTCGTGGATCAGCCGCACCAGGCTGGTCTCGGTCCACACCGGGATGCCGGCTTCGAGCACACCGGCGAACAATCCGGCCGCCAGAGCTTGGCCCCCCGCGAGGTATTCGCGACCGATCAGCATGCCGCCGATTCCCAGAGCCGCGCGCCGCAGTATGCGCGAGAACGCCTTGACCGGTTTGCGCGCGACAAGATTCATCCACTTGTAGTCCGCACCGGTGACCGGCATCGGAACCGGTGCCTCCAGCACGCCCGAACGCAGCCGCGGGCGTTCGGCACCCAGCACCGAGGCGTCGAACGGGCGGCACTCGCAGGTGCGCCCCTCGGCACGCCCGCCCGGCTCCTCCGGGTGATAATCCGAGTACCCCTGCGCCCAGAAGAACCGCATCGGTGTCGTGCGTTCCATCATGGCGACGGTGGCGGCCCCGTTGTCGAGGAACGCCCTTCCCCGCTCGGCTGGAGCCGACTCCCCCACCACCGCCCGGATGTAGGTGTCGGCGTCTGCCAACGCCTCGGGTCCGGAGTCCGGCAGTATCGAGCTTCCCGGGATCCAGAAGGCGCCGCCGGAGCGCGCCGTGGAGCCGCCGACATGGCTGGTCTTCTCGATGATCACGCTCGACAGGCCCAGTTCGTGGGCGGCAAGCGCGGCGGCCATGCCGGTGCCGGATCCGATCACGAGAAGATCGACGGTCACCTCGTGAGCGGCCGCGAGCGGCGGCATCGACTTCTTCACCATGGTTCGGGACTCCACTTCGCACGGGATACAGATGAGGTAAAGGTAGGTTTCGGGAAGCGATCAATCGGCGCGGCTTTCCATTGAGCGGGACGCCTGTCTGTCCTCGGCTTCTGCGATACGAATTCCACTGAACGGAAACAACTGCTGATCTTTGCGTCAGCTGCTGGTTAGCGTCCGGCCATGAACAACACTTGGAGCAGAGAAGAATTGGAATCGGCGTTTCAGACATGGCGCTCGACCGTGGCCCGAGCTGCCTCGGGTGAGGGCAGCTGGCGCGAATTCGTCGATCTTTTCACGCCGGACGCCGAATACCACGAACAAATGGTCGGCGTACTCAGGGGTCCCGAAGCCATCTGGGCATGGGCTGAGCCGACGCTGGCGAGGTTCCCGGGGTCCGCGATGACGTCGTTCCCCGACTATTGGCACCTGATCGATGACGTCAACGGCATGATTGTGGTCAAGCTGAACAATCTGATGCGCGATCCCGGCGACGGCTCGCAGATGGGCGCCGACAATATCAGCATCCTCACCTACGCAGGCGATGGGAAGTTCTCCAAAGAGGAGGATGTCTACGACCCCGCCGAATTCGCCCGCTTGATCCCGGCCTGGTGCCGGCGCGCGATGGAACTCGGCACACTCAGCGAGGCCGACCTCGAATGTTGCGCGCTTTCGTTCGCTCTGGGTCCCCCCGCCCCCGCCTGACACCGGCGGCACTCCCCGGCGGCGAGTCACCGAGAACGCGGTGACTCGCCGCTCCTGCACAGGTGCCGTCAGGCCGAAGACGCCGCGGCGGCATTCGCACCCAGGTAGGCGCGTTCCACCCGGCCCGGATCATCCCGGAGGGCCGCTGCGGTGGCCGAGTCGGCGATCCGTCCGTGCACCAGCACCGTGGCCTTGTCCGCGATGCCGAGTGCCAGGTGCACGTGCTGTTCCACCAGCAGCAGGCTGAGCCCTTCCTCGGCGGCGAGCTTTTTCAGAACCTCGAGGATCTCGGTGACGATCACCGGGGCCAAACCCATACTCAGCTCATCGATCAGGAGCACCTTCGGGCGTTGTAAGATCGCCCGGCCGATTGCCAGCATCTGCTGCTCGCCGCCGGACAGTCGTCCGGCGGCGACGCCCAGCCGCTTCTCCAACGAGGGAAAATACTCGAGTACCTGGTTCAGGCCCGCGCGGCGCCGCGAGCGGTCCGCTACCGCGAGCATCAGGTTCTGTTTGGTGCTCAGCTGCCGGAACAGGGCGCGATCGTCGGGAACGAGAACCATTCCGGCCCGCACCGCGTCCCGTGGACGGCCACCACGCACCGCCCGCCCTACCACCTCGACCTCTCCCCCTGCGCGAGGAAGCAACCCGGCCAGTGTCATCAGCAGTGTCGTCTTTCCGGCGCCGTTCGGTCCGAGCAGGCAGGTGATCTGCCCGGCTTCGAGCGCGAGGTCCACCTCACGCACACACGGGCGCTCCTTCAGATACCCGGCGGTGAGGCCCCGGCATTCCAGCGTGGTCACAGCGTCGCCTCCTGAGATGTCGCCCGGTGGACGTGCAATTCCGGCACGGCTTCGGCGTCGAGGTCGACGGTGTCCGCCGGTACCCCGAGATATGCCCGCAGTACCTCCGGATGGGTGCGGATCTGCTCGGGTGTTCCGCTGGCGATGACAGTGCCCAAATCCAGCACGATGACCCGATCGCACACCGTGAGCACCAGCTCCATGTCGTGATCGACCAGGAGGACGGCGGTTCCGTCATCGCGAACAGAACGCAATCTCTCTCCCAGCCAACGGCTTTCGACGGTGTCCAGACCAGCAGCCGGCTCGTCGAGCAGCGCTACGACGGGTTCGGCCGCAAGGACCCGCCCCATCGAGACCAGCTGCCGCTGCCCTTGCGACAGAATTCCGGCCTCCTGATCGGCCAGATCGCTCAGGCCGAGGACTGCCAGCGTCCGGGCCACCCGTTGCGCGACGGGTAGTGGCGACTGTGAGCGGGCCGCGCCCACCCTGACGTTCTCCGCAACGGTGAGGTCGTCGTAGAGCTCCACCTCCTGGAAACTGCGGCCGAGGCCGGCGCGGCTGCGTTGGTGCGGTGGCCGTCCGGCGAGCGGTTCGCCGGCCAGGGTCACCGCTCCGGTGGCCGCCGCGAAGCCGGTGATCGCGTCGATGACGGACGTTTTCCCCGCTCCGTTGGGTCCGATGAGGCCGACGATTTCTCCGGAACATACCTCGAAACCGACGTCCGAGACGGCCTTCACGGCACCGTAGCTGACGCTCACTCCTTGCACGCTGAGAATCGGTGTGGCCACATCGCGCGTACGCCCGGCGGCGTCCGAGGACTCGGCAGCTATCGGCGACACCTCGTCGGCGTGACGGGCACGGCGCCGCAGTGCCGGCCACGGAATCCGCGGGAGCTTGCCGGCGAGGCCGTCGGGATTGGTCATGACCGTCACCACGAGCAGCAGACCGCTGAGCACCGCATAGTAGTCACCGATATGCAGGAACCGGTCCACCAGCAGGTAGAGGATGCCACCGGGCGCCATCACACCGGCCAGAATCCCTCCGGTGATGGAGGTGACACCCGCGACATAGACAACGGCGAACAGCGAGATCCCGAGGAACACCGCGAACGGCTCCGGGGTAGCCAAGCTCTGCTGATACCCGAGCAACGCGCCGCCGAGGCCTGCGATGAACGCGCCGATCGCGAAGGTGATCAGCTTCGTCCTGGAGACATCGATGCCCGCTGCCGCCGCCGACCGCTCGTTGGCCCGCACGGCGAGCATGTCGGTACCGAGACTGCTGTGCCGCAGCCACGCGACGCCGAGGCCGACGACGGTGAGCACCGCCAAGCACAGCAGACCGAAGGCGATCCGTGGATATGCCTGGCCCGTACCGATGCCCAATTCGATCCCGAAGAGCCGGGGGGCGTCGACAGGCGCGCCGTGGACGCCGCCGTTGAGCGACGGGTTGCGGAACCAGAAGGCTTCCACGAACACCGCGAGGGAGAGAGTCACCACTGTCAGCGGCAGCCCGCGCACCCGCAGCGCCGGCAGGCCGACGACCACACCGACCGCGGTGGCGCACAGGGCGGCGAGGATCGGCGCGAAAGGGAAGGGTATGCCGAGGTGCTGGTTCAGCACACTCAGCGCATATGCCGACACTCCCGCGAGGGTGAGCTGCGCCAGCGACACCTGACCGGCGTATCCGGTGACCACTACCTGGGAGAGCCCGAGAACCGCGAAGATGACGCTGCTGACGATCGCGGCACGGTAGCTGCCGGAGGTCGCCGACAATGCGACGACCACGACGGCAAGGGATGCCAGCATGGGAGCGAGGACGCGGTCGGGACGCGGCGCGCGCCCGAGCGTCCGGCGGATCACCGAACCCCGGTCCGGCAGTGGACGACCCTTGATCACAAGGAAAACCAAGATCAGCAGGAGCGAAATGGCCTCCGCCGTACCGGCTCTCGGCCACCAGCTGTAGAGACCCTGGAGATTGGTCGCCTCGGCTTGGAGCGCGCCGATGGCGATTCCGGCGGCCACGGTCGACCAGATCGAACTGAAATTGCCGACCAGAGTGGCGGCCAGCGCCGGGACGATGAACAACGAGTACGCCACAGGATTGAGCGCCACCAAAGGTGCGATGAGGATGCCGCCGAGGCCCGCGACCACCGATGACAGCGCCCAGTTGCTGAACGCGATCCGGTCGGGCGAAAGCCCGGTCAGATACGCGCCTTTCTCCGACTCCGCCGCGGCCTCGGTCGCCGCGCCGAACCGGGTGTAGCGGAAGATCAAGGTTGTTACCAAGGCAAGTCCGACGATGGACGCTGCTAGAAGGACTCGATCGGTGGGCACCTTGCGATCACCCAGCGAGAAGGTGTCGAGCGCGAAGATCGGCTTCACCGCGACCAGGTGTGTACCCACCCGCTGAGCGATCAGTGCCTGGACCACAACCATGAGTCCGATCGAGGCGACGGCCTTGGCGATTACCGAGGCGCTGCGCATGGGGCGGAAGACCAACGCGTAACACAGCACCCCGAGAACGGCGGCAGCGACCAGGGAGATCGCCATGGCGGGAACGACACCGAGCGGTCCGCCGAGATCGATGGTCTCGGGCAGTCCCGGTATCGGGACCATCAGCTCGCCCTTGCGCAGCAGGGCATAGGTGTAGGCAGCGTAGAGCGCGACCGCGCCGGTCGCGAAGTTCACCACCCCGGAACTCTTGAAAGTCAATACGAGCGCGAGCCCGAGCGCGGCGTACACCGCCCCGTTGCCGAGGCCGAGCACGAGATACGAAAGATGGTCAGTCATGGCTGATCTCCCTGGCCGAATATCATTGCCGTCCGGGACTATCCGGTCACTTTCAGGTTCACCGGCACACCTTGGTCGTTGATCGGGCCGATCAGCATCTGACGCGAGCAGATCGACGCCATCTGTGGCACGGCGGTGCCGTCACAGGTGAAGGTGACGCCGCCGCCCGCCGGCATCTCGATTCCCTTCGCGGTCCGCAGCGCCTCCTTGATGCTCGCCGGGGTGACCTCGCCCTGAATGCTGCGGGTGGCCAGAGCCAGCGCCGCGACGACCTGGTATCCGGAGGAGGCCGCGCCGGTCACTGTCGCCTCAGGCGCGTAGGTCTGCAGGACCGAGCGGTACAACACCGTGTCGGGACGATCCGACAGGTAGTCGGTCGCGGTGATGCCGGTGCTACCCCGCACCGCGTCCATGCCGATGATTTCGGTGACGTCGGGAGCCAGACAGACCGGGATGTAGACCTTCTGGACTGCGGGGTCGGTGGTCTGAATCGCTTTGTAGACCGAGGTGCAGGTCGCGGCATCGGCGATGACCCCGACCCCGTCCGGCTTGCCCGAGAGTCCGGAAGTGACCAGCGGCGTAGGGTCCGGCACGCCGAGGGGGATCGGCACCACCTTCAAGGTCACGCCCGCACTCTGGAACAGGGGCGCGCCCATGGCGTCGACCAAGGCGCCCAGGCCACCACCGTCACTGGCGAACAGGGTGAACGTGCGCATGCCCTTGTCCTTGGCCGCCGCGGCCATCGCGGTGATGGTGCCGGGCAGGCCGGCCGAGAGTGCCGCAGAGTCGGGGGAGGTCAGCTCCTGCGGGGACACACCGTTGAGGGTGACGTAGGGAATGCCCGCACCGGCGACGATCGGAAGGATGGTGCCGCCCTGGGAGGTGCCGGGGGACAGCACGGCGGCCACCTTCTGCTCGACGAACTGGTTCGCGCATTTCGTCGCCGAAGTCGGCTCTTCCTGCTGCTTGCACACGACCAGGTCGATGGGGTGGCCCGCGATGCCGCCCGCGTTCTTGTTCACGTATGCCACGGCCGCCTCGGCGCCCTGGCGCATCTCCGGCAACGACACCACGGCGCCGCCCTCGGTCGATACGAAGCCGATGCGCACCGGTGTACCCGTGGCCGGCTTGTCGGGCAGCGCCGTGGTCGGCGCACCGGCCACGGCGCTGTTGTTCGACTCGTCATCGCCGGCGCAGCCCGTCGCCGCGAGTGCGGTGAACAGGACTGCGGCGCCGATGCCGGCGATGGCTCGCCGGTGACGACTCAGACCATCAAGTCTCATGATCTGGTTCTCCTTCTCCGAAGGCGAGGCCGCACCGGGTCGTCCCGACGAAAAGGTCCTCGCGTGAGCCACATCACTGCCGATGTGGGCGGAGAATTATGTGCGTATTCCGCCACCGTCTCCGAGGGGCAGTTCCCGGTGACCGGGACAATCGGTGGCGGAAGCGCCGGAAACGCGGATCCGGGTCAGCGAGCGCCGCAACCGCCGAAGCGCCGCAGGTAGCCGACGAGCTTGCGCAGCGGGACAGCGCGCGGCCAGTCGTCGGCCCGGAAGTACGCGTCGCTGCCGCCATCGACGAACACCACGCTCCCGCAGAGGAACCGCGCGGATTCGGACAGCATGAACACGGCCCACTCCGCGAGATCCCGCGCGTCGCCGAATCCGCCGATCGGTACCGGGAAACGGCGGATCACCTCGGCTTCGGCCGGTGTGGCGAGCTGCTGCTCGAGCAAGGGGGTCAGCACGGCGCCGGGAGCCAGCACGTTGAGCCGGATCCCTTCGCCCGCCCACCGGGCGGTCACAGCATGACGCCGCACCCAGCGAGTGACCGCGATCTTCGAGGCCGCGTAGGCGATGCCCGGCGCGTTCTTGCCGAAGATGCGCACCGCTCGTAATGCTTTGGCGACATCGCCGGCCAGCAGCGCCCGTATCGCCCGGCTGGGTACCGCGGGCGTAGTGGTTGTCGCGTTGCTGCCGAAGACGACAACCTTGGCCTCGGCGGCCCCGGCCAGCGCCGACCGCCAGCCCTCGAGCAACTCGATCACGCCACGACAATTCACCTCGTAGATGAGCCGCGGTCGTTCGGCGCCGGGGGCGGGACCGACTCCCGCCGCGAGCACGGCGCCGTCCAAGCGCCCGTCCACCGCGGCGAGTACACCGTCGACGGCCGCGCGCCGCCCCTGCCCGGTGGACAGGTCGGCGATGATCTCGGCGTCTCGAAGATCGACTCCGACGACGGTGTGCCCGCCTTCGCGCAGCTTGTCCACCACGGCTCGCCCCATCCCGGAGGCCGACCCGGTCACGACATAAACACCCACCAGAGCACCTGCTTTCCGCTGTTTCCAGCATTGAGGATCGGATGCGGCGCAATATTGACACACTTCGCCAAAAATGGTGAGCTGTCGCGGTGACCGATCAGATCTCCGCTTCCCGTGGACGCGGCCGACCCTCGGTGCTCGACAGCGCGGCTGTCGCCGAAAGCGCGCTCCGTCTGTGGTCCGAACGCGGATACGCTTCGACGAGCTGGAGCGATCTCGCGCGCGCCACGGGAATCAGCACACGGACCTTGCTGCGTCACTTCTCGTCGCGGTCGGAAATCGCCTGGCTGGGAGTCCAACCGGCGACAGCGCGGCTACAAGACGCCCTCGACAACGCCCCCCGCACCGGCGAGCCGTCGGTCGTCATCCGCTCGGCCATCGTCGAGTCGGTCTCGCATGAGCCACGGGTCCGGCGCGTCGCGCCCGACTGGCTGCGCCTGATCTCCTCCGAGCCCGAACTCGCCGCCACCGCACCGCTCGCCTACCGCCCTTGGATCGAGACGCTGGCGCGCTATATCGCGAGCCGGCTCCCCGACGCTCCCGCAGCCATCTGCCGCGCGCTGGCCACCGCGTACCAGGCGGCGGCATTCGCCGCCCTGATCGAGTGGGCCGACGCCGGCGCCGACGGCGACTGCGCCGACGCGGTCGACGAGATGCTGCGATGGATGGACATCCATGCCCCCGTGACCATCCCGTCCGACCAGCTCCCGCGCCGTACACATCAATCCGCACAAGGAGTTTCGCCATGACCGCAGCGCCCGCCACGCCACCCGCCCGGCCGGATCCCCTCGCACCCGCCTCGCTCGGTCCGGTGCGGTTGCGCAACCGGATCATCAAGTCCGCGACTTTCGAGGGAGTCACGACCGACGCCTTGGTCACCGACGCGCTGATCGACTTCCACGTCGCGGTCGGCGAAGGCGGTGTCGGCATGACGACCGTCGCCTACCTCGCCGTGTCACCCGAAGGGCGCACCGAAAGGGACCAGATCTATTGGCGGCCGGAGGCGTTGCCCGGCCTGCGCAAGCTCACCGACGCCGTACACGCCACGGGCGCCGCGATCTCGGCTCAGATCGGGCACGCCGGGCCGGTTGCCAACTCGCGCTCCACCGGCCTGCCGTCCCTGGCTCCGTCCACCCGGCCCAACCCGCTGTCGATGAGCCTCGATAGGGCCGCCACCGAGGACGACATCCACCGGATCATCGACGCTCACGCCCAAGCGACCCGGCACGCGATCGAGGTGGGATTCGACGCGGTGGAGGTTCATCTCGGGCACAACTACCTCGCCAGCTCGTTCCTCAGCCCGAAGCTCAACCGCCGCAAGGACGATTGGGGCCGTTCGCTCGCCAATAGAGCCCGGTTGGCCCGGCTCATCCTGCGGGCGGTCGGCGAGGCCGCCGACGGGCGGATCGCGGTGCTGGCGAAGATGAACATGGCCGACGGCGTCCCGGGCGGTCTCTGGCTCGACGAGTCGCTCACCGTCGCACAGATGATCGAGCGCGACGGTTACGTCGACGCGCTCGAGCTGACCGGCGGCTCCTCACTGCTGAATCCGATGTACCTGTTCCGGGGTGATGTGCCGGTGCGGGAGATGGCCGAGACCCAGCGCGGTCTGGTCAAACTGGGCATGAAGATGTTCGGGAGCATGGTGTTCCGGCGCTATTCCTACGAACCGCTCTACTTTCGCGACTATGCCCGCCAGTTCCGCGACGAGCTGGATATGCCGCTGGTCCTGCTCGGCGGCGTCACCGATCTCGCGGGCATGAACGCCGCGATGGACGACGGATTCGAATTCGTCGCCATGGCCCGAGCCCTGCTGCGCGAGCCGGATCTGATCAACCGCATCCAGTCCGAGTCGGCGAAGAAATCGCTGTGTATCCACTGCAACCTGTGTGCGGCCAGCATCTTCACCGGCACGCGGTGTCCACTGGCCTCGACCGGCCGACCGGGCAGCGATACGGCACCGCATGCACTAGCCCTTCCTTCGTGATCCGCTTCACATACCGATGGAGATGTGGCACTATTTCCTAATAGAAATAGGCACGTCAGAGCCCTGGTTAGAGTGACAAAGGAGTCAGCGCATGACGATCGCGCAGGACATGCGGCCCGGTGAGGCGACCACCCCCAGCGCCCTTCTCGACCGGCTGTCGCTTGTCCTCGACGCGTTCGACGGGCGCGACAGCCTCGGCCTGACGGAGGTCGTCGCCCGCACCGGCCTGCCGCGCTCCTCCGCCCACCGGATGCTGGACCGGCTGGTCCAGCTACGGTGGCTACGGCGGGAGGGGCGCAATTACAGCCTCGGCATCCGTCTCGTCGAACTCGGCTCGCTCGCAGTGCATCAAGACCGCGTGCACGCGGCCTCCGGCGAGCACCTACAGCATCTCTACCGCGCCACCGGCATGGTCGTGCATCTGGCGGTCCTCGACGGCGACGACGTCGTGTACCTCGACAAGATCGGCGGACGCCTGGCCGCCCACGTCCCGACCCGCGTCGGAGGCAGATTGCCCGCGTCGAAGTCGGCACTCGGCAGGGCCCTGCTCGCCTTCGCGGGCCGAGCGGAGCCGGGCAGCGCGCGGATCCGGGAACTCGGCTATGCCGTCGAGCGCAATGGCGCGCTGCACGGGTTCGGCTGTATCGCCGCACCGATCGGACCGGTCGGCGAGGCGACGACCGCGGTGTCCGTTTGCGGACCGCTGAGCCGGATGAGTTTCGACAGCCGAATGACCACCCCGGTCCAGCTGGCCGCCCACGCCATCTGGCGCAGTATGACCGCAGGCGGCCGAGTCACTCCCACGCTGCAGCGCCGCAATATCCTGCGGTCGCTGCCGACCGCCCCCAGCGTGCTCGCCGAAGGCTGAATATCGGCAACCGCAGGCGTCGCGGACCGTGAACTCAGCTGTCCGCGGAATCCTCCCCGACCGTGCGCCAAACCCCGGGATGACGAGGCACCGGGAGATCGTTCTCGTCGCGGACGGCCAGCTCACGATATCGCGCGGCGGCCTCATCAATGTCAGCCAGCAACTGCTCGGCCAACTCGATCTCCGCCTCGAAATGGCGTTGCGACCACCGCAGAGTCATCTCGGTGAACGCCCAGCCGGGCTCCGGCTCGGATCGGTCGGCGTGCAGTGCGGCCCGGCTCGCCTGCTCACGCAGGTTGTCGATGTGGGTACGCACGATCCTCTTCAGGTGCTCGGGATCGTGCAGATGACCCATCCACAGACGCAGCATCACACCGTGTTTCAGCACCGGCATGTCCACCCCGGCGTTCCGGGACCAGTTCCGCAGCGCGCGCAGCCCCGTATCGGTGATGCCGTACAGCCGTCGACCGCGCACCCCTTCGTCGGCCACCAGTCGGGACCGCACCAAAGCGAGTTCCTCGAGTTTCTTCAGCTCGGCGTAGACCTGGCTGACCGAAGGGCTCCAATAGAAAAAGCCGATGCTCCAATCCGCCCACTTCTTCAGGTCGTTGCCGGTCAGTTCCTCACCGAAGGACAGCATGCCCAGCACGGCCCAGCTGGTCGCAGGCAGAGGGGGGTAGGAATCGAGGTCGGCTGCCACGATCGTGCAGCTTACAAGCCCTGCAACGCGATTCGGCGCCAGCGGCTCCCGGCCACCGGGATGACGGGCCGTCGGCTCTCGCGACAGCGCCTACGTTCGATTCATGGACGACCCAACCCTCTACATCATCGACCGAGTCGTGCTCAGATCCGGCAGCGCACGGGCGTTCATCGATGCCTACCTCGACGAGTACGCACCCGCGGCACGGGAACGCGGGTTGACGCTGGAGCAGATCCTGGTGAGCCCGCCGGTCTGGATAGAGGGTGAGACGAACACCGTCACCGCTACCTGGACCGTGTCGGGCACGGCCGGTTGGTGGGCGGCGGCGGTCCGGGCGCGACACGACCCCGCGCCGGCGCGATGGTGGGAATCGATGGCACCGATGATCGTCGAACGCACCAGGTCGATGGCGAGCCGTTCCGCGGACGTGGAAGGACTCTGCGATGTATAAGGTGACCCGTTTGCTGCACCTGACGGACCCGGGCGAGGAGATGGTCGCAGACGTGACGATCAAGCGCATCGCCGCCGCGGCGGAATCGGCCGGCGCAAAACAGTCACTGGTCGCTCGCACCTTGCCGGGTGTACGCAACGGCGGAGATGTGCTCGCCCACTTCCACTTCCGGTCCGAAGACGAGTGGTGCCGCAGCCGGGCCGCGATCGATGAGGCGACTTCCGTGCCCGCGATCGGGCACGTCGACGCGGTGGAGTACCTGGCAGCGTCGCCCGCGGATGCGCGCGGTGGACGGCGGTGGACCTCGCGCCCACCCCGGGTGTACCGGACGCTGCTGCTGCGTGTGGACGCAGCGGCCGACTCCGCGCAGGTCCGCCGGTTCGAGCACGCCACGCTGCAGATGCCGCGGCACATCCAGGCCATCCTGGCTTGGCAGCTGAGTCCGGTCCGGCACGCCGCCGGGACGTCGCAGTGGACGCACGTGTGGGAGCAGGAGTTCGCCGATGTCGAGGCCCTGCTCGGGCCGTATATGAATCACCCGATCCACTGGGGGCATGTGGACCGGTGGTTCGATCCGGAATGCCCGGAGCGGATCATCAAGGACCGGGTCTGCCACAGTTTCTGCGCGATCCCGGCGCCGGTCATCGACGCGGCGCCGGTGATGCCGCCGGCCGAGGGCGAAGGTTAACGACCGAGGAAGGCCAGGACGGTGGCCTCCCATGCCTGCTTCTGCTCGATCATCACCCAGTGCCCGCAGTTGGGGAAGATGTGCACCTCGCCGTTGCGCAGGGTGCGCATCGGCAGCAGGGACATGTCCACCGGGCTCACCCGGTCGTCCCGGCCCCAGGTGACCAGCACCGGGACCGTGATCTGGCCCAGCTTCGCCCACCCCGGGGTGGTGTCGGCGTTGCGGGCCGCCTCGGCCATCCGCGCCAAGGCGGCCTTGCCGTACATGCGGCGCGAGTTCTCCAAGGTCGCCGGATCGGTCGCCTGCTGCCAGCGCTGCTCGATCAGTTCCTCCGTCACCAGAGCGGAGTTGTACACCATCGAGTGCAGCCAAGCGATCAGCGCCTCGCGAGTGGGGTTCTCGACGAACTCGCTCAGCCGCACGATCCCCTCACCCGGCTGGGCGCTGAAGACGGGTGTTCCGATCCCGCCGATGGTGACCAGCCGATCGACCCGATCGGGGTTCGCGAGGGCGAAATCCGTGGCGACGAAGCCGCCCATGGAGTTTCCGACGACGCGCACGCGGTCCAGGCCCAGCCCGTCCAGGAAGGCGCCGACCGCCTGCTGCGCGGACATCATCGGGTGCGGAGCGCCGAAGTCGTCGCTGACCCCGAAGCCGGGGAACTCCAGCACCAGTGTGCGGTAGTGCTGAGCGAAGACCGGGACGTTGGCTCCGAAGTTGCGCCAGCCCGTCACTCCGGGGCCGGAGCCGTGCAGCAGGAGCAGGGGCGGACCGTCACCGGTCTCGCGGTAACGCAAGACGCCACGCTCGGTGGGCAGTTCACGCAACTCGGGAGCAACGCGGGATTCGACTGAGGTACTCATGGCCCGAGCCTTCCACCGCCGACACCGCCTGTCCGGCAAGCCTCCCGGTGAGCGGTACACCCTTTCGGGCCGTCATGCCCGAGCTCAGTGCAGCCGCGGAATGGCGTCACCGGTGGGGAGCTGTATCCGGGACTCGGGCAGCTCACGAGCACGCACCGCCCGGTCGATGCTGCGGTGCAACGCGTCACACCCGCGCTCCTCGTGACCGACACTCCGGTTCCGGGCCGCGATCACCGGGCAACGGCCTGCGTCGCCGACCCACTGGACCGAAGTGTGCGCGGGGCTGAACTTCTCGATCAGAACGCGCTGGCCGCAGCGCTCACAGTCCAGTGGGCGCATCGTCATCGGGATGCCTCCGCGCTGGGGCCGACGCTGCCGTAACTGCCGCGGAAGAAGATCAGCGGCGCCAGGTCGGAGGCATACAGGTGCCGCACCCGGGAGACCACGATCGTGTGGTCGCCCGCGGCGTGCTCGGCCTCCAGCTCGGCTTCGATCCAGGCCAGGCAATCCGCGATGATCGGCGCCCCCGCCGGCGATGGCCGCCATTCGATGCCCTGGAACTTCTCGACACCGCGGGTGGCCAGCTGCCGGCACACCGGCTCCTGAGCGTCGGACAGGATGTTGACCGCATAGCGGCCCGCCGCCCGCACGCGGGGCCACGAAGTGCTGGTCGCGCCCACGCAGAAGGCGATGAGCGGCGGATCCAGCGACACCGAGGTGAACGAGTTCGCGGCCAGACCCGTCGGCGCCGCGGTCTGTGGATCGATCCCCGTGATCGCGACGACGCCGGTGGCGAAGTGTCCCAGAACAGTGCGCAGCAGAGCCGGATCCAGCTCCGGAAGGTCGGTCCCCGCCGCGTGGCGCGCCGTCTCGCGGTCGATGTCGATGGATGTCATCCCCTGCTCCTCATGAGTCGATGGACACACGCCGTGAAGGTGTCGGCGGCGCTATACCGAGGCGGGGCCTCGGTGCGGGAGGAAAGTCAGATCCTCGGGATGGGGCTCGCGCAGCATCGTCCAGTAGTCGACGAGACGCCATGGGCACGGCACGATCGCCCGGCCGGAGCTGTTGCGGTAGTACCCGTTGACCTGCGCACCCGGATGCACCCACACGGTCTCGTCGAGCGCTTCGTCGACGCGGCGGTTGTACTCGTCCAGCGCTCCCTGTTGGACGTCCATGGCGGCGTGGTCGTTCTCCAACAGGTACTGCAAGCACTCGATGATGTAGTGCACCTGTTCCTCGCCGGTGATGTTGTGCCCGGCGCCGTGGTTCGGCGCGGCGTTGGGCCCGGCGGTGACGAACAGATTCGGGAACCCCGACACCTGCACGCCCAGGTAGGCGCGCGGGTCCTCGCCGCCCTTCCACACCTCCGCCAGTGTCCGGCCGTCCCGGCCGGTGATGTCGATCGTGGTGGTGAACTGGAGTTCGAACCCGGTGGCGAGAATGATCACCTCGGCGGGGATGAACTCGCCCTCCGTAGTGACCACGCCTTCGGGCGTCACCCGCTGGAACGAGGCGCGGTGCAGGGTCACGTGCTCGCGGTTGAGTGCCGCGAAGAAGCCGGGGTCCTTCACGATTCGTTTGGCGTAGGGCCGGAAGTCCGGTGTCAGCTTCTCGATCAGGTCGGGACGGTCCGGGAAGCTCTTGTCCAAGTACTCCAGCGCGGTGCGCAGCACCATGTCGTTGGCGGGGGACGCGGACAGGTGGGTGGCCGCCCACTCCTTATCGATGCGCGGCAGCGGGTAGAGATTGTCCGAGGCGAACCAGTAGGTGCGCAGCCGGAACCATTTGTCGTAGAAGGGGAGATTCGCCATCGCCCACTTCTCGCCCGCGGGCACCTCCCCTCCGACGGTCTTCTCGGGCACCAGCCAGTGCGGGCTGCGAACCACGACATCGAGCGTGTCGACCTCGTCGACGATGCTCGCCACCACTTGCACCGACGTGCAGCCGGTGCCCAGCACCACGACCCGCTTGCCACGCAGGTCGATGCCGGTGTCCCAGTTCGCGGTGTGCACGACGGTGCCCGCGAAGGTCTCCATACCCGGCACCTCGGGAATGTTGGGCGCATTGAGCATGCCCAGCGCGGTGACCACGGCGCGGGCGCGGTGACGGGTGACCACGCCGTCGCGGTCCTCGGTCACCACCTCCCAGCGATTCTCCCCCGCCAGCCAGGTCGCGGACCGCACCCGCGTGCCGAACCGGATGTGCTCGCGCAACCGGTACTTCTCGACCACACCGAGCAGGTAGCTCTGGTATTCCGGCCCGGTCGGATAGTAACGCGACCAGTTCGGGTTGAGCTCGAACGAGTAGGAGTAGTAATGGCTCGGGGTATCCACCGCCGCACCGGGATAGGTATTGCGGTGCCAGGTGCCGCCGATATCATCGCGTTCCTCGAAGATGGTGAAGGGGAAATCCGCCTCCCCCAGCTTGATTCCCGCGTTGATGCCGACGATGCCCGCACCGATCACGATCACTTCGAAGTCGGCCGGCGGTGTCACGGTCACCGGGACGTGGCGTCGGTCCTTGGTGAATCCGGCCTGCTCCAGCAGGATCGGCACGAACTCCGCATCGACCCGCTCAGCGGTGCAGAGGGTCGCCATGCGGCGGAACAGCTCGTCGTCGGGGACACCGAGCGCGGCAACGGAATCCGGGGTGAGCACCTCGCGGGCGCGGGCGCGGATGTCGGCGGCGACGTCGTCGGGGTAGGTGCCGGGCGGTACCGTCGGGCGTGTGCCGGTGCGGTAATGGTTACCCGGCTCCTCGATCGACAGGCGCGCGCCGAACTCGTCGAGCAGTCCGAGATCACCGGTCACGTGCACCATCGACATCAGAAGCGGCGCCGCCTCGCATTCCGCGATCGCCTGATGGAGCGCGGCTTCTCGATCTGCGGCGGAGACGCCGGCGACGATGGTCTCGGTCATGAGCTACCTTCCGGGAGTGGCACGCCCATCCGGGCGAGCATGTCTCGTGGGTTGGAGGGCGGGCTGAGCGACAGCAGTTGCTCACCGCGCCGGGTCGCCGAGGCGGTGCACATGGCGTCGTCGGAGAAGACCCAGAAGTCGCCGCGGGCGATCTGTTCGACCATGTGCTCGGCGGCCTCGAGCGGGTCGAGCCCCTTCTCCACGTTGTCCCGCTGCATCGCGGCGAACACCGCGTTGGCGGTCGGGTCGGTGGTGGGCGCGTCGCGCTGAGCCGCGAGGAAGATCTCGCTGCGGATCGAATGCGGTACCACGGCGCTGACCTGTATCGGAGCGCCGACGACCGCCAGGTCCTGCCACAGGCACTCGGTCATCGCCTGCACCGCGAACTTGCTGACGATGTAGGGCGACTGCACGGCGACGGTGTTCAGACCGCCGACCGAGGACAGGTTGGCGATGCAGGCCGGGGTACCCGCCTCGATCATGCGCGGCACGAAGGACTTCAAGCAGTAGAAGACCCCGTCCACGTTGATCTGCATGAGTCGGCGCCACCGGGCGGGATCTATTTCCCACAGCAGTCCCGCCGACTCGACTCCCGCGTTGTTGATCAGTAGTTCGACGCTGCCGTGCCGGGCGAAGATCGTCGCGGCCATGTCCTCGACCGCGCCCGCGTCGGCGACATCGACCCCGAAGCCATGGGCGTTGCCGCCGTGCTCGATGATCTCCGCGGCCACACCGGCGGCGCGGTCCTCGTCGATGTCGGCGACGACGACGGTCATGCCGAGGACGCCGAGGTGGCGAGCCAGGCCGCGGCCGATTCCTGCCGCCGCACCGGTGACGACCGCAGTGCCGTCGGAGAACCGTTCTCGTGCGGTCGTGGCCATCACACTCCCTCCGGGAGGATGTGCGGGTTGGCCCATGCCGGTGGTTGTCGCCGTGGCAGTTCGGTGCGCCCGTCGAGCGACATCACCGGGGTGTTCGTCGCCCACGGGAAGTGCAAGCTGAAAGCCACCAGGCCGGTACGGTGGACGGCGGGCATCGTGCACATCTCCAGCACTGTTTGCGCGAGGTATTCGACCGGCTCGGTGTCGTAACCCTCCGGAAGCAGCGTCGCCGCCCCCGGAGTCATGATGGCGGTCGAGGGTCCCACGGCGTTGACCGCGATCCCCTCGTCGACCAACTCCGCGGCCAGCCCCTGGGTGAAGCGGTGCAGCGCGGCCTTGACCGAGGCGTACACGACGTCGCCGGAGGTCTTGTTGTACTCGCGGAACGGCCGGATGGGGCTCAGACCGGTCGACGATCCGATATTGACGATCCAGCCGCTGCCCTGCTTGCGCAGGTGCGGAATCGCGGCACGGCAGAGCGCGAACGGCACCTCGAGGTAGTGCTGGACGGTCCGGTGGAACGTCGCGTCGCTCATCTTCTCGATCACGCTGTAGTCCGCGAAACCCGCGTTGTTGACCAGGATGTCGATGCCGCCGAGTTCCTCGACGACCTTCTCGACCAAGCCGGCGCGTTGTTCGGCGTCCTCGAGATCGGCCGGGACGGCGATCGCCCGACCGCCCGCGGCTTCGATCAACTGCACGGTCTCCCCGAGGGAGCCGGACAGCACATGCGTGGCGCCGTCGCGAATCGACGGTGTCGGGGAGTTCGACCGGGCCGTGACGACGACGGTCGCGCCTTCTGCGGCCAAACGCTGCGCGATGGCCCGGCCTATCCCCCGGCTGCTGCCGGTGACCAGGGCGATCTTGGTCGTGAGTCGCTGTGTCATGACACCTCCAGCACGTCGCGCATCAGCTGCCAGAGCACCTCACGCGCCGGCCCGGTCAGCGACAGGCTCGGGAAGGTCAGGAATCCGTGGAACAGCCCGTCGAAGCGGTGCGCGGTGACCGGGACGCCCGCCTCCGCGAGCCGCCGGGCGTAGTCCTCCCCCGCCGAGCACGGCGGATCCAGCTCGGCGGTCGCCACCACCGCCGCGGGTAGCCCGGCCAGCGAGTCGGCCCGGCTCGGCACCAGATACGGGTTGTCGGTGCCGTGCGGCGCGTACTGCTGCCAATACCAGCGCATGGCCTTGGTGGTGTTGTAGTAGCCCTCGCCGTAGAGCCGGTAGGACTCGGTGGTGAAATCGTCGTCGATCACCGGATACAGCAGGATCTGAGCGGCGATCCGCGGCCCGCCGCGGTCGCGGGCGGCAAGGCTCACGGTTGCCGCCAGGTTGCCGCCCGCGCTGTCGCCGGCCACAGCGAGCCGACCCGGGTCGCCGCCGAACTCGGCGGCATGCGCGGCCGCCCAGCTCAGCGCCGCGTACATGTCCTCCATCGCCGCGGGGCCGGGATGCTCGGGCGCGCGCCGATAGTCCACCGAGACGACCGCGACGCCGACCGCCTCGGCCATCGATCGGCAGAATTCGTCATGGCTGTCCAGATCGCAGAAGACGAATCCGCCGCCGTGCGCGAAAACCACCACCGGCAGCGGCGCTTTCGCGTCGCGCTCGGGCACGTACACGCGCACCGCCAGATCACCGCCAGGGCCTTCGATCACCCGGTCCTCGGCGATGCGCATGCGGGGCAGGCGCGTCAGCGGCGCCCGCCGGGACACGATGATCTCGCGCAGTTCGGCGGCCTCGTGCCGCGTCACATCCGGGAACGACTCCAGGGCCGCGAGCATCGCCTCGACATCAGGATGCAGGTCCGGCCGCCGCCGCGAGCCCGTGGCGCCACCGAGGTCGAATCCCTTGTATCCGGCGGCGGCCACCTCCGAGCAGATGCTGTTGTAGTTGCCGAACCCGCCGATGTAAGGCATGAAGACCCGCGGCTTGCCCGGGATATTCGCGCCCATGTACCAAGAGTTGGCGGAGGGGAACAACGTGGCCGCCGCCTTCGCGTTGCACTCGGCCACCCATTCCTCGACCGACTCCTCGGTCGCCTCGATGGTGGTGTGCCCGTGTTCGTCGAGATAGTCCAGGCAGCCCGCGATCCAGTCCACGTGCTGCTCGGCCATCAGCACCATGTTGGCCAGCACGCTGGGGCTGCCGGGGCCGGCCAGGATGAACATGTTGGGGTACCCGGCGACCGCGAGCCCGAGGTAGGTCCGCGGGCCCGCCGACCAGTCCTCGCGTAGTTCCCGGCCGCCGCGGCCGCGGATGTCGATGCGCGACAGCGACCCGGTCATGGCGTCGAAGCCGGTGGCGAAGATCAGCACGTCGAGGTCGTAGGTCTCCGCCGTGGTCCGCACCCCGGTCTCGGTGACCGCCTCGATCGGCGTGCGCCGCAGGTTCACCAGGGTGACGTTGTCGCGGTTGTAGGTCTCGAAGTAGCCGCTGTCGGTGACGATGCGCTTGGTGCCGATCGGGTGATCGTTCGGGATCAGCTGATCGGCGAGCTCCTGATCGCGCACCATCTCGCGGATCTTGGCCTCGACGTACTCGCGCGCTGTGTCATTGGCGGCCGGGTTCGTCGTCTGATCCGGGAAAGCCTTGGCGAACAGGTAGCCGCCGCGCTGCCACCACTGGTCGTAGATCCGGGTCCGCTCCTCGGGGTCGATCTCCAGCGCGCCCTTGGGGTACGGGCTGTTCGGGGTGCCGCCGCCGCTGATCCTCGACAGCCTGCGCCGCTCGGCGTAGTTCGCCTTGACCTCGGCCACGAACTCCGGGTCCAGGGGGCGATTGCCCGCCGGGATCGAGTAGTTCGGCGTGCGTTGGAACACATACAGGTGCTCGGCGTGCTCGGCGATCACCGGGATGGCCTGGATCGCCGATGACCCGGTGCCGATGACGCCGATCCGCTTGCCGCTCAGATCAACCGGCTCGTGCGGCCATTCCCCGGTGTGGTAGACCTCGCCGGTGAAGGTGTCGCGGCCCGGGATGTCCGGCATGTTGGTCGCGGACAGCACACCGGTGGCGAGGATGCAGAAGCGCGCGGTCACCGTACGGCCGGTGTCGGTGGAGATCGTCCACCGCTCGGTCTTCTCGTCATAGACCGCGGCGGTCACCCGGGTCAGGAAGTCGTAGGCAGAGCGCAGATCGTGCCGGTCGGCGACGTGCTCGAGATAGCGCAGGATCTCCTCCTGCGTCGCGAACCGCTCCGACCAGGTCCACTCCCGCTGCAACTCCTCATCGAAGGAGTAGGAGTAGTCGATGCTCTCGACATCGCAGCGCGCACCGGGGTACCGGTTGTGATACCACGTGCCGCCCACTCCGTCGGCGGATTCGAAACCGTGCACGCGCATACCGCGGCCGCGCAGCTTGTACACCGCGTACAGGCCGGATATCCCCGCCCCGACGACGACGGCGTCGAAATCGCTGTCCTGAGTTGTCACTACATTCACTTCCCTCGATGAGGTGATCGTCGGTTGGAGCCACACCGTGAGTGGCATAACGGCTTCCGGAACGGTGCGCTCCCGCCCATCGGTCCTCGAGATCCGCGGTTCTTCGCACCACGTGTGCGTGCCGGGAACGGGCGGTATGGGTCCGTCCCGGCACGCGAGACACTTCCGACAGCCGTCAGGAGCCGACTGTCTCGGCGGCCGCGGTCTTCTGTGCTTCCTTCATTTCCCGCATCCACATCCACTCGTGGCCCCAGTAGCTGTCCGCGGTGATCTCTTCGGCGGTGTAGTAGCTCTCGTCGACGAGCTTGCCGCCGTAGCCGTACTCGATGTCCCAGCCGCCGGGCACCCGGACGTAGAAGGAGATCATTTTGTCGTTGGTGTGCCTGCCCAGAGTCGAGGACACCGGGAACTCGCGGGCCAGCACCTGGTCATAGGCGCGGCCGACCGCGTCGAGCTCGTCCACCTCGACCATCACGTGGATCAGCCCCGGATCCCGGCCCTCCAGACTCGGCATGATCGCCAAGCTGTGGTGACGCTGGTTGACCCCCATGAACCGGATCCGCATCGGCGGCGTCCCCGGCGGGGTCGGCATCCGAAACGCGCCGCGGGACAGAAAGCCCAGCGTCTCGTTGTAGAAGGCGAAGGACTCGTCGAAATTGGTCGTCGGCATCACCACATGGCCCATGCCTTGCTGTCCCGTGACGAAACGCTGACCGTACTTGGTCAGCACGGGGCTGTGCTCGAGCACCGGGCCGTGGAAGAACTCGAGCGGCGTGCCACCGGGATCCTTCATGCTGAATCCGGCCTCGACCTTGCGCAGGTCCGCCAGTTCCTGCGACATCGGGGTGGTCTGGAATCCGGCGGCTTGCAGATGCTCGGCCAGCCGCCGCAGCGCGAGACCGTCCCGGACCTCCCAGCCGACCGCGGTCACCCGGTCGACGTCACCGCGTTCGACGGTGATGCGGGCTGGTCGCTCGTCCATCCGGAAGTGCAGGGCGTCCTCTTCCGGGCCGAAGCCCGGCGCGAATCCCAGTACCTCGAAACCGAGTTCGCGCCAGCGCTCCATATCGGTGGCGAGAACCCGGACGTAGCCGAGCCCCTTGATTTCGGTCATCGTTGCTCGCGTTCCTTTCCGAACCGGTCAGATCATCACGCGCAGCGGTCCCGGCGGGACCTCCACGCCCAGCGACGCCAAGGCGGCGGCGTGGTAGGTGGTGCTCGTGACGTGGATGGCGTGGTGCAGGCCCGCGTGGCCGTCGCGCCAGAACCGTTGCAGCGCGTTGTCCATGCGCAGCGCGTTGCCGCCGGCCCGGTCGAAGATCTCGTCGGCCGCACGCACCGCGCGCCACGCGGCGCGGGCCTGGTCCCGGCGTACCTTGGCGCGCGTCTCGAAGTCGATCTCCTCGCCGCGGTCGACCATGTCGTAGATGCGATCGACGTTCGCCAGCAACTGCTGACGGGCGGCGTCGATCTCCGAGGCGGACTCACCCAGCGCGTGCAAGACGTAGGGGTCGTCCTTGACGACGGTGCCGGTGGCGCCGACGCGATTGCGCTGGTATGCGATTCCGGCGGCGAGCACGCCTTCGCAGATGCCGATGGTCGCCGAGGTGATGCCCAGCGGGAACATGGTGGACCAGGGCATCTTGTAGAGCGTCTCGGTGACGCCGTACTCCTTGGCCGCGGTGCCGTCCATGACCTTCGCCGAGTCCATCACCCGGTAACTCGGGATGAAGGCGTCCTCGACGACGATGTCCTTGCTGCCGGTGCCGCGCAGGCCGACCACGTCCCAGGAATCCGCCACGATCTCGTAATCCGAACGGGGCAGGATCACATGCAGGCCCTGCGGCGGCATCAGCGGCTTGCCGTCCGGGCCGCCGACCATGGCGCCGAGGAAGATCCAGTCGCAGTGGTCGGTACCGGAGGAGAACTGCCAGCGCCCGTTCATCACGTAGCCGCCGTCGGTAGGCACCGCGATCCCGCCCGGCATATAGGGCGAGGCCTGCCAGGTATCGCCATCCGTGCCGAGCACCTCGTCCTGGACCTTGGGGTCGGCGAAGGCGAGCTGCCAGGGATGCACGCCGACGATGCCGCCGACCCAGCCGGCCGAGCCGTAGATGCTGGCGGTCTTCATGACGGTCTCGGCGAACTCTCGCGGGTGCGCCTCGTAGCCGTTGTACTTCTTGCGCTGCAGCAGCCGGATGAGGCCGGCCTCCTTGAGCTGCGCGGCCATGCCATCGGTCAGCCGGCCGAGCGAATCGGATTCCTCCGCGGCTGCGCGGATCTCATCGGCGATGGCGACGATGTTGTCGAGGACGGTATGGGGCATCAGAACTCCTGGTCCGTGAAGTCTCGGGAAGGATTGGTTGTCAGGAACCGGTGGGCGCGGCCTCGCGGTTCGCTGCCAGGTTGGGGGCGATGGCGCTGCGGCCAGCGGCCAAGTTGGCGTCCACCTCGGCCTGCCAGTTCTGCAGAGCGCGCTCGGTGTCGATCTCGAACTCGAACCGGTTGACCATCTCTGGCTTGACGTCTTCCACATCGACGTAGAACTGCTCGTACCAGCGGCGCAGCTGGTAGACCGGCCCGTCTTCCTCGCACAGCAGCGGATTGTCGATGCGCGCCTTGTTCTTCCAGATCTCGACGTCCTGCTCGAAGCCGATGGCGATGCCTCGCCCCACCGCGGCGGCCATCGCGTTCGCGGCGTCGTCGTCCATGCCTGCCGGTTTCTCCACGATCACGCCGTATTGCAGGCGGAAGGAGGTCGGGGTGATCGGGTAGTGGCAGTTGATGAGGTAGATGTTCGGCTCTGGCCGGTCGGCGTACTGCGCGCTCCAGAGCGCGTCCACCATGTAGGACGGTCCGTAATATGTAGCATCGGAACGGCTTTCGAGACCGGAATCGGTGTTCTGGCTGACGCCCACCGCGTCCGCGCGTGGACGCGACCGCATGAATTGGGTGGCGGTGTGGCCCTCGAAGACGTTGCGGAAGTAGGTCGGCATGCCGTAGTGGACGTAGAAGAAGTGCGCCATGTCCACGACGTTGTCGACGATCTCGCGGCAGTGCGAGCCCTCGACGACGATGGAGTTCCACACCCAGTCCGTCCAGCCCGGATCACCGTAAGCGGGAATCTCCGGAATCGTCAGTTCGGCGGGGGCCTTGCGCCCCTGCGGATCGTGCCAGATGAACAACTGACCGCTGATCTCCATCGTCTGCCACGACTTGGTCCGCGCGAGCGGCGGAACTCGCCGGGCGTAGGGGATCTCGGCGCATTTGCCGTCACCGCGCCAGCGCCAGTCGTGGAAGGGGCACGCGATCGTGTCGCCCTTCACCGTCCCGTGCGCCAGGTTGCCACCCATGTGGGGGCAGAAGGCGTTGAGCACGTTCAGCTTTCCGTCTTCGCCTGCGAACACGACGAGCTCGGTGCCGAACGCGCGGACCTGATGCGGACGGCCGTCCGCGAAGTCGCGGACCAGTCCGAGGCAGTGCCAGCCGCGGGCGTATCGCTCGGGCGGCAGGCCGGTGTCGATGACACGGACCCGGTCTCCGGTTTGCGAGGTGGAAGTCACAATACCTCCTGGTCAGATGGCTGCGACCGCGAATCTCGTCGCACTGTGATCAGCTTGTCAGCGGAACTCCCGGTGTGACGCGCGTCTCCTGCTGAGTGGGACAGGTTTCCGGGGCGCCGATCTGCCGCTCAGTACTCGATCGCGATCTCGTCGGTGACCGGTTCGGCCTGGCAGGCCAGGATGTAGCCTTCGGCGAGGTCGTCCTCGGTGAGGATCTCGTTGCGCGCCATGGTCACCCGCCCCTCCGTCAGGGAGCACACACAGGCGCTGCATGCGCCTTCGCGGCAGGAGTACGGCGCCTCGACACCGGCGGCCAGCAAGGCGTCGAGCAACTTGCGGCCCGCCGTCCACGGCACCTGGCGTTCCGTGCCGTCGATGCTCACCCGGATCCGGCACACCACTTCGCCCGAAGCATCTCGGTCGTCACCGGGTTCCGCGTCGGTGAACGGGTCGGCCTGTAGGGACAGGAAGCGTTCGGAGTGCACCCGGGACGCGGGGAAGCCTTCCGCCGCGCACACCTGCGCGGCGAGATCCATCAAGGGCGTCGGGCCGCAGATGTAGACCGCGCGGTCGCGCAAGGGGCGCACGAGCATCGACAACGTGCGCCGCGTCGGATAGCCCTGCACCGACTCGAGCACGTGAATCACCGAGAGCCGGTCGGCGAAGCGGCGCTCGAGCTGTTGCAGCTCGCGCGCGAAGATGACCGAGTCCTGATCCCGGTTGGCGTAGATCAACACGACGTCACCGCTGCCGGCGAACAGGATCGACTTGGCGATCGCGATGACCGGGGTGATACCGCTGCCCCCCGCCACGAGGACCACCGACTCGTCGAGCGAGGCAGGCGTGAAGGTGCCCGCAGGCGGCAGCACCTCGAGTTCGTCTCCGGCGCCGACCGTGTCACAGAGCCAGTTGGATCCGTGGCCGCCCGCCACCCGCTTGACGGTGAACTTCATCGCGGCGTCGCTGTAGGGCGAACTCGACAGCGAGTAGCAGCGCGCGGAACCGGTGCCGACATCGGGCACCCGGACAGTGAGGAACTGACCGGCCCGATAGCCGTTGTCGCCGTCACCTCCGAGCGGTTCCACGACGAAGGAACGCGCGTCGGCGGTCTCCTCGATCACCTCGATCACACGGACACGACTGCCGCGCGGCGCCGTCGTCGCCGGATCCGCGAGGACATCCGGACCGGCACTTGTCTCCGTGGACATCCGCCCTCCTGCTCGTCGATGGTGCGTTCCCCGTTCCGGTCGGATCCGGGCCTCGCGAGGCTATGGCGCGCGGGAGCGCGGCAGACGGGAATGTCTCGCTGATCGGGAAGCGCTCCAGGACTCGTGCGATGGTGGTGCGCACGCTTGTCACGGGCGGTTTGATGCCCACATGCACGTGGTAGTACCGTGACCCATGTCACAGCGATGTGATGAGCGCTGGGAGGTCGAGTGAGAACATCAAGTCCCGCCGGGGTGCCGGTTTCGGTGGTCGAGCGGATATCCCTGGTGCTGGAGACGTTCAATGGTGTCGGGCCGCTGACCTTGGCTCAGGTGACGTCCCGGACCGGTCTGCCCCGGTCGTCGGTGCACCGCCTGCTGGAGCAGCTCGCGAGCGCGGGCTGGCTCGCGCGCTCGCCCGAGCAGACCTACGAACTCGGCGTCAAGGCGTACGAGATGGGTCAGGCCGCGCTCAATCAGAATCGGCTGCTGCAGGGAGCGCGCCCGGTCATGCAGGCATTCGCCCATCAGACGGGCCTCACCATCCAACTCGCCGTGGTCGACCACGGCGACGCCGTCTACCTCGCGAAGGTCAACGGCCGCTCGTCGGGGCCGACGCCGACAGCGGTCGGTCAGCGGGTGCCCGCACACCTGACCGCCGTGGGCAAGGTGCAGCTGGCCTTCGCCGAGGCGACTCGCGATCCGCATGTCGTGCGCGCGCTGCAGCACACCGACGGCGGTGAGCTGTTACGGCGTACTACGCAGAGCATCGCCACCGACGCCAAGCTGGAGGAGGAACTCGCCGCCATCCGGGATCGTGGCGCCGCGTTCGATCGTGGTGAGGCGTTCTCCGGCATCGGCTGTGTCGGCGTCTCCATCGGTCCGCCGGACCACATCTACGGCAACTTGGCCGGCATCTCGATCTGCGCGCCGGTCACCACGCTCGACTACCGCAAGCTGGTCGGTCCCGTCCGGATGGCAGCCCGCGAGATCTGGGAACGTTGCGTGGCGGCCGACCTGGCGTCGCATTAGACAGTACTGCGCCGGATCGTGCTCGCGTGCGTGTTCACCTCTCCTGGGGCCGCCGATACCGGTTGTCCGTCCGGGCTACTTCTGTCCCAGCCCAGAGCCCATGGAACCGCCGATCCGCCGCAGGGCCTCCGGCTGGTCCGCCGCCTGGGCGTCCGGTTCCTCGCCGTCATGCCGGTCGGCGTCAGGTCCATTCCTGCTCGGGCGGACTGCCAGGCGAAAACGAAACGAAGCCGACGTCACGGGCACTACCTGTTACCGGCCCACTCACCGCGACGTCGGCTCGGAGTAAGCGTTCGATCACGCTTCTGGTGAAGTGACCGGCGGCTGCTGTGCGCAGGCGAACTTGGCGCGCAACAGTGCGCCGGTCTCGGCCACAGCGAGCATCCCCCGGGCCGAGTTCTCCGGCCGCATCAGGAAACCGTGCAACACGCCGGGATAGCGGGTCAACGTGGTCTGCACGCGAGCGTCGCGCAGCCGGGAGGCGTAGCGTTCGCCCCAATCGCGGATGGGATCGCATTCGGCGGTGGCCACGATCGCCTGGGGCAGCCCGGACAAGTCGGCGGCGTAGGCGGGAACCCGGTAACAGTCGGGCGGATCCGCGGCGCCGGTATCGGCGAGTTCGTGCAGATAGGTGATGTCGTCACGCAGGAGAGTCGGCGCGTCGGGCATCTCCACCACGGACGCCGCGCCCATGTCCCGGTCCAGTCCCGGATACAGCAGTACCTGGGCGAACAACGCGGGGCCACCGCGATCGCGGGCCAAAAGGGCGACTCCGGCTGCCAGTCCCCCGCCGGCGCTGTCGCCGAGCACCGCCAGCCGAGCGGCGTCGACCCGGAACGCGGCCGCGTTCTCGGCGACCCAGGCGGTAGCCGCGTATGCCTCCTCGACCTGCACGGGAGCGGGCCATTCCGGGGCCAGCCGGTAGTCGACGCCGACCACCGTCGCCGCGCTCGCGGCGGCCAACTGCCGTGCGAGCGGTTCGAAGGAGGCGTTGGAACCCATGGCCAGCCCGCCCCCGTGCAAGTGCACGACGACCGGCGCGGCGGAGTCCATCGCGGGTCGGTACACCCGCAACGGGATGTCACCGTACGGGCCGGGAACAGCGAGGTCCTCGATCTGCGCCATCGACGGCATGCCCGCGGGCAGCGGCATGGCTTCGACGCCGGTTCGGACTGCCTCGATGCCGCGCGAGCGCATCGACGGTATCGGCCCGAGGCGGGCGATACGCGCCGCGACGTCGGGATCCAGCGAAGGTACAGGCATGGCGACTCCTACGACGTATCGGTAGCCGGGTCAGGCACCAGTGGCGGCCGGATTCGCCTGCGCCGTGACCCGCTCCACCCGCTCGACCCACAGCGGGGGCCAGTCGGGGTGCGGGGAGGATGTGGGTCTTGCGCTCCGCCATGCCGCGCACGACGAATTCGGCGATGGCCGAGACCGGCAGACTCCCCCTGCCGGGGGGCGGGGGGGCGGCGCCGCCCCGGCGGCGGTGCCCCACCAACGGGGGGGGGGGGGGGGGGGGGGCGCCCCCCCCGCCCCGCGGCCGGTCAGGATGCGGCGGCGTCAGCTCCGCTGAGCCGACCGGCCATGTCGGCCACGGCGCGGTAGGCCATCACCATGCCGGAGCCCAGCGGCACGCCGGGGCCTGGATAGACCGGCCCCGCTACCGAGGCCGCGGAGTTGCCCGCGGCGTAGAGGCCGGCAATCACCGAGCCGTCGCCCCGCTCGACCGCGCCTTCGGGGCCGATCACCGCGCCGCCCTTGGTGCCGAGATCGCCGAGGACCAGCCGGACCGCGTGGAAGCGGGAGCCGTCGAGCGGGCGCAGGCACGGCTGCGCCGAGGTCGCACCCACGAAGAAGCGGCCGAACGGGTCCTCGCCGCGGTCGAAGTCCGCGTCCCGGCCGCGCTCGGCGAACTTGTTGAACCGGCGCACCGTCGCGACCAGTCGCTGGGGATCGACGCCGATCGCGCCGGCGAGTTCGGCGATGTCGCCTGCGGTGTGCCACAACCCGGCCGCCGAGAGTTCCTCGCGGTCGGGCGAGGGGACGCAGATGGCGGGCAGATCGTCACCGGATCGGTCGTCGAAAACGAACCAGAACGCGTCGCCGTGGCCGAGCCGCATCCGTTCGCGCATCGCGCGGCCCATCCGGTCGTAAGGAAGCATCTCGTTCGCGAAGCGCTGCCCGGTGCCGTCGACGAAGATTCCGGCCCGCACGCCGAGCGTGAACGCGGCATGGCCGTTGGGGAACAGGGTGGCCGGACACCACCACGACTGGTCCAGAAGGTCCAGTTCGGCGCCCGCCGACTGCGCCAAGGCGACGGCGTCGCCGGAGCCGGTGTCGGGGTGCGACGAACTCCAGTCGGCGGTCGGCATGTCCTGCCACTTCGCGCGCAGTTCCGCCGAACGCTCGAAACCGCCCGCGGCAAGCAATACTCCCGCGCGCGCCCGGATGCGGGTCTGCGTGCCGTCCGGTCCGGTGACGACGACGCCGGTGACCCGCCCCTCCTCGTCCTGCACCAGGCCGGTGGCCGGGGTGGACAGTTTCAGCTCGGCGCGACCCGAGGCGTCCAGAGCGAGGATCATCCGGGCGATCCAGGCCTGGCCGCCGTCGAGCATCGACCGGTCCATTTCGATCCCGAACTGGTCGACCGGCACGACCGGCCGGATGTCGCCCAGCCGGTCACCGACCTCCTCCGCCGAGATCGGGCGGGCGAAGATGCTGCGCCCGTTGGCGCTTCGTCCCGGCGCGTCGAAATAGTCCGGGAAAGGCCGGTGCTCGAGTGGGATGCCGATCGTGTTCTCCAGGAAGTCGGCGACGACCGGACCGGTCTCCAGGTAGGCACGCTGCACCTCGGGGCGGGTGCGGTCACCGACGAGCGCGGAGAAGTAGGCGAGTCCCTTCTCGACGGAATCGTCGACACCGTCCCGCTTCAGCACGTGATTGCCGGGCAACCAGACGCTGCCACCGGAATAGGCCGACGTGCCGCCGAAACGATCCGTCTTCTCGATCACGCAGGTCGACAGACCCCGGTGGGTCGCTGCCAGCGCTCCCGCCAGGGCCGCGCCACCCGAGCCCACCACTACAACGTCAAAGGTACTGCCCCAGCTCATCGTCGACTGCACTCCATCTCTCCGGTCCGGGTGTGAACGGCGTCACGCTAGACCTCGCGCGGCACCGTCACGCCCGGTCATCCCGCTCAGCGGTCGTTCGGCTGCGCGGTGGAACTCACGACCTCGATCAAATAGCCGTCGGGGTCACGCACCTTGCCGATGGTGCGGCCGCCGAACCGGGCCAGCGTGGTCGCGGGCATTTCCCCGGTGCCGCCGTGCGCGCAAGCAGTGTCCAGCAGCCCGGCCACGTCCTCGGTGTTCAGGACCAATTTCACGAGCATGGTGCCGTGGTCGGGTGCCGCGGGAGCGCCATGCGGTGCGATGAGTTCCACTCCGGCCGTTCCGGCCCGCAGGATCACCGCGTCGAAGGTGTCGGTGGTGAAGGACCGCTCTTCGGAGAATCCGCATCCTGCGGTGTAGAACTTGGCCGACCGCGCCAGGTCGGTGACGCGGATCGCGGTGAGCGAGAGACTCACTCCCGGCGTCGGGGTCCCGCTCATCGGGTCTGCGACCCGCCGTTGAAGTCGAGCGTCTGTCCGGTCATTCCCCCGGCTTCGTTCGAGGCCAGGTACGCGCAGAACGCGCCGACCTCGATCGGGTCGCCCAAGCGCCCGATCGGGATACCGGCGATCAGCCGCTCGATCTGTTCCGGCGGCATCTTGTGCACCAGGTTGGCCTGCAGGCCGAGAGCGACGATATTGGCGGTCACGCCGTACTGCCCGGTTTCGGCGGCGAGATGACGGATGAAGCCTTCGATGCCGCTCTTGCCGGTGGCGTACATGGAGACATTGATGTTCTGGCCGGTGCGCGCCGACCCCGACGAGATCTGCACGACACGGCCCCAGCCGTTGTCGCACATGCCGTCGATGACCGCCTTGATGCAGTTCATCGCGCCGTAGATGTTGAGGTCGATCGACGGCGGCCACTGCTCGGGCGTCAGCTCCCGGAACGGCTTGCTGACCCGATCCTCGGCTACGCCGGCGTTGTTCACCAGGATGTTCACGTGGCCCCCCAGCTCGGCCTCGGCCGAGCGAACGGCGTCGACCGTCGCCTGGTAGTCCGTGACGTCGAACGCCCTGGCGATGGCCTTGTTGCCCTCGGCGACGATGTCCGTCGCCACCCGCTCCGCGCGATCGGCGAACAAATCGTTCACCACGACTGTCGCCCCTTGACGCGCCAGCACCGTCGCGATGCCCTCCCCCACGCTCTGGCCCGCACCGGTGACCAGGGCGATTCGCCCATTCAATTCGAACACGAGTTCACCTTTCGTCGATTCGTCACCAGATCGCAGGGGTGACGTCCTGCCTCTGCACACTCTCCGAGCCGGACGTCAGGATTGTCAATCATCATTGGATTTTATTTTGGATCCAATCTGCTACCGTGGCCCCATGACGCCTGACAATCCGGTCGGCGCCCCGTCCGAGCCGCCGGTCCTGACCGACTTCACGGACGGTGTCGCGCAATTGACACTCAACAATCCGCGCCGCAAGAACGCGATCACCTTGGAGATGGCCGCGCTGATCGGTGACTTCTGCACCCGGGTGGAGACCGACCCCGGCATCGGCGCGGTCGTGGTGCGCGCGGCGGGCTCCTACTTCTGCAGCGGCGCCGACACCCGCGACCTGGCGACATCCTCGGCCGACCCCGCCTCCCCCGAAGCGGTGAGCCGCACGTCAGCGGTCTACGGCGCCTTCGTCCGGGTCGGCATGCTGCCCGTTCCCACCATCTCACGAGTGGTCGGCGGCGCGGTCGGCGCCGGACTCAACCTCGCCATGGCCACCGACCTCTTGGTGGTCACGCCCGAGGCGCGGCTGGAGAGCGGATTCCTCGCTCGCGGCATCCACCCCGGCGGCGGGCACCTGGCACTGCTCGGCCGTGCCGTCGGCTGGTCGAGCACCATCGCGCTTGCCGCCTGCGGTCTGTCGCTGACCGGTACCGACGCGGTCGCCCGCGGCCTGGCACACCTGGCCGCCGCGGAGTCCGACCTCGACGCGCGCATCGCGGAGCTCACCGCCCCGGCCGCCGCCGATCCCGAACTCACCCGCCGCATCATGAACAGCGCCCGGCTCGAACTGGGCCCGCCCGCGGTGAGCTGGTCGTCGGCCCTCGAGATCGAGCGCGGTGTGCAGATGTGGTCGATGTCGCGCAAGGGCGAGAGTTCCTGGTCGTCGCGGGGGCCCGGACGATGACCGCCGTGTCCACTGCGCCCGGCGGCTCCCCCGCCGCGGACGCCGAGCTGCGGCGGGTCCGCGGCGAGGTGCGCGCCTTCTTGCGCGCGGAACTCGACGCCGGTTCCTTCTCCCCCGCGCCGGACAACTGGATGAGCGGGTTCGATCCGGCGTTCAGCGCCCGGCTGGGGGCGCGCGGTTGGCTCGGCATGACGCTGCCGAAACGCTATGGCGGGCACGAGCGTCCCCTCCTCGAACGCTTCGTGGTCACCGAGGAACTTCTCGCTCACGGTGCACCGGTCGCCGCGCACTGGATCGCCGACCGGCAGATGGCGCCGAGCATCTCGGCCAACGGCACGGAGCAGCAGAAGCAGCGCTACCTGCCCGGCATCGCGGCCGGTGAGCTGTTCTTCGCCATCGGGATGAGCGAGCCCGACGCCGGCTCCGACCTCGCCGCGGTGCGCACGAAGGCGGTGGAGCGCTCCGACGGCTCGTGGACGATCAGCGGCACCAAGGTCTGGACCACCGGAGCGCACGTGGCGCACGCCATGGTGTTGCTGGCCCGCACCGACGGCGGTCCTGGTGACCGGCACACCGGGCTGTCGCAGTTCGTGGTCGACCTGTCGCACGCGGATATCGAGGTACGCCCGCTGCGCAGCATCGACGGCGGCGCGCACTTCAACGAGGTCGTCTTCCACGACGCGCAGGTCGGCGCCGACGCCCTGCTCGGTCGGCGCGGTGCGGGCTGGACTCAGGTGATGAGCGAGCTCGCCTTCGAACGGTCCGGCCCCGAGCGCTACCTGTCGACCATGCCGCTGCTGCGCGCGTGGGCCGAGCGGCTGCGCCGCACCGGCGCCACCGAGCAGCAGCGCGTCACACTCGGTTGGCTGACCGCGCACGCCTGGGCGCTGCGCCGGATGTCACTCGCCGTCACCGCCGAACTCGCCGCGGGCCGCAAGCCCGACGTCCTCGCGGCGATGGTGAAAGATCTCGGCTCCACCTTCGAGGGCGACCTCGTGGAGGCCATTCGCGCCTGCGTCGAGACCGAGCCCCGGCGCCATGGCGGCGATGCGTTCGCCCGCCTCCTCGCCGCCGGGGTACTGCACACACCGGCGTTCACCCTGCGGGGCGGCACGAACGAGATCTTGCGCGGAATCGTCGCGCGCGGAGTGGGATTGCGATGACCTACCTCAACCCCGAGTTGATCTCGGCGGTCGCCTCGATGGCCGAGCGCGTCGGGATCGACACCACTACGCCCGCTGGGGGAACCGACGGCGCGCTGTGGGCCGCGCTCACCGAGGCAGGCTTCACCGAGATCGGGATCCCGGAGGCGCAGGGCGGCAGCGGCGGAAGCACGGCCGACGCGCTGTCGGTGCTGCACGCGGTCGCCCGGCACGGCGCTCTCACCATGCTGCTCGAGCACACCGTGCTGGCGAGCCGTCTGGTCGCCGAGTGCACCGGCAACCCGGCGAATCAGCCCGCCACCCTCGCCATCGCTCGCGAGGGCTGCACTGCACGCGACACCGGCGACGGTGTCGTGCTCGACGGCATCGTCACCGGCGTCGTCCACGGGTCCGACGCCCAACTGCTGGTGGTGTTGTTGCCCGCGTCCGGCGCGGGTGAGCGACCATCGGTCGCGATCGTGGCGGCCGACGCGGCCGGCATCAGCTCGGAGAGAGGCAGCGACCTGCTGGGTGCCGCACTCGACGACTACCGCTTCGACGGCACGCCCGTCCGGCTGTACCGATCCCCAGTGGACACAACCGAAGTCGAGGAACGCGGAGCACTCGCGTACGCGGTGGCGCTGACCGCGGCAGCGGGTGCGGTCCGCGATCGGACGCTGCGCTATGCCGCCGAGCGAGTCCAGTTCGGTCGCCCCCTCGCCAAGTTCCAGGCCATCCAGCAACGACTCGCCGGCCTCGCCGCGTCGACCGCGTTGATGGAGACGGCGACCGAGGCCGCCGCGACCGCCGACCACACGGCTCGCCGCACCGCGATCGCGGCCGCCAAGGTGGTGACCTCCGCGTCGGCCCGGGAGGTGGCCGCCGCCGGGCACCAGATCCACGGCGCCATCGGATTCACCTCCGAGCACATGCTCGGGCGCTCGACCACCGCGCTGTGGAGCTGGCGCAACCGCTACGGCTCGGAGCGGTACTGGTCGGAGGTCCTGGCCGGGCAAATCCTGGACGAGGGCGCCGATCCATGGGATCTGATCATCGGTGCGGAGTCAACCGACGCTGTTGCCGCAGAAAGGTATTCGCGATGACTATCGTCACCACCGACGCGACGGGCGTCGACGGCCGCGCCGCCTGGCGCGCCGCGGACACCACGACCGGCGCCGGCGTATTGAGCGGGCTGCGCGTGCTGGATCTGAGCCGTGTGCTGGCTGGCCCGTACACCGCGCAGATGCTGGCCGATCAGGGCGCCGAGGTCATCAAGGTGGAGGGGCCAGGCGGTGATGAAACCCGCTGCTGGGGCCCGCCGTTCGTGGACGAGGGCGCCAGCAGCGCGTACTACGCCAGTCTCAACCACAGCAAGGAGAACATCGGTCTCGACCTGCGCACCGACGAGGGCCGCGAGATCCTCGCGCACCTGCTCGCCTGCGCCGACGTCGTGATCGAGAACTTCAAGGCGGGCACCATGGCGCGCTGGGGATTCGATTTCGAGACGGTGCTGGCGCAGCGGCATCCGCGCCTGATCTACTGCCGCATCACCGGTTTCGGCGTGGACGGGCCGATGGGCGGGCTGCCCGGTTACGACGCGGTGCTGCAGTCCTTCGGCGGGCTGATGAGCATCAACGGCTACCCGGACGGGAACCCACTGCGGGTCGGGGTGCCGATCGTCGACATCGTCACGGCCAACTTCGCGGTCAACGGAATCCTGCTGGCGCTGTTCGAGCGCGAGCGCAGCGGCCGGGGGCAGTTGGTCGACCTGGCGCTGCTGGACTCGGTCATCTCCCTCCTGCATCCGCACGCGGCCAACTGGGTCGCCAGCGGCAAGGTGCCGCAGCGGACCGGGGACTTCCATCCGACGGTGGTGCCCTACCAAGTATTCCGTGCCGCCGACGGCGACTTCTTCGTCAGCGCGGCCAACGACCGACAGTTCCGTTCGCTCGCCGAGACTCTCGGGGTGCCCGAACTCGCCGACGACGCACGCTTCACCACCAACGGCCGGCGCCACGCCCACCGTGAAGAGCTCGTCGCGATCCTCGCCGAGCGGATCGCGCCGTGGTCGCGGCAGGAGCTGGCGCTGCGCCTGGAACAGGTCGGAGTGGCCGCCGCACCGGTCAACACCGTGGACGAGGCGTTGCGGGCCGCGCAGACGCGGCATCGCGGCCTGTTTCTCGAGACGGAGGACTATCGGGGCGTCGGGGTGCCGATCAAGCTGAGTCGGTCCCCGTACCGCACCCCGCGCCCTGCGGTGCCGCGTGGCGCCGACACCGCAGCCGTGCTGAGCGCCATGGGCTACAGCGCCGAGCGGATCGCGGCGCTGCGGGCGGCTGGTATCTTCGGGAATCCGTGAGCAAGCGAACCGGCAGTGCAGCGGCGGCGGAGGGCGGTCGCGACGTCGGCCGGGCCACCGGACGGGTGGTCGAGGAGATCGAGCGGCTGATCGTGAGCGGTGAACTGCTGCCGGGTCAGCCGATCCGCCAGGTCCTGATGGCTGAGCGACTCGGCGTCAGCCGACTGCCGATCCGCGAAGCCTTGCGCCACCTCACCGCCGAAGGCCTGGTCGAGCACGAGCCCAATGTCGGCTATACGGTAGCCCGTCTGCAACAGTCCGACTTCGACCAGATCTACCTCATGCGCGCCGCGCTCGAGCCCGAGGTGCTGCGGTCGCTTCCGCTGTTTCCCGAAGACGCCCTCGCCGAGGTCACCCGGGCCGCCGAACTGGTGGTCGCCGCCGCTGAGCACGGTGACGTACTCGCCATGCGGCTGCACAACCACGCCTTCCACTTCGCGATCTTCGACCGATCACCACTGAACCTGGTGGTCGCCGAAGTGCGCCGGCTGTGGACGCTGGCCATGCCGTACCACGCCGCCTATCTCTACGACCCGGCCGCCCGTGCGCGCGTGGTGGCCGAACACGACCAGATGATCGAAGCGCTCGCCCGCCACGACAACGAGCGGCTCGTCGAGTTGATGAACGAGCACCGCCGGGGTGGGGAGACGAGCACCGGGATCATGTTGCGCGCCACGCGCACAGCCGCGGATCACCCGGCAGTTCCCGCCGTTCCCCAGGAGTAGACCAGTGACCGTTCCGACCGGGCATCCGCCGTACTGTTTCGTCTGGGATCCCGATGTCGCCGTGCTCGTCGAGCGGATGGCGAGCATCGGAGCGGCCCCTCTGCGGACCGTCGGCGTCGAGGCGGCCCGCCGTTCGCTCGAGTCCATCGTCCGCCCGCCCGGCCCTGAGATGGCGGCGGTACGCGACGCGACGATCGCCGGCCCGCACGGCACGATCCCGCTGCGCGTCTACCGGCCGCACGCGGCACCGGAGACGAGCGCGCCCGCACTCGTCTGGTTCCACGGCGGCGGCATGATCATGGGCACGCTGCAGTCGTTCGACCGGCTGGCCCGTGATGTCGCCCACGCCACCGGTGCGGTGGTGTTCAACGTCGAGTACCGGCTCGCACCCGAGCACCGCTACCCCGTCGCCAACGACGAGGCGTACGCGGCCCTGTGCTGGGTGAGCGAGAACGCCGCGGCATGGGGCGTCGACGCTGCCCGCATCGGCGTGGGCGGAGACAGCGCGGGCGGCAGTCTGGCCGCGGCGACCGCGCTGCGCGGCCGGGACCTGGCCGGGCCCGCCATCGCCCAGCAGGTGCTGTTCTATCCCGGGATCGAACGGCGCACAGATAGGCCGTCGATGCGCGAGTTCGGCGATTCCCCTTTTCTCACCGCCCCGGATATCGACTGGATGAAGGGCTTGTACCTCGGTGAGGATCCGGCCGTCGACGACGCCTACGGCGTTCCGGCGCTGGCGGATTCACTCGCGGGTCTGCCGCAGGCCGTCATCGCCGTCGGCTACGGCGATCCCCTCCGCGACGCCGTCGAGGCCTACGGCGACCGGATGCGGGACGCCGGCGTACCCACCGCACAGCTGCGCTACCCGGGCGTCGGCCACGGCTTCGCCATGCAGACCGCCTCGGTCGCCCGCGCTCGGGCGGCGATGGCCGAGGTCGGCGCCTTGGTGGCGGCGCGTTTCCGGCAGGCGTAGCCGCGCGAACACACGACACGGGCCCCGGAGCCGATGCTCGGAGGCCCGGGTTCGTGCGGCTCGATGCTCAGCCGCGCCCCGGCGCCAGCAGCTTCTTGAGCGGGACCGCGTTGTCGGACAGAACTTCTGGACCTGGACGATGGCCCTTGCCGAGCGCCGACCGCAACGCCACGAAGTCGGCCGGCGAATTCAGGCACTCGGCGGCAACCAGCGCGTCGTCGGTGAAGTAGAGGGCGACCCGCCGGCGCGGGCGCTGCGGATCGACCCGCACGAGCATCGCGGTGTGGCCACCGATGAGACCCGTGATTTGCAGCTTCTGATCGCCCTGATCGGACCAGAACCACGGGGCGGCCCGATCGGGGACCGGTCGCCCCAGCAGCACCGCGGCAGCGGTATCGGCCTGTTCCACCGCGTTGTCCACCGACTCGAGCCGGTAGCGGCTGCCGGTGCTCGACACGTGGGTGGTGCAGTCGCCGACCGCCAGTGTCCACCCGTCGGAGGCCAGGCACCGCTCGTCGACGACGATTCCGCCGTCGCACTCCAGCCCGAACTGCTCGGCCAGCTCGGTGCGCGCTTCGGCTCCGATACCGACCAGCACCGTCGCCGCCGGTATCTCGCGGCCGTCATCGAGCCGCACCGCCCGGACTCCGTCGCCGTCGTGCAGTATTTCCACCGGCGCCGCGCCGAGCACGACCTCGGTTCCCATCGCACGATGGGCGACGAGCAGGGCGGTGGCGGTGTCCGCGCCCACCGCGCGGGCGAGCAATCGCTCGCCCGCCTCGATCACGGTTACCTCGGCCCCGAGTGCACGCGCGGTGGCGGCGACCTCCAGGCCGACGAACCCGCCGCCGATCACCACCAGGGGGCCGGCCTGCACCCGGGCGGCGAGCGACCGGGCGTGGTCCAGATCGCGCAACACGAGCACGTCGGAGTGGTCCGCGCCCGGCAGCGTCAACCGCCGCGCCCGCGCTCCGGTCGCCAGCACCAGCCGGTCGAACCGTCGCACGAGGCGCTCGCCGTCCCGCGAGAACCGCACCTCGACTCCCGCCGAGGTCCGCTCGAGCTCCTCCACGCGCGCCCCGGTGAGCAGTTCGATCTTCTGGTTCTCGTAGTGGGCGGGACCGCGCAACAGCACCGAGTCGCTGCTGGCTTCGCCTTTGAGCCATGCCTTGGACAGCGGTGGCCGCTGGTACGGAAGGTGTGGTTCGTGGGAGATCAGTGTGATCTCTCCGGTGTAGCCCTCGGTACGGAGGCGATCGGCGAGTTGTACACCGGCGTGCGAGGCCCCGACGACCACGACGCTGTGCGGCATCGACACCTCCGGGCCAAGCGTGTCCTGCGCTCCGGTCATCGGTCAGACCTGTTCGTCGGGGACGGTCACGTGCAGGTCGATTCCGTCCGACAAGGTCAGCTGGCAGGACAGGCGTGAGTTGTCCTGCCGGTCCGATGCCGTGCAGTCCAGCATGTCGTCCTCGTCCTCGGTGGGCTCCGGAAAGAACCCCAGCTCCTTTTGATCGAGGTAGACGTGGCAGGTGGCACATGACAACGTGCCACCGCACTGGCCCACGATGCCGTTCACGCCGTTGCGCACAGCGGTCGACATGACCGAGTCCCCGGCGACGCCGTCGACGACCTTCACCACGCCGTCGGGCTGGGTGTAGAACACTTTCGGCATCGCTGCTCCTACCAGCTGACCGGCAGATCGGTGATCGCCTGGGTGAGGTTGTCTTTGTCGATGACCGCCTCCCCGTCGAGCTTCAGTCCTGGCAGTCGCTTGAACAGTTCGGCCAGGCCGACCTGCATCTCCATCCGGGCCAGGGGCGCACCCAAGCAGTGGTGCAAGCCGTAGCTCAAGGTCAGGTGCGGGTTGTTGCTGCGCCGGATGTCGAAGACCTCGTCGTTCTCGACGGCCACGCCGTCGTGGTTGACCGAGGCGGGATCGACCAGCACGGCCTCGCCACGGGCGATCACCTGGCCGTCGAGTTCCACGTCCTCGGTGGCGACGAAGGGAACGAGCCCGCCGCCACCGGTGATCGTGTCGCCCAGCGCCATCCGTCCGTGCCGCAGGATCTCCTCTACCGCGGTGGGGGCCATCCCGTCCGGATCCCGCAGGAAGAGCTCGAGCTGATCGGGATTGCGCAGCAGCGACAGCACACCGGCGCAGATGAAGTTCGCGGTGTTGTCGAACCCGCCGATGATCAGAACCAGGGCGATCGGCAGGATTTCGGCGTCGGTGAGGCTGTCGTCCTTGTCGCGAGCGTTGGCCAGGTCACTCAGCAGATCCTCGCGCGGGTTCTTCCTGCGCTCCTCGATGAGGGCCATCATGTACACGACCAGCTCGGTCATGTTGGCGACGACCTCTTCCTCCGGCATGTTCGCCACGGCCAGGGTGGACGAGCTCCACTTCTGGAACTTGGGCCGATCCTCCGGCGGCACGCCGAGCAAGTTGGCCAGCATCTGGATCGGCAGCGCCACCGCGTAGTCGTGCACCAGGTTGGTCGGCGCGCCCTTCGCGATCATCTCGTCGATCAGATGATCGGCGAACTCCACCGCCGAATCACGCATGGCCTTGACCCGCTTCGGCGAGATCGAGCGCTGCACCAGCTTGCGCAGCTTGGTGTGATGCGGCGGATCCTCGAACTGCAAGGTGGTCCGCAAGAAGTCCGGGAACTCCACGAAGTAAGGGGTCACGCGTTCACCGGTGCGGAACGGCTCCCGCACGAATCGGGGATCGCTCAACATCTGCCGAGCCGCGGCATTGCGGTGGATGACCCACGCGTCGCCGCCGAAGGGCATCGTCATCTTCGTCATCGGCCGGTCCGCGGCGATCGCCCGGTACCGCGCGGCCGCTTCGTCGGGACCGACCGCGCCGAAGGGGTATTCGGTGCCGGTCGCCGTCTCGGTTGTGCTCATGTGATGGCTCCTGGAACGGACGTCGGGATTCAGGACACCGGCATCTGGGCCGGGGCGACGACCTGCGGCACAGCCTGCGGCGTGATCGCCATGATCTGCTCGAACTGCTCGGCGACGGTCTCGACGGTGAGCGAGGGGTCGTGGATGCCGACGGTATTGACCAGCGCCAACCGGTTCACGATGCCGCCAGCCACGTTGAACACCTCACCGGTGACCTGGCAGTCGGGATGCACCAGATAGGCCACCACCGGAGCCACGTGCTCCGGCAGCAGCGCCGTGCGCATGTACTCCATGATCTCCGGCGACAAGGTGTCGGCCGCTGCCTCGGCCATCCGGGTGCCCGCGCCCGGCGCGATGGCATTGACCTTGATGCCCGCGGCCAAGCCTTCGAGCGCCAAGTTGCGGGTCAGACCGAACAACGCGCCTTTGGAACCGCCGTAGTGCGACATACCCGGGTTGCCCAGCATCGCTTGCGAAATGGTGTTGACCACACGCGGGGCGTCGGCCTCGAGCAGGTGCGGCCAAGCCGCCCGGCACAACCGCATCGCGCCGAAGTAGTGCACGTCGAGATGACGCTGGTACTCCTCGTCCGGCACCTCCGTGAAGGGCGCGGTACGGACGATGCCCGCGTTGTTGACGACAGCCGAGAGCTTGCCGAACGACGAGATGGCGGCGTCGACCAGCGCGCGCGCCCCCTGCTCGGTCGAGACGTCGGCGTTGCAGGCGACGGCTTTGCCGCCGGCGGCGGTGATCTCGGCGACCACACCCGCGGCCGGGTCGTCACCCTCTACGCCGGAGCCGTCGATGCGGGCACCGAGGTCACCCACCACCACGGCGGCGCCACGCGAGGCGAGCAGCAGCGCGTTCGCCCGCCCGATGCCACGACCCGCGCCGGTCACGATGACGACGCGATCGCTGAAATCCAGTGTTGCCATTGTCTTTTCCTCGTATTCCTGGCTGTCTCGGTGTGATCAGGGGCGAGTGTCGCCGCCGCGGTGGGCCACATCGGCCACCCAGACGCTGCCCAGCGCCTCCCGGGCCGACTTCTCGAAGTCGTAGACCTCGTACCCGACCGTCATGTAGAGCCGGTCCCGGTCCGGGCCACCCAGCAGGCACGCGGAGGCGATGCCGTTCTCCAGCGGCATCGGGATCGCGTCGGTGATGCCCTGCTCGGTGAAGCGCGCGACGTAGCCGCCGCCGGGCATGGCCGCCCACACCCCGCCCTCCGCGTCGAGCCCGATGCCGTCGGGCATGAACGGGCAGGAGGCGAAGTCACGGGGGTTCGACAGCGTGCCGTCCGGAGCGCGGTCGAGCACGGTGATCTTGAACGCCATGACCTCGGCGGTGTAGACCTTGGTGCCGTCGGCGCTGACGGCGATCCCGTTCGCGCACAGCAGCGGACCCACCTTCTCCGGGGTGAAGACAGCGCCGTCCGGCTCGACCACGATCAGCGGAGAGGCGACCGGTTGCTCACCCTTGAAGATGTCGAAGCCGAGCTGGGTGATGTAGGCGCGACCGTCGGCGTCGACCACCATGTCGTTGGCGGCGGCCGAACAGTACTGCGAGATATCGGCATACACCGACAGGTCGCCGGGTCCGCCGCCACCGTGCACCAGCACCAGCTTCTCGTGCATGGACACCACGATCAGGCGGCCGTCGGGCAGCCAGCCGAACCCGCCCAGCACGATCGGAGCATCGGTGTTCGCGGCGCGGCCGGTCGCGTCCACGACGACGGTTGCGTTGCCGTCGGCGTCGAGCGTCTTGAGAGTTCCGGTGTACATGTCCGAGAACCAGAAGGCGCCCGCGTGCCACCGCGGGCACTCCGGCCAGGAGTATCCACTCGAGACCTTGCGGGCCTCGAAAGTCGAGGCGCCGGCGGCGCTGACGGCGGCAGCGACGGTGTCAACGGGATTGGTCATGGTCTGGACCTTCCGGGAAACGGTGACCGATGTCGCCGGCCCCGCCTGCGGCGGGAACCGGTGTGCGGAAGCGCGAAACTCACGCGTGAACTGGGTCACAAGGACTTGGCATGTCAGGACGATAGGGCGCGCCTCACTCACCGGACGGTGCGCTCCCATTCAGCGGGAGCCCCCACCGGACGGAGCCGGTGCGCTTCCCGGCGAGCGGAACGGGTGGCCTCCGCACGGCGGCCGGTCTGCTGCTATGAGCGGACCGCGGCGGCGAACGGCACCGCCGGGAGAGGACCTGTCACCATGCCCGATCAGTCCGACCATCGGGCCATCGTCGGCGTGCTGAACCGATACGGTTACGCGCTCGACGGCCGCGACTGGACGATCCTCGAAGACGTCTTCCACCCCGACGCCTCCGGTGACTACGGCGGTTTCCGCGTCGAAGGGCGCGCCACGCTGATCCGGACCATCGCCGGATATCTCGATCCGTGCGGCCCATCCCAGCACTTGCTCGGCACCTATCGCGTCGCCGTCGACGGTGACGCGGCGGAATCCAGCTGTTAGGTCCGCGTCGTGCATTTGGGCACGGGCGAGCGCGCGAAACCGTCGACCGGCCGGACAAGCTCGACGCGCTGTCGCCCGAGATGTCGGAGCGCCGGACGCCTTGTGCTGACCGGTTCAGGGCCCGCCTCGGCCAGCGGGAAATGGTCGAGGCCATCGATTGGCTCCGCAGCTACGGCGCGGCCCACGACGCCGCATGCCGCCCCGCGCGCCGGCCGAAGTAGGAACCGGCGCCGAGTTGGGTTCCGCTGGCGTATCCCTTGCCGTCCTGGGCCAGGCTCGGTGCGCACGCGCCGGCGGCGTAGAGGCCCGGCACGACCGCACCGTCGCCGCCGACAACCCGGCCGTCGACCGTCGTGCGCAGCCCGCCGAGGGTGAATCCGGCGTAGGACGCCGCGCCCAGCGAAAGGTCGAAGGCTGCCCACGGTCCGTGGTCCTGCGGCTCGACGTACTCCGGCTGCTTGTGGAAAGCCGGGTCCTCCCGGCGCACCGCGTGCGCGTTGTAATCGTCCAGGGTCTTTTGCAGGCTTCCCTCCGGAAGCGCGAGCGCAGCTTCCATCTCGGCGACGCTCTCCCAGCCGTCGATGAACGGCACCAACTGGAAATCGCGCTTCTCCAGATGCGCTTCGTCCAGAATCAGGTAGGCCTTCGCACCGGGCTGCTCCAGGACGAAACCCGCCGTGCGGGCGTGGTAGGAATCCTCGGCGACGAACCGCCGCCCGAGCGCGTTGACCACGATGCCGGTGAGATGGCGGGCGGGCGGATAGATCGGGGCGGTGAGGAAGCACTGGTCCATGTGTTCGGTCGCGCCGCCGACGGACATGCCCAGGCGGATGCCAAGCCCGTCGTCATAGGAGGAGCCCAGCGTGTAGGGCTTCTCGGCCAAGACCGGCGCGTATTGCCGCACCATGTCGGGATTCATGACGAAACCACCCGTCGCGACGACAACCGCACCCGCCTTGATCACTCCGCGCTGCGACAACCCTTTCCAGGCGACGCCCGTGACCGCGCCCTGTCCGTCGCACACCAGGTTCCTGGCGCCGACGGCGTAGCGTATCTCTACGCCGAGGCGCGCGAGGCGCTCCACGAGCAGCCCGGTGACGAGCGCCGCGCCGCCGGTGTCACCGGCGACGGGAACCTTGTGTCCGCGTGGCGCCGGCACCGCCAGCTCGCGAAACGGCCAGACGTTCTCATTGCCGGTGTACATCAAACCCTGCGTACCGGGCTGGATCACCGCCTTCTGCGGGTAGAAGGTGCGCTCGAACTGGAAGCCCAGGTCCTCCAGCCAGTGGAAGTGCTCGACGCTGTCGGCACAGTAGGCGCGAATCTTGTCCACGTCGGGGCTGCGTGAAACTGCGGTGAGGTACTTCGCCATCTCTTCGGCCGAATCGGAGTGCCCGGTCGCCGTCTGCACGGGCGTGCCACCGCCGAGGTAGAAATGGCCTCCGGCCATCGCCGAGGTCCCGCCAGGCGCCGCCGCGCGTTCCAGGACGAGCACCCGTGCTCCTTGTGCCGCGGCCTCGGCCGCCGCGCAACCCCCGGCGATGCCCGCGCCGATCACGACGACGTCGACCTCGTCCGACCACTCCGCCACCTCGGCGGCCGCCACTACTTCAGGAATATCGGTTCGCATGCCGGGCAGAGTCGCCCGGACCGACGGCGATGCGCCAGATCGCCTCCCACCGAGCGGAACGAGCCCCCCACGCCTGGGGGCCGGTCTGCTGCCATGAGCAGGTCGAGGCGGCCGAAAGCGCCGCCGGGAAAGGACTCCATGTCATCGGTAGCGCAGATCACCGCGGTGGTGCGCGAATACGTGTCCCGCCTCACCACCGGCACGGCGGCGGAAATCGCCGCCCTCTACGCCGAGGACGCCACTGTGGAAGACCCCGTCGGCGCGGAAGTCCGGCGCGGGCGCGACGCCATCACCGCCTTCTACGGCCCGCTCGACGCCGTCGACAACAGCGCGGAGCTGCTGGTGGTCCGGGTCTCGGGGTCTTCGGCGGCCTTCCACATGCGAGTCACCACGACGACGCCCGACCGGGTGATCATCGTAGAACCCATCGATGTCATGGCCTTCGACGCCGACGGACACATCACGAGCATGCGCGCCTTCTACAACGCCGCCGATATCGTCACCACAGCTCGCTGAGAGCGGGGCTCACCGCCCTGCGGCCAGCCTCGCGGCCACGCGCTCCCACATGGTCGTGTCGGTGCGCGGGCCGCCCGGGGTGTCGGCACCGTAACGCGCGACCTCGGCCGTGATGTCCAACGGAGCCGTCATCGCGGTGCCCGGCCGCAGCGCCTCCTCGACATGTTCGTCCGGAACCAGCCAGCACACCTCGAACTCGATGCCGTCGGGGTCGCGACCGTACAGCGCTTTGGTCGAGCCGTGGTCGCAGGCACCGATCTCGGCGCCCACACGCCTCAGACGATCGCGGACCGCCGCGAGTTCGGACAGTGTCGCGACCTCCCAGGCGACGTGATACAACCCCACGGAGCCTGCCGCAGGGACGGCACGGTTCCTGGATCGGAACAGCCCCAGATCGTGGTCATTCGCCGATCCCGCGCAGCGCAGGAACGCGCCACCCGGGACGCCTCCGGGCAGACGTTCGAACCCGAGCACGCTCTCGTAGAACTCCAAGCTGCGCTCCAGATCCGCTACGTACAGAACGATGTGGTTGATTCCGCGCATATCCCTGTGACCTCCTCGCCGGCTGCTCCGCTCGATCCGGCTCACTCGGCGCGAAGCACGTTCTTCATCTGCCCGGCAACCATGTTCGTCGCCCAGCGCGGAGCGAGGCGGACGAGCCGGTCGAGCAGATTCGCGTCCTGCCCGACAAGCACCCGGAAGCTGCCCTTCTCCATGCCGGCGACGACCAGATCTGCCGTACGCTCGGGGGTACTCGCCCTGACCTTCCGGCCGCCGGAGTCGATCATCGCGACGCCTGAGTTGCCGCTCAGATTCGTGCTGACGTTGCCGGGGAAGACAGTGACGACTGTGACGTTCGTGTCCGCCAGCTCCTGGTACAGCCCCTCGCTGAACTGCTTCACCGCTGCCTTGGTGGCGCTGTAGATCGTCTGGCCCGCAAAGGGAATCAGCCCGGACAGACTCGACATGTTCACCAGGATCGCCTCGGGACGTGTCCGCAGCTCGGGCAGAAACGCCAGGCACATGTCGATGGTGCCCCACAGGTTCACCCGCACCACCCGCTCGATCTCGCCACGCTCGAGTTCGATGACGGGAGCGAAGCGATGGATGATGCCCGCGATGTTCACCAGGCCGTCGACCTCTCCGTGCTCGGCCAGCACCGCGGCGGGCAGCGATGCGACGGCCGCCGGGTCGGTGACATCGGCAACGTGCAGCGAGAGGCGGTCCTCCGGCGCGCCGGCGAGCGCACGCGTCTCCCGCAGCCAATCCTCGTTCAGGTCGATGAGCGCGACTCGCGCTCCGCGCGCGAGCAGGCGCAGCGCCGTCTGCCTGCCGATGCCGTTGCCCGCTCCGGTGACGGCCAAAACCTTTCCGTTCAGTTGCATCGGTCCTCGTTTCTGAGTAGCACGGCGTCGCAGGCACCTCGTGCTACGGATGCCGCCTGGATTCGAGCGGTACCGGGAGGCGCCGCAGGGATCGGGACGCCGATAGCCGTTCCCCGACACCAGATGCTCGACGGTTCCAGCCAGCCGCGCGGCAGTCCGCACGTCCGGAACAACTCTCGCTCCACCATGCCCGAGGAGAACGTCCTGACGGTTTCCGATGCCACAACGCCAGCGTGGCGCAACTCGGCCGCTCTCGACGACAGGTGTCCCGCTGGTCGGGAGATGCGACGAACAGATTCATCCACCGAAGCGCCTGATCGAACTAGCACGTGACACCGGCGCTACTTTTCGTTTACCTTACTGTCTCGTGCTAGTGATACACCTCTCACTGTCGCTCGACAGTGTTCCGAACCACTTCGATGAGGAACTTCGATGAAACTTCGCCGAACGACGCTCACGGCCGCGCTCGCCGTGACCGGCGTCGTGGTGGGCATGACCACCGCGCATGCCGATTCGAACCAGCCGCCGCCCGTGTCCTATCAGGCAAAGCTGGTCGGCGAATCGGTGGTGACCACCCTCGAGAACGGCAGCTTCGCCCTGCAGGACGCCGACGTCCCAGGACGACGCGAGCGCACTTGCTGTCGGGAAGCAGGTCGCGGGGCGGCTTCTGCCGATACCCAGATGATCTCCCGCTTTGCCCTGATCCCGAAGTCCGTGGGGGCCATCGGTGAGCATCAATGAACGGACTCCGGGAACGGCTCGCGTGGTCCAGAACGACGCCCCAGCGCCGAGCGCGATCTTTTGATCGAGCGTCAGCGCCGCCGTGGGGGCCTCTTCAGCGATTGCGTCCATGAGGGCTTCGCATCTCCTGTCACTATCTCGTGCTAGTTGCACGATAGCAGTCGACGGCCAGAACAGGCAGATCTCCTCATGCACCGCGTGCGCAGGCATGACACCGCGCCTTACCCGGGCCGTACGCTCACCGCCGCTCGCTCAGGAGAGAAACACCTCCGAGACACGAAGTCGGCGGATCACCGGAAGTCGTCGCACTCGCGACGCGTCGTGGCCGCTCACCTCCTGGGACAGGTGTCACCGATAATCGGAAGTCGTCGGATCGTTCAGCCGACGGTGGAGGCACGCTCGACGAGATCGGGGCGGAAACAGATATGTTCCTGCCCCTGCTGCCGATCGTTTGCCGCTGCTACCAGAAGGTCGATGGCAGAGGATCCGATGTCCGCGCGCGGCTGGCGGATCGAGGTGAGCGGGACGACGACGGACTGGGCGAAATCGATGTCGTCGTAACCGATCAGGGCCACGTCGTCGGGCACCGTGACGCCGTGCAGGGTCAGGCCCTGCAAGACGCCGATGGCGAGCAGGTCGTTGACGCAGAAGACGGCGTCGGGGCGGTCGCCTGCGGGCATGGCGGCGAGGCGTTCACCCGCGGCGCGGCCGGCGAGCACGGTGGGGGCGGGTGTGTCGATAACGGTGAGGGTGACGCCGGGGCGCCCGGCGGCGGCGCGGTGAGCGCCGGTGCGGCGGTCCGCGATCTGGGAGAGCGTCGCGGGGCCGCCGACGACGGCGATGCGGCGGCGGCCGGTGGCGCACAGGTGCTGGACGGCCAGTTCTCCACCGGCCACATCGTCGACGGCGACCGAGGAGAAGGGGGTGCCGTGCCCGTCGCGGTCCACCAGCACGACCGGAACGCCTCGGTTGTGCAGGGCGATCAGCCGGTCCTGATCGCTCCCGGAAGGGGTGATGAGCAGACCGTAAACCCTTTGTTCGTCGAAGGTTTCGAGGTAGAGCCGCTCCCGGTGGGGGTCGTCGTCGCTGGAGCCGAGCAGCACGACGAGGTCGTGTTCGGCGGCGCGCTGCTGGGCGGCGCGGGCGACGTCGGAGAAGAAGGGGTTGGCGATGTCGAGCACTACCAGGCCGACGCAGCGGGAGCGGCCAGCCTTGAGCTGACGGGCCGCGTCGTTGCGGACGAATCCGAGGCGATCGATGGCGGCCAGTACCCGTTCCACGGTGGCGGGAGCGACTTTGTCGGGGGCGTTGAGCACGTTGGAGACGGTGCCGACCGACACCGAGGCCGCAGCGGCCACTTCCCGCATGCTCACCACCGGTGACCGCGCCTCCTATGTGCCGATACTTTGCCCGAACTCCTCACCTTCGATCTTGGATGGACACCGCGCGCGGGGCAAGTCTGGTCAGCTGGGTGACGTGCCGGGGCTGCAGTTCTTCCAGGCAGGTCACGCCGAGCAGTCGCATGGTGCGCTCGATCTGCCCGGCCAGGATCTCCACCGCACGGGCGACACCGGCCTCGCCGCCCGCCATCAAGCCGTAGAGGTAGGCGCGACCGATGAGGGTGAAGCGGGCGCCGAGCGCGATGGACGCGACGACGTCCGCGCCGGACATGATGCCGGTGTCGAGGATGATCTCGGTGTCGTTGCCCAGTTCGGCGGCGACCTCGGGCAGCAGGTGGAACGGCACCGGTGCCCGATCCAGCTGTCGTCCACCGTGATTGGACAGCACGATGCCGTCGACTCCGACGTCCACCACGGCGCGGGCGTCGGGGAGGGTCTGGATGCCCTTCACCACGACCTTGCCCGGCCACTGGTCCCGGATCCAGGCCAGGTCCTCGAAATTCACCGTGGGGTCGAACATGGAGTCGAGCAGTTCGGCGACGGTGCCGGACCAGCGGTCCAGGGACGCGAAGGCCAGCGGTTCGGTGGTGAGGAAGTCGATCCACCAGCGCGGCCGGGGCAGCGCGTCCAGGACAGTGGCCGGGGTGAGCGCGGGTGGGATGGACATGCCGTTGCGGGTATCGCGCAGCCGGGCGCCGGCCACCGGCACGTCCACGGTCACCAGCAAGGTGTCGAAGCCCGCGGCGGCGGCCCGCTCGACCAGAGCCATGGACCGGTCGCGGTCCTTCCACATGTAGAGCTGAAACCAGTTGCGCCCGTGCGGGTTGGCGGCTGCCACGTCCTCGATGGAGGCGGTGCCCATGGTGGAGAGCGAGAAGGGGATGCCGGCTCGCCCTGCCACACGTGCGCCCGCGTACTCCCCCTCGGTCTGCATCATGCGGGTGAAACCGGTGGGGGCGATGCCGAAGGGCAGCGAGACAGGACCGCCGAGCACGTCCCAGCCGGTGGTCACCTTGGACACGTCACGCAGGATCGCGGGGTGGAATTCGATGTCCAGGAACGCTTGCCGTGCGCGATCGAGCGAAATCTCCGCTTCGGCGGCGCCGTCGGTGTAGTCGAACGCCGCCCGCGGGGTGCGCCGCTTGGCGATACGGCGCAGGTCTTCGATGGTGAGTGCGGCGTCGAGGCGGCGCCGGGTCGCGTTCAGACGCGGCGCGCGGAACCGTAGCAGCGGTGCGAGATCGCGGGGGCGGGGTACTTGTCGCTTCATCAGCCAGCCTTCCTGACGGGTTCGGTGCGCGGCTCGTGCCGCTGCGACGGGAACGCGGTGGCCACCTCGGCCCGCAGCGCGTCCACGTCGCCGTGCAGCAATCCGTGTGCGCGGGCTTGGACCAGTATGTTGCCGAGTGAGGTCGCCTCCACCGGGCCTGCGAGCACCGGTAGGCCGGAGTGGTCGGCCAGCAGCTGACACAGCAGCCGGTTGCGCGCGCCACCGCCGACCAGGTGGATAGTGCGCACGGGGACGCCGCTGAGTTCGGCGGCGGTGCGCACGCCGGTGGCGAAAGCGGCGGCAAGACTCTCCACGATCGCTCGCACGGTCGCGACCGGCCCTTCCGGCACCCGCAAATCGCGCTGCGCGTACCACTCCGCGATGCGCTGGGGGATGTCGCCGGGTACGAGGAACACAGGATCGTCTACGTCGAATACTGCTGCGGGCGCGGGGCTTTCGGCGGCCGCGGCGAGCAGGCGGGCCAGATCATAGGTCGCGCCCGCGCCCTGCCAGTGCCGCATGGATTCGCTGAGCAGCCACAGCCCCATCACATTGCGCAGGAAACGGGTGCGACCGTCCAGACCCGCCTCGTTGGTGAAGTTGGCGGCCCGGCTCGCCGGGCCGATCAGCGGGTCGGACAGTTCCACGCCCACCAAACCCCAAGTGCCGCAGGAAATGTAGGCCGCAGACTCCGGCGCCATCGGGACAGCGGCGACCGCGGACGCGGTGTCGTGCGAGGCGACGGTACTCAGGGTGAGTCGGCGGTCCAGCCCGAACGCCGACGCGACACCGGGCAGTACCGGGCCCAGCGGGGTGCCGGGATCAGCCAGCGCCGGGAAGAGGCTCGGCAGCCTCAGCCGCGCCCGCAGGTCGGCGTCCCAGCGGCCGTCGATGCCGAGCAGGCCGGTGGTGGACGCGTTGGTCCGCTCGGTGACCCGGGTTCCGGTGAGCCAGAAGCCCAGCAGGTCCGGAATCAGCAGAGCCGAGTCGGCGGCGGCCAATGTGCCCGCGATCCGCTCGGCTACGAGCTGGTACACGGTGGTGAACGGTAGGAACTGGAGGCCGTTGCGGCCGTACAGATCCGACGGTGCGACGACGGCGTGCGCGGCGGCGACACCGTCGGCGGTACGGCCGTCGCGGTAGTGGTAGGGCAGTCCGAGCAGCCGACCGTCGCGGAACAGGCCGTAATCCACCGCCCACGAGTCGATTCCGGCGCCGAGCAACGCGGGTTCGGACCGGGCGGCCTCGGCCAGCCCGCGCCCGACCTGCCGGTACAACCCGGGCAGATCCCAGTGCAGTGCCTCGCGAACGCCGTTCCACAGCGGCAGTGGATCGTTGGCGAACCGGGCGACTTGCCGCATGGTGAGCCGACCCGGGCCGACCCGGGCGAGCATCACCCGTCCGCTGGTGGCCCCTAGATCGACCGCGGCCACCGCGCCGGTCGCGGTCATCGCAGGAACGCCGCGGCGACCCCGGCGTCGACCGGCACGTGCAGGCCGGTGGTGTGCGAGAAGTCCGCGCTGCACAACGCGAACGCGGCGTTGGCGATGTGCTCGGGCAGCACCTCCCGTTTGAGCAGGGTGCGCTGGGCGTAGAAGGCGCCCAACTCGGACTCCTCCACCCCGTAGACCGCGGCGCGCTGCGCGCCCCAGCCACCGGCGAAGATGCCCGAGCCGCGCACTACCCCGTCGGGGTTGATGCCGTTGACCTTGATGCCGTGTTCGCCGAGTTCGGCGGCAAGCAGCCGCACCTGGTGCGCTTGGTCGGCCTTGGCCGCCGAGTACGCGATGTTGTTCGGACCGGCGAAGATCGAGTTCTTGGACGAGATGTAGAGGATGTCACCACCCATACGCTGGTCGATCAGCACACGGGCCGCCGCCTTGGAAACCAGGAATGAGCCCTTGGCCATGACGTCGTGTTGCAGGTCCCAGTCCGCTTCGGTTGTCTCGAGCAGCGACTTCGACAGCGACAGTCCGGCATTGTTGACCACCAGGTCCAGGCCGCCGAACGCGAGCACCGCCGCGTCCACCGCGGCCTGGACCTGCCCCTCATCGGTGACGTCGGCACTGATGCCGACCGCCACGTCGGCCGAGCCGATCTCGGCCGCGACCTCGATGGCCTTCTCGCCGTCCCGGTCGGCGACCACCACGCAGGCGCCCTCGGCGGCGAGCCGCTGGGCGATGGCCTTGCCGATGCCGGACGCCGCGCCGGTGACCAAAGCGATCCGGGTGGCCAGCGGCTTGGGTTTCGGCCGGCGGGCCAGCTTGGCTTCTTCCAGCGCCCAGTACTCGATCCGGAACTTCTCGGCCTCGTCGATCGGCTGGTATCGAGACACCGACTCGGCACCGCGCATGACATTGATGGCATTGAGATAGAACTCGCCCGCCACCCGCGCGGTCTGCTTGTCCGCGCCATAGCTGAACATGCCGACGCCCGGGATCAGCACGATGGCCGGGTCGGCGCCGCGCATGGCCGGGGAGTCCTGGGTGGCGTGCCGCTCGTAGTAGGCGCGATACTCCGCCCGGTACGCCTCGTGCAGTTCGGTGAGCCGTTCCTTGCACCGCTCCACGGACGCGTCCGCGGGCAGGTCGAGCACCAGCGGCGCGACCTTGGTCCGCAGGAAGTGGTCCGGGCAGCTGGTGCCGAGCGCGGCCAGCCGCGGATGCTCGGCGCGGGAGAGGAATTCGAGCACCGGGGCGGTGTCGGTGAAGTGCCCCACCTGGCGTCGGTCGGTGGACGCGAGTCCACGCAGGAACGGCGCCAGCGCGGCCGCCTTGGCCCGGCGCTGCGACTCGGGCAGCGCCTCATATCCCGGCAGCACGGCCCCGAACGGCTCGGGCTTGCCGTTGACCTGCAGGAAACGCTCGATGGTCTGGATGATCTCGCGGGAATGCGCCTCCGCGTCGTCCGAGGTGTCGCCCCAGGCGGTGATGCCGTGCCCGCCGAGGATGGTGCCGATCGCCTGCGGGTTGCGCCTGCGGATCTCGGCGATGTCGAGGCCCAGTTGGAAACCGGGTCGCCGCCACGGCACCCACACCACCCGGTCGCCGAAGATCTTCTCGGTCAACGCCGGGCCGTCCACGGCGGTGGCCAGCGCGATCCCGGAGTCCGGGTGCAGGTGGTCCACGTGCGCCGCCTCCACCAAGCCGTGCATGGCGGTGTCGATGGAGGGGGCGGCGCCGCCGCGACCGTGCAGCGTGTAGTCGAACGCCGCGACCATCTCGTCTTCGCGCTCGACACCCGGATAGACGCCGACCAGGGCACGCAACCGGTCCAGCCGCAGCACGGCCAGGCCCTGCTCGGTGAGCGTGCCGAGGTCACCGCCGGAGCCCTTGACCCACATCAGCTCGACGGGCTCGCCGGTCACCGGGTCGGTGTCGGTGCCCTTGGCGGAGGTGTTGCCGCCGGCGTAGTTGGTGTTCTTCGGGTCGGCGCCGAGCCGGTTGGACCGGGCGATGAGGTCCGCGACCGTGGGGTGGGTCATGACAGGTTCTTTCCTCGTTTCGGGTGGTCGATGTGGTCAGGCGCCCCAGGAGGCGGCGCTGTCCCCGGCGCGTTCGGCGGTGAGCCGTTCCTGCTGCCCGGAGCGGGCATAGGCGGCCATGGGGTCCTCCGGCAAGCCTCGCTCGGCGCGCCAGGCCGCCAGCCGCGGCCGGACGTCGGTGTAGAAGGCGTCCATGAACACACCGTTGGCGGTGAGCACGTCCCCCGCCTCCTGGGCGGCGGCCAGTGCGTCGAGATCGACCAGCGCGGCGCGCGCGGTCATCTCCTGCACATTGAGCACCGAGCGGATCTGGCCGGGGATCTTGTCCTCGATGTTGTGGCACTGGTCGAGCATCAGCGCGACCCCGGACGCCGGGTCGAGGCCGCCGCCGCGCAGCACTTCGAACAGGATGCGGAACAGCTGGAACGGATCGGCCGCGCCGACGATCAGGTCGTCGTCGGCGTAGAACCGAGAATTGAAGTCGAACGACCCCAGCTTCCCCAGCCGCAGCAACTGCGCCACGATGAACTCGATATTGGTGCCCGGTGCGTGATGCCCGGTGTCCAGGCACACCACCGCCCGCTCCCCGAGCGCGCTCACCTGGGTGTAGGCGGTACCCCAATCCGGTACGTCGGTCATGTACATGGCCGGCTCGAAGAACTTGTACTCCAGCACCAACCGCTGGTTCGCACCGACATGCCGGTAGATGGTGGCCAGCGATTCGGCGAGACGATCTTGGCGCCCCCGAATATCGCCCTGGCCGGGATAATTGGTGCCATCCGCCAGCCAGATCTTCAAATCCCGCGACCCGGTGGCCGCCATGATCTCCAGGCAGTCGAAGTGGTGGTCGATCGCCTTCTGCCGGATCCGCTTGTCGGTGTGGGTCAGGCTGCCGAACTTGTAGTCGTCGTCCTGGAAGGTATTGGAGTTGACCGTGCCGAGCCGGACCCCGAGATCTTCGGCATATCGCGCGAGTTCACCGTAGTCCGAGACGGTGTCCCATGGGATGTGCAGCGCGACGGTGGGTGCGAGCCCGGTGAGCCGGTGCACGGTGGCCGCGTCGGCGATCTTCTCGTGGACGGTGCGGGCCGTGCCGGGGGTCCCGAACACTTTGAACCGGGTGCCGGAGTTACCGAACGCCCAGGACGGCAACTCGATGGCGAGGGACTCCAGGACGGTGTCGACGGACACGAGCGGCGCTCCTTTTACGGGGGCAGGGAGATACGGGTCGGTCATGTCAGTGCCCTCCCACCGGGGCGCCCTCGACACCGCGACCGGTCTCGGTGCTGATCACCGTGCGCGGCCCGACTCCGCCGAGCTCGCCCACGGGGCTGCCGTAGCGCTCGACTTCGATCTCGCGCAGCGTCTTGCCCTGCGTCCGCGGCGCGAACACCGCACCGATCACCAGCGCGACGGTGAGCAGTCCGACCAGCAGCAAGCCGACGGTGGTGAGCCCGGTGGCGGCGAGCATGGTCGGGAAGAAGTAGCTGAGCAGGCCGGTGGCCGAGCGGACCACGAAGAACAGGAAACCCTGAGCGCTGGCCCGATAGGGGGTGGCGAAAAGTTCGCTGGTCCACAGGCTGTAGAACGCTTGCGCGCCGATGCCGCTGGAGATTCCCCACAGCACCGCGAACAGCAGCAAGGTCGGCATCCCGGCGTCGGTGAAGAACACCAGCACGCACCAAGCCAGCACCCCCAGCGCCGCGCCGATGAGGTAGAGCAGCCGCTGCGAGATCCGGTCGGCGTAAGCCATGAAACCGAAGTACGTGGCCGCGACGGTGCACCCCCATACCAGCACCTGCAGCAGGTTCTGCTGCACGGCACTGTGCACACCGGCGCTGTCGTAGACCCGCGGCATGAAGATGCCGGCCTGGCCTGCGACGGTGTTCCAGAATCCGTAGATGCCCATCAGCACGAGCAGGGCGGTGAGATTGATCCGGCGCGAGAACAGCCCGCGCAGCCCTTGCCCACCCGTGGTCGACCGCAGCGATGCGCTCGCACCGGAGGCCGCCTCGTCCTGCCAGATCTTCGATTCGGCCAGCCCTTGCCGGATCCACCAGACCACGGCCGCCACCACGAACAGATGCAGGAAGATCAGCCGCGAGCCGAGCAATCCCAGCGGCGCAAGCGCGGCGGCCAAGGCGAATCCCACCAGCGGCCCCACCGACCAGGCCAGCTGCGCGGTACCGACGTGGCGAGCGCGGTTGGTGGTCGGCGCCTGCTCGGCGATGTAGGTCCAGGAAGCGGGCACCCCCGCTCCGACCGCGACACCGGTGATCACGAACGCGGCCAGCAGCATCGCGAAGTTCATCGCGAACGCCGCGAGCAGTACGCCCGCCATGTAGACGAGCAGGTCGTAGGTGTAGATCGCCTTGCGGCCGAAGCGGTCGCACAGGGGCCCGCCGATCCCCGCGCCGATCGCCGCGCCGAAGGCGTTGGCGCTCAGCGCGGCCAGCAGGCCCACGGCGAAGTTGCTGATGCCGAACGCGTCCTGCCAGAAGGTCAGGCTGGTGGCGATGGCGATGATGGAGCCGGCCTCGATGTAGTTGGACATCGCGACGGAGATCGTCGCCTTCCACCCGGTGGTGGTTCGTGCGCCTACCTTCATTGGTATTCCTCGGGTCTAGCAGTGGGTTCCAAGCGGAGTGGGGACGATGGGTCAGTCGAGGTGGAAGTACTCCGCGAGGCGGTGCACGGATTCGTCCGGACGCGCGTCCGGCTGCACCCGGGAGAACGGGGACGCCTGGAAATACTCGGCCATGCTCGCCTGCCAGCGCGCGTTGACCTCGGTGGCCGCCATCGCCGCCTGTGCGCGTGCGAAGTCCTGGGTTTCCAGGTAGCCGACGACCAATCCGTCCTCTGGACGGAGGAACAGCGAGTAGTTCCGCCAACCCGCCGCCCGCAGCGCCGCCAGCATCTCCGGCCACACCGTGGCATGCGCGGCCAGATAGTCCTCGATCCGGTCCGGCCGCAAAGTCAGCAGGAAGCAGACACGCTCCATGGTGTCGGGCATAGGTTCAACCTCGATTGAAACGTTTCAAAATGTGAATGCAGTCACCGTACGGGGCATTGGTGATCCAGTCAATACTGGATCGCAGCGCCCGGAACGAACCCCGCCGACCGAGTACCCGCGAACTTAGGAGACCGAGGGCACCGCGACCCCGCCGCCTTCGCGCTCGAAGGTTTCGCTACCGCGTACCGGATCAGACAGCCCATCACCCTGCGAGCCATCAAGGTCGCAGTCGGAGGCGTCATCGAGCGGCCGTGTGCTCGAGTTGCGAACGCTGCGTCGGGTCGTGGCACAACCTAGGGAGCCAACTCGAGCCTGTCGGTGTCGTCGCGGCCGGGTCCTGTGGACGCAGGGCGCAATGGACGTTCAGGAGACCGGCCCACGCGGCGACGTCGGGGGGAGTCGGCCGCTTCGGACAGGCCGCCGACGAGCATCCGGAAGTGGTCTCGGACCCGGAAGCCCGCCCAAGCGGCGCTGTAGAGGAGCAGGCCGAAACTCGGTTGACCGAGGAGTCGCGCGACCGTGCGACGAACTCGACTTGTACGCCTTCCGGGTAACGCGTGCCCCCGATGGCGTCGTTGGACGCCCTCGACCCGCGCCGCACCGATGGTCGCGACGCGACCGGCGCAGTTCGGCAAGTCAGCGGATGTGAGGTGGTTCACTGTCCAGCATGACCGCGCAGATCAGGGGTGCCGATCGTCCGCGACCGCCGCATCGCCGGTCGATGAGCGATCTCGCCCTGCGCTTGGGCGCGCCGGGGCCACCGGACGGTCTCGCGGCGGAATCGACGATCACCGGAATCAGTCAGGATTCGCGGCTGGTCGCGCCGGGCGAGGTGTACGCGGCGCTACCCGGCGCCCGCCACCATGGCGCCGCTTTCGCGGTCGAGGCGGCGGCCCGCGGCGCGGTCGCGGCGATCAGCGACCGGCCCTGTGAGGCGCTGCCGACCTTTCTGGTCGATGACCCCCGACGTGTGCTGGGGCCGCTCGCCTCGTGGATCTACGGTCACCCCTCCCGCGAACTCGACGTCTTCGGCGTCACCGGAACCAACGGCAAGACCAGCACCGCCTATCTGCTCGACGCGGGCCTGCGGGGGGCGAAGATCGAAACCGGTTTGATCAGCGGCGTCGAGATCCGCGGACCGTGGGGCGAGCGGCCGGCCGTGCGGACTACACCCGAGGCCAGCGAACTGCAACAAACCCTGGCGACCTTCCACGCGAGCGGCGTGTCCGCGGTCGCGCTGGAAGTGTCCAGTCACGCGCTGGCTCTACACCGCGTCGAAGGGATTCGATTCCGCGTCGGCGTTTTCACCAATCTCGGCGCGGATCACCTGGATTTCCACAACGACCTCGAAAACTACTACTCGGCGAAGGCGAAACTGTTCTCGCCTGAGCGATGCGAGTCCGCCGTGATCGGCATCGATGACGACTACGGCCGACGACTCGCCGCGGAAACCGCACTTCCCCACCGCACGTTCTCGACACAATCCACAGCAGCCGACTTCTACGCCGACCACATCCGGCTCGACGAACACAACACCTCGTTCATTGTGCACGGCGCCGACCGCAGCACCGCGGTCCGGCTCAGACTCCTTGGCCGTCATCAGGTCGACAACGCCCTCGGCGCGATCGCGGCCCTTTCCACAGCAGGCGTCGATCCGGAACCCGCGATCGAAGGCATGGAAAGTCTGGAATGCGTCCCAGGCCGGATGCAGCGCATCGAGGCCGGGCAACCGTTCCTGGCTTTCGTCGACTACATGCACAACACCGCAGGCCAACAACGCCAATTCCCCTACCTGCGATCATTGACCAGCGGCAAGATCATCGTCGTCATCGGAGCCACCGGTGAACGCGACCCCGGCAAACGCCGCCCCCTTGGCTGGACAGCGGCAACCTTCGCCGACACGGTCATCGTCACCGACGAAAGCCCCTTCTCCGACAACCCCGCGCGACTGCGAGAAGACGTCGCCGCAGGCGCCTACGCCGCCGGCCACGCCGAAGTCATTCTCGAACCCAGACGCGCCGACGCGATCGCCTTGGCCGTCACCCTCGCCCAAGCCGGCGACGTCCTCGTCGTCACCGGCCGCGGACACGACCCCGTGCAAACATACGGCGCCGTAACACTCGCCTTCGATGATCGAACCGAACTGCGACACGCTCTGGAACGCGGCACGGCAAACGTCGTCCCACCTCGTCGATAACACCCGGCCAAACCGGGATTCGGTCGCGCTCGTCCTCGCCGCTCATCTCCAACGCCTCCGGCGCGTTGCGCACCGTCGGCGACCTACCGGCCGACAACAACCGGCTCGCCTATCGAATGTGCTGGTGACGAGCAGGATGCCGGCGGCGGACGATCCATGACAGAAAACAGCTACTCGGTAAGCGGGAAAATCTGTATCGCAGGGTGTAGACATTCTGGAAAGCGGGGAGTACATTCACTGTCGTTGGAGATGAGATGTCTGGTTGGCCGGGCAGGTGAACTGCACCGGAAGCAAGATCCACCATCCCCTCCGGCGGAGAAGAGAATCCGGTGCAGTCGGCCGGACCGC